>CAZABL010000078.1:0-1991 GCA_964483365.1 uncultured bacterium
CCTAGGCGAGTTCGGCAGAATCCGCCTAGGCGGGGACGGGCTTGTCGCCGAGGACTTCACCGATCTTGTCGTGCAGCCGCTCGAAGCCGCGGTCGCCGGCCTGGCGATGGACGAGTTTGTGGTCCTTGTCGAACACGTAGTACGCGGGGACGAACTGATTCTCGAACCGCTGCACGACCGCGTGCTGGTTGTCGATCCCGCACCGCCACGTGATCCCCATCGGACCTTGTGCGTCCTCGGTCACGTTTGCGACGTCGAGTTCCTCGGGACCGCGCGGCTGATGGATCGCGACCACGGCGAGTCCGCGCGGCGCGTATTCCGCCTGCCACTTCGCGACCTCTTCGGCGACGTTGTGGCAGATGTAGCAGCTGATCGACCAGAAGTGAACGAGGACCGGCTTTCCCGCCAGATCCTCGTCCTTCGGTGCGCCGCCGTTGATCCAGGTCGCGATCCCGTCGAACGACGGCATCGCAGAACCGGTACGGAGCGGCATCGGGCTTACGCCCCGACGGTCAGCAGTTGCTGGCCGGGAGTCCAGTTCGCCGGGCAGAGCCCGCCGGTCTGGAGCGCCTCGAGGACGCGAACCGTCTCGTCGACCGAACGGCCGACGTTGTCCGCCGTGACGACCGCGTAGCGGAGCACGCCGTCGGGATCGACGATGAAGAGCCCGCGCTGCGCTGCGCCGGACTGCTCGTCGAGGACGCCGTACGCACGGGCGACTTCCTTGGTGAAGTCGGCGACGAGCGGGTACTTCGTCCCGGCGATGCCGTTCTTCTCACGCGGCGTGTTCAGCCACGCGAAGTGCGAGTGAACCGAGTCCGTCGAGCAGGCCAGGACGTCGGCGTCGAGGTCCTTGATGTCTTCGTAACGGTCCGAGAGCGCCGTGATCTCGGTCGGGCAGACGAACGTGAAGTCGAGCGGATAGAAGAAAAAGATCAACCACTTCCCGCGGTAATCCGACAGGCTGATCTCCTTACCGAGATCCTTGGGGCTGGTCGCACCCTTCGTGGACGGGAGCGTAAAGGCGGGAGCCGGCTGACCGACCTTCGCTAGCACTGAATAAACCTCCGATACCTTGCTACAAGAGCGAACTCTCACGTATACTGACGGTGAGAATCATTTTCACTCGCCCTGGAGCCTACCCCATCTCGGAGCTCATGTCAACCGGCAACCACGTCCTCCCGCCCAACTACCGCACCGTCCTCGCTGTGGTGAGGCAAGCAGGCTTGGGCAACCACCTGACGGCCCAAGAAATCTGGCTGCGCGCCCGCGCGTTTCAGCCGCGGATGGGCTTTGCCACGGTGCACCGTGGCTTGATCCGCCTTGCCGAGCTCGGTGAAGTCCTCAAGATCGACGTTCCGGGTGAGGCCGGCGCGGTGTACGAGCAAATGGCATCGCCGCACGCGCACTTTCGCTGCGCGGCGTGCGGGCGGATTCGAGATCTTGCGTTTGCGCTCAGCGCGGAGACGTTGCGCGCACTCGGCGAGCGACACGGCGTCGCGATCGAACACGAAGCCGTGACATTCACCGGACGCTGCAGCAGTTGCGTCGTCTAGCTACTGTGCGTGGCGGCGCATTGCGCCGAGCAACGCGAGCGCGAACGGAACGTGTCGTTCCTCGGGCTCAACGGAGACCGGAGGGGGCGGGAGCGGCGGAAGCACAGTGATCTCGTTCGGGTCGACGACAGCATGCGTGTGCAAGCGTCGCCGAGCGAGACGTTCGCTCGCGTCGGACGAGAGATGGCGGCGGAGCCGTTTGAAATCGTCGATCCAGGGTGCTTTTGGTCGCGCGTACGTCATAGGGACGTTGGTGACGTCCAGGTGATCGGGCGTCCAATAGCGCGAAACTTCCATGAGCTCATCGGTTGTCCGCCGATGCATCGCAACGCCCCCCTTTCTGTGTGAGAATAATTCCCCGGAGGAGGGGCTGGCAAACGAGCGCCTCCGGTTTTTTCGCTATCGTGGCGCGGCGCGAGTGCGGCGAAGTGCGCC
>CAZABL010000078.1:2091-16576 GCA_964483365.1 uncultured bacterium
CTCTAAGAACCTCGCGCATTAGCACGATTGTGCTGGGGCGGGACTTTGGGCACTTGTGTTTTAGCGCAAGTTGGGGTCTAGGGCGTCGCGGAGGCCGTCGCCTAGGTAGTTGATGGAGAGGACGGTGATGAGGATGCAGAGGCCGGGGAAGATTGCGGCCCAGGGGGCGACGGTGATGTTGGATTGGGCGTTGGCGAGCATGCTGCCCCATGATGCGGTTGGGGGTTGGATGCCGAAGCCTAAGAATGAGAGCGTTGACTCGAGGATGATGACGTTTGCTACTTCGAGTGTTGCTTGGACGATGATGGGGGCGATTGCGTTCGGGAGTAGGTGACGGAAGATGATGCGGCCGTCGCGGTTGCCGAGGGCGCGGGCGGCTTCTGCGAATTCGCGTTCGCGTAGGGAGAGGAATGAGGCGCGGACGAGGCGTGCTACGGACGGCCAGGATGTGAGGCCGATGATGAGCACGATGACGCCGAAGCTGAGTGCGGCTTTGTTTGAGGTGCCGGCGACGATTGCGGTGAGGACCAGCAGTAATGGGAGGAGCGGGATCGAGAGTACGACGTCGGTGGCGCGCATGATGATGAAGTCGATCCAGCCGCCGTAGTAGCCGGAGATCGCACCGAGGACGGTGCCGATTGCGATCTCCATGATTACGGCGGTGACCGCGATCGTAAGGGAGATGCGGGCGCCGAACATCAGGCGGGCGAGGAGGTCGCGGCCGTTTTCGTCGGTTCCTAAGATATGGCCGGCTACGCCGGGCGCCAGCGGGTAGCCGTTCCAGTGCGCGTTGTCAATGTAGTTGGGGTCGGCGGGCGCGATGAGCGGCGCGAAGATCGCGACGAGCGCGAGCAAGATGAGGACCACGCCGCCGAGCAGGGCGACGCGGTGGCGGCGGAAGCGGCGCCAGACGGTGTTGCGGGACGGGGCTTCCTCGGCGGGGATTGCGGTGCCGGGGGTGAGCGGAAGCGTCGCGGCCACTAGGTGTACTTCACTCGCGGGTCGAGCCAGGCGTAACAGACGTCGGCGACCAGGTTGAAGAAGACGACGAGGAACGAGACGATCATCATGTAGCCCATCAGCAGTGCGAAGTCGAACTGCGTGAGGGCGTTGATGAAGAGGCGGCCCATTCCGGGCCAGGCGAAGATCGTTTCCGTTACGACTGCGCCGGCGATGAGGCCGGGCAGGTTGAGGGCGATGATCGTGACGAGCGGGATGAGTGCGTTCTTGAAGCCGTGCTTGAAGATCACGCCGAGGCGCGAGACGCCTTTTGCTGCGGCGGTGCGCATGTAGTCGGTGCGGAGCACTTCGAGCATCGAGCTGCGCATGAAGCGGCTGTAGGTTGCGATGTAGAGCAGCGAGAGGACGAGCGTCGGGAGGATCAGGTGTGTGATCCGGTCGCCGAACATGAATGTGTCGCTCTCGGCGATTCCGGCGGACGGGAGTTGGATTTTATAGCCGAAGCCGATCGGGATGCCGTACACCGCGAAAATCAGCTGGAGCATCAGCGCGAACCAGAAGACCGGCATCGACTGGCCGAAGAATGCGAACGTCGTGACGAGGTAGTCGATCCACGAGTACTGCTTGACGGCGCTGATGATGCCGAACGTCACGCCGATCGTGATCGCGACGATGAACGATGCGCCCATCAGCTCGAGCGTCGCCGGGAGGCGGTCGATGATCGCTTGCGTGACCGGTTCGGAGTTCGACTGCGACCAGCCGAAGTCGCCGTGGAGCACGCGCCACAACCATTGGAAGTACTGGACGTACGCCGGCTGATCGAGGCCCAAGTTGTGGCGCAGCCGGTCGATGTCGGCTTGCGTCAGATGGGGGTTCTGCAGGTAGGGCGTGAGCGGACCGCCCGGCGCCTGTTGCAGGATCGTGAACAGCACGACGGAGACGAGCAGCAGGAGCGGGATGTTCTGAAGCGTCCGGCGGACGACGTACGTGACCAGTTGGGCCTCCCATTG
This sequence comes from uncultured bacterium, assembly GCA_964483365.1. Classification (GTDB taxonomy): domain Bacteria; phylum Vulcanimicrobiota; class Vulcanimicrobiia; order Vulcanimicrobiales; family Vulcanimicrobiaceae; genus Vulcanimicrobium. Next base: position 4,062 of record CAZABL010000078.1, read on the forward strand.
GGACGAATCGACGCGAATTCCGGTGTGGGGACGCTAGTTCCTAGCGGATCGCGCTGTTATCGAGCGGACAACGCGGCCAGGCGCAGGATTCGTCTCGCCTGGTCCGGCGTCGCCACGGGCCGACCGAGCTCTTCGGCGATGCGGACGACGCGCGCGACGAGCTCGGCGTTGGACGCCAGGCGTCCCTTGCTGTAGTAGAGGTTGTCCTCGAGGCCGACGCGGACGTGCCCGCCCATCGCGACGGCGGTGACGGCGAGCGGGAGCTGCATCCGGCCGATTCCGGCGACCGACCACGTGCAGCCGTCCGGGAGCGCGCGCACGCAGTCGATCAGGTGTTCGAGGCTCGCGTCGAGCCCGCCGGGGACGCCGAGGACGAAATCGACGTGCCGGGGCAGACGCAGCGCGCCCTCGCGCGCGAGCCGCTTCGCATTCGAGAGATGGCCGAGGTCGAAGATCTCGAGCTCCGGCACGACGCCGTACGCGTCCATCTGCTGCAGGATCCCGCGCATGATCGGAAAGCTGTTCTCGAAGACGTCGTCGCCGAAGTTCACCGTTCCGCAGGTGAGCGTCGCCATCTCGGGACGCAGCGCGAGCGGCGCGGCGCGCTCCTGCGGCGTCATTCCGATCGCCCCGCCCGTCGAGAACTGCACGACGAGATCGCTCGCCGCTCGGATCGCCTCGTAGGCGGCGCGAAAGCGCGCGACGTCGTGGGTGTTCGTGCCGTCGTCGTTGCGGCAGTGGACGTGGACGATCGACGCGCCGGCAGCACGAATCTCGCGCGCCGTCTCGCCCAGCTGCGCCGGCGTAATAGGAAGGTAGGGCGTCTGGTCGGGTGTGACCTCGGCGCCGACCGGAGCAACCGTGATGATCAGCGGGTCCACGCCACCGCCTTCCGCGTCATCGTTGCGACCGCCTCGACGACGCCAACCGCGATCGGGCGATTCATCCGTGATCCTCCTTCGTCTGTCCGTAAAGTGTACGCGCCCGTGCGAGCACGGTTTCGTCGAAGCCCAGCAGTCGCGCGAGCGCGAGCGCATCGGAGACCGTCTCGCCGTCTGCTGCCGGGACGACGCGATAGTCCATCGCGACGTTGATCGCGTCGAGCGCTTCGTCGAGCGTCGCGGCCGTCGCCGGGAGCGCGGCGCCCAGACCGGCGATGCGGAGATGCTGCGCGCGGCTGGCGCGCGCGACGCCGTCGAAATGCGTGGCGACGAGCGCGAAGGCGCCGCGTTCGCGCAGCGCTTCGACGAATGCGACGAGCAGCGCACGGCCTTCACGCGGTCCCGTCGTGCGCGCGAACTCGTCGACGAGCGCGAGCGCCGCCGGCGACGCGACGGCGAGCAACTCGTGCGCGCGTACGACCTCGGCCGCGTACGCGGAGAGCAGGCGCGCGCGCACAGTCGGCTCGCCGCCGATCCAGACGATGCGCTCGAGCAGTGGTAGCGTCGCGGCGCGCGCGGGCGGCGGTGCGCCGAGTGCGACGCACGCGCACAGGAAACCCGCGGTCGCCAGCGCCGCGCTCTTTCCACCCATGTTCGGACCGGTGAGCACCGCGGCGCCGCGCAGGTCGAGCGAGACGGGCGTGTACCGGCGCGCACGCTGCGCGAGCACATCCGCCAGCGGCGCAAAGGTTGCGTCCTCGAACGCGAGCCGATCGCCCGCGAACTGCGGGACGCAGCCGCCCCAGCGCTGCCCAAACGCGACGCGCGCGAGCGCGCGGTCGAGCGCGCCGAGCGTTCTCGTCGCCGCCGCGACAGCAGACGCAAGATCGGCGACGCGCTGCGCGAGCGCGCGCCGCGCACCATCTTCTTCTTCGGCCAGCCGCGCAAGCGCGGCGTCGCGCTCGGGCGCGAGCACGCGGATCGCCGCGACGCGATAGGTCGGGGTCTCGCGCACCAGCAGCACGTCGCTCGGGAGCGGCCCGTCATACTGATCGCGCAAAACCACGAACTCTTCCCCGGTCGGATCGACGCCGAGCGTCTCGCGCACGCGCGCGGCGATCGCTTCGCGCTGCGCTTCGTACGCTGCCTCGGCGGCGGCGAGCGCGCTGCGTGCCGGCGCAAGGCCGGGACCGAACGCGTCGGCGAGGTAGAACGCCCCGCCGTCTCGTCCCGGCGCGAGCAGCACGCTGAGCTCGTCGAGTGTCGGAGGACGTCGCTCTGCGGTCCCGCCCGCGGCGTCCCACGCGCGCGCAAGCACCCCGAGCGCGTCGACGAACCGTCCGAGCTCGTAGAAGTCGACGTCGTCGAGCGGGTCGCCGGCGCGCGCGCGAGAGAGAATCGGTCCGGGCTCGGGGACGGCGCGCAGCGCGGCACGCAGCCGGTCGACGCCGTCGCGCGAGAGCTGGACGGCGAGCGCGTGCGCGCCCACGATCTCGGCAAGCGCGCGCGCTTCGTCACCCGGCACGTACGGCGGCGTCGCGTCGTCAACGTGGCGGCCGAATGCACCGACCGGCGCCAACGCCTCGCGCAACCAGTCCAGCCCGATCCGCTCGGCGGTCAGCTGATCCGCGGTCACGCCGAGAGATCCGCGACGACGTCGAACGTCGGCAGCCCGGTCGCGCGCGCGACGGCGGCGACGAGCGCGCGCGGCGAGAGCGTCGTATCGCGTCCGACCGGCGAGGTTGTGCACGCGACGACGCGCAGCGGCCGCGCGCAGCGCAGATCGACGTGCGCGCGCAAGCGCGCGAACAGCGCACCGCGCACGGTGATGCGTGTCGGATCCTCGACGACGACCGTCGTCTCGCGCGACTCGTCGAGCAGCGCCTGCGCGTGCTGCGCGTCGAGCGCGCCCTCGATGTACGCGACGCGCGGCCGTTCGCGGCGCGGATCGCGACCGGGGAGCGTGAGGCGCGCGATCGCGTCCGCCGCCACCTCTGCGACGCGTGCGACGGTCGCGCCGCTGGCCGCACCGGTCGCGAGGATCACCGCGTCGTCGCCGCCGGCGAGCGGTGCGATGCGGTCGATAGCGCCGTCGACGAACACCGGGCCGTCGGCGAGCGCGCGCAGCCGGTCGATCGTCGCGCGCATCGCGCGCGCCGTCGGCGGACCGGCGATCTCGCAGCGTGTCGGCAGCACCGCGCGTGCAAGGTAGGTCGTGCCGAGTGCGCTGCGTTCGCCGCGTTCGAGCACCGCGAGCGCCGGGCTGCGCGGCATCAGTCCGGCCGGCAGCGCGACGAGGGTTCCCGCCTCGAGCCGCACGCGCGGCTTGGGCTGCGCGTCGAGCGCGTCGCTCGGCTCGCCGTCACGACCGATCGACGTCACCGCGATCGGGACACGGCGGCGGCGCGCGACGGCGCACAGCGCGTTGAACGTCGTCGTCTTGCCGGTATTCTTTGCGGTTCCGACGATGACGACGCTCCGCGCCGCAGCGGTCGCCAGTGCGTAGAGCGCTTCCGGCGCGGACGGCATCGCCGTCACGTTTTCACGCGCCGATGTGATAGTACTTCAGCGCCGCAAAACCCAGGCCGGTCAGAATCAGAATGACCCCCGCGCCGATCGCGGCATACTCCTCCGCGATCGCGCCCAGGCGCTTCCCGAGCGCGAGCCCGAGCGTCGTCGACACGATGGAGACCAGGAAGATCACCGCGATCGAGACGCCCAGCGGCACGCCGATGTAGAGGATCGAGAAGCCGATGCCCAGCGAGTCCAGGCTGATCGACAGCGCACCCAAGAAGAGTCCCCAACCGCGCGAGAGATCGAAGCCGCCCGGCTCTTCCGCTTCGCGGATCGCCTCCCACACCATGTAGACGCCGACGCCGACGAGCGCCGCAAAGCCCAGATATCCCGCGACGTCGCCGATGAGCCGTCCCGCGACCGCGCCGAGCCCGACCCCCGCCAACGTCATCCCGACCTCGGCGACCGCGAACGCCGCCCCGATCCGCACTTTGATGGCGCGATCGGCTCCTCGCATCCCGACGCCGACGCACACGGCGAAGACGTCCAAGCCCAGCGAGAGTCCGACGACGAGGATCTTCGCGAACGCAGCCGCGCTCATCGCGGCCTCGCTGCTAGACGTTCAGTGCAGAGCTGCGCGAATCGTCGAGGAGTTGCTGCACCGTCGAGTACAGCTGCGAAAGCGTGAACGGCTTGTTGAGGAACGCGTCTGCGCCGGCCGCTTTCGCCCGCGCGTCCATCCCGTAGTTGCTGTGCCCGCTGATCATCACGATCGGCATCCGTGCGGTCGCACCGTTCTGGCGCACCTGCGCGATGAGTTCGATCCCCGAGATCCCCGGCAACATGAAGTCGCTGATCAGCATGTCGTACGGCGCGTCGCGCTGGATATGCACCAACGCGCTTTCGGCGTCGTTGCATGCGACGACGCGAAACGGACCCTTCGTGAGGATTTTCTTGATCAGCGTGCAGATCTCCGGGTCGTCGTCCGCGACCAGGATGCGCCAAGCCATGCTCAGCGCTTTCCGCATCGCCGCGCGCTCGCCTATGGTGCAACTGAAAAGAGCGTGAAAAGACGATTCCCTGCATCAGTTACCCGTCGTACCCCGAGGGCCCGGTCGTCTCATGCCGAAGGCGCCCGCTCGTGGCCGTCCTCGATGTGATCCAAAGTCCCGCTTTCCAGCAGCGGTTCTTTTTTCTCGCCAAGCGATTCATCGCCGGTGAGACCGTCGCCGAGGCGATGGATGCGGTGGCCACGTGCAACGCCGCCGGGATGACGGCGACCCTCGATTTCCTCGGCGAAGACGTCACCAAACGCGATGAGGCCGAACGAACGCGCGATGCCTACCTCGACTTGCTGGCGGCGATTCGTGCGCGGCGGCTCGAAAGCAACGTTTCCGTAAAGCTCACGGCACTGGGACTGCTGATCGACGAGGACTTCGCGACCGCGAACCTGCGCGCGATCCAGGCGGCGGCGGCGCCGAACAGTGACCCCTTCGTACGCATCGACATGGAGGGGACCGCGGTCACCGACGTGACGCTGCGGATCTTCGAGCGTGCCTTCGCCGAGAACCGCAACGTGGGGCCGGTGCTGCAAGCGTACCTCAAGCGTACGCCGGACGATGTCGAGCGCATGATCTCGCTTGGCGCGCGCGTGCGGCTCTGTAAGGGCGCGTATGCGGAACCGCCGGAGCTGGCGATCAAAGATATGCCGACGATTCGGCGGCAATACCTACGCTGTGCGGAGGCGCTGCTCGAGCGCGGGAACTATCCGGGGATTGCGACGCACGATGAACGGCTGATCGCGGCGATTCGCACGTTTGCGCGTGAGCGTGGGATTGGGCCGGAGCGGTTTGAGTTTCAGATGCTCTTTGGGGTGCGTCCGGATTTGCAACGGGCGCTGGCGCGGGATGGGTATCGCGTGCGGATCTACATTCCGTATGGGACGCATTGGGCTTCGTACTTCTATCGCAGAATTACGGAACGGCCGGAGAACGCGCTCTTTGCTTTGCGGTCGATATTTTCTCGCTGAAGTCGCGATTGTAGGGGATGGTGGTTGGCGGGTGGTGACGACGCCGTAGCGGGGCCGCTCCCTGCGCGCATCGTGCGCTCCGGTCGCTTGTGCTCGACGTCGCTCTCGCGCATCCTGCGCTCCGCTCGTCGCGCAAGCCCCGCTACGGCGTCGTCACCACCCGCCCGCCACGATCGTCGCAAAACCGGTGGCGTGGCTACATTTTGCCGGAATGCTGGGATTTTGCGCGCGTTCTCCTTTTCAGGGGCACGATGGTGGAGTTGCCACGGACCTGTCAGTTCAGCGCATAGTTTTATGAACGAAACCTGAATGGTATTCCCCTCGGTGCGAATCGTGTCGGGGCGCGTGAATCACGTTGTGGTCAGCGAGAATTCGTTCATCCCGAACGCGAAGCGTGTCGTCTGAACGCGAGTCGCGTCACCTAAACGCGAATCGTGCCACTAAAACGCGAATCGTATCTCCTGGGCGCGAATCGGGTCTCGTGCGCTCGAATCGTGTCTGCTGGGCGCGAATCGTGTTTCCTGAGCGCGGATCGTGTCACCCTGAGCTTGTCGAAGGGCGCGTTTTCGCTGAGCTTGTCGAAGCGATCGATGCGTGGCATCGTTGGCGCCGATGAATGAGATGCTAGCGGTCCGGTATGCGCTCGACTTTTGTCATCCGGTCGGTTTCCACGAGGCGGCCCAGTGTTGCGAAGCCGCTTTCTACGTGGCCGAAGACCGTGAAGTCACGATTTAGATGAAGTTGTGGTGAGAGCGTGATGTAGAATTGCGTTCCGGCGGAATCGCGTATAGGGCCTGGGTTTTTGCCTTCGGTGTAGTTTAGGCCCATGGAGATGATGCCGGTTTGTTGTTCTTGGGGATTTTCTTCTGCTGGTATCGTGTAGCCCGCGTCGCCGTCGCCTGTTTCCGTTTTGTCTCCGGTTTGTATGACAAAATTAGGAACGATGCGAAACCAGCGGAGGCCGTCGTAATACCCGCGGTCGACGAGATTCAGAAAGTTCGCGACGGTCATTGGCGCCCATTCGGGGGTGAGGCGCACGACGATCGTCCCCTTCGTCGTTCCGATGCGGACGCGCGGATGCGGGCCCGGGAGCGGGCCGGTCATCTGGTCACTCGTGGTTGGAAGCAGCGGCGTGTCGAGGATCGCGTCGGCGGCTATTGGTCTGCGCGCCGGGTCGCCGTTGTGCGAGCGGGGGAGCGCGGGTTCCGTGTTTTCGGGCTCCGCGGCTGGGGTCGCGATACCGTCTGGGATCTTCGTGAGGTGGTCGGTGCGCTTTGCGCCGGCCAGGACGTTGATGCTCTCGTCGGCTTGTTCGCGGACGTGCCAGGAGGGGTCGCGCAGCAGGGGTCGCAGGTAGCGGGTCTCGGGCGGGGATTTTCGGCGGGCGATGAGGTCGGCGAATTGGATTCGGACGAGCTCGCTGCGGTCGGTGACCCCCGCCTGGAGGGTCGGGACCGGGGTCACAGTTGCGAATCCGCGGCGCAGCGCCCAGGCTTCGTGCCATCGTACCTGAGAATCGCTCTCCCCAGTGAAGGCACGAGCGAGCCGAGCGGCGATCTGCTTCGAATTGGGCGCATCGCCCCACCCCACCAGGGCGGTGGCTGCCCGGGCGCGGACGATCGGGTCGTGCTCCGAGGTGAGCATCGTCAGGAGCGTCGCGCTCTGACGGTCCGCACCTGGTACCTTTGCTATCCGTTGGCGCCAAGCAGCGTCTACAGCAGCGACCCGGACGGCGCCCGCCGGATCGTGCAGTGCTTTGGCGACCGGTTCGGTCGATATGCCGCTTTTAGCGGAAAGGAGACCGTATCCATAGACTGCCAGGGCACGAAGCGAAACGTTAAGCGCGCCGGTCGCGTTCTTAAGAAGTCCGGCCGCGCGCACGTCTTGTGTTCGTCCGAGTGCGAGAGCGGCGCGGGCAGCCGTTCGCTCGTTGGGCGAGGCGAGCGCAAAGGCGAAATCATCTGTGAAAGCTCGCGAACTCTCGAGCTCCACCAAGCGACGGTATCCCGGCTCCTCCCCAGGAGCGACTGCTACCGTTGTAAGGGCCACGCAGGCCGCGGCTACGACCGTCGCGAGCGTGTAGGTTGCCCGAAACTTGACGAAGGCAGCGGTCTCCCGCACAACTTTCATTCGTCTGCTTACGTTACTGAGTCAGGTCGATTATCATCCACGAGGTTTACCCCCACCCATGTCCACCCCCGAACGGAAGACCGGTTCCGGCATGAGCGTCCGAGAGGCCGGCCAAAAAGGCGGCGAGACCGTCAAGAAAAAGTACGGCCCGGAGTTCTACGAGATGATCGGGCGTAAGGGCGGCCAAGCGACAAAGAAAGCGCACGGTCATGCCTTCTACGAAGCGATCGGCAAAAAAGGCGGCAAGAAGGGCGGCGAAGCCACCCGCGACCGCTACGGCCCCGAGTTCTACGAGACGATCGGTCAGAAGGGTGGCCAGAAGGTCAAAGCCCTGATCGAGCAAGGCAAGAAGGCCGCCGCGGAAGCCGCCGAAGCGGAGAAGAAGGCTTCGTAGTGAGGCGAGCGGCCGTCCTCGCGGCGGCCTTTCTCCTCGGTTCGTATGCGAATGCGACCGCCGAGCCGCCCCAGCACGCGCTGCCGGCGGGATCGACGGTCGTTTTCGTGGTCGACGGCCATCTCGACATCGCCGCACGGAGGGGCTCGACGGTCCGAGTCCACCTGCGCGACGACTTGGTGCTCGACGGAAAGGTCCTGGCAGCGGCAGGGACGCCGGCGCAGCTCGTCATCGGCGGGACGACGACAGAGCATGGCGCCCGCGTCGCTGTCGTTGGGATCGACGACTTCACCAGCACGATCGGGTTGATCCCGGTCCGCCCGGCCTTCGGCGCCCCCGCGATCGAGCCGGGGACGATGATCGAAGCCCAGACTCTGGCGCGGATCGATCATCTCGGCGACCGCTTTGCGATCACCGTCCCGTTCCCGTTCCGGCTCTCCAACGAGCCCCCGCTCTCCGTCTATACGCCGACGCCGGCAAAGACGGCAAATCCCGTCATCATCCAGCGCGGGAAGCCCCGCACGCTGCCCAGCCCAGGTCCGAGCGCGACGGCCAGCGGCACGCCGGCGCCGTAGCCACCAAAGAACCCGTGCGAGCGAGCGCGAACGGCCTAGCCATGATGCGCCGTCGCTTTTCGCTGTTTTTGTCTCTCGCGGTGCTCGCTGCACCGCTGAGCGCGCAGGCGCAGATGGCCGCCTCGCCGTCGGCCTCCGCGACGCCGACGCCCACGCCGACCGCCGCGCCTTCACCGAGCGCCAGTGAGGCGGCGTTCCTGGCCCAAGTGATGCGTGAACTGCCGCGGCTGTATCCGACCGCGCAGAGCGCGACCGCTGCCGGCTATTTTCGTTACAGTAACGAGGATCGCACCGGCGCGATCAGCTACGTCAACACAAAGTATTGGAACTCGCCGGATGTCACGCATCCCGCGCAGCTGTGGTACGACGTGAACGGGAAGCTGCTCGGCGCGGACTACAGCATCCGTCAGGCCGACGCAGGGAGTGCGCCTCCGTCGCTCCTGGGCGTCTCACCCTCGCGTCTGTCGAAGATCGGCGCGCACGTGCACTATGTGACGTGCGCGGACGCGTCGTGCACGTACGGTAAGGCTGTCGGCGCGGCGAAATATCGCGCGGCCGGCGGCGATCCCGAACATCCGACCGCCGCCGGGTTGGTGAGCGCCGGCGCGGTGAAGGATGCCGCGAGCGTACGCACCGTCTTCTTGTATCCGGCGATCTATGACGTCACCGTCTGGGTCGTCCCCGATCCGCTCGGGCAGTTTGCCGACGCGAATCCCAACGTCAAGCCGAGCGCACACGCGGGGAAGGGCGAGGACAGCGATTAGCGTGCGGGCGGTCGCACTCACGCTCGCGATGGTGATCGCCACGACCGTCACCGCGCCTGCGCAGACGTCGTCGCCCTCGCCGCTCCCCGAGATCGGGCGCACGCGCTCGAAGGGCTTTTGCACGACCGTCCGCGACAACGTCGCGCCGACGCTGCTCGGCCTGATGAAAACCGATGACATCATCGGTGCGGGACATCAAGCGTTCGCGAAGATGGCCCACGATCAAGTTGCGCGCAGCGGTCCCGCCCTCGAGATGGATCGCCTCTACTTGAGCAAAGTCGCGATCTCGATCGCCCACAACCTGAAGGTCGTCGACAAGCTCCTCGCTGATCCGGCACGTTTCCCGGCCAAGGCGACGACCGACGACGAGCAGTTCGCGCTCGAGGTCAAAGCGCGTCTTGCCGATGTCGCCAAAGCGCAGCGCTCGGCGCTCGACATCATCAACGGCACGATCGAGACGGACAAGCTCGGTCAGATGCAGACTGAGTTTCCGACACAACCCGCGACGACGCAGAATACGACGACCTCGGACTACGGCGCGCCGACGTCGTTCCTCGATGTGAGCGGACTCCCGTCGTACGCGCCGATCCCGGTGCTCGATCGGCGCCCGTTGCTGGCGGGAAATACCGCCGCCGGCAAGGGTGCCTACGACCGACTCATCACCGCGCTCGAGCTCCAGCAAGCGCAGATCCAGCGGGTCGAAGCGCCCGCCGGTGTAACGGTCACCGCAGCTGCGGTCGCGTGCCGCGAGGAGAAACCATGAAGCGACGTCACATGCTCGGCGCCTCGCTCGGCGCGGCGCTGTTCCCGCAGCTGGCCGCGGCGCCGGCGAGCGCGGCAGCGTCTGGTCCGGCGCGCAGCGCCGAGTACTGGGCGCATAAAGGCGCGGTGAAGCTCTACGTCTATCGTAAGCGTCCAGCCGCCACAGGCGCGTTGCCGGTTCTGTTTCTCGTGCACGGCTCGTCGATGGGCGGGCCGTCGACGTTCGATCTCACCGTTCCGGGCCAGTCGAATTACTCGATGATGGACGTTTTCGCGAGCTACGGCTTCGACGTGTGGACGATGGACCACGAAGGGTACGGGCGCTCGGACCGCACGAGCGGGAACTCCGACATCGCGAGCGGCGTCGCCGATCTCGCCGCAGCGATGGAGATCGTGCAGCACGAAACCGGTGCGACGAAGGCGCACTTCTTCGGCGAGTCGTCGGGCGGAATTCGCGCGACGGCGTTCGCCGCTGCGCATCCCGAGCGGGTCGACCGTCTCGCGACGGCTGCGTACACCTACACCGGCAAGGACTCGCCGACGCTCACCAATCGCGCCAAAGACGTCGCGTTCTATCAGACGCACAACATGCGTCCGGCGACCCTCGAGCTCTACCGCAGCATCTTCACGCGCGACAAGGTCGGAACCGCTGATCCCGCAGTCGGTGATGCGCTCTACGCCGCGGAGTCCAAGTACGGCAACTCGGTGCCGACCGGGACGTATCTCGACATGGTCACGAAGCTGCCGATCGTCGATCCGGCCCGCGTGCGTGTGCCGATGCTGATTGCGCGCGGCGAGTACGACGGGATCTCGACAGAGGCTGACCTGATCGATTTCTTCCGCCAGCTCCCGAATCGCGACAAGCAGTTCGTCGTGATCCCCGGCGCTGCGCATTCGCTCGTCCTCGGCTACAACCGCGAGCTCTTCTGGCACACGCTCAACGCGTTCCTCACGCCGCCCAAACGCGAGGATCACGTTGTCTAGAGCAGGTCTCATGCGTGCTCGAGCGTTGATCCTTGCGTGTGCGGTCGGCTCTGCCGTCACGGCGTCGCCGGCGATAGGCGCGGAGTCGCAGCTCGCGCTGCGCATCGGGATCCCGAACACGGACGTCGGCGCGCAACCGCTTTATGCACAGGCGCAAGGCTTCTTTGCGCAGGCCGGGATCGCGGCGGAGATCCACGACGGCCTGGGCGGCGCCGAGGTGCTGCGCGCGGTGGAGCGCGGTGAGCTCGACGCAGGCTTCGCCAACATCGTCTCCGCGGCGGCGGCTATTCAGCACGGCGCCCCGCTCATCGTCGTCGCGCCGGGTGCGATGTACGATCCCGCCTCGTCTATCACGGTTCTGGTTCAGGCAGCGGGATCGCGCTTTGCAAACGGCAGCGACTTGAACGGGAAGACCATAGCGACGCCGTCCGCCCACGATCTCGGCGAGCTCGGCACCGCGGCCTGGATCGATCAGCACGGCGGCGATTCGCGCACCGTCCACTTCGTCCACGGGATCGGAATGACGTCGGTGCCGCAAGCCCTCGCCGAACACCGCATCGACGCCGCGGAGATGTCCGAACCAGCGCTTAGCGACGCCGAGAAGCGCGGTGCCGTCACCCTCGTCGCGCGCACGTTCGACTCCATCGGCAACCGTTTTCCGATCGGCGTCTACGTCGTCTCGACGCGTTGGGCGCAGGCGCATCCGGACGGCGCAACACGACTGCGTGACGCCCTCCGCACAACAGCCGTCTGGGCCAACGCGCACCGGCCGCAAACTGCGCCGGTGCTCGCAACGCACCTCGCCGTCGCGCCACAAGTCGTCGCCGCGATGACGCGCGCAACATACGGCGACGTCCTTACGCCCGAGATGCTCCAGCCGTTGCTCGACATCGCCGCAAAGTACGGCGCCCTCGAACCAATGCGCGCCGACACACTGATCGGGACGCACTAGTCCCAGCGGTTCTTATGAAAACGCGAGGTCGAACCGGTGCAGTGCAACCGACCGATTGCCGACGCAGTCCGTCGGCGCCGCACCACGGAAGCGCCTCTAAGAGTGACGGGGATCGAAGGTTAGCCAGGTGGAGACGGTAGACGACTTTGAGCGCTTCGGCCACTCGAGGATCTGCTCGGGACGCTCGATGACGCAAAGATTCGTCGCGTAAAGATCGGCTATAGCACTGCTCCGTCCAAACGTAGAAAAACGATCGCCCAAAAACCACTACCACGCCGTCCACCTCGTAGCTGCATTCCCGGGCAACGCGTACGACGAGCGCGTTTGCTGGACTGGCTCGTTGCGCGAGGGCTAAGAATCCGGGGAGAGTGGTACGTCGATCACCCCGTCTTTGATCCGCTGTTCAATGTAAACCGCGAGCGACGCAGTGTGGACCGCAACGCCGAGCTTTTACTCCCGGACGATCTGCTTGGCCTCTGCTGGCCGCCCGCACGCTGACGGTTTGGGTCGCCTACCCTGCATTAAGGCTA
>CAZABL010000078.1:16676-18331 GCA_964483365.1 uncultured bacterium
GCTACGCGTAACGCGCGCTGGTCGCCCCACACCCAGAAATGCAGCACGCGATCGCGCACGACATCGGTGAGGGTGAGGACACGGAGTTGTTCGTCGCCACGACGCTCCGTGTGAAACTCCGTGATCGTCTCTTCCTCGATCGCGACGGGACCTCGAAGGAAGTCGATCGTGTACGGGACAGTCGGGTGCGCGAAGAGCCCTTCAGAGCGCCGCGTGAATCCGAGCGGTTCGATCGCTGCGCGAACTGCCCGAGGACGCGCGCCAAACGTGATGACGAAGTCCAGGTCGCGCGACTCGTACGCTTCAGGCGCGTAGAACGTCGCGGCACTTCCCCCGCAGAGCACGACCGGCTCGCCGGCGCGCGCGAGCGCTGTCGAGACGGCGAAGGCGACGTCGACGAGGGTTGAGTGCGCGCCGAGCACTCAGATCGCTTTTCCGACGCGGCGCGGTCGTTGGCGTATTGCGCTGACCGCTTCGACCAGTTGTGGGTCGGTCTGCCCCATGCTCATCAAGAGCTCGCGCAGCAGACGGTAGTGTTGGTAGCGTTTGTTGAGCTCGTAGACACGCGTTCGTCCCATTTGCCGCGATGCGACGACCCCGTCGCGCTCGAGGTCGTTTGCGGTCCGTTGGACCGAGACGAGTTGCTCACCCAACAGCTCGGCGGCTTGTGAAGGGTACGTCTGGTCGAGCAGGCCAAGCAAGCGCAAAAACCGTTCCCGCGTTCGGGAGCCAAAGAGGTATTTTGCGACACGCGGCTCCGCCGGCATGCGCCTATTATAACAGAGTTGTATCGATATCGATACAACTCTGTCTCAGGTCTTACTCGTTGGACCAGTAGTCCTTGAGTGCTTTGCCGCGGCTGGGGTGGCGCAGCTTGCGCAGCGCCTTCGCTTCGATCTGGCGGATGCGCTCGCGCGTCACGCCGAACTCCTGGCCGACTTCCTCGAGCGTGCGCTGGTGGCCGTCTTCGAGACCGAAGCGCAGGACCAGCACCTTGCGCTCGCGCTCGGTGAGGTTTTTGAGGACGTCCTGCATCTTCTCTTTGAGGAGCATGACGCTGGCCGCCTCGGCGGGCGCGACCGCCTCTTGGTCTTCGATGAAGTCGCCCAGGTGCGAGTCTTCTTCTTCGCCGATCGGGGTCTCGAGCGAGATCGGCTCCTGCGAGATCTTGATGACCTCGCGAACCTTCTCGGGGGTGAGCCCCATCTCGTGCGCGATCTCCTCGACCGTCGGATCGCGCCCCAGCTCTTGGAGGAGCTGACGGCTGATCTTGATGAGCCGGTTGATCGTCTCGACCATGTGCACGGGGATACGGATCGTCCGTGCTTGGTCGGCGAGCGCGCGCGTGATCGCTTGGCGAATCCACCACGTCGCGTACGTCGAGAACTTGTAGCCCTTACGGTAGTCGAACTTCTCGACGGCGCGAATCAGCCCCAGATTCCCTTCCTGGATCAGATCCAAGAAGAGCATGCCGCGGCCAACGTACTTCTTCGCGATCGAAACAACGAGGCGAAGGTTCGCTTCGGTCAGCTTGCGCTTCGACTCTTCGCCGTCGAAAATGATGCGATTGTCGGCGGTCCCGTTCTTGAGCGCCTCTTTTTCGCCGGCTTCGATCGCCATCGCGAGACGACGCTCGTCGTCCATCGAAAGGAGCG
>CAZABL010000079.1:0-14664 GCA_964483365.1 uncultured bacterium
TTCGTCTGCGGTGCGCGCGATCTCGGTGAAGCGCTGCGCCGCATCGCCGAAGGCGCGGCGATGATCCGCAGCAAGGGCGAAGCGGGTTCGGGGAACATCGTCGAGGCCGTCCGCCACATGCGTGCGATCCGCGACGGGATCGCGCAGCTGCACGCGGTGCCGAAGGAAGAGCTCGTCGCACGCGCACGCGATCTCGGTGCACCGCTCGAGCTTGTACGCGACGTTGCATCGACCGGGAAGTTGCCGGTCGTGCTGTTCTGCGCGGGTGGCGTCTCGACGCCGGCCGATGCAGCGTTGATGATGGAGCTCGGCGCCGAAGGGATTTTCGTCGGCAGCGGGATCTTCAAGTCGACGGACCCCGCATCGTTCGCGCGCGCGATCGTCGACGCGACGACGCACTGGCAGAATCCCGAGGTCGTGCTCAAGGCGCACCAGGCGATCCCCGAAGAAGCGAAGGCGATGGACGGCCTCGACGTCCGCACCCTCGAGCCGACGCAGCTCCTCGCTAATCGCGGCAACTAAGTGGGCTGCGGTCCGCAGGCATGAGCAAGCTTATCGGCGTGTTGGCACTGCAAGGTGACGTCGTCGAGCATGTGCGTGCACTTGAGAACGCCGGCGCGCGCACGCTCGAAGTGCGCACGCCTGCGGATCTCGCGCGCGTCGACGCGCTCGTCGTCCCCGGCGGTGAGTCGACGACGGTGATTCGGTTGCTCGAACGCTTCGGTCTGATCGTGCCGATCAAGCAGCGCGTCGCGGACGGCATGCCGTTCTGGGGCACCTGCATGGGAATGATCGTCGCCGCGCGCGACGTCGCCGAATTGCGGCAGCCGACGCTCGGCCTGCTCGACGTGACCGTCCGCCGTAATGCATTCGGCCGACAGGTCGATTCCGCCGAGGTCCCGCTTTCGATCCCCGCGCTCGGCGCTGAGCCGTTCCCGGCGATCTTCATCCGTGCCCCGTGGATCGAGCGCACCGGTCCCGACGTCGAAATTCTCGCCGAGCACGCCGGTCACGGCGTGATGGTGCGGCAGAAGAACGTGCTCGGAACCTCGTTCCACCCCGAGCTCACCGGCGATCACCGCGTGCACGACTACTTTCTCAAAATGGTGGTCCCACGCGCCCAGGCCGCGTAAAGTCGCAGGGGCGCTGCGCCCGGGGAGGCGAATCCTAGGCTCCATGATGGCGACGTCCGGCAGTTTTGCCCCACGGCGTAGGCCGGCACAATGGAGCGGCTCTCGCAGTCCGTTCTCCCACGTTCCCATGGCATTAACGAGAAGCGAGGCGTCCTATGCGCCTCGCTTCTCGCCTTCTACGGAGCAGCGGGAGCTATCGTGACGGACGTCTTGGTGCTCAACTTCACCTACGAAGCGCTGAACATCACGTCGTTCCAGCGCGCCGTGAAACTGATCTTCTCGGGGAAGGCCGAGATCGTTCATCGACGCGACGAGCTGCTCAAATCGACGTCGTACGAGATGCGGCTGCCGTCGATCATCCGCATGCTGTACTACATCAAGCGCCCCATGCAAAAAGTCGCGCTGACGAAGAAGAACGTGCTGCTGCGTGACGACTACACCTGCATGTACTGCGGGATCAAGGGCGAGCGCATGATGACCGTCGATCACGTGCTGCCGCGCTCCAAGGGCGGCCCGTCGACGTGGGAAAACCTGGTATGCGCGTGCATGCGGTGTAACAATCGCAAGAACAACCGCACGCCCGAGCACGCCAACATGAAGCTTCGCAAGAAGCCCAAGGCGCCCAAGTACATCCCCTGGATTCGTGTGAAGCGGAACACACTTCCGGGCGAATGGCATCAATTTCTGTTCTTGTACAACGTCTCGATCGAAGAAAAGATCGAGGCAGTATGACCAGGCACGGAGCGCAGCGTAGCGAGGTCCGGCTCGGGTTCGTCGCCGACGAACCCTAGTGGAGGCGTACGTCACCGTGACGGACGCGTCCGGACGCGTCCTGTTTCGCCGTCCCGCGACGGCGCAGGAGATCGCCGAAGCGCTGCGTGCTGCCGACGAAGCCGAACGCGGTGCGCGCGCAACGCTCACGCACATCGCCGCCGAACGCGGTCTGCTTGGCGACGGTGAGGACGTGTCGGCATGATTCGCCGGATCGAGCGCGACGCGGCGCAGCCGCCGCGCAAGCTCGGCGTCCAGCGCCGGCCGCAGGGCCTCATGCCGGTCGTCGAAGAGCGCACGGCGCCCGAGCTCGCGCTGCGCTACAGCAACGGGTTCGTCACCGTCGAGATCACGTACGACGCGGTCGACAAGTACGTCGACGAGTTCGGTGACGTTCCGCTGCCGGTCTACGTCGATCCGGAGACCGGCGACCGGCGCACGTACGACCACAAGTCGAAGGTTCGCGTCATCTACGACCGCGACGCGCGACTGCGCGAGGTCACCACGCGCGGCCGCGACGGAATGTACGTGCGGCTGACCGTGTTACCGGATCGCGCGGGGACGGATCCCGGCGGCTACGAGGCACTTGGCGACGTCGCCGACGAGGAACGGGAGAACGCCGACGGCGATGGCGCGTTCGATCCCCAAGCCCAGGCCGAAGGCCAGCCACAGAGCGCCGGTGACGAAGACGACGGCCGTCCCCAAGAAGACCGCGGCGAAGCGCTCGACGTAGCTGCGCGACCAGCGTTCGTACAGTAGACCGATGAACCACGCCGCGATCGGGAAGCCGATCAGGTAACCGGCGGTCGACGACGTCGGTCCGATGAAGCGCGCGAGGCCGCCGAGATGGCCCTGGAACACCGGCAGCCCGGCGGCGCCTTCGATCAGGTACGCCAGCACCGCGAGCGTCCCGAGGTTGCGCCCGAGCAGCGCGACCAGGACGGGGATCGCGAGCGTCTGCAGCGTGATCGGAACGCCCCACACCGGGTTCGCCGGGACCGCGATCTGCGCCGAGAGATACATCAGCCCGGAACCGAGCAACACGAGAGCGGCAGATCGCGCGAAAAGGACGGCGGGCGAGAGGGTGCGAGCCGAGACCATGGACGTGCTATACTCGCTCGCGTTGTGAAGTCCCCGGAGCCCGTTCCGGCGCTCGACCAAACGCGCGCGCCGTACTTTCAGGTCCTGCTCGACTACGTTGACGCGGGCGTCATTCCGTTCCATACGCCGGGGCACAAGCAAGGGATCGGGATGGAGCGCTCGTTCCGCGATTTCGTCGGCGACAACGTCCTCGCGATCGACCTCACGCAGATCCGCGGGCTCGACGATCTGCTCCAACCCGAAGGCCCGCTCATCGAAGCGCAAGAGCTCGCCGCGGAGACCTTCGGCGCCGAGCAGACGTTCTTTTTGATCAACGGATCGACCAGCGGCAATCAGTGCATGATGATGACGGCACTGAATCCCGGCGACAAGATCGCGATCCCACGCAACGCGCACAAGAGCGCGATGGGCGGCCTCATCATGTCGGGTGCGACGCCGGTGTGGATGCAGCCGGAAGTCGACGAGCAGCTGCACATGGACCACACGGTCACGCCGCAGACGGTGCGCGAAACGCTCGAGCACGACGGCGGGATCAAAGCGGTCTACATCGTCTCGCCGACCTATTACGGCGTCGCCGCCGATCTCGAAGGGATCGCCGCGGTCGCGCACGAGTACGGCATCCCGCTGCTCGTCGACGAAGCGTGGGGCCCCCATTTTCATTTCCATCCGGCGCTGCCGCTCTCGGCGATGCAAGCCGGTGCCGACATGTGTATCAACTCGACGCACAAGATGCTCGGCTCGCTCTCGCAGACCGCGATGCTGCACGTGCAGGGGAACCGCATCAAGATCGACCGGCTCAAGTCGGTCTACAAGCTGTTCTTGTCGACGTCGCCGAATCTCGTGCTCGTCGCCTCGCTCGACGTCGCGCGGCGCCAGATGGCACTCGACGGTCCGGCGCTGCTCTCGCGCACGATCGAGATCTCGCAGGACGCGCGCGCGCGTCTCAACGAGATTCCCGGCGTCTATTGCTTCGGCGAAGAGCTCGAAGGCCGCCCCGGCGTCTTCGATATCGATCCGACGAAGATCACCGTCACGGTGAAAAATCTCGGCTACACGGGCTATGAGGCCGAAGAGATCCTGCGGCGCCGCTACAACGTCCAAGTCGAGCTTGCCGATCTGTTCAACATGGTCGCGCTCTACACGATCGGCACGACGCAAGAAGCCTCCGACGCGCTCGTCGCCGGCGTGAGCGAGCTCGCGCGCGAAGATCGTCCGCTCGACATCTTCTCGCCGTCCGGCGTCCTCGAGCGGCGGGTGAAGACGGGGACATACCAACTCCCGAAGATTCCGCCGATTCGGCTCGTGCCGCGCGACGCGTTCCTCGCCCCGACCGAGTTCGTGCCCTTCAAAGCGAGCGCGGGACGGATCTGCGCGGAAGTGATCACGCCGTATCCGCCGGGAATTCCGGTGATCTCGCCGGGCGAGGAGATCACGCCGGAGATCATCGAGTACCTGGCGCTGGAGAAGAGGGCCGGCGTGCGGATGCAGGGTCCGTACGACGACGAGCTACGCTTCATCCGCGTGGTACGATAACGGCGTAGATCACCGGCGTCGATCGGAGGTCGCCATGGCGCGACGCTTCACCGTGCTCCTGGTCGCTGCGTTCGTCTTCTGCTGCACGCTTCCGGTGCGAAGCGACGTGCAGGTGACGATCAAAGAGTGGGTCGTCCCGACAGCGGGCTCGCATCCGCACGATCCGCTCGCGGCCCCCGACGGAACGATCTGGTACACCGGGCAGCTGGCGAACGTCCTTGGGCGTCTCGATCCGAAAACCGGGAAGTTCACCGAGTTCCACATCACGACGCCGAACTCGGGACCGCACGGTCTGGTGATGGATCGCGACGGCGACGTGTGGTTCACCGCGAACTACAAGGGTTACATCGGGAAGCTCGATCCCAAGAGCGGGCGGTTCACCGAGTACAAGCTCCCCGACTCCGCAGCGCGCGACCCGCACACGCCGCTGTTCGATCAGCACGGCACGCTGTGGTTCACCGTGCAAGGCGCCGACATGGTCGGACGCCTGCAGCCGCAGAGCGGAGAGATCAAGCTCGTGCATGTGCCGACGCCGAATGCGAACCCGTACGGCATGGTCGTCACGTCGGCCGGGATCCCCTACTTCGCCGAGTTCGGCGCGAACCAGCTCGCGAGCATCGATCCGCAGACCATGGCGATCCACGAATATCCGCTGCCGAACGCGGGGGCGCGTCCGCGCCGGGTCGCGATCACGCCCGACGACGTCATCTACTACACCGACTACGCGCGCGGCTATCTCGGCCGCTTCGACACCAAAACAGGCGCGGTGAAAGAATGGCCGTCGCCGGGCGGGCGCGACGCGGAGCCGTACGGGATCGCGTACACGAAGGACGCCGTCTGGTACAGCGAGTCCGGACCCAAGCCCAACACGATCGTCCGCTTCGATCCCGCGACGTCACGCTTTGCGAGTTGGCCGATCCCGTCCGGCGGCGGCGTCGTGCGCAACATGATGACGACGCGCGAAGGCGACGTCGCGATCGCGTGCAGCGGCGTCAATCGTGTCGGCTTGGTCGAGGCGCGGTAATCACGCCGGTCGGCTCACGCCGGCCGGCGCCGAATGATCGCGATCCACTCCGAGATCGTCATGACGGTTTCGTCGCGCTGATTGAGCACCGCAGCTTCGAGCACGACGGTGCCGCGGTCGGGTTTGCTCTGCGACGGTCGCGCGTCGACGACGCGCATCCGTACGCGCAGCGTATCGCCGGCGCGCACCGGGATGAGCCAGCGAATCGGACCGAGCCCCGGTGAGCCCAAGCTGCTGCGGCCGTCGATCAGATCGTCGACGACGAGCCGCATCGCCATCGACGCGGTATGCCATCCACTGGTGATGAGACCGCCGTAGGGCGACGCCGTCGCCGCCGCTTCATCGATGTGGATCGGTTGCGGGTCGTACCGCTGCGCAAAGCTGCGCAGCTCCTCGGGCGTCACGACGACGCTGCGCGTTTCCTCGACCGATCCGGGCACGTAGTCTTCCAGATAGCGCGACTCCATGGGCATGAGTGTATCACCCCACTCGTGTCACGCTGAGCTAGTCGAAGCGCGCGTCCCCGCTGAGCTTGTCGAAGCGCGGTCGCTCACGATGTCCTCGACAGGCTCGGACGGGACGTGCGCTTCGCCCTGAGCTTGTCGAAGGGTCAGCGTGAGATGCAGGGACAGGTACCCGAACGGCGGCGACGACGTTTCCGCCGCTTCATCGATGTGGATCGGTTGCGGGTCGTACCGCTGCGCAAAGCTGCGCAGCTCCTCGGGCGTCACGACGACGCTGCGCGTTTCCTCGACCGATCCGGGCACGTAGTCTTCCAGATAGCGCGACTCCATGGGCATGAGTGTATCACCCCACTCGTGTCACGCTGAGCTAGTCGAAGCGCGCGTCCCCGCTGAGCTTGTCGAAGCGCGGTCGCTCACGATGTCCTCGACAGGCTCGGACGGGACGTGCGCTTCGCCCTGAGCTTGTCGAAGGGTCAGCGTGACAAACGGGGACAGGTACCCGAACGGGTGATGCGCGAGATGTCGCGCGAGGCGTAGGATGCGCACATGGCTACCGAGACGAGCGCGCTCGCCGCGCTCTCCAACGACATCGCCACGACCGTGGAACGCGCGGGCGGGTCGATCGTCGCCGTCGAGGCACGGGCGCGCCTGGGCTCGACGGGTTTCTACGTGCGCCCGAACCTCGTGCTCACCGCCGATCACGCGCTCGAGAGCGACGACGTCGAGATCGTCGCCGCCGGCGGGAAGACGGAAAGCGGCACGATCGTCGGACGTGATCCGTCGACGGATCTTGCACTCGTACGCACGGTCTCGCCGGGTGTTCCGCTCTCGTTCGCTTCGAACGAGGGCTTGCGCGTCGGCGCGATCGTGCTTGCCGTCGCGCGTGACGACGACGGCGATCTCGCGGCGTCGATGGGCGTACTGAGCGCCGTGGGCGGCCCGTGGCGCACGTGGCACGGCGGCGAGATCGATCGCTTCGTGCGGCCCGATCTTTCGCTCTATCCGCGCTTTGCTGGGAGTCCGCTGCTCGACGTCGACGGCGCCGTGCTCGGCTTGAATACCGGCGGTCTTTCGCGCCGGCAACTGCTCTCCGTCCCCGCGAGTACGATCGAGCGCGTCGTCGACGCGCTGCTCGCGCGCGGCGGACGAATTCCGCGCGGCTATCTGGGCGTGCATCTGCAAGCGATTCCGAGCGGAGTGATCATCTTGGGCATCGAGCCCGGTGGTCCGGCCGACCGCGGCGGGCTGATCGTCGGCGACGTGATCACGACGCTCGGCGGTGAGAAGGTCCAAGACGTCGCCGACGTGCACGGACGTCTGGGACCGGGGAGTGTCGGCGCGACGCTTCCGGTTGATGTCTTGCGTGGCGGCGCACCGGTGACGGTGAACGTCGCGGTCGCCGAGCGCAAGGAGCGCGAAGAGTGAACGCCGCTGTCGAACGCGACCTCGAATCGCTCGCCGAAACGCTGCGCGCGTCGACCGTCGCGGTTCGCGTCGGTCGCTCCGGCGCGGGTTCGGGCGTCGTGTGGAGCCCCAACGGCGCGATCGTGACGAACGCGCACGTCGCGAGCGCCCCGCAGCTCGAAGTCGGGCTGTCGGATGGGCGTCGCTTCCCGGCGCGCATCGAGCGTCGTGATCCACGGCGCGATCTCGCGCTGCTGCGCATCGACGCCGACGGTCTTCCCGCCGTCGCGGTGCGCGATCCGGTCGATGTGCGTCCGGGCGAGATCCTCGTCGCCGTCGGACATCCGCTCGGCGTGCCGAACGCGCTCACGATGGGGATCGCGCACGCGCCGGTCGCACGCGGCGGACGGCGTTTCGTCCAGGCCGACTTGCGACTTGCGCCCGGCAACTCCGGGGGGCCGCTCGCCGACACACAGGGCCGCGTCGTCGGGATCAACAGCATGGTCGCGGGCGGGCTTGCGTTCGCGGTGCCGAGTGACGATGTCCAGGCGTTCGTCGGCGCGCAGCCGGCGGCGCAGCGACTCGGTGTCGCGCTGGCGCCCGCGCGGCTGCGCAACGGGACGCCGGTCCTCGTGATCGTCGGCGTCGAGCCGGGGAGCCGCGCGGAGCGTGCCGGGCTGCGTATCGGGGACGCACTCCCGTCGGTCGACCCCGCGCGCTTGGGCGAGATGACGGTCGTCAGCGTCGAACGCGGCGGGAACTCGGTCGTGGTGACGCTCCCGCCCGCAGAACGGAGCGCACGCGCTGCCTGAACGCCGCCGCATCGCCGTCGAGGCTGAGGCCCCGGCGCGCGAGCGGCTCATCGCGATGCTCGGCGACGCCGTTGAGGTCGTGACGCGCGACGGCGCCGACGTCGTGCTGCTCGACGCACCCGGGCGCCGCGACGCGCTCGCGACGCTGGCAAGCGGTTTCACGGTTCCGACCGTCGTGCTGCTTGACGACCCGCATGCCGAGCTGGCGCGCGCTGCGCTCGCGGCCGGCGCATCGGCGGTGCTCGCTCGCCAGAGTGATGCGGCGGAGTTGCGCGCGGCGCTCGACGCGGTCGCCGCCGGCCTGCTCGTCCTCGATCCGGCGGCGCGCGACGCGTTCGCGCTCCCGCTCGCCGACGACGCCGTCGCACATGAAGAGCTCACCGAACGCGAGCGTCAGGTGCTGCGAATGCTCGTTGCCGGCCTGTCAAATCGTCGAATCGCCGAGCGCTTGGCGATCTCGGAAAATACCGTAAAAGCGCACGTCGCCGCGATCCTCGCGAAGCTCGGTGCGACGACGCGCACGGAGGCTGTGACGACGGCGGTACGCCTCGGACTCGTCATGCTTTAACGCGCGCGCGTTATCGGCAGCAAGCGGCTCACACGTGAGGGTGGAGCAACCGAAACGCTCGCGCGTGCTTGGGGTATCTCAGAAGTAGATGTTCCAGGTATCCCAGCAAGCGGGCTGGAAAGCTTGCTTCCGTCGCATCCTCCGGGCGACGGGGGCGGCGACGGAAAACCGAACGACGACGTCGACGAGGAGACAGGTTGGCCCTTAACGCCGAGTCCTTCGTGCCGAACTGGGAGCTCACGCAGCTCCTCGACATCTTCCCCCTCCCAATCCGCCAAGCGCTCGTTCGTCTCTCGAATCTCGACCGCGTCATCGAAGTCGTGCTCGATCTGGGCCGTCCGCCCGAAGCACGTTTCGATGACGATTTCGTGTTCCTCAGCGACACGCCGGTCACTCACGAGGACATCGCGCACGTCACCTCGCGGCTCTCGCCATTCGGCGGCGACAATCGCGCGGGGATCGAACAAACGCTGCACCGCATCAGCGCGATTCGCAATCGCACCGGTGCGATCGTCGGACTGACATGCCGCGTCGGACGCGCGGTGTACGGCACGATCGACATCGTGCTCGACGTGATCCGCAGCGGAAAATCGATCTGTCTGCTTGGCCGTCCGGGCGTCGGCAAGACGACGATGCTGCGCGAATGCGCACGCGTGCTCGCGGAAGACCGCAAGCGCGTGGTGATCGTCGACACGTCGAACGAAATCGCTGGTGACGGCGACATTCCGCACCCCGGCATCGGCCACTCGCGCCGCATGCCGGTCCCCGATCCGCACTTGCAGCACAACGTGATGATCGAAGCGGTCGAGAATCACATGCCGCAGGTCATCGTCATCGACGAGATCGGGACCGAAGCGGAAGCGTTCGCGGCGCGCACGATCGCGGAACGCGGCGTGCAGCTCATCGGCACCGCGCACGGCCAAACGCTCGAGAACCTGTTGATGAATCCGACGCTCTCGGATCTCGTCGGCGGGATCAGCGCCGTTACGCTCTCCGACGAGGAAGCGCGTCGTCGCGGCACCCGCAAGACGGTGCTCGAACGCAAGGCTCCGCCGACGTTCGACGTCGTGGTCGAGATTCAAGATCGTGATCGTCTCGCGATCCACCAGAACGTCGGCGAGGTCGTCGACGCGCTGCTGCGTGGATATCAACCGCAGCCTGAGGTGCGCCAGCGCACCGCGGGCGGCGCGATCGATATCGTGCAGCACGCGAATCCCGAAGCGATCGCACCGGAATCGAAGGTGCGCGCGCTTCCGCAGCAGTCGCGCGACGACGATCAAGCCCTGTTCGGCGCGACCGGCGAATCCGTCCCGGAAGACAGCAAACCGCTGATGATCTTCCCGTACGGCGTCTCGCGCAACAAGATCGAGCGTGCCGTGCACAACCTACGCGTGCACGCGTCGATCGCGCGCAAGTGGGACGACGCCGACGTCGTGCTCACTCTCAAGACCCTCGAGCGCAAGGAGTCCGATCGTCTCAAGCAGATCGCGGCCGAGAACGTCCCGATCTACTCGATCAAGACGAACACGACGACGCAGATCCAGAGCGCGCTCAAGGACGTCTTCAACCTGCCGACCCTCGACGTCGAGGAGATCGCGATGCGCGAGGCCGAGGAAGCCGTGTATCAGGTGCTTCTCGACAGCCGTGCGGTCGAGCTCTCCCCGCAGACGTCGTATGTGCGGCGCATGCAGCACCAGCTCGCCGAGCGGTACCGGCTGCAGTCGCGCAGCACGGGTCTCGAACCCAACCGCCGTGTCCGCATCTACAAGGGGATGGACACCTAACTTCCCCTAGCCGAATGTCCTCGCGCGCCGGGACCGATAGCCGTGTCGGCGCGCGGGGCTCGTTCGTAGGGTGGGCTCATGACGCGGCGCTACGCGAAGCTCGCACCTACGATGCTTGCTGTCGCCCTCGTAGCGCTTCCGATCCTGTATGCGAGCTATCGGTGGTCGGATCAACCGACGGTGCCGTTCCCGGTCGCATGCGGGCAGAGCGTTGCGCTCCTCGCGGTGTTCGTCGCCCTGCGCGACCGTCGACCGTCACGCGCTGCGGTCATCGGGATCGCCGCCTCCTCCTTGACGACGCTCGCGATCGCGCTCGCCGCGCAAACGGGCGGCGACGCGTGGGCATACGTCGGATACGCGATCCTTCCGCACTTCCACGACGCGTATCATCCGCCGAACGTCGCTTTCCACGGCGATTTTGCGGCCGCGAACAAGCTGTTCGGGTTGCCGATCGCGCCGTGCGTCTACGGTCCGTTGTGGTTGTTCTACGATCGCCTTCTCCTCCACTGGGTGCCGACGATGGCGGTCGGTGTCGCGGTCCTCAAAGTCGTCGGGGCAGCAACGTTCCTCGCGATCCTCGCCGTCCTTCGCCGGCTTGCCGTGCCCTTCGCGGTGCTCGCGCTGGTTGCGCTGAATCCGGCGATGATCAACGACGCCGTGCAGGCCGCGCACAATGACTTTGTGGCCGCGCTGCTCTCGCTCGCCGCGTTGCTCGCGCTCGGCGGGCGGCGTACGATCGTTGCGATCGCGCTCCTTGCAGGCGCGATTCTGATCAAGATCACCTTCGCTGTGGTCGCGCTGGTCGTCTTGGGCCGTGCGCCCGCGCGGCTGCGTCTGGTCGCACTTGGCGCGACGCTCGCGCTCGCCGTGCCCGTGATCGCGGTCGCCGGTGGAGCTGATTATCTGCACGCCCTGACCGTTGTCGGGCGAGATACGTGGCAGAATCCGGGTCGCTTCGGCCCGGTGCACGTGCTGACCGGCGCGATTGCCGTCTGCCTCGCCGTCGTCGCGTTCACGCGCGGCCGCCTGTTTCCGGCGCTTTCGTGGACGTTCGTCGCGCTCAGCACCGCGCTCTACTCGTGGTATCTGTCGTGGGCGCTGCCGTACGTTGCGCGGGCGCGAGGAGAGGGCGGCATCGTGGTCTTCGCGGCATGGCCGTTGTTCCAAGCGATCAACGACGGCTATGGACGTCCGCTCTCGCCGATGATCTTGTTCACGCTGCTGTACGCGATCGCCGCGTTCGCCGTCGTGCGAACCGCGCGGCGCGCGCAGCTTGCCGCCGCTCCGACGACCTAGCGATTTCGCGTCTCGCTCACTTATCGAGCGAGACGTTCCCCCCGTCGTCGACGGTCAGGATCGAGTCGAAGTGGCGAACCTCGTCGCGCGTGTTGTAGCGCGAGTGCACCGAGAGCCGGTGGGTGTTGCCTTTCTTGTTGTGGCCGACGTACTGCATGCGCAGCAGCGGATTCTTGGCGTCGCTTTCCGGGGCGAGTCGGCCTGCGGCGACGAGAGTGGCGACCACGCGCTCTTGGACTTTGAGCGGAAGAAGGCGATACGCGTCGTCGGCCGTCTCTGCCAGCGCGTGGAGTTCCTCGGCCGCCTTGTTGCCGGGGTCCTCGAGGCCGCGGCAGAAACGAACGACCCGGTCCCAATCGTCTGCCGGGATCCCCTGGTAGATCCCGGCGACGACGGTCCATTCCGAGCCTTCGTGCGGCATGTTTCCCTGCCGTGCGAGCGTGATCCGCGCGCGGACGCGCTGCCCGTTGAGATCCATCGCGACATCGACGGTCGATCCCGGCGGCGCCTCTTTGGTCGCGAAGAGAATCCCTTTTTCGCCGATCTCCAGTCCCTGGGCGGGGACGAGCGTCGTGCCGCGCAGCCAGGCCATGGTGAAGCGCTTGCGATGCCGGTCGCCGGTGCGCCGGTCGCTTCCCCGGGAGATTCGCTTGACCAATTCGTTGAGCATGAGGGCCTCCGCCATGGCGGACCGAGCGACGAAGCGAAGACCCGGACGTGCTCGTCACCTTCGAAGGGATCGAGGCGGCCGGAAAGTCGACGCTGATCGCAGCGCTTGCAAGCAGGCTTACGGCTGCCGGGGCTTCCATCCTGGTTACTCGTGAACCGGGAGGGACGCCGCTTGGCGATTCCTTACGGCAGATCTTCATCGATCCCGCGTATCGCATCGACCCGGTCGCAGAAGTGATGCTGATCAATGCCTCGCGCGCTCAGCTCGTCGCCGAGGTGATCGAGCCCGCGATCCGCGAGGGCACGACCGTCCTGTGCGACCGTTTCTTTGACGCGACCGTCGCTTATCAGGGCTTCGGCCGCGGCTTGGACGTGGACATGCTGCTGGAGGTCTGTCTGGTCGCGACGAGCCGGATCTCGCCCGACCTGACCTTTTTGCTGGACATTCCGGTCGAGGTCTCGGCGGAACGGGTGCGCGCCCGTGGGGCGCTCGACCGGCTCGAGCGCGAGGGATTGGAGTTCCACCGGAGGGTCCGCGAGGGCTATCTGGCGCTCGCACAGCGCTTTCACCGCATCGTTGTGCTCGACGCGATGCTGCCACCGGACGAGCTCGCCGACTTCGCGTTCGCCGAGCTCGAGCGGCGCCGCCCGGTTCACCGATGATCGACGGGACGTTTCCGGTCGTCGGCGCGGCGGGGCCCCGCGCGTTCTTCGAGCACCTCACGCCCGCCACGCTCGCGCACGGGTACCTCTTCACCGGACCGCAGGGCGTCGGCAAAAAGACGTTCGCGAAGAATCTCGCCAAGTCGCTGCTGTGCACGACGCCCAAGCGCGCGCTGCTCGGCTGGTGCGGTCACTGCAGCGGCTGCACGCACGTCGACGCGGGGACACATCCCGACCTCTACGTCGCCGAAGGTCAGGTCAAGATCGGCGACCGCGAGAGCGCCGGCGGATTTCATGACAGCGAGGAGCCGACCGCGCGCGATCTCGTGCGGCAGCTCTCGATGCATTCGTATGCCGGCGGGAAGCGCGCGTTCATCTTGGGCGATGCCGATTTCACGCGTGAAGCGGCAAACGCGCTGCTCAAGTTTTTCGAAGAGCCGCCCTCCGAGGTGCTGCTCATCATCACGACGCCCGCCGTCGGACGCATCTTGCCGACGATTCGCTCGCGCTTGATCGAGGTGACGTTTCCGCTGCTCGCCGAGAATGAGATCGTCGCGATCCTCGCCGAGCGCGGGATCGCGCTCGACGACGCTTCGCGTGCCGCCGCGATCGCCAACGGGAGCGCCGCGCGCGCGCTCGGGTACCTCGAGGAAGGGGAAGGCGCAACGCGCGACGCGGCGGTCGAATGGTTCTTCGCCGCCGTGCAGGGCACCGAAGCGGACGCCAGCGGTTGGGCGACACGTCCCACCCTCGAGGCGGGACTCGAGACCGTCAAGATGCTCACGCGCGATTGGGTCGCGCTCGGGCTCGGCGAGAGTGTCCCGCTGCTCGCGGCCGACCAGCGCGCGCGTCTGGAAGCGCTCGCGCCCCGCGAGCCTCCCCAATACGTCAAGCTCCTGACGGCGATCGGTGACGCCGAACGCATTGCGCGCACAAACGTTAGCCCGCCGCTCGTTGCCGAGCTCGTGCGGGTCGCGCTTGCACCCAGTACACGTTAGTAAGCGAAATGGCCCTCACAGTCCGGGACGACTCGCCCATGACGTGAATGACGAGCCGTCGGTAGCGTCTCTAGCAACCGATGGAGCAAGAAAAACGGGGTGGATTCTGGGCGGCGCTCGGCGCTGCCGGATTGACGGTCGTTGGGATCCAGTCGTTTCAGCTCGGACTGCCCAGCTTGTGGTACGACGAGGCCGCAAGCGTTCGGTATGCCGGGTTGACGCCCGGCGAACTGCTCAGCGCGATCCACCTCAACGACGCCTTCTTTGCGCTCTACTACTCCATCTTGCACTTCTGGCTGGCGTGGAGTCAGAGCGAGGTCATGCTGCGGTCGTTCTCGATCGTGTGCAGTGTCGGCGCCCTCGTCGCGATCGCAGCGCTCGCGGCGCGGCTGGGCGGAAGCCGCGCCGCCCTCGCAGCGTGCGCGATCGTTGCGTTCAATCCGT
>CAZABL010000079.1:14764-18076 GCA_964483365.1 uncultured bacterium
CCGTACGCGTTGCTCATCCTCGTCGCAACCCTGATGTCGATTGCGTTCTTACGCGTGGTCGAGCGTCCAAGCCCACGACGATGGCTCGCATACGTAGTGCTCGCGATCGTCGGCGGCTACGTTCACGTCATGGCGCTGCTCGTCGTGGTCGCCCATGCGCTCTGGGTGACGTTGTTTCGTCGTGCGTTGTGGCGCGAAGGCTTCGCGCTGGCAGTTGTTGCGGTTTTTGTCGCGCTCGTCCCGCTGTTTGCGATCGTGCACGGCTACAACGCGACGTCCATGAACGGGTATCTCGAGCGGCCGAGCCTTCACGACCTGCTTGGGACGCTGTACGTCTTTGCGGGCTCGCCGAAGATGCTCGCGCTCGTCGTCGTCTGCATGGTCGCGGCGCTCGCTGTCGACCGCTCGCGCTCGCCGCGCGACCGTGAGACGATCGCGTTCGTTGCGCTCTGGCTGCTCGTCCCGCTGCTCGTCATCTTCGCGGTCTCGCAGATCAAGCCGATGTTCACGGAGCGGTATCTCGCTGAGGCGTGGCCGGCGTTCGTCCTCGCCGTTGCGCTCGCGGTCGCGAAACTGCCGCGTGCGGCGGCATTCGTCGCAGTCCTCGTCTACGTCGCGCTCGCCGCGAACACGCTGCGCCACTGGTACGTGGACGCCGGCGAGGATTGGCGCGGCGCCACGACCTTCGTGATGCGTCATGCGCGACCGGGCGATGGCGTGGCCGTTTTCCCCGGCAACACCGAGATTGCATACGATTATTATCGACGACAGTTCGCGGCGAGCAGGGTGCCGCTGGTGTATCCGGCCGCGGATCCGTTCCCGCTCGTCCAGGAACACTTCCCGCACAACGAGTCGCTACCGCCCGGTGTGCATCCGCGGCGCTTGTGGGTCCTGATCGACATGTGGGCACCCGAGCCGGAAGCGACGGCGGATGCCCAGCACTTCACCACGAGCATCCCGCATGACGAGCGGCTCGTCGCGCGGCAGCGCTTCTTGCACATCACCGTGCTCCTCTTCGCGCGCGCGCCGGGCCCGCGCTAGGCGGGCGTTCGGCGGCGCGTCGGGAGAACGGTGAGGGCGAAGAGCCCGCCCAACAGAATCAGGAGCGACAACGTGCAGCGCGCGATGAGCCGGAGGGCGTCGTCACGCTGGCGCGCGGCGCGGCGTCCGTGAGCGACGTCGTCGAGTGCCTGCTGGATCGAGGCCGGGTCGAGCGCATGTGCATCGACCACGTCGTCGAGCTTTCCTGACGCGTCGATGAGCGCAATCTGCTCGGCGTGCTGAGTCGAAAGCGGCGCGCTCTGCTCGATCTGCAGCCAAGGCTCGAGCGCCGTTGCATCGCTCGAGCCGCGCGCGAACGTCCAACGGTCCGCGCGCGCCGCGAGACCTGCTGCATACCGTCCGAGTGCCGCATCGTCGCTCGACTTCGGATCGAGCATCACGGTGACCAGATGCTCCGTGCGCGGATCGATGTGGTGCTGCAGGTATGCGAACTTGCGGGAGACGTCGCCGCAGACGTTCGAGCTCGCCTGGGTGACGAAGCTGACCGCGACGGCGCGTCCGGCGAAGGCCGAGAGGCGGAACGGAGCGGTCTGCGCGGGAGCGGCGTGGAGCGGAACCGCAATGGCAATGAGCATGCGATGCCGTCCCCCGGGCGGCGATTACCAGCGGCGCGTGTGCGATGCGTCCGTAAACGTTTTGCTGAGGATCAGCGCGACGTACGCCATCCCGATCGCTTGCAGCACGGCACTGATCAGATCGGTGATGACGGGGGTGGGTGACGGGAGGCTTGAGGCGAGCGCGTTGGTGAGCTCGAGTCCCAACAGCGGCATCACGTAGAACATGAGCACGAGCGTCACGACCGTCGCGATCGCGGCGGAGAGCGGCGCCGACCGCACGCGTTCGATCGAGATTTGGATCGCCGCGCCGCCCGGGACGCCGCCGATCGCAGCGGCCGGAATCGCCCAGATCAGGAAATAGACCGCGACTGCCATGAGCAGCAGACCCAGGACGCCGACGATCTGCGACGCGTAGCTCGCGACGGCGAGCAGCAGCGTGATCCCGATACCGGCGTACAAGATCTCGCCGCTTTTGCGCTGCGTCTCGGACCACGCACGCTCGAACGACGCGCGGCCGTTGCGCCACGCGTCGTCGGCCATGATGCACGCAGAACCCAAGCCGAGCAGCGCGATCAGCGTTGCGACGAGCTGCCCGAGGCCGAGCGTGAGCGACGAAAGCCCGCCGCCGGTCCCCAGCGGCGCCAGCACTTGGCGCAGCAAGACGCCGATGATCAGCGCGAGGAGCGGCACGACGATCAGCGCCGGATTCCGGACCAGAAGCGGCAACGCGCTGACGTAGAGACCCAAGTCCGCGCCCGGAATCGGCGAGCGTTTCATCGTTAGGCTCTTGCGCCGGACAACGCGCTCCCGCACGAGCAGGTGCGCTCGGCCGGGATCGCGTCGATGATCTTGAAGATCGCGTTCTTCACCCGCTCGTTGTTGCTGGCGAAGACCTGCATCACTTCGTGGTGGGAGACCGGCTGCACGCCGGCGACCCCTTCGAGACCGACGTCGTAGTCGGTGATGAGCGAGATGTTCACGTAGCACATCTCGAGCTCACGCGCGAGATACGACTCCGGATAGTTCGTCATGTTGATGACTTCCCAGCCCAGCGAGCTGAACCACTTGGACTCGGCGCGCGTCGAGAAGCGCGGTCCCTGGATGACGACGATCGTACCCTTTTCGTGCGTGTCGATCCCGAGATTGCGCAACGCGTCGATCGCCAGCGGCCGCAGCTGCGCGCAGTACGGGTCGGCGAAGGAGACGTGCGTGGTGATCGGTCCGTCGTAGAAGGTGTCCTTGCGCCCGTTGGTCCGGTCGACGATTTGGTCGGCGACGACCATTGAGCCGGGTTTGACGTGGGGCTGGAGCGAGCCACAGGCGGTGGGGCCGATGATGCGCGTGACACCGAGCATCTTCATCGCCCACGCATTGGCGCGATAGTTGATCGTCTGTGGCGGATAGCGGTGATCTTTGCCATGCCGCGGGAGGAAGGCGACCTTCTTGCCCGCGATCTCACCGAGCGCGATCTTGTCGGAGGGCATCCCGTACGGGGTTTCTATCCAGACCTCGCGTGGGTTCTCAATGAGCGAGTAGAAGCCCGACCCGCCATAAACGCCGATCTCGGCACGTTCCGTCGTCGAATCCATTGCGTCGCCCTAGTAGGACGACCGTGCCGAAAAGTCCCGCGGCGGCGGTGTCACGCTGACCCTTCGACAAAG
The DNA here is from genome assembly GCA_964483365.1 of uncultured bacterium. Classification (GTDB taxonomy): domain Bacteria; phylum Vulcanimicrobiota; class Vulcanimicrobiia; order Vulcanimicrobiales; family Vulcanimicrobiaceae; genus Vulcanimicrobium. The sequence continues at coordinate 18,045 of CAZABL010000079.1, forward strand.
CTCAGGGCGAAGCGCCCGTCCCCGCTGAGCCT
>CAZABL010000080.1:0-11902 GCA_964483365.1 uncultured bacterium
CGATGGCTTCGACAAGCTCAGCCGGGGTGCGCGCTTCGACAAGCTCAGCGTGACAGAAGTGGCCGGGTGCCCCGGTGCTGAGGGCTCAGACCTTCTCGATCTGATAGAACTCCAGCTCGACGGGCGTCTCGCGCCCGAAGATCGAGATGAGCGCGCGAACCTTCTCCTTCTCCGGCTGAATGTCGTCGACAATCCCGGTGAAGTCGAAGAACGGCCCCGACGTAACCTTGATCCGATCGCCCTTCGCAAAGTCGATCTTGAGCTTGGGCGTCTCGATCCCCATCTGCTTGAGGATCGTCTTCACTTCTTTGTCCTGCAACGGCACAGGCTTCTCACCCGACCCCGGCGACCCGACGAATCCGGTAACGCCCGAGGTGTTGCGGACGACGTACCACGAGGCATCGTCCATGTCCATCTCGACGAGCACGTAGCCCGGAAAGACTTTCTTCGGAGTGATCTTGCGCTTGCCGTCTTTGAACTCGACTTCGTCTTCCATCGGAACGAGCACGCGGAAGATCTTGTCCTGCATGTTCATTGAGTGGATGCGGCGCTCGAGGTTCGCTTTGACCTTGTTCTCGTAGCCCGAGTACGTATGAATGACGTACCACTTCTTGCGGTCGTCCTGCTTCTTTTGCGCAGGCGACGGCGCAGGCGCGGGCGTCGGGGAATCGACTGTCGTGGTGGTGGTCAGCTCTTGATCCATCGGTTAGCGCGCTCCGCCCGTGAGCCAACCAAAGAGGTACCCGAAGACGAGATCGCAGACGTAGGTGAACACACCGACGCCGACGACCAGCGCGATCGTAAGGATCGTCGCGGCGACCCACTCTTCGCGAGTAGGCCACGTGACACGCTTGAGCTCGGAGACGACGCCCTGGACGAACGCACGCGTGTTCTGCACGTTTGCGGCGCGCTGCGCACGTTGCGCCGTCGTGGCGCCGGAGCGGGGAGCTTGGGGACGGCTCGCCGCCGGTCGCGCGGGCGCTCCCGGTCGGCTCGGGTTGGACTTCATAATGTCTATTACCGCAAGAGGACTGGCAGGGCGGACAGGACTCGAACCTGCAACCGGCGGTTTTGGAGACCGCTGCGCTACCAATTGCGCCACCGCCCTTCGATGACGGGCCGGTTTACGCCGGCCCTACGGGCTTACTTGGTCTCGCGATGCGCCCGGTGGCAGCGGCACCAACGGCAATACTTGCTCAGCTCGAGGCGGTCGCTCGTATGCTGCTTGTTTTTGAACGTGTTGTAGTTGCGGCGCTTGCACTCCGTGCACGCCATCGTGACCATTACGCGATTTTCTTTTTTCGCCATCGTCGTTACTCGGGATGCCGGAGAGTACCGGACAACATGAAGAAAACGGACGCGGGGTCCGTTCCGAGGACCTAGTGTAGCACAGGGCCGCGGACGTGTAAACCGAAGGGCGCGCCGTGCGTCTCAGCGGACCCGCCAAGCTTCTGCGCATCCACATCGGCGAGTCGGACCGCCACGAGGGGCGCCCTCTGCACCTCGCCCTGGTCGAGCTCTTCCGCCGGCGGGGGCTCGCCGGCACGACCGTCCTCCGCGGGATCGAGGGCTTCGGCGCGCACGCCGTCGTCCACGCGGCCCGGATCCTCGAGCTCTCCTCGGACCTGCCGCTGGTCGTCGAGGTCGTCGATACCGAAGAACGGATTCGGGCGGTCCTCCCCGAGGTCCGCACCCTCGTCCGCGAGGGGCTCATCACCCTGGAAACCGTCGAGGTCATCGCTTACGAGGCTGGGGTTCCGGACGCGTGAGCTGGCAGAACGCGCTGTTGGTCGCGGTCGGCGGCGCGATCGGCTCCGTGCTGCGCTGGGCGGTCATTGTGGCGGCGGGTGCGCGGTTCGGCCTCGCCTTTCCGTGGGGGACGCTCGCCGTCAACCTGGTCGGCTCGTTCGTCATCGGGGTCATCGCCGAGGCGGCGACCGGACCGGTCGCGGGGATTTCGCCGGGCGTCCGCCTCTTTTTGGCGACCGGGATCTGCGGCGGGTTCACGACCTTCTCGACCTTCAGCCTCGACGTCGTGACCCTCACCCGCGACGGCGCGGGCGGCCTCGCCTTCGCCTACGTGGCGGGCTCGGTCGTGCTGGGCTTCGGCGCGGTGTACCTGGGTGTCGTCGCCGCGCGGCTGCTGTCACCGCACGGCTGACTAGGCAGCGTATTCGACGTCAAGCCGATCGACGGTGCGCTCGGCGGCTGAACCGGCCCGGATACGGCCTCCCGACGTCGGCGCCACGTCGCCATAGTCGCGCCCGGCTGCGATGAAGAGATAGTCGAGCCCGACGGCGCGATCGTGCGTCGGGTCGAAGCCCCAGGCGACCACCTCACCGTCGGGCGTCGCGGCGAGGATCTCGACCCAGGCGTGCGTTCCGCCCTCGCCCGCCAAGTGCCCCGACACGTAGCGCGCCGCGAGGCCGCACATGTGGGCGAGCGCGATCATCACGTGCGCGTAGTCCTGACAGACGCCGACGCGTCCCGCGAAGGCCGTTGCCGCGTCGGTCTCCACCGTCGTGCTTCCGGGGACGTAGCGCATCGGTCGATGCGCGGCGGCGGCGCGTCGCGGCGGCGCAGCGTCGCTTCGTAGCGCAACACGATCGCGCGCTCGACGCGCGGCGCCTCGATCGTGGCGATCGCATTGCCGAAGGGATCGCGGTGCCAGCGCGCCGGCAGCGCCGGCTCGATGCTCAGCCGATGGCACCGCAACGCGTCGATCGGGCCGGGGTACTCGTAGCGAAATTCTTGGCGCAACGCGTACGCCACGCGCACGATCCGGCTGCCGGGCGCGGTTCGCATCGACCGGCCGCTTCCGCATGCGAGACGCTCACCTTTTCGACAAACGGTCAACGGGAACGACGCGAAGGGTCGGAACCATGGGATGACCGATGCTCCAAACCGCGACCGCCGCGCCGGACCTGCCCGTCTACGACGAGTTCTTCGCGGACCAGCACACGCCGCGTCCTCCCTATGCGCGCCTCGCCGCGACGCTCGACGCGATGGGTCCGGCGGAGCTGGGCAGCGGCGCGCGCGCGATCAACGCCGCGCTGCTCCGCAAGGGCGTCACCTTCACCGTCTACGCGCAGGCCGAAGGCCGTGAGCGCATCTTGCCGTTCGATCCGATCCCGCGCATCCTGACGGCCGCGCAGTGGCGCACGATCGCGCGCGGCGTCGACCAGCGCGTGCGGGCGCTCAACGCCTTCCTCGGCGACGTCTACCACACCGGACGCATCCTGCGCGAGGGGATCGTCCGGCGCGACCTCGTCATGTCGTCACCGCTGTTCGTACGCGAGATGATCGGCGTCTACGTCCCGCACGGGATCTACATCCACGTCAGTGGGATCGACTTGATCTGGGACGGCGAAGGGATGCCGCACGTCTTGGAAGACAACGTGCGCACGCCCTCGGGGATCTCGTACGTCCTCGAGAACCGCGACGTCCTCAAACGGACGTTCCCTGCGCTCTTCGAGGGCTACCGCATCCGGCCGGTCGACGACTATCCGCGCCGCCTGTTGCGCGCCTTGCAGCAAGCAGCGCCCCGTCGCGGCGTGCGGCCCAACGTCGTCGTCCTCACCCCCGGCGCCTTCAACTCGGCGTACTACGAGCACGCGATGCTGGCACGCGCGATGGGCGTCGCGCTCGCGCAAGGCCGCGACTGCATCGTGATCGACGACGCACTCTACCTCAAGACGACGCGCGGCCTCGAACGCATCGACGTCCTCTACCGCCGCATCGACGACGACTTCCTCGATCCGCTCTACTTCCGCCACGACTCGATCCTCGGGATCGCCGGGTTGATGGACGTCTACCGCGCTGGAAACGTCACGCTTGCGAACGCGATCGGAACCGGGATCGCCGACGACAAGGCACTCTACCGCTACGTCCCGGCGATGATCCGCTTCTACCTGAGCGAAGAGCCGGTGCTCGAGAGCGTCGAGACGTACGACTGCAGCGAACCCGCCGCGCGCAGTCACGTCCTCGCGCACCTCGACGAGCTCGTCGTGAAACGCAGCGACGGTTCGGGCGGATACGGGATGCTGATCGGTCCGCAGGCGACGCGCGAGGAACGCGAGCGGTTCGCGCGTGCGATTGCGGCCGAGCCGCGCAAGTACATCGCGCAGCCCGTCATCCAGCTCTCCTCGCATCCGACGCTCGTCGACGGACGGCTGGAGGCGCGCCGCATCGATCTGCGCCCATTCGCGCTGTACGGCGCGACGATCGACGTGCCGCCCGCTGCGCTGACGCGCGTCGCCCTGCGCGACGGGTCGCTCGTCGTCAACTCGTCGCAAGGCGGCGGAAGCAAGGACACCTGGGTCCTCGCCGATGCTTAGCCGTCTCGCCGATTCGTTCTTTTGGCTGGGCCGCAACGTCGAGCGCGCCGAGACGGTGGCGCGCGTGCTCGATGTGAGCATCACGCGCGCGATCGACCTGGAAGGCGACGCGCGCTGGACGCAGCGCCTGTGGCGCGGAGCGCTCGCGATCGGGACGCTGAGCGAGCCTGCGACCGTCACCGTGTACGCACCGGAGGCGCGCTACGCCGTTGAGCGCTGCGTCTTTGCACTCGATAATCCCGCGTCGCTGCTCTCGTGCGTCACGATCGCGCGCAACAACGCGATCGAGGCGCGCGTCGAGCTGACGACCGAGGTGTGGGAGCACATCAACGAGCTCTATCTCGACGTGCAGGCGCAGACGCCCGGCGAGCTCGGACAAACCGGCGCATTACCGTTCTTGCGCCGCGTGCGCGATCGTTGCCAGGCGATCGCCGGCGCGATCGATGCGACGATGCTCCATGCCGAGGGCTGGGACTACTTGCAGCTCGGGCGCTTCGTCGAGCGAGCCTATCTCGCCGTGCGCGCGCTCGCGACGATAGAGTTGCTCGACGACCCGTGGCCGGAATGGCAGCGGCTCCTCGAGCTCTGCTGTGCGAGCCATCCGTTCGTGCGCGCGTGTCCGCCCGGGTCCGGGCCGCGCGAGGCAATCGCGTTCCTGCTCTTCGAGCCCGCCTTCCCGCGCTCACTGCGCTTTTGCGTCGACGCGATCGACCGCGCGCTGCATCGCATCTCGCACGGCGGACGCTCGTTCTCGAACGCCGCGGAAAAACGCGCCGGCGCACTCGCCGCGACGATCGCCTTCAGCGACGTCTCCGACGTGCACGAAGAGGGGCTCGCCGCGTATTTGCGGCGCGTGACCGAAGGACTCGTCGCGCTGGTCGCCGCCGTCGAAGCCGATTTCTTCGCACGCGTCCCGCTCGCACTCGAGCCCGTCGCCGTCAGCGAGCCGTTGCGGAGCTGACGTGGAGTACGCTGTCGAGCACGAGACGACGTACCGCTATCCGCATCCGATCGCGGAGAGCTACACCGTCGTCCACCTGCAGCCGCGCACCAACCTGCGGCAGTTCTGCACCGGCTACGCACTCGACGTGCGACCCGCGACGCGCGTGTTCAGCTACCTCGATCGCTTCGGGAACGACGTCCAGCATTTCTCGGTAATCCCCGAGCACGTCGAGCTGCGCATCGTCGCGCGTTCACAGGTCGTGACGGTCGGCGAGCCGCAGCCCGCGCTCGAGCCGGTGTCGTTCGCTGCGCTCGCTGCCGATCCGGGGCTCGACGAGCTCTACGAGTTTCGCGCGCCGAGCCCGTACGTCGCGCTCGACGGACGCGTCGCCGAGCTCGCCGCGGCGATCGAGGCACCCCGCGACGACGCGCTCGCGTACTTCCTCGCCGCCGGGAAGTTCATCCACGAGACGCTCGTCTACTGCCCCGGTGCGACGACGGTGCGCAGTACGATCGGCGAGGTGCTCGCAACCGGCGCAGGCGTGTGCCAGGACTTCGCGCACCTGCTCGTTGGACTGGCACGCGCGCACGGGATCCCGACACGCTACGCGAGTGGCTATCTCTTTCAGGGAACGGGGAGTGCGCTAGGCGCCGAAGCATCACACGCGTGGGCTCAGGCATATCTGCCGCCGTACGGCTGGATCGGGTACGACCCGACCAACGGGCGACTCGTCGATAGTGATTTCGTGCTGGTCGCGTGCGGTCGCGATTACGGCGACGTGAGTCCGACGCGCGGGGTCTATCGCGGCGCCGGTCCCGGAACGCTCTCCGTCAGCGTCGCCATCGATCCCGCTGTCGACCAGTGACCTGCGAGTTGAAGCTTGGGCCAATGACGCATGCGCCCGAAGTGGGGATACTCACGCCATGACGACCGATGAGCAGGCCACGTGCGGAGAGTGCGGGCACGAGAGTAAAGCGTCGGAGACGATCCTCGCGCTCGACGGCAACGGGCGGCGCTGCGCCGACTTCGACGCGTGCCACGAGCGCAAGGAAGCCGCCTCGTCGTTCGCCGCGTAACGCGAGGCCTTAGAGGTCGACCAACGGCGCCGTAATCGAGGCGCGGTCCTCGGCGTGGAACCCGCCGATCGTTGCGACCGAGAAGTAGGTCGTCACGTCCTCGCGCTGCAGCGTGTCGCCCAGACCGCCGAGCGCTGCATCATCGGCGATGCGCCAGAGCATCACGACGCTGCGCTCGACGCCGCGCGTCGTGTGCATCTCGGTGATCTGCGACCACAGTGGTCCGCTCTCGTCGTCGGCGAACGACTCCGCGAGTTGCGCGAAGCGATCCTCGACCCAGCGCTCGCGATCCTCCCGAGCGAGCGTGGCCCACGCCGCCGTCGGCGAAAGCTGAACGATAACGTAGATCGGAGTGGTGGTAATGGCGGCGACTTCCTTCTCACATAGCAAGTAACGGTGACTCGACGACGCGATTACGACCGCCGTTCTTCGCGCGATACAGCGCACGATCGGCCCGTTCCACGACATCGTGTGCACCGTCGGTCGGGCGCGCGTAGGCGACACCGACCGAGACGGTGACGGGTTTGCCGTCGGAGTGCGCGAGCCCGCTCGACTCGATCGCAGATCGCAATCGCTCAGCGACCTGGAGCGCGCGTTCACGCGTCGCGTCTCGCAGCAGCACGAGGAACTCCTCCCCGCCGAAACGTCCCGCGAGGTCGACGCCGCGGATGTTCTCACCGATGATTCGCCCGATCTGCGCCAGCGCACGGTCCCCGGTTTGGTGTCCGAGCAGGTCGTTGATCGACTTGAAGTGATCGACGTCGAGCAGCAGGACGGCGTAGCGCCCCCCGTCACGCACGTGGACCATCGCGTCGTCGAGCGCCCGTGCGACGCCGCGACGGTTCGACAAGCCGGTCAGCGTGTCGATCGTCGCCGCGCTGCGCGTCGCCGCGATCGCGCCGTATTCTCCCAGCAGCGGTCCCAGCTCCGTAGCAGCGCGCACGAACTCGCGCGTACCGACGTACGGGACGGTCCCGTGACGCCGGAAGACGACGAGCGCGCCGCGCAAGCCGCCCTCCTTGTCGTGGGCGGCGAATGCACGCACCGTCCCGTCGTGCGCGCTCTCGATCGTCGCGTCGTCTCCCGTCACCTGCACTTCGAGCAGGACCCGTCCGCCCAGACGCTCGAGCTCGGCCGGGACCGGTGGACCGAAGCGCACCAGGCGCGACCAGCGATCGGTTCCGCCGCGTCCGAACGCCGCGACCTCGACCGACTCGCGCACGATCCGCGGGTCGATGCTCTCGAGCAGCGAGCGCACCTGCGGCTGCGGATCGCTTGCACGGAGCATCGCGTCGACCGCTTCGCGCGAGATCGTCAAGCGGTGTAGCCGCGCGTTGACTCGCGCCAGACGCAGCACGATGATCGCGACGACGACGAGCGGGATCAGCGTCGCGAGGCCGAGGAACACACCGTCGCGCAGCGTGACGCGCGCGGCGACATACGCCCACGCCATCTCGAGCACGATCGCGAGGATCGTCCCCCCGTCGCCGAGGTGGCGCCGCCAGATCGTCGCGAGCGCGCGATTCTGACGCGCCGCGAGCAGCGGGTCGATCCAGAACAGGTCGACCGCGAGCGCGAACGCCGTCGCGATCGCGGTGAACATGACGAGCGGGAGTGCTCCCGGCACCGCCGTGAGCGCGACACGCAGCGGGTCGACGACGATGACGCCGAGCGCACCGGTCGGAAAGCGCAGCCCCGCTCCCAAGAGGCGATCGCCGAACGGTCGCCGCCGCAGGCCGGGCGGGCGAACGAGGCGCGTGAGCATCGCGAGCACCGCCGCCCACAGCCATCCCTCGCGCACGAGCACGACGACCAGGAGCGGGAACAGGAACCCGATGCGATCGCTGTCGGGCGTCGGCAGCGCGCTGCGCTCGAAGTGCGCGGCCGGCGCGCGCAACAAGCTCAGCGCGAGCGCCATCACGAGTGCTCCGGCCAGGAAGACGAGGTCGTCCGGCTGCAGACGCGCGACCTCGTCCGGCCCGTACAACGTGAAACAGACCAGCGCTCCAACGAACGCGGCCGCTCGCATCCCGTCATAAACGTGTCGGGCGGTCATCTGCGATTGCTCGGGCGAGGGGCATGGCGCGCCCGGGCGGACTCGAACCGCCAACCTCGGCCTTAGGAGTGCCTCGCTCTGTCCTGTTGAGCTACGGGCGCACGACCTTTCCTGTTCGGCCGCGTGGGAGGGAGCGCCTGGGGCGCGAAGGGGCGCGCATGCAGACCGAGACGCGGCACATTCCGCCAATGAGCGCAGCCCCGGCGGGCTTTTCGATCGAGCGCGATCTCCCCGCGGGATTCGCCGCTTTCTACCGTCCGCTCCACGAGGCGTTCACCCCCCGACAGCAGGCGGCGATCGCGGCGCGCGAGCGAATCTTGGAAGCGTCACAGCAGGGCCGCAAGCCGCAGTATCCCGCGCCTTCCGAAGCGCAGGGCGACTGGCGCATCGAGTTGCCCGCGTGGTGCGCCGATCAACGCAACCAGATGACCGGGCCGGCCGACGACCACGAACTGGTCGTCAAGCTGCTCAACTCCGGCTCGCCCGCCGTCATGATCGATCTCGAAGACTCGATGGCGAACACGTTCGACCGGACGCTGCTCGGCATCGACAACGCGATCAGCGCGTACTACGGCGAGCTCACCTATGTCGACAAGAAGCGCGGTAACGCGACGGTCCCGATCAAACCGTCGTCGACGGTGCTGTGGACCCGTGTGCGCGGCCTACACCTCTCGCAGGCCGGCGTCCACCCGGAGCCGACGTCGGCGGCGCTGTTCGACCTCGCGCTGCTCGCCTACAAGCTCGACTTCACGCGCCTGCGGCACCCGCTCGCGATCTATATCCCCAAATCCGAGTTGGCCGACGAGGCGCTCTGGTGGCGTGACGTCTTCCAGGCGGTCGCGAAGGCGAAAGGTCAGGACCCGCACGCGATCAAGGCGATGGCGCTTGTCGAGGCGTTCCCGATGGCGTTCGAGCTCGAGAAGTTCGCGTACCATTTGCGCGACCATCTGCTCGGGTTGAATCTCGGGCGCTGGGACTACATGGCATCGCTGATCCACTTCAATCTGGAGGATCCGGCGTGGGTGCTCCCCGATCGGAACACGATCCCGCACGACGTCGCGTTCTTCCAAAATCTCCGCGAGCGCATCCCCGAGGTCTGCCACCGGCACGGGATGCTGGCAGTCGGCGGGATGACCGCGCTCTTCCCCGACCGCTCGAACCCCGAGCTGAACACGCGCGCGCTCGCCGTTCTCGAGAAAGACAAGAAGAACGAGTCCGACGCGCTCTTTGACGGGGCGTGGACGGGCCATCCCGACCAGAACGCGATCGCCGTCGCGCAGTTCCCGGCGCCCAATCAAGGCTTCCGCCGCAAACCCGGCGCGAACGCACAGCCCGATCTGCGGCCGTCGATCGACGGCGTGGGCGCGAAGACCGAAGCGGGGACGCGGGCCGCGGTCCGTACCGTCATTCGCTACCGTCACGGCTACTTGAGCGGTCTTGGCGCGTCGCTGCTCGACGGGTACATGGAAGATCTCGCGACCGATCGGATCTACCGCCTGATGATCACGCAGCGGATCCGGCACGGCATGCACACCGCCGCGGAGGTCTCGCGGTTCTTCGACGACGAGCTCGCTCGGTTGCTTGCCGAGCCTGCAGCATCCGATCCAGCGCAGGCAGAGCTCTTCCGCGAGGCACGCCGGCAGAGCGAGACGATGATTCGGGACGGCTACCACAACCCGATCTAACGCGGTCGTTTTCCGGTCGCCCGGCGCTGATGCAAAAAGCGTCGGGCGACTTGGGTAGCGAACACTTGGTTGCGTGATCGAGAGCGCATCGTACGACGTACGCGACGTGTTCGTCGAAACGTTGTGCTTGTACGGCGAGAAGATCGACATCGACGCGGCGCAGCTGGTGTTCAGCGAGCTGACGCTCGCCACGCGCGAATGCCCTTAACCGACGACCGTTCCGACGACCTCGCCCAAGCCGATGCGGGCGTCACCACGCAGCGCGCGGCCGCGGATCACGACGGTGTCGCCGTCCTCGAGGAAGCCGCGCGTCTCGCCGCCGGGAAGCGCGAGCGGCTTCGTGCCGCGCCACGTCAACTCGATCAGTGAGCCTTGCGTTCTGGGCTGTGAGCCCGAGATCGTCCCCGTCCCGAAGAGATCGCCGGCACGGATCGTAGCACCGTTCGACGTGACGTGCGCGAGCTGTTGCGCGACGGTCCAGTACAGCGCACGCGCGTTCGTACGCGAGACGGTGAGCGGCGGTTCGCCGTGCTCGCGCATCCGTGGGCTCTGCAGCAGCAGCTCGAGCTCGATGTCGTACGCCCACGATTCGCGCGCCCGCAAATAGGGTAGCGGCTCGGGATCACGCTGCGGCTCGGCGGAGCGAAACGGCTCGAGTGCATCGAGCGTGACGATCCACGGCGAGATCGACGTCGCGAACGACTTCCCCAGGAACGGCCCGAGCGGCTGGTACTCCCAGGCCTGGATGTCGCGCGCACTCCAGTCGTTGAGCAGCACGTAGCCGAAGACGTGCTCGCGCACAGCGTCGGCGGCGATCGGCGCGCCAAGCGCGTTGCCGGGACCGGCGACCCATCCCATCTCGAGCTCGACGTCGAGCAGCGCCGACGGTCCAAACGACGGCGCGGCTGCGTCGGGTGCCTTCTTCTGACCGTGTGGGCGGCGAATCGGGGTTCCGCTCGCGACGATCGTCCCCGAGCGTCCGTGATAGCCGATTGGGATGTGGCGATAGTTCGGCAGCAGCGGCTCGCTGTCGGGACGCAAGATGCGGCCGAGGTTGGTCGCGTGCTCGAGTGACGAATAGAAGTCGACGTAGTCGCCGATCGCGACGGGGAGGTGCATCGTCACCTCATCGCGCGGCAGCAGCATACGCTGCACGAGATCCCGTTCGGCGTTCGTCGCCGCAGCCGAGAGCAGGTGACGAAGCCGCGCGCGCACCGCACGCCAAACGGGAAGGCCGCGCGCGAGGAACGCATTGAGGGTCGCCTCGTCTCGCAACGTCTCCTCGTCGAGCAGACGCGCGCCGACGAGCGCGTCCAGATCGACGACACGGTCCTCGAACGCAACCGCCGCGCGCGGCCGCTCGTCTCGGGCGGTCGAAACGATCCCGAAAGGGAGATTGTCGATCCCGTAGTCGCGTGGATCGATCACGCGAGGATGCCGAGGTCGCGCAAATCGTTCACCGGCTCCGCGAAGCTGCAGCTTCCGTACGCGACGCAGTGCTCGCGCGCGGCTGCGACCGCGTCTGCATCGACGCGCACGTCATGCCAGCCGACGTGCAGCGGATCGGCGAGGAACGCGCGCGGATCGGATTCCGCGATGACTTCGGCCACCTGATGTTCGGTGAGCACCCCAGCGTGGAGCGTGACACCGGCAACGAACAGGTTGAGAAAGCCGTGCATCGTCCGACCGTCATGCATCGCGCGTACGGGGTGGTGGAGGCCGGCCGTCGCCTTCCACGGCACACCATGGCGTTGCGCGGCGAGCACGAACGCCGCGAGGTCGTCGATCGTCGGCACGGAGGCATC
>CAZABL010000080.1:12002-17981 GCA_964483365.1 uncultured bacterium
CCGCAAACTCGCCTGTGCGCGAGACGGGCAGTACGAAGCGGCCGCCGACCCACGCGTACGCGCTCTCGCGGTGGCGGCGATGATGTGCGAGTGCCTCGCGCATCGGCAGCTGCGCTGGTGGAAAGAGGCCGGCGTCGTCAATGAGACGCTCCAAGAGCGCCCGCTTGGCGCTGTCGCGGGAAACCGTCATCACCATCTCGGCGACGACTACTCAGGAAAGCAACGAGACCCTCCGCTAGCGGAAGGCCTCCCACGTGGAGCTGCCGATGGGGATTGAACCCATGACCTCTTCCTTACCAAGGAAGTGCTCTACCACTGAGCTACGGCAGCACGCGGGCACCCCAATTCCGCCACGACCGCGACTCTCCTGTCACTCCCCTAACTCGTAGTCGACGGCCCAACGGACGCTCTTCTGCATATTATTTAGCGTCGGGGCGACGCGGAGGCTTCCGTGCACCCTCGTCAGGTCCGACTCCGGGACGAGATAGATTTTTCTCGTATCGGGGCAATAAACCGCGATGAACTCGACTTGACCGAAGTATGAACGTGATGGTTTACCGCGATGACCGTGCGTACTGCACGTATTGAAACGGATGACCCCGTGTCGTAATCGCCCTGTCTTTACCTGGACGCGAGAGAACTTCTCGCCGTCGTCGATGACGAGATCATACCGAACGCTCTCGCCCAACGGTTTCAGGACGTCGTACCCCGCGAGGGTGAGAGCGCCTGCGACGATCAATTCGGATGCGTCGCCGATGTGTTTCGTGTTCCGCGGCCGCGGCTGAGGCCGATTCCCTTCGAACAGCGACGGCTCCCGGAAAAACGATACGACCGTGCCCACGCCAGATATCGTAGCAATGGCCTGTGCCACCTGTGCGGCACGCGGGCGCAGGACTGCATGGCGGTGAGCCGCGCATTGTCTTGCATGAGGCGCCGTTTCCTCGCCGCGTGTCTTGCTGTGCTCTCCGTGCTGCCGCTCGTTCTCCGCGGCGATACCGCGCCGGTCGCTGCGGACAGCGGGCCGCCACCGTTCGTCGCGGCCAGTGCCGGACCGGAAGCCAGCTCGCGGATCGACGCAACGGTTACGCGAAGGATCGGAGACAAGCGCGTGACGTTGCCCGCAGCGGTCGTCCCGGCGCTCAAGCCAGGCGACGACGTCGACGTTCGGTTCAGCGACTATATGCGGCCACCGGCGCGGGCGAACTACCACGTCAACGTCGCGTTCATTACGGAAGCTCCGCCGCTGCGCTGGCTCTACGAAAAGAGTGGCACGTGGGATCAGCTCTTCGCGAACCGCCGCAGCGGCACCTCAAAACCGCGGGACCTGAGCTTCACGTACGGCGAGGGCGACCATCGTGGGATCCCGATCTTCTTCATCGTCCCTGAGGACGAGAAGACGCGTGGGATGGACGGCGTGCGCGATTATGTGGACGCTCATCCGACCGACTTCAAGAACATGTCCCAGTCGGCGAACACGGCGGTCGACCGTTACAACTGGTTCCAGGACTTCCTGCACTCACTCGCCGTCGGTTCGCTCAACCCGCTCGCCGGCGGCAACGCCGTCACGGCGGTCGCCGCATCGCTCGGCGCGAACCCGTCGACGATTGCGACCTGCTATTCCCAAGGCGCAACGCAGAGTCAAGTCGCGACATGTATCGAAACGACGCTCGGCTCGGTGCAGTACCAGGCCAACATCAACGCGCCGACCGAAGCGCAATTCTTCGGCGGCTTGGCCGGCGCCGCCGTGCCGACGCAACTCGCGTCGTACCTCGTCTCGCTGCTTGGCGTCTGGCAGATCTTCTTGCACACCGGACACCAGGAATACGAGTATCTGCCGGCGAGCCTCGATCTCGCGACACCCTCGTCGCCGGGCGGAACGGGCGAACAATTGCTGATGGGCCTGAAGGTGCCGGCGCTGCGTCCGCCTGCCGCGACGTCGGATGTCCTCTTCTTCACGATCGGCGACCCGCAGGCGGCGGCGACTCCACCGGTCGTCGTCAACGGATCGTCAGCGAGCGGGATGTGCGCCTCGACGTCTCGGGTCGAGATCCCGCTGCACCTCGATCGGACGTCGACGTACGTCCACGACACCTCGCTCCTCGTCACACCCGACCGAGGCGCTTCGTACACGATTCCGATCGATCCGCATTCGATCGCAGCGCCCACAATCGAGCGGAGCGCGCTCGCCGGCGCCGATGACGGCGGGTATACGGTTCGGCTCGCCGGGCGATTCGGCTTTGACCCCGTCGTACAGCCCGATCGTGTCTTGGCGCGGATCGCCGTTCCTCGCGCGGCAACGTGGTCCGTCGCGCCGTTCCCGAATCGGAATCCGATCGCGGGACGCACCCTGGACGTGATCGCAAGCTCGGCGGCCGCGCCGTGTCTCTCCCAAGCGGAGGTCCAGATCGGAAGCGCGCCCGCGATCCCGCTGCAAATCAAACGTCTCGACGATCGGCGCGTCGAACTGCAAGCGGCGCTCAAAGACGTTCCGCCGGGCGAGGCGCGGATTCGCTTCTATCAGGACGACCTCGTTGGCCGCACCGAGATCGAGAATACCGCGACGCTCGCGATCGCCGCGCAGCCCGCGCAAGTCGATCCGTCCAGCGCTCCCGTCGCGTATCTCGGCGACGCGTTCATCACGCTGAGCGGCACGGGCTTCGAGAGCATCTCCGGCGTTCGTCTGGGCGCGACGACCTACACCAAAGCGCCGAGTTCGACCTCGACCCTCGCGTGTTTCACTGGTCCGTCAATCGGCGGAAACGGGCTCGAAGCGGGGGAGTCGATCTCGACCCAACTCGTCCCGACGGACGGCTCGACCGGCGAGGTGTTCGTCTCCAAGCTTGCCGCGGCGCGACCCGTCTTGCTTGCGCCGATCGTCGCGCAAGACGCGCCGGTGCACCTCTCGTCGGAGCCGCTCGCGGTCGAGCTCGCGACAGGCGGCGCCGATCTCCCCGCACAGCGCGAGATCCGTGTGCGCCGCGCCGTTGCGGTGCAGTCTCCCTGCGACGTCGTGCGCGCCGACACGAGCTACAGCGTCGTAGCGCCGGCCGACACGCACATCGAAACGCCGTCGCGACTCGCGGTCTACCTCCATCCCGCCGACGAGTTGCACGATAACGCATTCGGGACGCTGCAAATCCAACTCGTCGATACGCAGACGAAGAGCGCGAGCGACTGGGCGACGCTCCCAGGGAGCTTCGTGCGCACGCCGACGATCAGCAAGATCGAGTGCTCCGCCGATCCGTCGGCGCCGTGCACGCTACTCGGAACCGGGCTCGGCGCGATCACCGGAGTCGACGACGCGTCCGGCCATGTCGTTCCACCCGGAATCGGCTGCACGTCCGATCAGAAGGGCTTGGATTGCCTCTCCGTCCCCCACCTCGCGCACTACACGCTCCAACTGCAGGACGCGAAGACGCCGTTCTCCGTCCCGGATTCGGCGATCACGAACACCGCGAAAGGCGGATCGTCTCCGGAGCCCCGGTGAATCCGCGGTTCAGCCCAGCAGGTTCAGCGACGCCGCTTGCGCCAGCGCAAAGGCATTGCTGTTGGCGAGCAGTTTGATCGCAAGCTGTTGTTGGACGCTGTTCTGCGAGATCTGCGTCGACAGTTGCGCGGTGTTCGCATCGCCGATCGCGGACGCCGACGCCGTCAACGCGCTCGACGCGTTGTTGGCGGCATCCTGCGCGTATTGCGCTGCCACGGTCTGCGCGCCGAGCGTCGCCTGCGCATTGCCGAGCGCGTCGATTGCGGCGTTGATCTGGCCGAGCGCGTTCGTCGCGGAGGCTCTCGACGAAAGGTCGATGTTCTGGAGCGAGAGCCCCGCTGACGTCCCGTTCGGCGTTGAGATCCCGGTCAACGCGCCTTCGTTCGCACCGGTCTGCACTTGCAGCGACGCGCCGTTGGTGCCGACGGTCGCGGGCGCCACCTGAACCGTCGCGGTGACCCCGACGTCCCCGAGCGCGACGTTGCCGAGGCTCACCGTCGTACCGTTGACCGTCACGGTCGAGCCTGGTGTCTGAACGCCCAGGTACGTCGTCTGACCCGTCGCCGAGGAGGTAAAGTTCACGTTCACGCCCGCGCCGGAGCCGGTGTTGACGACGGAGAGGCTGATGGTGCCGCCCTGCGACGCCGCGCTGGCGCTGCTCCCGGCGGCGAGAGTGCCGCCGTTCGACAACGCTGCATTGTCGGTCACGGTCGCCGTCGCCGGCGTCGCCGGCGTCGCGTACGGGCCGTCGAGGAGCTGCGTTCCGTTATAGCTCGCGCTCTGGGCGTTGGTGTTGATTTGCTGGACGAGCTGGTTGGCCTCGACCTGCAGATCGCCGCGTTGCGACGGCGTGAGGAAGTCGTTCGTCGCTTGCGTCGCAAGGTTCGCGAGCTGACTGAGCGCGTCGCTTGTCCCGCTCAGCGCGCCGCTCGCGACGTTCAGGGCCCCGCTTGCATCGACCAGATTCTGGGCGGCCTGGTCGTAGCCGTTCGCTTGCGCCGTGAGCGCCGCGTAGATCGCAACGCCTGAAGGATCGACGGACGCCGACGTGATCCGCTTTCCGCTCGACGCCTGATTGAAGAGACTATCGAGCTGCTGCTGGAGCGTTGACAGTGATGAACTCGCGACCGACCCGAGACCGAACGACATGCTGGAGCCTCCTTACTCGCTCTCCTGTCTATGCCGAACGAGTCTCCGGAGAGTCTGGGGACCACCGCAATCGTGATCGCGGACATACATAAAAACCTGCCTTCAGCCCGCCCCGATGTCCGGTCGCAGTTGGCAGACACGGCGCATCGTGGCGCCTACACTGGCGAACGAAGTTGACATGTTTTGGGCGTCTGCGCCAACGGCGCTTCTCTGATAATTCGAGGAAAGTTCACGTATCGTTATCCCGGTCATACGCTCTGGAGAGGCAATGCTGTACACGGCCCCTACCGACGAGGAGCGGCTCCGCCGCTTAAGCGACCTACTCAAAGGTGCGCGCCGGAACATTCCGGCTAACTCATGTGCGCTCGGGAACAGTCTGCGTTTTCCGGGGCGCATCGGCAAAGCCGTCAGTCAGGAAGAAGTCGCCGAAGCGATCGGCGTGAGCCGCGTGTGGTACGCGATGCTGGAAACAGGGCGACCGATTCGTGCGTCCGTTGCGCTGCTGGAACGCCTCTGCAACGCCCTCATGCTCGATGAACAGCAGCGTTCGTCCCTGTTCGAGCTCGGGATCCCAGAAATCGCCAGCCGGGTAAACGAGCTGCGGGAGTCCGCGATTCTCGAAGCGTCGGCACGCATGCGCGCGAGCGCGAAGCGGCTCTGGTCGACATCGAGCATCGAAGAAGCGCTGGCAGCCGCAGCCGAAGAGTCGACTGCGTATTTCCACGACGCGGAACTCGTCTTCTTCGTTCATCGTGTCGCAATAGGCCGATGGAATCATCCGTATATCGTCGATCGGGGCCTCGGTCAAGAAAACGCGAGCTTCTTCGAGGACCTCGCTGCCTCGCTGACGCCTACCCGCTTTGATGAAGTCGCGCTCTATCCGGCACTCTCGGAACCCGGCGAAGTGGGAACGCGCGATTCGTTCAGCGCCACGAGCGTCGGCGAGCTCTACGAAGCGGAGAGCGTCAAGCACAAGCTTGACCGCTGCACGTTCCTCCACGCGCGCATCCGTTCACGCGCGGGCGTCATCGGCGGCATCACGGTAAAGCACGCACACGAGCACGAGTACTCGGAGTTCGACCGGGCCGCCCTCAGTGCGATCGCATCGTTGACGTCGCTCGTTATGGCGTAGCAACGGGGGGATTACTGGAGCGGGCGGCGGGAATCGAACCCGCGACTCTTGCTTGGAAGGCAAGGGCATTACCATTATGCAACGCCCGCGCTCCGTCGGTCCCTTACGAACGAACGGCGCGCGTCCCCTTTGTTGGGGCCGCGCGCCGCGGACTGGTGGGCAGGGCTGGATTCGAACCAGCGTAGCGCTTTCGCGCGCCGAATTTACAGTC
>CAZABL010000081.1:0-4867 GCA_964483365.1 uncultured bacterium
GCGTCGAGCCGTTGCCGGCGCGAGGCGAGCAACATCGTCGGGTCGGCGAGCGGCGAGCGGTACTCGATGCGCTCGAGGTCGCGACGTGCGTGACGGAGTCGTCCGTCGAGCGCGCGCCGCATACGGTCAAGATCGCGCGCGAGCTCGCGGCGCAGATCGTCGCGCCGCGGCAGCACGGTTTGTGCCGCCGTCGACGGGGTCGAGGCGCGTTTGTCGGCCGCGAAGTCGACCAGCGGAACGTCGGCTTCGTGCCCGATCGCGGTGACGATCGGAACCGGGCATTCCGCAACGGCGCGCACGACGCGCTCGTCGCTGAACACGAAGAGGTCTTCGAACGATCCGCCGCCGCGTGCGAGCACGACGAGGTCAGGATTCGTCACGCACGCGCGGCGCAGCGCTGCGACGATCTGCGGCGCGACATCGCCTTGCACCGGCGTCTCGATCTGCGTGATCGCGACCTGCGGTGCGCGAGCGCGCGCCTGCGTGAGAAAATCGCGCGTCCCTTCACCGGACGGTGAGCCGACCAGCGCGACGCGGAACGGATACCGCGGCAGTGCTCGTCTACGGTCCTCGCGGAACAAGCCCTCGGCGTCGAGCCGGCGCTTGAGCTCCTCGTAACGCGCGTAAAGCTTTCCGATCCCGGCGAGCTCGCAATGACGCACGACGAGCTGGTAGCTGCTCTTCTTCTCGAACGTCGAAATGCGGCCGTACGCCGTGATCGCCGCGCCGTTGCGCACCTCGGGAAACGTCGCCGCGTCACTCGGAAACGCGAAGCAATCGATCACCGAGTCGCGATCCTTGAGGCTGAAGTTCCAGCTGCCGCTGCTCTGCACGCGCAGGTTGGAGACTTCGCCCTCGACGCCGATCGCCATCAGCTTGGTGTCAGCCTCGAGCTTGCGCTTGAGATAGTTCGCGAGACGCGAAACGCCGACGACCTGAACGTCGCGCCAGTCGCGCCCCGCGATCATGGCGGAGTCGTCGCGTCCGGGACCACGGCCGGCGCCACGGGGGCTGCCGGCGCCGGCGGCGTCGCGAGGACTGCGGGCGCCGCCGCGGGGTCCTTCGTCACCGCTTTGGGACTCGGCTCGTCGACCGCCCCGCAGCTGCGCTCGGGTTCGGTGCCGGCGAGGAACACCTCGACCTTGCCCGTGCTGCACAGCCGCACGCGGTGCACCTCACCCGTGGGGATCGCGAAATCGTGCTTGGGCGTATTCGCGAGGGCGGCTTTCATGAAGCGCGCCCAGATGCGCGCGGGAATGTTGCCGCCATACGACTCGGTCATGCGCGAATAGTCGTCGTTGCCGATCCACACCGCGGTGACGAGATCCGGGGTGTAACCGACGAACCACGCATCGCGGAAGTCTGACGTTGTCCCCGTCTTGCCGGCCGCCGGACGCCCGATCACCGCGTTGGGATAGCCGGTTCCTTCGCTGATCACCGACTGCAGCATCGACGTCATGATGTACGCGACGCCCGCGCTGACGACTTCGGTCTGCTGCGGATACGTGTTGTCGAGCACCGGCGTACCGAGAGAGTCGCGCACGAGGCGAATCGGTGAGGGCGGGATGTGCACGCCTTGATTCGCGAGCGTCGCGTATCCCGTGGCCTGATCGAGCGGCGAGACGACCGATGAGCCCAGCGCCATCGAGAGGTTCGGCTCGAGCGGTGCGGTGACGCCCATGCGGTGCGCGTATTCGATGACGCGGTCGACGCCGAGATCCTGCGCCAGCTTGACGGCGACGACGTTGCGCGACTGCGCGAGCGCGTAGCGCAGCGTCATCGAGCCGTAGTAGCGGTTGTCGTCGTCGCGCGGTACCCAGCGCGACCCGTCGCCCATCGGATAGCTGACGTAGCTGTCGTCGACGATCGTCGTCGGCGGATGGCCGGCGTCGATCTCGGCGGTGTAGACGTATGCCTTGAACGATGAGCCCGGCTGGCGGCGCGCTTGCCACGCACGATTGAACTGGTTCTTGAGCGAGAACGGGCCCGCACCGCCGACCATCGCGAGGATCTCGCCGGTCGACGGGCGCAGCGCGACGAGCGCACCCTGGTGCGCGCCGATCCCCTCGGCCTTCGCGCTGCCGATTCCCCAGTTCACGGCATCTTCGGCGAGCGCTTGCATCCGGGGATCGAGCGTCGTGTAGACCTGCAGGCCGCCCTCGAACGTCGCCTGGGTGCCGAACTGCGACTCGAGCAGATGCGTCACGTATGTCGTGAACCACGGGAAACGGTACGACTGCAGGCCTTGCGGACGTTCGCCGATGAGTCCCAGCGGCGCCGTCGCCGCTTCGTCTGCCTGTGCACGCGTGATGAAACCCGCATCGGCCATGCGCCCGAGCACGTGCCGTTGGCGTTCCTTCGCGTGATCGAGGTTGACGTACGGCGAGTAGTCCGACGGCGCGGCCGGGAGACCGGCGAGCATCGCGGCTTGGCCGAGCGTGAGGTTCCCGACGTCGGTGCCGAAATACGTATGCGCGGCAGCCTGCACACCGTACGCACCGGACCCGAAGTAGATCAGGTTGAGGTAGCGCTCGAGGATCTCGTCCTTGGTGTAGTAGCGCTCGATCTCGATCGCGAGCAACGCTTCTTGGATCTTGCGCGAGACCGAGACTTCGTTGGAGAGGAACAGCCGGCGGGCGAGCTGCTGCGTGATCGTCGACGCGCCTTGGAACTGCTCGTGCCGCAAGTCGGCGAACCCGGCACGCACGATCCCGCCGAAGTCGACACCGTGATGCTGATAGAAGTGCGCGTCCTCGGTCGCGATGAACGCGTTGCGCACGCGCACCGGGATCTTGTCGATCGAGACCCAGGTGCGGTTCTCGCGATAGAGGTTGGCGAGCTGCTCTCCGTCACGCGCGAACACGCGCGTCGACCGCGAGGGCTGGTAGTCCGCCATGCGGTTGATATCGGGGAGGTTGCGCGAGTACGACGCGACGATCCCAGCGACGACACCGACGAACAGCAGCACGCCGAAGACGACGAGAACCACGATCGACTTGACGATCTTCGAGACGATTCCGCCGCCCGAACCCTGACCGCCGCCGCCCGCGCGCCGCCGCTTCGCGCCGGGACGTGCGATCGCGCGGCTCACGCGCTCACCTTCTCGACGAAGCGCGCGAGGACGCCGTTGACGTAGCGACCCGAATCCTCGGTCGAAAATTTCTTGGCGAGCTCGACGGCTTCGTTGAGGACTACGGGCGTCGGCGTCTCCTTACGGTGCCGCAACTCGAAGATGCTCATCTGCAGCACGATGCGGTCAATCGTGGGAAGCCGGTCGAGGGTCCAGCCTTCGAGCAACGGCGAGATCAGCTCGTTCGCCTCGTCGCGGTTCTCGAGCGTCCCCATCACGAGATCGCGCACGAACGTGCGCGTCTCCGAGGAGTCGGTCCGTCCCAGCGCTTCGGTGATCATCTCGCTCGGTTCGCGGTGCCCGACTTCGGCGCCGTACAGCGCTTGCAGCGCCAGCTCACGGGCATGGCGCCGCGAACCGCTGGAGCTGGACATGTTAGACCGTCGCCTGAGCGCGCCGCGCGAGAAGCGCCGGAAGCCAGCCGACCCCGATGCCGCCGGCACGGAAATCAGGATCGCCCATGACCTCACGACAGAAATCGACCGTCGTCTTCACACCTTCGATACGTGTTTCGCTCAGGGCACGTTCCATGCGCAGGATCGCGGACTCGCGCGTGCGCCCGACGGCGATGATCTTCGCGAGCATCGAATCGTAGAACGGCGGAACCATCGCGCCGCCGTAGATGTGCGTGTCCACACGTATCCCCGGGCCGCCCGGAAACTCGACCGCCGTGAGCGAGCCGGCCGCGGGCGCGAAGTTGTTGTCCGGGTCTTCCGCGTTGACGCGCACTTCGATCGCATGGCCGTGCGGGTGCAGGTCGTCCTGCGTGAAGCCGAGCGGCTCACCGGAGGCGATGCGAACCTGTTCCTTGACCAGGTCAACACCGTAGACGAGCTCCGAGACCGGATGCTCGACTTGGATCCGCGTGTTCATCTCCATGAAGTACACATCATCGCCCGCGACGAGAAACTCGAGCGTCCCTGCGTTGGTGTACCCCACCGAGCGCGTTGCCGTCACGGCGACGTGATGCAGCCGGTCCCGCAAGCCCGGATCGAGCGCCGGCGCGGGCGCCTCTTCGATCAGCTTCTGGTGCGAGGGCTTCTGCACCGAGCAGTCGCGCTCGCCGAGGTGGACCACGCCGCCGTGCTCGTCGGCGAGGACCTGCACCTCGATATGCCGCGGGTTGAGGATCAGCTTCTCGACGTACATCCGTCCGTCTTTGAATGACGCCTCGGCCTCGGCTTGTGCGGTCGCGAACGCGGTCGGGAGCTCTTCCGGCGACGTCACCGCGCGCATCCCCTTACCGCCGCCGCCCGCGGTCGCCTTGAGCAGGATCGGGTAACCGATCGACGCCGCGACCGCGCGTGCCTCATCGACCGACGCGACGATATCGCTGCCCGGCGTGGTGGGAACGCCCGCCTCGCGCATGAGCCGCTTCGCCGTCGCCTTGTCGCCCATCGCCGCGATCACCGACGGACGCGGCCCGATGAACGTGAGCCCGTGATCCGCCGCGATCTCCGCAAAGCGCGCGTTCTCGGCGAGAAAGCCGTACCCGGGATGGATCGCATCGCAGCCGCTGATCAGCGCGGCCGAGATGATGTTCGGGATGTTCAAATACGAGCGCACCACCGGCCCAGGGCCGACGCAGAACGCTTCATCGGCATACCGCACGTGCAGCGACGCACGGTCAGCATCGCTGAAAATCGCTACGGTCGAGACGCCGAGCTCATGACACGCGCGGTTTATACGAAGCGCGATCTCGCCGCGATTCGCAATGAGAACCTTTTTGAACATTTA
>CAZABL010000081.1:4967-17958 GCA_964483365.1 uncultured bacterium
CCGTTCGATCGCAAAGAGGGGCTGACCGTATTCGACGGGCTGACCGTCGGTCACCAACACTTCGATGATCCGGCCCGACCCGCGTGAGCGCACGCCGTTGCGAATTCCAAGCGTCTCCACGTAGGCCAGCTCGCGATCGCCGTCGACGTGCGTCCCTTCTGAAACGAAGGGCCGCAAAAAGCGTACGACGCCGACGACGTCGCTTGCGACGATGTCGGGCTTGCGTTCTGCGCGCTCGGGTTCGAGCGCGGGTAGGGGGGCAGGGGGCGCGCCAACCAGTATCGGCGGCGGCGCGGGCGACGCGGCAGGGCGTACCGCCCGCCGCAGTTCGATCTCGGTCTCGCCATCACGCACGCGCAGCCGGGCGAACCCGCTTTCGACGAGCGCACCCGCGAGCGCACGTGTGCGCTCTGCGATCACGTCCTCGGTCATCCCGACCGCGGTTCGACGCCCGTCCTCCGCGCCCCTGACCGGAGCACGGCGCCCGGGGCTTGCACGAGCCCTCGTCGAAGGAGCGTCGTCCAGGAGGGAGGCTGCTTGGCAGTCAGCACGGTCGGCATTGACGCCGGATTCGCACTGATCTACCCCCATGGATTCGAGCTCGGTTCCGTCGCGGCCGTTTTGGACGCGGCCGGTATTCCTCATCGTTCCGCTCGCTTTCCCTATGTTCCAGCCGAGGGAAGTAACGACAGCGTCGTCTACCTGATCGACGAGGCGCGTCTGCTGTCGCTCGGTTCACGCGAGACGGTCGAGCACGCCCTTGCGCTGATCGCCGGCAGTCACGCGGCGACGACGCTCGTCCTCGCCGAGCCCTCGTCGACGAACTCTTGGCTTGCCAGTGATCCGCACGTCGCAGCCTGGCTGCTGACGCCGCTCGACGGTCGCGTGCTGGTCGCCGCCGCGCGCACGGCCGCGAGCGCGGTCGCCGCGCGTGAGGCGCTGCGCGCGGCGCGCAGCGAGTCCGAGACCCTGTTGCGGATCGGCGTCGCGCTCTCGGCCGAGCGTGACATCACCAAGCTCCACCAGACGATCGTGCGTAGCGCGCGCGAGATCACCAAGGCGGACGGCGGTTCGCTGTTTCTGCTCGAAGACGGCCCCGGCGGCGAGCGCGTGCTGCGTTTTGCGGTCGCGCAGACCGGTCCGACCGACGCGGGAACCTATCTCGGTCTCGCGCTCCCGCTTTCGCGCACGTCGATCTCGGGATATGTCGCCGTGAGCGGCGAGGTGCTGCGCCTTCCCGACGCCTACGCGATCGCCGAGAGCGCGGAGTATCGCTTCAACCCCAGCTTCGACAAGGCGAACAACTATCGCACGACGTCGGTGCTCTGCGTCCCGATGCGCGACCACGACGGCGTCATCGTCGGCGTCATTCAGCTGATCAACCGCAAGCCGGAGTTCGATCTGCGGCTCGAGTCGCCGGCGCATACGCTCGAGGTCGTCCAACCGTTCTCCGAGCGCGACGAACGCGTGCTGCTCTCGCTCGCATCGCAGGCCGGTGTCGCGCTCGAGAACAAGGCGCTGCTCGACTCGATCCAAGATCTGTTCGAGCAGTTCGTGCGGGCATCGGTCAAGGCGATCGAGGTCCGCGACAAGTCAACCCAGGGTCACTCCTCGCGCGTCGCCGATCTCACCGTCCTGCAAGCCGAGGCGATCAACGCGATCGAGAGCGGGACGTTCGCGACGCTGCACTTCGACAGCGACCAACTGCGCGAGATGCGCTACGCCTCTCTGCTGCACGATTTCGGCAAGGTCGCCGTCCCCGAGTACATCTTCGGCAAGGCCAAGAAGCTTCCCGACGGCAAGCTCGACACGGTGCGGCTGCGCTTTCTCCTCGCGGCCGAGCAAATCGAGGCGCGCGCCGCGCGCGAGCTCTTCGAGCTCATGCGTGAAGGCGTCTCGCCCAACGACCCACGCTTCGCCGCGATCGAAGCGCGGCGGACGCAAGCTGCTTCAGAGATCCGCGAGCTGCTCGCGGCGGTCGAGAGTGCGAACGAGCCGCGCGTCGTCGCCGGCGAGGTCGCTGACGCCCTCAAGCAGGTCGCGGGCCTCGAGTACGACGATCTCGACGGCGCACGGCCGCTCCTCACCGACGCCGAGCTCGACTACCTCAAGATTCCGCGCGGCTCGCTCTCCAACGAAGAACGCAAGAAGATGGAGCAGCACGTCACGCAGTCGTTCTATTTCTTGCGTGAGATCCCGTGGTCGAAGACGCCGTGGAGCAACGTGCCGCAAATCGCGTACGGCCACCACGAGCATCTCGACGGAACCGGCTATCCACGCGGCCTGCGTGCCGACGAGATCGCGCCGCAGGTGCGGCTGCTCACGATCAGCGACGTCTTCGATGCGCTCACCGCGAACGATCGGCCCTACAAGCCCGCGATGCCGATCGACCGCGCGCTCGACATCCTCGTCAAAGAGTTCGCCGAACGCGGCAAGGTCGACAAAGAGCTCTTGGACATCTTCATGACCAAGCGCGTCTACGAGCCGGTGATGGCCGGTCAGGGCCGGTAGACGATACCGATGCTGACCAGCGGCGAGACGATGCGCGTACGCAGCTCGCCGCTGAGCCGTGCGAGATCCGCTTGCAGTGCCGGGCTCGTCGCGAGCGGACCGCTCGCGACAGCATCGGCGTGGCCGTTGCGAATCTCGATGCCGGCGTCGAACGTGAGCGCCAAGCCGCGCTCGAGCCCGGTGCCGGTCCCGACGCCGAGGTAGACCGTCGGCCGATCGAAGTGCACCCGTGAGGTGACCTGGCCGACGCCGACGACGGGATACGTTCCCGTGCCGATCGTCATCGTCGCGGCGTCGGGACGCGAGACGTTGTCGATGTGATCCGCGCCGAAGAGCAGTCCCCCGCTCAGGCGCCAGCGCCCAGCGTACGGGCGGAAATCGCCGATGATCCCGACGTTCTCGTACTTGTTCGTCGACGCGTACGGGACGTTGTCGTAGCTGAGCTGCTGCGAAACGCTCAGGTTGTTGGTGACGATGCGTACGCTGAAATCGTAGAGCAGCGGCTTCTCGAGGGTGATCCCGTCGCCCGTCGTGCTGATGTGCACGCCGTACGAGACCGACGAGAAGAGATCGGCGCGTGCCGCCGCGGGAACTGCGGCTAGGGCGAGCGCGAAGGCGCCGGCGGCGAGGCGTCTCATTGGGGCGCGAGTTCGACGACGGTCCCACGCTCTCCGGGCGGGAGGGCATCGCGCGCCGCGATCCAGCCCGAATCGATCTCCGCGAGCGGGACGAGCGCGAATGCGCGCTCGTGCAGCCGCGCGTGCGGGATCGCCAGGTCGGGCTCCTCCACGCGCTCGTCACCATAGGTGAGAATGTCCAGGTCGAGAACGCGCGGTCCCCAGCGGTACGTCACGCTCCGCCCCTCTTCGTGCTCGATGCGCTTGAGCGCGTCGAGGAGGGCACGCGGCCGGAGCTCGGTCTCGAGCAATACCGCGGCGTTGACGAACGGCGGCTGGTCGGTGACGCCCCACGGCGCGCTACGGTACAACCGCGAGCGAGCACGCACGACGCCGAGCTCGCCGAGCCGCGTGAACGCCCGGCGCACGATCGCAGGCGAATCACCGACGTTCGAGCCGATCCCGATCGCCGCGATCGGCATCACCGCTCGCGGTGCACCGTCACCGCCGGCGTCGCGCCGTCCAGCAGCTGCGGCTTGGCGAGCGTGATCGTCGCCCGCGCGATCCGACGATCTTGCATGAGCGCATCGAGTACCGCACCACCGAGCCGTTCGAGCAACGCAAAGCGCTCGTGCGCGACAATACGCTTCACCGTTGCATGCAGCTCCGCGTAATTCACCGTATCGGCCAGATCGTCACTACGCTGCGCACGCGTCAGATCGACATCCAAAGAAACGTCGATCACGAACGGCTGCGCAACTACTTGCTCCCCAGGATTCGCCCCATGATGGCCAAACGCCCAAATCCCCCGCAGCTCGATCCTCCCCAAGTTTAACGGCGCTCCGGCCCAGGCTGCGCGCCCCCCACGCTTTGCGTGGGGCCCCCAGTCCGAGCTCGCATGAAGCACAACGACAACGCTCGATTTTGCGGCGCTCGCTCCATCACCATTATCGTAGTTCTTCGCTCCAGTCGTCGGGGCGCCAGCCGCGGGTGATCGCGTCGGTGACGTGGACGACGTCGCGTTGCGCAGCGACGTCGTGGACACGGACGATGTCGATCTTCGCCGCGGCGGCGAGTGCGACCGTTGCGGCGGTGCCGAACTCGCGTGCGTCGACGTCGCGGCCGGTCAGCTTGCCGATCGTGCGCTTTCGGGACGTTCCCAGGAGCGTCGGGAAGCCGAGCGCGACGAGCCGATCGAGCGACGCGAGCAGCGAGAGATTGTGTTCGGGAAGCTTGCCGAACCCGATCCCCGGGTCGACGATCACGTGCCGAGCCGGAATTCCGGCGAGCACGCAGCGCGCCGCGGCATGGTTGAGGAAGGCGAGCACTTCGTCGACGACGTCGCGCTCGTAGACCGGGACGCGCTTGTTGTGCATGACGATGATCGGCGAACTCGTTTGCACGCAGACGTCGATCAGCTCCGGTGTCGCACCCCAGATCGAATTGAGCAGGTCGCCTCCGTGCGCGTGCGCCTCGGCGTACAGCCCTGCTTTGAAGGTGTCGACGGAGACGATCGCGCGCGGTGCGGTCGCGCGTATCGCTTCGAGTGCGGGGATGAGGCGCTCGCGTTCGGTCGCCTCGTCGAGCGGCACGTGTCCCGGACGCGTCGACTCCGCACCGATGTCGAGGATATCGGCCCCCGCGGCGAGATGCCGGCGTGCGAGCGCGGCAACGTCCTCCGGCGCCGTGCGACCGTCGCCGGAGAACGAGTCGGGCGTCGCATTGACGATCCCCATGACGTACGTGCGCACGCCCCAGGGCAAGACGCGGTCGCCGACGCGCAGCGCGCCGCGCTCGCCAAGCTGCGTAATCACACGCTCGTCGATGTCTGCATCACGTTCGCCATCCACCACGCGCGCAGCTCGGCGACGATGAACGTGGAACCGGTAACGACGATGACATCCGACGCGTCGGCATTGCGCCGCGCGATCGCAAACGCGTCGACGGGATCGTTGATCGCGCGCCCCCAGCCGCCCAGCGAGTCGGCGATCGAGGCGAGCCTCTGCGGACGCATCGCGGTGCGACCGGCGACCTCAAACGTCGTGAACGTGAACGAGCCGGGGAGCGGGAGGAACGGACGGATGACCTCCGCCGCATCCTTGCTCTCGCCGATCGCGATCACGAACGTGAAGCGGCGGTCGGGAAACGTCGTCGCGAGCGCATGGGCGAGATGCGCGGCTTTGTCGCCGTTGTGCGCGATGTCGAACAGCACGCCGGGATGCGACGGGAAGAACTCCATCCGCCCCGGGATCTGCAGCAACGCAAATCCGCGTTCGATCGCCTCCCGCGAGGGACGCAGATCCGGATCGAGCTGCTCGAGCGCGCGGATTGCGGTCGCCGCGTTGTCTTGCTGAAAGTCGCCCAGCACCGGGATCTCGAGCTCGTAGCGATCTTGCGGCGTGACGACGGTGAACGACTGACCGTACTGTTCGCCGCGCCGCGGCACGACAGTCGTCGTCTCCGCGACCGAGATGAACGGCGCGCCGACCTGTGCGCAGGCCTGCTCGATCACGCGCCTGGCGCCGGCGTCGCGTGTGTTGCTCACCAGCGGAACGCCCGGCTTCGCGATCCCCGCCTTGTCGCGCGCGATCTCTTCGATCGTGTTGCCCAAAATCTCCATGTGATCGAGCGCGACGTTCGTGATGATCGCGACGCGCGGCCGTAACACGTTCGTCCCGTCGAGCGTCCCGCCGATCCCAGCCTCGATCACCGCGACGTCGACCTGCTCCTGCGCGAACCAGACGAACGCGAGCGCGAGGAGCGTCTCGTAATAGGTAGGACGCCCGTGCTCCCCCGCGATCTGACGTGAAGCGGCCTGCAGCTCGCTCATCACGTCGCCGAAGTCGTCGACGGGGATCGGCAGGCCGTCGACCCGCGCGCGTTCCGTGACGCTCGAGAGATGCGGCTTGGTGTGGAGTCCCGTCTTCTTCCCCGACGCTTGCAGCGCGGTCGCCGTCATCGTCGCGGTCGAGCCTTTGCCGCTCGTCCCGGCGACGTGAATCGTCGGATAGCGGTCCTGCGGTGAACCGAGCGCTTCCAAGAACGCGCGCATCCGGTCGAGCCGGTTGGGCATCCGGCGCGAAGCGTTCTCGTTGATCAGTCCGAGCAGGTAGGACTGCGCCGCCTGGTAGGTCACGGCTCGTGATACCCAGCTGGGTGACGGTCTGTTGCGACACCGGCGAGCAGCTCGAGCGCATGCGGTAGGGCCGGGACGATGACGTCGAGCGTTTCGCGCACGGCCTTCGGACTGCCGGGGAGGTTGACGATCAGCGAGCGGTTGCGGACGCCGGCGATCCCCCGCGACAGCATCGCCGTGCGGGTTTGCCGCATCGAAGCGGCCCGCATCGCTTCGGGGATCCCCGGCACTTCGTAGTCGATCACCGCCGCGGTCGCCTGCGGCGTGCGGTCGCGTTCCGCCAAGCCGGTCCCGCCGGAGGTGAGGATCAGGCGCGCCGGTCCCTCACACAGTTCGATCAGCGCCGCTTGCAACTGTGCCGGCTCGTCGGGGAGGATGCGCTCGACGTCGATGGCGAGCGGGTGACCGAGCAATGCGTCACGCACGACGGGGATGCACGCGTCGGGTCGTTCGCCCGCATGCGCGCGGTCGGAGAGGATGATGACGGCGACAGGGTAGACGGCCTGCTCGATCACGCCTTCCACGTCCCCGACTTCCCTCCGCTCTTCTCGAGCAGGCGCACCGTCTCCACGATGATCCCTTTGTCGATCGCCTTGCACATGTCGTAGAGCGTGAGCGCCGCGACGCTCGCCGCGACCATCGCTTCCATCTCGACACCGGTCTGCCCGACGGTTGCGGCACGCGCGTCGATCCGCACCGTCGTCGCATCGTCCCACGCGAACGTCACGTCGACCGCGGAGAGCGCGAGCGGATGACACAGTGGGATCAGCTCGCCGGTCTTCTTCGCGGCCATGATCCCGGCGATCTGCGCGGTGACGAACGCGTCTCCCTTCGGCAATGTCGCCGAACGTAACGCATCTGCCGCTGCGGCGCTGAGGCGCACCCGTGCTTGCGCACGCGCTTCACGCGCGGTCGGCGTTTTGCCGCCGACGTCGACCATCGTGACCGATCCGTCGTCACGGATGTGCGACGGCTTCGAGGTGCTGCTCACAAGAATCCCAAGTCCTTTGCGCTCGGCGTGAGCTCATTCTCCGCTAGCCACGCCTCATTGAACAAGCGCGAAAGATAGCGATCGCCGCCATCGCAGAGCACGGTGACGACGCGGCTCCCGGGCGGGAGCGTGCGCGCGTAGCGCGCGGCGGCGGCGACGTTGATGCCCGATGAGCCGCCGACGAAGATCCCTTCCTCGCGCACGAGCCAATGGACCATCTCGACCATCGTCCGATCGTCGACGCGCTGCGCGTCGTCGACCGGCGCGCCGGCGAAGTTCGCGACGATCCGCTTGATCCCGATCCCTTCGGTGATCGAGTCGCTTTCGGTCTCGAGCTGCCCCGTCTTCACATACGAGAAGAGTGCCGAGCCGTACGGATCGGCGAGGATGACGCGGATGCGTGGATCGTGCGCCTTGAGCGCGCGGCCGACACCCGCGATCGTCCCGCCGGTTCCCGCTGCTGCAACGAACGCATCAATTGCGTGCGACGTCTGCTCGAGGATCTCGGGCCCGGTCGTCCGTTCGTGCGCGTCGCGGTTGGCGATGTTCTCGAATTGGTTCGCCCACACCGCGCCCGGTGTCTCCTCGGCGATGCGGCGCGCAACGTGGTAGTAGTTCTGTTCGTTGCTGAACGCAACGGCCTCGACGACGCGCAACTGCGCGCCGAACGCGCGCAGCAGTGCATATTTCTCCGGCGCCTGATCGTCGGGCATGACGATGATCGTGCGGTAGCCGCGCGCGTTCCCGACCAATGTCAGGCCGATCCCGGTGTTCCCCGCCGTCCCTTCGACGATCGTCCCGCCCGCGCGCAGCAAGCCGCGCGCCTCGAAGTCTTCGACAATCCCGCGCGCGGCGCGATCCTTCACCGAGCCGCCAGGATTGAGGAACTCGGCTTTGCCCAGGATCGTGCGGCCCAGCGCGGCGGAAAGCTTCGGCAGGGCGATCAGCGGCGTCTCGCCGATCGCGCCAACGAAGCCTGCTCGCGTTCGGCCTTCGTCAAGCTGTGAGGGTTTCGGCACGGTGCGGTGAACGTCGGTCGCTAGTCGTGATGGTTCCTGTTGACCTCGGTCCGGCTGACGGTGCCCTTGGGCTTCTCAGCGCGGTCGGCGATGCATTCGCCGGGCGCCGTCTGGGCTTTGGCCGGCGCCGGGCGGCGATCGCCGCCGCCTTCGCGCGTCATCGCGGTGCCGTGTCCGACCAGGTCGCGGCCAACTGGATTGCCGGGGCGCTCGCGGAGGTCGGACTGCTTCGCGTCAGCCTCGCCCCCGATGTCAGCGAGCACGCGCGCGAACTGTTGCTGGCCGACGCCCCGCTGCACGGGGCGCACATCCTGGCCGAAATCGGGCTTCCGGCGCCTGCCGCCGACATCGTCCGCTGGCATCGCGAGCACTTCGACGGGAGCGGCGTCCCCGATCGGCTGCGGTGGGACGGGATCCCGGCCGACGCCGCGGCGCTGGGCATCGTGCACGCCTTCACGGAAGCGCTCGAGGACCCGCAGGAGCCGCGGCCCTACCCCGAAGCCGTCTTCGCGCTCGTCGGCGAAAGCGGCCGCCGCTTCGGCGTCGAGCTCGTGCGCGCGTTTCGCGAGTTCGTCCTCATGTCACCCCAAGCGTTCGAAGACGCGGGGGACCTCGCGCTCCCCGAGCTCGATGACGACGCGGTTCTGCTGTCGCTGGCCGGTTGGATCGACGCGCGCGACGATCGGACTCGTGGTCGCACCGATCGCCTCGTCGCGCTCGCCGCGCCGCTCGCGACGCGCGTCGGTCTCGACGGGGCGCGCGCCGCGCGGCTGATGCGGCTGCACGCGCTCGGGCGCGCAGCGCAAGACGTCGAGTACGATGCGTACGACCCGCTCTCGCGTTTCGCGCACGAACGCCGGCTTGCCGAAGCGCGGCACGCCGCGGCCGTTGCCGCGTGCGCCCGGCGTTACGTGATTGACGCCGAGCTCGTCGCCGCTTCCGCGGTGTGGTTCGAAGAAGGCGCGGTCGATCGCTACAGCCGTGTTCTCGCGCTTGCGCTCGCTGCCGATCTGCTCGATCCGCTCGAACAGCCGCGTCGCATCGCGGCCGCGTCGGGTTCGCAGTTCGACCCCGAGCTCACGCGCGCGTACCTCGACGCATTGGCACAAGGCCAAGACGACGGAAGGGTTCGTTCACGGTGATCGAGCTACCGCAACGCACGCGCCGCATCTCCGGCACGCGGCTGCTGGACCTGTGCCGCGGGCGCGGGATCACGAGCGTCGTCGATCCGTTCATGGGGATGCCGACGCACCTCAACACGCTCAAACGGCACGGGATCGCCGTGCACGGCGGCGACTTGCTCGAGTGGTTCGTGCGCGCCGGCGACGGACTCGTCGTCAACGACTTCACGATCCTGCGCGACAACGAGATCGCCGAGCTGGTCGAGATGCTGCCCGGACGGATCTACCCGACCGATCTCTTCCGCGCTTGGGAAGGCGTCTTCTTCAGCGAGGAGCAGTGCCGGTATCTGGGCGTGTGGCACGCGAACGCGCATGCACTGCGCAGCGACGGGCAGACGGGGCTCGCCGTCGTTGGTTTATGGCACGTCCTGTGCCACTGGTTGCTCAAGGCGCAGTTTCCGGACGATCTCGTCGACGTTCCGCCCAGCGAGCTCGCGTGGCAGTACGTGCGCGAGACCGAACGCTGCGTGGTCGAAAACGGGCGGCGCAACACGGTGCGGCGCGGCGGCTTCGCGACGACGTTGCGCGCCGTGAACGTCGACGCGGTGTACTTTGCGCCGCCTGGCCGCAGCGGCGGGAAGCGGATCGACCCGCGCATCTGGATGTGGGAAGCGTGGTGGCAGGGCGACCCGTACCTGAACGTCGAGCGTTTGTTCCGCGACACGGTGTTCGGTGCGCGCGCAAACGACGAGGGCAGCTACGATCGCGCGCTCGGCGAAGTGTTGATGGCGGCGGACGCGGTGCCGTTCGTCATCCTCCAAGCGAACGAACGCGACGCCGCGCGCTTTGAGAAGGTCGTGCGCGAGCACGGCCGCGCCGCCGAACTCGTCGCCCCAGCGAGCGACGAGCTCTACATCATCGCAAAGAAAAAGTGAGCGTCAGCGCGCCGTCGCGGCGCTGGACTGAAAGCGGTACCACACCAGGCACAGCAGCGCGAGCACGACGGAGACGATGCCGTGCTTGACGTGGACGCCTGACGGAACGAAGTGCCCGGTCCAATACAGGATTGCGACCACGAAGAAGACGGCAGCGAGCAGCAGGGCGAGCGGTTTCATGCGATCACTTTCGTAGCGAAGAGGATAAACGAGATCGCTCCCGCCGCGACGCAATACCACGCGAACGGCGAGAGGTCGTTGTGGCGGAACCACCGCGTGAGGAACGCGACCGACGCGTACGCCGTGATGCCGGCGAGCACGCCACCGACGACGGCCTGGACGAGCACGACGTGCGAGTCCGGTGCGAAAAGCGTCGGAATCTCCAGCAGGCTCGCGGCCAAGATAACCGGCGTTGCGAGCAAGAACGAGTAGCGCGCCGCATCTTCGTGATGCAGATCACGAAGCAGTCCGGCGACGATCGCCGAGCCCGACCGGGAGATCCCAGGCAGCAACGCGAGCGACTGCGCCAACCCGACGAGGATCCCGTCCTTCGCGCTCAGCTCCGAGAGCTTGCGGTACGGTCGGTTGGGCGACGCGTGCTGCCGGCGGCGCAGCCACTCGCCGAAGAGCATCAGCCAACCGTTTGCGAACAGGAACAGCGAGACCGGGATCGGCGAGGCAAACAGCGATTTCACCGCGCTCTGCAGCAGCACGCCGAGGATACCGACGGGGATCGTCCCGGCGATGAGGAGCCAGACGATGCGTTCGTTTGGGTCGTCGGAGATGCGGCCGCGCACGATACTCGCGATCAACCCGCGTACCAGCGCGATCCAGTCGTTGCGGTAGAACAGCACCAGCGCAAGCGCCGTCCCCAGATGGAGGACGACGACGAAGGCGAGGAACGACTCCGAGCCTTCGTCGACGTGCCAGCGAAGCAGCGCGGGGATCAGCACGGTGTGTCCGAGGCTGCTGACCGGGAAGAGTTCGCTGACGCCTTGTAGCACCGCGAGCAGCATCGCTTGCAGGAACGTCACGTCCGCCGCTGTTCGCACGGAGGGGAGGCTTTCCCGCTCGCGGTGAAGCCGTTTCGCGTGAGTGACCAGCGCTCCAGCCGCCGCCTCCAAGAGGCGCCGATGCTTGTCGCGTACTCGATCGGCCCGGAGTTTCCGCCGGCGCGTACCGAGACGTACGACCTTGGTCTGGGTGGGCTCGCGATGTACACGTCGACCGAGATCGCACCCGGCACATTTTTGGCACTCGACGTCGAGTTGCGCGGCGATCCGCGCCCGCCGCTCCGTGTGAACGGCGAAGTGCGCTGGTCGCAGTTCGACCCCGTGCTGCAGAAGTTTCGCACCGGCGTGGAGTTCACGGAGCGCTCACCCGAACAGGACAGGGCGCTCCTGGGGTACATCGACACGATGTACAAGATGCGCGACTTGGGCGTTCTCTAAAACTGCCCAAGTCGCGCTAACTGCGACTACTGCGCGCTGAACTCGACGCTGAAGATGTAGTCGGCCGCGATCGCCTGGCAGTTGCGGATCTCGGTTTGGAACGTCGACTGACGCGCCGCCGAGAGCGCAGCCTGATTCAGGAGAACGCTCGGTGAGCTCTGCACTTTCGTGCTGGTCACGTGACTCGCCGCGTCGAGCGAGACGACGACTTGGACGACACCGGTGACGCCCTGCTGCTGTGCCATCGGCGGCATGTCGGGCTCGACCGCATGGAGCGTCGAGGCCGGCACGTTCGGACGTGCGCAGCTCAGCGGCGTCGGGGTCGGCACGGGCGTCGGCGGAGCTGGAGGCGCCGGCGGTGCGCTAGCAACCGGAGCGGCCGTTCCGACGCCTTGCGGGATCCCATTCGAGACGCCCGTCGTGTACTTGTTGCTTTGTTCGACCGGCCCCGTGTGCGCGTGCGTCGTCGTGTGCGCGGTGGTGATCTTGATATGCGGCTGAACGGGCGCAGGCGTATTGACCTTCGGCGGAGGCGTCTGCTTCGGAGGCGGGGTCGGCGGTGGAGTCGGCTTGGGAGTCGGAGTCGGCGGCGGGGTCGGCGGCGGCGTGGGGACGTGCACGACCGTCACCTTCTGCGGCGTCTCTTCTTCGGTGTGCGTCTGCGTGAACTTGACGAACGGGCCGAACGCGAGGTGCAGCGCGATCGAGATCAGGAACCCGTAGAGCAGGAAGTTCTTGGCGCGAGTCGCCGTCGAGACGGGCGGCGCCGGGGGCTTCTGCTGCGCCATTTAGCTCTGCGACTGCCCTTCGGGCGTTCCCTCGACGTGATTGGCCAAGCCGAAGGTCGTGAGGTTTGCGCCCTTGGCAGCATCCATCACGCGCAGGATCGTCCCGAAGTTCGCCTTGGGATCAGCTTTGATGATGACGCTTTTGAGGCTTCCGCCCGTCGCTCGCGCGAGTTGCGTGAACTCTTGCTTCGCTTCGACGTCGTTGACCACGTGCGAACCGATCTGGACCTTGTTGTCCGGCGTAATGTTCACGACGATCTGCGACGGCTGCACCTTCTGCCGGTTCTTGGCATCGGGCAGCTTCGGCTCTTTGACGACCGAGGCGAGGATGATGAAGATGATGAGCAGGACCAACAGCACGTCGGTAAACGGCGTGATGTTGATCGTCGACATCACTTCTTCTTCGCCTTGTCCGGTGGAGA
>CAZABL010000082.1:0-8652 GCA_964483365.1 uncultured bacterium
CCCTTCGACAAGCTCAGGGTGACGTAGCCGCCATCTCCATGACAAACATCTCGATTACAAACAACTCCAACAGTTCCCAACAACGGAAACCGTCATCAGCGTGAACGCAGTCAAACTCTTTCTCCGTGACATTCGCGTCGAGCACACGCTGTTCGCGCTTCCCTTCGCCTACGTCGGCGCCGTGATGGGCGCGCGCGGAATTCCCGCCTGGTGGCAGCTCGTATGGATCACGCTCGCGGTCGTCGGCGCGCGCACGGCGGCGATGGCCGCGAACCGCTACTTCGATCGCGACATCGACAAGCAGGTGCCGCGTACGGCAAAACGCGCGGTCGCGAGCGGGAAACTTCCCGCAGCGGTGATGTTGTGGGCGATCGTCGCCGGGGTCGCGCTGCTCATCCTGTCGGCGGCGATGCTCAACCCGCTCTGCCTCAAGCTTCTCCCGCTCGCGGCGCTCGGCGCGATCGGGTATCCGCTCTGCAAGCGCTTCACCTGGACGGTCCACTTCGTGCTCGGCGCGGTCGACGCGTGCGCGCCACTCGGCGCGTACGTCGCGGTGACGGGAACGATCACCGTCGCGTCGCTATTGTTGTTCCTCGCCGTGACGGTCTGGGTCGCGGGATTCGACATCCTGTACGCGTTGATGGATCTCCCGTACGACGACGCGCTCGGCGTGCGTTCGTTCCCGCAGCGCTTCGGCGAGCGCAGCGCGCGCATCTGGCCGATCGTGCTGCACGTCGTGATGACGCTCGCGCTGCTCGGCGCGGGCGTGCTCGCGCAAGCCGGCGTGATCTACTATCTCGGCGTCGCCTGCGCTGTCGCGGTCACCGTCTACGAGAACCGGCTCATCGCGCTTGCAAAGGACGTCTTCGTCCTCAACGATCGCGTCTTCCTGACGAACATGGCGTTCTCGGTCGCGTTCCTGGCGACGACGCTCGCCTCGTTCGTCCTGGCACGATGAAGCGCGCCGGCTTTCTGCGCGACGTCGGAGCGGCGACGACGCTCGCGCAGTTCGTCCCGACACCGCTCAACACGATCACGCCGTACACGCCGACGACGCGCATCGCGGTCGTCGCGCCTGCGAGCGGTGACGCTGCCGGCGTCGGCAAGCAGTTGATCGTCGGCGTGCAGGCCGGCGTCGCGATGGTCAACGACTTGCGCTTGCCGTCGGAGCCGGCGATGCTCGTCACCGTATTGGACGATCAAAACGACCCCGCGCAGGCGCCCGTGCAGGCCAGCTTCGCCGCCGGTGACCCGACGATCGTCGTCGTGATCGGACATCTCTCCGCCGCGCCGACGCTCGCCGCGCTCCAGACGTACTACAACGCGAATCTCCCGCTCATCGTCCCGACGGTCACCGCTGACCGCGTCACGGCGCAGGGGTACCGCACCGTCTTCCGGCTGCCGACGAAAGACTCCGACGAGGGCGGGATGATCGCGGCGTACGCGATCACGTCGGGCGCAAAAGCCCCCCTCGTCGTGAGCTTCGACAGCGGGTACGGGCCCGACGTCGCCGACGGCTTCGTGCGCCGCGCTTCGTCGATGCGCGTCAACGCGAACGAGGTCAAAATCCCGCTTCGCAAGCCCGATCTCGACACGGCCGCGACACGCATCATGTCCCTCGCCCCGGATACCGTCGCCCTCGCTGGGACTGCCGAGACACTCGGATCGCTGCTCGGCGCGCTGCGCGCGAAAGGCTTCACGGGCCGGTTCTTCGCCTCGCAAGGTTTCTTCGAGGCCACGATCGTCAAGACGTACGCGAAAGAGGCGGAGGGGCTCATCGTCGCGAGCGACATGCCGTACCTCCCGCTCGCCCCGACCGCGCAGCGCGACGTCCAGGACTACCAGCTCCACTACGGCACCCTCACGCCCGTCGCGGCGTTCGGGTATGCCGCGGTCCAGCTGGTCCGGCTCGCCGCGAAGCGCACCGGCGCTACGACCCGCGCGACGTTCGCGCGGGCGCTCGCGACCGGCGGCAGCTACGACGCGATCACCGGGACCTACATGTTCGGCGCGACTGGCGACGTCATCAACCCCAACACGTACTTTTACGTGGTGAAGGGCGGAACGTTCGCCTACGACCGCCAAGCGCACCCCAGCGGCTTCATGCTGAAATAACAGGAGGGAGCGATGTTCGCAGGACGGGACTCGCTGCGCGTACGCGGTGAACGCAAGCGGTTCGTTTTGACGCTGCTCTTCCTGCCGCTCACGCTCGGCCTCGTCGGGTACTTCCTCCAGAACACGCTCTCGATCCACAACCTGCTGCTGATCGTCGTCGGCGCGATGCTGTTCGTGGCGCTCCAGCGCGGACGGTTCTTGGGCGGCGGGGTGCGGATCGGTCCCGATCAATTCGCGCACGTGCACGCGATCGCCGAGGAGTGCGCGCGGATCGTCGGCGTCCCGACGCCGCACGTCTTCGTGCGCGACGACCCGTTCGTCCCGATCGTCGCGGTCGGGACCGGCGAACCGTACGCGCTGGTCTTCTCCTCGCAGTACATCGAGGCGTTCGGCCCCGAGGAGCTGCGCTTTCTCATCGGTCGCGAGCTCGGCCACATCGCTGCCGGTCACACGCGGCTCACGTCGCTGCTGAGCGCGAACGGGCGTGAGAACGTCGTCATCGCGATCGCGTTCGGTGCCTGGCTGCGCTGGATCGAGTACACCGGAGATCGCGTCGGACTCTTGTGCTGCGGTTCGCTGCAGGCCGCATTCTCCGCGATCGCGGTCTCGACGTTCCACCACGTCGGCCGCAAGATCGATCTGCACACGTTCGCCGAACAGCGCCGCGAGCTCGATGCTGAGCCGATGCTGCGGATCGGCGAATGGATCGGGGGCACGCCGTACGCGACCAACCGTATCGCGCGCTTGGCGACGTTTGCGCGCGACCCGCTGTATCAGCACTGGGCGCAGCTCGTCGAGGAGCGTACGCGCACGGCAATGCCCGACGCGCTGCCCGTCGACGATCCGCGGCGTTTCGCTGGTCCGGTGCGGCGCGCGCTCGCATTCTGTATCGACTACGTCGTGGTTTCGGCGCTCGTCCCGGAGGCGCACGGTTCGTCGTCGCACGTAGTTTCGCCCGAATCGGCACACGTGCTCACCACCGATCCCACGACGCCCGCGCTCGTGAAGTACGTCGTCACGGGCTTCACCAACGGTGATTGGACGGTCGCGCTGAACCAATCCGCGACGTGGGCGATACTCGCGGCGTACGTCGTGCTGCTCGTCGCCGCCGCCGGCCAGACGTTCGGAATGATGATCTGCGATCTGCGGGTGATCGGCGAACGCCGTCAGCAGATCGGCCTGGGCGGCACGATCGCACGTTACGCGTGCTTTTTGGTCAGCCTTCCGCTCTTCGTCGGCGTGTTCGGTCTCCTGCGCCGCATCCAACCGTTCGAGAAGTGGTCGCGCACGCGCCTGGTCAACGGGAGCGCCGTGCGCGCTTAGGCAGCCGAGACGGTCGCCGTGCTTTGCGGGCTCGACGGGACGACCGAACCGCGGTGCTCCGCGTAGACGCGCGTGAACTCGGCACCGAGCAGCAGCAGCATCGCGGAATAGTAGACCCACACCAACAACACGACGAGCGAGCCTGCCGCGCCGTAGCCGTTCGCGATCCCGGCGTGACTGATATAAATACCGAGCAGCGTTTGGCCGACGACGAACAAGACCGCGGTCGCGACCGCGCCGGGAATGACGTCGCGCCAGGCGATGTCGACGTCGGGCAGCACCTTGAAGATCAGCGCGAACATCGCCGCGACCAGCACGATGTTGACGATCCAGGTGATGATCGAGAACACGGTGCCGGCGCCCGGAAACGGGAGCAACTGCGTGAAGCGCGTCCACATCAGCGAGATGACGAAGTTCAACGCCGTGGTGACGATCATCAAGAAGCCGATCGCGAGCAACATCAACGCGGACGCCCCTCGGTTCCGCAGCGTCCCGACGATCCCCTGATGTTTGGGCTGCACGTGCCAAATGTGGTTGAGCGCATTCTGCAACGAGAGAAACAGCCCCGACGCAGCGACGACGAACATGATCCACCCCAACACCTGCGCCAGCATCGAGCCCTGATGGCTGCGATACGCGCTATCGACCATGTCGCGCACGGCGGCGCCCGTTTGAGGGCCGGCCGAGCGGGAGACCGCTCCGATCAATTGGTCCTCGACGAGGTGGTGTCCGTGCCCGCCGTTGGCGAGCCCGAGCACGTCGCCGGCGACTGCGACCGCGACGACGATCAACGGCGCGATTGCGAACACTGTCGAATACGAGATCGCAGCGGCGTGCGTCGAGGCATCGTCGGCTGAGAATCGCGTGAACGTTTCCTTGACCATTCCCGCATTGACGGCGTGCACCACGCCGCTATCGTACCCACGCGGTGGGGTACGTTACGGCCGACACACACACGTCAGGTCAAGGAGAAGAACCGGCATGGCCGAGCACAACGCATCCGTCACCGTCAACGCGCCCGTCCACCAGGTCTACGAGCTGTACTCGCATTTCAACGACTATCCGAAGTTCATGACCTTCGTCAAAGAGGTCACGTACTTGGACGAGCAACGCAGCCACTGGGTCGTGGACGTGGTGGGGACGCATGCATGGAACGCAGAGAATGAGAACTGGATCCCGGACCGGCAGATCGGTTGGCGTTCGACCGACGGTTTGAAAAACCGCGGAACGGTCTTCTTCGAGCCGATCGGGACTGGACAAACGCGCCTCAGCGTCCAGGTCCATTACGACCCGCCTGCCGGTGCGCTCGGCGACCTCGCCGAGATCCTCGGTGCAGGCGGGCAATTCGAGCGCCGGCTCCAGCACGATCTCGACCATTTTGCGACCATGGTCGCGCAAGCACCGCCGGGTGCGCTCGATCCAACCTCCTCGACGTACCTCTTCCATCGCGACTCGGCGGCGGGACGCGGCACGACGACGTCGGCGCAAGACGAGTCGATGGGGATGGCCGGCGACCGCACGCGCGATCAGCTTGCCGATGACGGGAGTGGTTTGACCGAATCGACGACGTCGGCGAGTCGGTTGCAAAACGACGAAACGCTGACCGCTCCGGGAGGCGCACCACCGGTTCCCGGAACGTCGAGCACGCGCGAACTGCGCTAGCGTCGTCGTCGCTCAGCTGCGGCAGGCGGGGAGACCCTCCGCTTGCCGCTCTGTCTAGACGCTACTCGGCCGGCGCGTCCACTCGACGATGATCTTCTCGCCCGCACCGGCGCGTTCGAGATGGTTCTTTACGATGTTCTCGACGTGCGCGAGTCCTTCGACCGTCTTCGCGAACGCGTCGAGTCGCAATCCTTCGGGCCACGAATGCATGTCGCAGATCCCGTCGGAGAGCTTGATGTAGCCGGACTCGGCGGACCATTCGGTCTCGGCCGGCGGCGGCAACTCATGGGCGAGTTGCGCGGCGTAGCGCCAGGGACGATCGGTGCGGACGAGCGCTTGCGCGTGGGGCATGGTTCTGTTCCCAATCGCCACGCGCGCATCGTCACCCTGCAAGGGCAGACGAGCGTCCAGCCGAAAGCGGGCCCGCGATGATGCAGTTTACGGAGTTCGCCGATCTGGTCGCCGCCCGCGTGCGCGGGACCGCGCCGTCCGCGACGTTCCAAACGCCGCTGCCGAACAGCGCCGCTTGGCAGAACGGCGGCCGCGC
Organism: uncultured bacterium; assembly: GCA_964483365.1. Lineage (GTDB taxonomy): Bacteria > Vulcanimicrobiota > Vulcanimicrobiia > Vulcanimicrobiales > Vulcanimicrobiaceae > Vulcanimicrobium. Next base: position 5,648 of record CAZABL010000082.1, read on the forward strand.
CGCCGCGATCGAGCTCGTCGAGCCGCGGAATTTCCGCCTGACGCTGAGCACCCCGGCCGGCGCGTCGTCGCCGACCTGGTATCCGATCGACAACGCGCTCGTCGAGCTCACCTCGCAGCGCATCGCCGAGCATCTTGCCGGCTAGACGCCCAGCGTAGGCGACCCCAAGTCGAGCGCGTCGCCCGGAATGACGGTCGTCTCCGGTTGCGACGCACGCACCGTGTCGGCGAACTTCTCCGCATCGCCGACCAGGACGACGAAGTCGTCCGGGATCATGATGCGCGCCGCGACGTCGCGCACCGCTGCCGCGTCGACCTGCTCGACCTCCGGGACGAACGCGTCGAGCTCGGCGAGCGGGACGTCGTAGAGCACGAGCTCCGCGAGGCCACCCGCGATCCCGTCGATCGTCTCGATCCCGCGATAGAAGCCGCCCGTGACCGTCGCCTTGCGCGTGACCAGATCCGCGTCGCTGGGCGGCGCCATCACGAGCGAGCCGATCGCGTCCTGCATCACCGTCACCGCTTCCGCGGCGCGCGTGTGATCGACGAGCGTTGAGGCGAGAAAGAGTCCCGGCAACCGGCGCGGCGAGAGCGCCGCGCCCGCGCCGTACGAAAGCCCGCGCTTGACGCGGATCTCTTGGTTGAGGCGCCCACTGTAGCCCGAGAGCACCGCGGTCGCGACGATCCCCGGATAGTAATCGGGCGACGCGCGCTCGATCGCGATGCGTCCGGAAAGCAGCGCGGTTCGCCCCGCATCGGGCTTGTCGACGATCACGGCGCGCGCACGCGGCGCGGGAATCGGGCCGTCGGGACGCGCGGTGAGGGGCGTCGCGGGCGCGCGCCAGTCGCCCAGCACGTGCTGCGCGAGCGCGAACGCCTCGTCGGTCGTCAGATCGCCGCCGATCACGAGCACGGCGTCGTCGGGGCGATAGAAGCGCTCGTGAAACCACGCCACCCGTTCGCGCGTGAGCGCGGCGAGCGTCTTCTGCGTTCCGGCGACGGGATGTCCGTACGGCGCGCCGTTGTACGCGACGCGCTGTGCGACCAGGCGCGCGAGCGCGCTGGGATTCGCGTAGGTGAGCGCGAGGTCGGAGATCGACTTCGTACGCACGCGTTCGACCTCGGCGGGCGTGAACGAGGGGTGGCGCACGATCTCGTCGAGGAGCGCGAACGCGGCGGGGAACGCCGGCGTCGTCGCGCTCACGCTCACCAGCGACGCATCGTATCCCGACGCCGCATCGAGCCGCGCGCCGAGCGCGTCCGAAGCTTGCGCGAGTGCGAGCGCGTCGCGCTGCGTCGTCCCTTGCGTGAGCAGCGCGGCGACGAACGCCGAGAGTCCGGCCTCGTCTTCGTTCTCGCTCGAACCACCGCAGCGCACGACGAGCTGCGCGGCGACCAGCGGGAGCGCACGCTGCTCGAAGGCGACGACGCGCAGTCCGTTGTCGAGCGTCCGTTCGCGCGGCGCGGGAAGCGTCGCGGAACGCGGCGGTCCGGCGGTGGGGATCGTCATTCCGGGAGATACTCGATCGCGGTGCGGTTCTCGGGACGCAAATACGTGCGCGCAACGCGCAGCACGTCGTCGCCCGTCACCGCGAAGTAGCGGGCGAGATCGGCGTTGACGGTCTCGGGATCGCCGCGCTCGGTGGTCGCGCGCACGAGCGCGAGCGCAACGCCGGAGTTCGTCTGCCGGCTGCGCACGAGTGCGCTCGCGATCTGCGTCTTCACGCGCGCCAGCTCGGCCGGCTCGGGCACCTCGATGCGCACGCGCTCGAGCTCCTCGTCGAGCGCCGCACGCGCACGGGGGAGCGCGACGCCGCGCGCGCACGTCACGCGCGCGCTGAACAGCCCCGGCTGCTCGCGCAAATCGGCTGATGCATACGCGCTCGAGGCCAGCTGCTTGCCGTACACGAGCGACGTGTACAGCCGCGAGGAGCGGCCGTAGCCGAGCAACGCTTCGAGCACGTCGAGCGCCGCGGCGTCGGGATGCGACGCCGACGGGATGTGATACGCCTCTTCGGCCGCCGGCAACGGCACGTTCGCGCCGCGATACGTGTACGTCCGTTCGCGCGTTTGCGCCGGTTCGACGACGTGCACGCGCGGTACGCTTCCCACGGGTTTGTCGATCGCGCCGAACCAGCGCTCGACCCAGCTCCACGTCTGCTCGATGTCGAGATCACCGACGACGACGAGCACCGCGTTGTCGGGACGGTAGTAGGTCGCGTGGAACGCGACGACGTCGTCGAGCGAGGCGGCACGCAGCTCTTCGGGGCTGCCGATCACACCACGCTTGTACGGATGCACCGCGTACGCTTCGCGGTTCACCAGCTCGTCGAGCATCCCGTACGGTTCGGCGAGGATGCGCTGGTCGTACTCGCCGATCACGACGTCGCGCTCGGTCGCGAAGTTCTCGTCGTTCACGGTGAGCGCGGCGAGCCGATCGGCCTCGGCCCACAACAGGCGCTCGAGGTGATTCGACGGCACGACCTCGTAGTAGTTCGTGATGTCTTCGGAGGTGAAGGCGTTGTTGTAGCCGCCGACGTCCTCGGTGAGCCGGTCGATCGTCTCGGGCGCGGTCTTCGAGGTGCCTTTGAACATCAGGTGCTCGAAGAGGTGCGCGAAACCGGAGCGACCCGCCGGGTCGTCCTTGCCGCCGACCCGGTACGCGACGTTGATCGCGACCGACGGGACGCGCGGATCGCGCACGAGCAGTGCGCGCAGGCCGTTGGGAAGCGTCCGGTCGACGTAGCGGATCGGGGCGACGTCGATCGCGTCCGCGGGAATCGTTGGAAGTGCGGTCACGGGTCCCAGGATCATCCCCATCAGCGCATCGATGTACCTCCTGGGGAAAAACTTGGAAGCGATGGAGAAGCTGCTTGCTTCGTGGCATCCGTCGCGCCGCGCTCACGTGCTCTTCACGGTCGTGCTGATCGACGACGCCTTCCTCGACCACCAGCTCGACGAGACCTACCGCGGCGCGGGCTGAACGGGCGTTGACAGTCGAACACA
>CAZABL010000082.1:8752-17353 GCA_964483365.1 uncultured bacterium
AGCTCGACGAGACCTACCGCGGCGCGGGCTGAACGGGCGTTGACAGTCGAACACATGTTCGATTACCATGACCCTCCCATGCCCCCTTCGTCAGGCTCAGGGCAGGCTCTGAACCCCGCCTTTGCGGCGCTCCGGGAGCGACTCGACCGGCGTCACCGCGAGGCGACGGCGGCGGCGTTCGCCCTGGGCGAGGACGCGGCGGTCGCGACCGGGTTCGCCGAGCTCGACCGGATCCTAGGCGGCGGGTTCCCGCGGGGGACGATCGCAACGCTCGAAGGCGCGCCGAGTTCGGGGCGAAGCGCGCTCGCGGCGCGCCTGCTCGCGGCGGCGACACGCCGGGGCTTGGGGGCGCTGATCGGTGTCGAGCTCTTCCCGCCGGCGCTCGCAGCAGCCGGGGTGCAGCTCGAACGGCTCTTGGTCGTCCCTGCCCGCGAACCGATCGCGGCGGCGCGTGCCGCCGACATCGTGCTGCGCTCGCAGGCCTTCACCGTCGTGATTCTCCCGGCGCTGCCGAGCGGACGCGGAACGGGCTCGGCAACCTGGACGCGCTTGGCGAGTCTCGCACATCGCGCCAACGCGCTGCTTGTCGCGCTGGGCGACGAGGCGTCGGCGGAGCTGCGGTACTTTGCGTCGGTGCGGCTCGAGACGACGATCGAGCGCGTGCGCTGGAACGGTCCGGCCGGTCATCTCGGCGAGCTCGCGGGCTACGACGTGCGCGCGACGGTGCGCAAGCACAAGCGCGCCGCCCCGGTGGGCGACGCGCTGATCCGCTGCGATCCGTTCGAAGATCGCCCGGCCGCGGTCGACGTGCGCGAACGGACGCTCGACTACGGACGGTCGGCGCTGTTGTGCTTGTCGACGTAGATGCGATGCGAGAGACGGTTCTCCTGACGGTTGAGCTGCACGTATTGACGGCCGGTGAGGTGACCGTCGTTGCGGCGGAGGTCGCGGCTGCGCTGCGCTTGGACGTGGTCGAGACCGTTGTCGAGGCGGCGGTACTCGCCGCGCGTGAGCGAACCGTTGTGCCAGCCTTGGTTGATGCGCGCTTGCTGGTTGTCGATGCGGTTCCCGACCTCGCCGGCGCTGGCCGCGAGCGGCGCAACGAGGGACGCGAGAAGCGCGGTGGCGATGAGCGCTTTGGTGACCATGGAGGAGTCTCCCTGAGCGAATGAATGCGTGCGGAACGCGTCCGCTTGCCGATCATACGCAACGCGCAGCTGCGAGGGCATGCGATCTCAGAGAAGCTTCACCGCACTCTTAGCGCGACTTCATCTCTCGCGATCGCCGAGAAAGTCGAAGATCGCATCGTTGAACAGACGCGGGTCCTGCAAAAACGCGAAATGGCTCACGTTCGGCAAAATCAGCAGACCGGCGTGCGGGATCGTCGCGGCCATGTACTCCGTGTGCTCGCGCTTGATCGCCTCGTCGTGGTCGCCGTCGACGACCAGGACCGGAACATGGATCGTCTTGAGCTGCGCATCGGTCCAGTTGGGCTGCGTTGCCCACATCACACCGATCTGCTTGAGGAATGCGTCGTAGTCGTGCGGCGTCGCCGAGCGCGCGGCGTACTCGCGCCGCGCTCGCGCGATGAACGCGGCGAACGTGGGGATCCGATCGAAGTTGTCCTTCACGCCCGACGTTCGCGTGTTCGCAGCGAACGCGAAGACCCGGCTGACGCGGTCGGGATGGTGCATCGCGAGATCGAGGCCGATGATCCCACCGTCGCTCCAACCGACGACGGCGGCTTTTTGCACGTGGAGAACATCCATCAACGTGACGACGTCGCTCGCCATCAGATCGTAGCCGTACGGACGCGCATCGCGCGTCGTGCGCCCATGGCCACGGCTGTCCATCGCGATGACCGTATGGTATGGCGCCAGTGCACGAATCTGGTTGCCCCAGTACTCGAGATTTGCAAGGCCGCCGTGGAGAAGAATCACCGGCGAGCCGTGGCCGTAGACGGCATAGTGAATACTGATCCCGTTGGCGCGCGCTTGACCGCTGCGCTGCGCCGGAATCGCCGCCGGCGTCGGCGGTAACGTCTGCCAGCGTTCGGCCGCCGACACAGGGAGAGCAACGATGATCATCAGCATCGCAAGCACGAGCGCTCGCATCGAACGATCCGTTCGTGTCGGTCGCGTCGAAGCCTCGGCATCATGCTCGATCTAGCTGCGCAGATCCAACCCTGGCTCGCGCTCGGCGTTCTTGCGAGCACCGCAGCGACCGACGCCGTCTACGTGATGTTCACCGCCGCGGTCGCGGGCCGCAGACGCATCGCGGCGGCGAGTTGGAGCAGCGCGTGGTACCTGCTGTCGTCGTTTGCCGTCATCACGTACACGCGCAACCCGTGGTACGTGCTCTTCGCGGCGCTCGGCTCGTGGCTGGGCGCCTATTTGTCGATGACCGTGCTGCACGCGCGCCGCGCGCGGGCGGGGCCGTGACGCGCCGATTCAGTGCTGCACGGTCACCTTGCCCGGTGCGGTTTCGTTGCGGATCTGCTGTGGCGTCGGGACCGGCGGCCCGCCGACCCAGAACTTCTTGACGTACGAGAAGACGAAGCCGCTCGAGCCCGGCGGCGGCGCGAGCGCATCGAGCTCCAAGTTCGTCGGACCGGTCGGCGTGAAGGGCGTCGCGACCCCGAACGATCTCGGCGCGGTCCCGGCGCTGTAGAGCGAGAGCTGGACGGCGGTCGCGTTCGAGAAGTTCCCGGAGAGAGCGACGCTCTGCCGCGACCCGTTGGGTCCCTGCGTCTCGCCGAACGTCGCCGTGACGTGCTCGCTCAGCCGCCGCATCGCGTTGGCGGTGAAACCGCCGGTCACCGACGGCGCGAACTCGAACGACGAGAGTCCGATCGCACTCCCGATGCTGCTCGAGAACGGCTGGAAGATCGAGCGCGTGAACTGCTGATCGACGAAGCCCGTCGCCGCGCCTTGGAGCGCGTTACCGCCGCCGGTTGGTGAGGTCTGCGCGACGCCTCTGACGGCGCCGAACGCCTGCGCGTTGACGAGCAGCCCGAGGATCTGCGCGCGATCGTAGTCGGGTCGCGAGGCGAGATCGAGACTGAGCTGCGTCGCCGGACCGTGCACGTGGAGGAGCACGTCGGTCGACGGGTCGGGGATGTGCGTCGTCGCGGTCGCGTCGACGTTGGGGATGATTCCGTTGGACGGTGCGAACGCGACGCGCGCGCTCTGCAACACGAAGGTGCGATAAAAGCTGAGCGTTCCGTCGGTCGCGGTGAAGCGGCCCGCGAGCGTCGGGTGCGCGAGCGTTCCGGTGAGCCGCGCCTTCCCGAGCGCGCCGACGTCGACGTTGGGACCTTGCACCCGGTCGTCCTTCGTTGCGCTGACGTTCAGATCGAACGCGATCGGGATCGGCGGCGGGGCGGATGACGACGACGGACGGGGCAGGAGCGCGGCAATCGGGATGCGGGTGTGCGAGAAAGCGAGATTGCCGGCGATGAGGATCGGATTGCCGATCGTGCGGCTCACCGCGAGATCGCCGTCGACCTTGGAGCGGAAGAGGTTCGCGACCTCGAGACCGAGGTTCTTCTCGCGCGTCGTCAGGCGGAACGCGAGCGTCTGTTGGAGCGCGCTCAAATCCCCCACGCTCGCGTCGCCGTCACCGTCGATCGCGCCGCCGCCGATGTCGGCGTGCAGCGCGCTCAGTCCGGCGCGATGTCCGGCGAGCGCGAGAGTCGCCGTCGCGTTGCGCACCCCGGACGCAAGGAGCGGCGAGACATAGCTTCCCTTGGTGAGGGCGAGCTGGCCGGCGAGGGATGGATCGCGCACCGTCCCGTTCACGCGCACGTCGCCGTCGAGCAGTCCGCCGAGCTTCGTGCCGTTGGGGAAGAGCGCGGTGAACTGTCCGAGATCGACGTGCTGCACGAGCACATGCGCGGTGATCGGGGCGTTGCGCCGGTCGATGAACGGCGGTTGCTGCGTCGCGGGTACGCTCCCGGAGAACGCCAGGATCCCGGTCGGGAAGTCGATCGAGGCGTCCCGCAGCGTCAGGCGGCGATCGCCGAACGCGGCATCGAGATGCGCGCGGTTCGCAACGACGTTGCGCACGCGCGGATTCGCGACGTTGACGGTCGCCGCGAGCGCTGGGGCGTTGCGCGTGCCGTGCGCGTGCAGCGTCGCGTCAAGCGCGCCCGCGATGTCGAACGGCTTCCCCGTCGCTTGGCGCGCGAACGCGCCGACGTCGGGCGAAACGGCGTGGAGCGCGAGATCGAACGGCTGCGAGGGGTCCAGACCGAAGGTCCCCGATCCGGTCGCGGTGAGGTTGAGTGCCTGAAGCTGGGCGCTCGTGATTCGCGCGCGGCCGCGATCGGCGCTCGCCACGACGGTGAGCCGGCGGATCGGGACGCGGCCGACGACGCCGTTGGTGAGCGCCGCTTGGCCCGCAAGCGCGAGACGCGGCGCGACGCCGCGAACGTGTGCGTTACCGTCGATCCGTCCGGTGACCGGTACCTGCATCCCGAACGCCGGAAGCCAGGTCCCCAGATCGAGCCCGCTCAGCCGCGCGCCAACATCGAGATCGCTCGCCGCGAGACGATGCAGCGGATCGCTCGCGGGGAGGATCGCGGAGCCGTTCGCGTCGAGGCGCCCGTGCGCGCCGCCGGCGGCGCCGCGCGCGAAGATCGTTCTGCCGTGCGAGGTCCACGCCGCGCTGACGTCGCCGATCGGGAGACGGCGGATCCGCGTCCCACGCAGCGCGACATCGCCGGAGGTGGCGAGCGACGAACCCCCGAGCGTGAGCGAACCAGCAAGATGACCGCGTCCCGCGAGCGTCTCAGCGGTGTCGAAGTAGTCGTTGAAGTCGGCGAGATCGACGCGCGGCGCGGCGATCGCGACGTGCGTGCGCGTAGCGCCTGCCGACGCGTCGAAGTGCAGCGCGGTCGTTCCGACGACGGCGCGTCCGCCGCTGACGTCGAGCGCGCGTAGCGTTCCATGGACCGGGACGACGACGTCGCGGAAGGTTAAACCGTTGATCGATCCGACGGGGATCCGTGCACTCCCGTTCACCGCGGGATCGCTCGCTGCGCCGGCGACGTGCACGGTCGCATCGACCGCGGCTTGCGGGTACGGAAGACGCACGTGCGCGATCCGCGCGAGCGTTCCGACGTCGGCACCGGCGAGCTGCGCCGTCAGGTCGACGCGCGGCGCGATCTTGGCGGGACGCAGACCGTCAACGCTGCCGGTCGCCGTTGCCGTTGCACCGGCGAACGTCGCGCTCGTGTCATCGATGCGCAGCCGCCCGTCGCGGTACGTCGCGAACCCGGCTGCGGCGAGCGGCGCGTTCGCGAAGCGTGCGCCGGCGAGTGCGACGCCGAGCGCGGCACGCGGATCGTGCTGCGTTCCTTCGAGCCGCGCGATCGCGGTGAGGCGACCGCCGCGGACGGGGAGCCCCGGTACGCCTAGGCCGTCCAGGCCGATCCCGCTCGCGCTGAGCAGCATGCTCCCGCCGTTCCCGAAGCTCCCGTGCGCGACGACGTTTCCGCCCGCGACGCCGAGCCGCGCGGCGCGCACGTCGATCGCGTTGCCGCGCTGCACGATCGTCGCCGACGCGTCGCGTAGCGCGATCGGACCGATCGCCGCATCGCCGAACCGCCCGCGATCGATCTGCAGCACCTTCTCGGTACTCGTCGCGACGACGCGCAGCGGGAGATCGATCGTGCCGCGCGCGGGTGCGCCGCGCAGCAGCGGACGCAGCCGTGCGAAGCTCGTGCGCAAACGTCCTTGCGCGGCGAACATTCCGCTCGTGTAGGCGCCGCCCGCATCGAGATCGGCCAGCGGTCCGCGCACGCGAATCGCGTCGAGGCCAAGGCTGCGGCCGTTCCCGGCGAGGCGCACGTCGGCGTCGCCGAGCGCGAGCGATCCGACAGCGGCCCCGCGCACGTGCACCGCGCCGGCGGCATCGGCAAGGTTGCTTCCGCGCACGTCGAGCGCGACGTCCCCGTCGAGCGCGCCGCGCAGATCGCTCAGCGGGATCGTGAGCCCCGGAAGCGTTCGTCCATGCGCGGGAAGGAGCGAAAGACGATGCACGGCGACGACGCCGGCGACGCTGCCGTGCGGACGGTCGACGTCGAGACGCGCGTACAGACGCGCGCCGTCGGCGCGGTCGAGCGCGAGCGGTCCGACGGTTCCGATTCCTTCGGGCGTGATCGCGAAGGGCGCGTCGAGCGTTCCGCCTGCGCCACGCGCTGCGATGTAGCCGGTCGAGCCGAGCTTCTCGTTCGTTCCGGTGAGGACGATGACGCCGTTCGCGCGCGTCCGCGGCAGCAGCATCTGCGCGTAGGGGATCGCGTCGCTGGGACCGTCGACCGCGACGACGAGGTTCGCGCGCACGTCTTTCTCGAGCTCGAGCCGTCCGCCGCTCAGCAGGGTGAGCGGGCCGTAGTGCGCGCGAACGCCGACGACGTCGAACGCAGTACCGCTGAAGGCAACGTCGCCGCGCACGTCGTGCAGCGTGAATCGATCGTAGACGAAGCGCGACGAGCTGAAGTCCGCGCGCACGAGCGGATTGGTCAGCGCACCGTCGATGCGCATCGCGAGGCGCACGTCGCCGGAGATCGGACGCTTCGCGGCGGAAAGCGAGATCGTCTTGAGGCGTGCGAGCGGCCCCTGCGCGGTCAAGGCGAAGCGCAGCGTCGGATGGGCGAGGTCGTAGACCGCGCCGACGAGATGCAGCGGGACAGCAGCGAGCGTCGCATCGATCCCGGTCGTGAACAACCCTTGGTCGTTCACGTACAGCGGGCCGTGCGCGTCGCCGATCGGGAGCGCGAGCTGCTGCGAGAAGATCTTCCCGCCTTCGAGTCTCGCGTTCGCGCCGGCGTGCGTGTCGGTGGTCCCGTCGGGGCGAATGAAGCCGTAGAGGCGCGCGTCGAAACTGCGCAACCGCCCGTCGACGACATTGGCAGCGTGCGTCGAAAGCGCGAAGTCGACGATCGGTCCGATCGGGATCTCCGGCGTCCACCAGTGCTGCGATGCGAAACCGCGCGCGTGATCGAAGCGCGCGCGTCCCTTGATCGGGTAGTGCCGCGTGCCGTCATCGAGCGTCGCGTCGACGCGATAGTAGGACGGGTCATTGGGCGCGAGGATCGCATCGACGTCGAGCGCGATCGACTGGCGTCGTTCGTTGTTCGGAACGACGAAACGATCGATGAACGCGATGCGTCCGTCGCGCACGCGCAGGTGCACGTCGAGCGGCGTCTTGTCGGGCCGCGTCGCCGTCCCCGCGCTTGGTGGCGCAATGTTGTACCCACCGTCGGGTTCGTGTATCAGCGTCAGCAGCGGTCGCTCGAGATCGACCGCTCGCAGCCCGAAGCGGCGCTGACTCCCGGGCAAGAGGTCGCGCAGCGAGTACTCGATGTCGACGCGGTCAGCGGAGAAGACCGGCTCACCGTTTGCGTTGCGGATCACAGGTGCGACGAGTGCAAGCGAGGAGCCGCTGAGGCGCAAGCGCTCGGTCTGTACCTGATAACCCATGCGAGCCGCGATGACGCGCAACACCGTCGAGGCGACGGCATCGTGCGCAAAGACGATCGCCGCTGCCACCGCAACCACCAGGACTCCCACGATCGCGACGCTCAGGCGACGCATGCATCATGGGTTACCCGATCCGCATCAAGCCGACGCAGGAAGCTTGACATCTGAGGTGCTGCGGCTATACTTAGCCAGGTGCTTAACTATCAAGCGCTGGACGGAATCTACCATGCGCTCTCCGATCCGACCCGGCGCAAGATGGTTGAACGCCTGACGCGCGGGCCCGCGACAGTGAGCCAGCTGGCAGAACCGCTCGACATGTCACTCCCCGCGGTCATGCAACACGTCCAGGTTCTCGAAAACAGCGGTCTCGTTCATTCGAAAAAGGTCGGCCGCGTTCGCACGTGCAGCATCGTGCCGCGCGCGCTGCGTACCGCCGAGGACTGGATCGCAAAGCGGCGCACGATGTGGGAACGCCGCTTCGATCGTCTCGCAGCCTATCTCGAAGAGCATCCCGACGGCCCCGAAACGGAAGGATAACCTATGAAAGAACGACGCGTACGCCACGCGACCTTTGTGATCGAGCGCAGCTACAGCGCTTCACCTTCGCGCGTCTTTGCGGCGTTTGCGAACGCGAAGGAAAAGGCGGCATGGTTCGGCGATCCCGATCATCCCGCGCAGAACTTTACGATGGACTTTCGCGTCGGCGGCCGCGAAACGAATGCCGGCGGCTCGCCCGGCGGCCCCGTCTATTCCTACGAAGCGCTCTATCACGACATCGTTCCGAACCAGCGCATCGTCACCAGCTACGCGATGCAGATGGACGCGACGCCGATCTCGGCCTCGGTGGCGACGACCGAGTTCAAGCCCGACGGGAACGGGACGCGGCTCGTCTACACCGAGCAAGGCGCTTTTCTCGACGACCTCGACACGCCGGAAATTCGCGAAGGCGGCGTCGCCGAGCTCCTGGGCTCGCTCGAAACGTATTTGGAGCGCGACGCCGCCATGTCACGCTGACCCTTCGACAGGCTCAGGGGTCGAAGCACGCGTCCCCGCTGAGCCTGTCGAAGCGTGAAGCTTGTCGAAGCGTGAAGCCTGTCGAAGCGTGAAGCCTGTC
>CAZABL010000083.1:0-16817 GCA_964483365.1 uncultured bacterium
TACCCTCGTGAGGCCACCGCGAGACCGCAGCCCGCTCGACCGCTGGATGTAGGGCGAATCGCGAGCTCTTTCAAGTAAAGAGACCTTAAGCGATTTCGCGATCCCCAAAGTGGGCCGTTACATGTTGACCGCGTGGCCTATGCATTGAGCGTCGACGCCACTGTGAATTGAGAAGTCAATGCGGCTCTTGGAGATCGTACGCGCATGATTCAGGTGAACGGCATCTCGATTTATGTCGAAGAGCGCGGCAGCGGCAAACCCATCCTCCTGCTGCACGGTTGGCCGGATTCGGTATACGTCTGGCGCAACCAAGTCCCATTCCTAGTCGCGAACGGATTCCGAGTAATCACGCCGGACCTGCGCGGATTCGGACGCTCCGATCGACCCGATGGCGTGAGCGCGTACTCCCTGCAGAACGCGGTCAGCGAGGCACTAGGCGTTCTTGACGCATACGATATCGCCGCGGCCGACGTCGTCGGCCACGACTGGGGAGCCGCGGTCGCGTGGCTGACTGCAGCGCTTCATCCTGATCGCGTGCGCAAGCTCGTCGTCCTCTCCGTGCCGCATCCGCTCACTCCACCCACGTTGCGCCAACGAGAAATGGCGTGGTACCAGCTATTTTTCCAGTTTGACGGAACCGCCGAAGCTTGGCTGCAGCACGATGATTGGGCACTGTTCCGAGAGTTGCTCCGCGGCAACGGTGATGTCGATCGTTACGTCACGGATCTTTCGCGCGAAAACGCGTTAACGCCATCGTTGAACTGGTACCGGGCGAACCTCGCGCCGCGACCCCCGGGACCACTCCCGAGTCTGCCGCCCGTGCAAGCGCCAACCCTCGGCATCTGGTCGACGAACGACCACTATCTCGACGGCGAACGCATGAAAATGTCGGAACGCTTCGTGAAGGGGCCCTGGCGCTACGAGCAGATCGAGGGCGCGAGCCATTGGATCCCGCTGGACGCGCCGGACCGCCTAAATCAGCTCCTCATCGAGTGGCTGGTCTGACCGAGCGACGCGAGAAGCGCGGTGAAGCGTCCGCATCCTGTTCGCGAACGGCATCAGCGAAGGAAGTGCTCCGCTTCGTTTGACGGCAGCGCGAGCGGTGTCGCCGATCGAGAGTCGCTGCTATACCCCGCAAACGTCGACGGATAGGCGCGAAAGTGTTGTTCGAGCGCCGTGATGCGGTGGGTATCGTTCGGATGGTCCGACAGGATCTCCGGCGGTTGTTTGAGATCGGCGCTCGCAAAGTCGCGAAAGAGCCAAACCAATCCCCAGGGGTTGTAGTGCGCCGCCGCGCAGGTGTCGGCGCCGGAGATGTCGGCCTGCTCCTCGATGTCGCGAGAGTAGTGGAGTGAGTCAAGACGTCCGATCGCGGTCGCTGCCAACGCTGTGGCGACGGTCGGCCCGAGCAACACCGTGGCGGCGATCGCGCGTCGGCGGATCGCCGCGTCGCGCTGCATCTGACCGATCGAATCGTGATGGATCAGGTGTGACGTCTCGTGACAGATCGTTCCGGCGAGCTCTTCCGTGTTCTTGACGAAATAAAAGAGCGAGTCGACGACGTAGATGTTGCCGCCGGGAGCAGCGAACGCGTTTGGTTGCTTTTCGTGAACGATGTAAAAGTGAATGGGATACGGATATCGCGGTTGTACGACACGGGTGATGGCGTTCGCGATGGGACGAAGCCGATCGTAGAGTGGCGACGAGGCGACAATCTCGCCTTGGGACTTGAGCTGCGCAAAGAGCTGCGCGCCCATCTGCCGCTCGTCCGACGCATCCTGCGTGGCGGCTTTTGCGGCCAACGGAAGGAATGCAAAGGCGACGAACCCCAGAACCCGTTTCACATTGCGAACATCGGACGTCTGCATGCCGTGCTCTCCATCCCCTATAAAAAGTAGTAGAGACTTTCAATAGGCTTTTTGCGCCGCGATTCTTGCGCTACCGTCATGGAAGATGAAACGTGGTGTAGCGATCCTCCTCACGGCCGCCGCTCTTGCGACTAGCGTGCAAGCCGATGCGGCGCCGACGACGTTACCGCCCCCGGTCACGTACACCGACGGTGCGGTAGCGCAGGCGCGCCCCGAATGCGGGATAGGTGACCTGTGCGGGACGATCGCGCTCCCCGACGGTGACGAACTCAGAGTCTATAACCGGGGTGCGCAGAAGTGCTCTCCGTTCACCCTCGAGCTCGTCACGCTGCACGGCGACGCGGTCGTCTTGCGCTCCCAGATGGTAACGGCGACCCGCCCGGGGAGACAACGAGCTTGTCCGCAATTTGCGAACACGTACGCGATGCTGGATTCCGGTCAGATCCGCATGGGCATCTTCCTTGCCGCTGACGGGTCGCTGTTCGTCCAGTTCCTGCCCGGCACTCGCTAGGTGCATCGGTTTCACATCGTCGTCGCGGCACCATGGACGTCGTGCGCGAGAGTGCGTAGCCGCACGGCGAAGGTGATCGACGCGATTCCGACGAGTGCCGCGTAGATCCCGACGGTGTACGAGAGGGCGATCAAGCCGCGTGCAGGGGCAGATGCGACCAGGACGCCTGCGGCGATCGTAATGATACCTGCGACGGCCCAAAGCCACGCATTGGGCATGACGTTGCGCGTCTCGATGGCGGCGTAGATCTCGAGAACGCCTGCGGCGATCGCCCACAGCGCGATGGTGTACGCGAGCGAAAGAGCACCGATGGTTGGCTCCGCGAGCATGTAGATGCCGGCGACAATCGAGAGGAGGCCGAGGAGCATGAGAGCGAGCCACGGGCCAGGAAGCGACGAGAAACCAAATCCCGCCGTGAGCAACGCGAAGCCGCTCAGGAGGATATACGCACCGAAGGCGTACGTCAGGACGGCGGCAGTCGGGCCGGGATAGGCGAACGCGATCGCTGCGAGGATCAATGCGAAGATGCCGCGCCACACGAAATTGGGCCAGGTCTTCGCGAACGTTTCTGCTACCGACGAAATCATGAGTTGGCTCCTTGAAACGAGGGTCTCTCTGATCACCGTACCCTGCCATGCAAAGCGCGTGTTGCCAACCGAGCGTGGGGACGCTCACCAACGCGCGGGTGCGCTTTTCGGCTATACTCTTAAAGGATGGACGCTCGCTGCGCCGGGTTCGCCGTGCTCGCGTTGGCGTTCGCAGCGCCACACGCCGCGAGCGCCGATCTGCCGTCGTACGCGCGACCCGCGCAAAGCGAGTCGGTCCACGGGGTCATCGACGGCTTCATCGGTAAAAACCGGCTGACGCTACGCGACGAGCACGGCTACCTCGACGACGTCACGATGCATCACGGCTTCGTCATTCGACCGAGCGGCGTGCAACTTGCGATCGGGATGGAAGTGACGATCCGCGGCCACGCGTCGGGGAAGACGTTCGACGCGGACGAGATCGATGTGGCCGACCGTTACGTTACCGAGCAGCAAGAGAGTCCGTACGTCTCCTCGGTCCCCGCGGCGCCTTACGTCCCGAACGATACGTATTACGACACCGGCGCGTACGGCGGATACGGCACGTACGCACCTGCGGTGCCGTACGCATATCCCTACTACGGCTCAGGCGCGTACGGGTGGAACGCGACCTATCCCGTCATCATCGTGGCTCCGCCGCATCACCGCGTTGGTCCGCCGGTGACGCAGCCTGCGCCAATGCCAATGCAGCCGCTCCCGGCGCAACAACCTCCGCCACACGTGTGGCGTCACACGCTCAGCGCACCCGCGCCGATGCTCGCTGCTCCAGGAATGCGAACAACGCATCGCTGAACGCGTCGTTCGCGTCGCCGGCGACCATGTGCGCCGCAGCGCCGACCGTCGTCACCGTGCCGCCGCCCAGGCGCGCCGTCTCCGCAGCGGCTTCCGCATCGAGCACGTCGCTGTGCGCGCCGCGGATGACCGTCATCGGGATCGTCAATCCGCGTAGCGCGGCGTCGAGGCGTTCGTTCCGCGTGACGTCTTCGGTGTCGAAGGTTCCGAGCAGCGCCGGATCCCAGTGCCAGCGATAGCGGCCGTCGTCGTCGCGGCGCAGGTTTTTGCGGAGGCCCTCGGGTCGCGTGCGCTCGCCGCGCCGCGGGGCGTACGCCGCAACCGCTGCGGCGGCTTCTTCCAGCGACGCGAACCCGTCGACGTGGCGCCGCATGAACGCGATGATGCGTGCGACGCCTTCATCCCGTGAACGCACACCGATATCGACGAGCGCGAGCGCGCGTGCCGCCCCGTGTCGCTCGCCGCAGTAGAGCAGCGACGCGATACCGCCCAGCGAGGCGCCGACCAGCACAGGCGCGTCGCCGGCGACGAGCGCGCTGACCGTTGCGACATCGGTGACGAACCCGTCGAGCGAATAGCAGCCGTCCGGCGCGCGCTCGCTGTCACCGTGCCCGCGGAGGTCGAACGTGTACGCGGTCCAACCCGCGTCGGCGACTGCGCGCGCAGTCACGTCCCACGCATGCCGTGTTTGGCCGCCGCCGTGAGCGAAGACGATCGCGTGTCGTGACCGCTCGTCGCCGCGGACGTCGACGGCGAGTTCGAGGCCGTCGGCCGTCCGCGCGCGCAACGTCCTCACCGTGTCGTGCGTGCGCGCAGATCCTCGGCGTACGCCGCATTGATGAGCGCGGCGAAGTGCTGTTCGACGACCCAGCGTTTCACCTTGAGCGTCGGCGAGAGCTCACCGTCTTTCTCGGTAAGGTCGCGCGGAAGCAACGCGATACGGTGAACGCGTTCGTACGACGCAAGATCGGCGGTGTGGGCTTCGATCTCGCTAATGATCAGCGTGCGGACGTCGTGACGCTGCGAGACCTCCTGCGTCGGCATGTCGGGATCGATCCCGAGCGTTTGGCGCACGAGCGTCCAGTTCGGCGCGACGAGGACAGCCGGGTGCGGGCGCCCGTTGCCGAACGCCACGACCTGTCCGATGTAAATGCTGCGCTTGATCGCCGTCTCGATGCGCGCCGGAGAGATCCACTTTCCGCCGCTCGACTTGAACAGCTCGCGCTTGCGGTCGGTGATGAACAGGTGGCCGGTCGCGTCGAGGTGACCCACGTCACCGGTCATCAGCCATCCGTCGGCAGTGAACGGCTGTTCCTCGGGCGGCACCTTGTAGTAGCCCATCATCACGTTGGGCCCTTTGACCAAGACCTCGCCGTCGTCGGCGATCTTCACCTGCACGTTGCGAATCGGGGTCCCGACGCTGCCGAGCACGTTGTCGGATGGCCGGTTCACGGTGACGACGGGCGCCGTCTCGGTCATCCCGTAGCCTTCGCAGATCTCGATCCCCATCGCGGCGAGCGTGAGCGCGGTGTCTTTGTGGAGCGGTGCGCTTCCGCTCACGAAGTAGCGCAGGCGATCGAGGCCGAGCATCGGCTTGATCTTGCGCAGCACGAGCGCGTGCGCAAGGCCGTGTTGCGCGCGCAGCATCGGCGAGATCGGTTCGCCGCTCCGGCGCGCGCGCTCGTACGCGGTTCCGATCTCGAGCGCCCACGGCACCAGCTTCGCACGCATCCCGCCCGCGGTCTGCGCGTTGCCGACGATCCCTGCCACCAGTCGTTCGAAGATGCGCGGCACGAATGCGGCATGCGCGGGGTGCAGCGCTTTGAGATCCTCGAGCAGATGCTCGGGCGTCGTCACGTAATGCGTCGCCAAGCAGAAGAGATACCCGAGCGCGTCGGTGTGCTCGTAGATGTGTGCGAACGGAAGGACCGAGAGCGCGCTCTCGCCGGTCTCGAGCCCGCTGACCGTCAGATCGAACGCATCCATCACGTTCGCGACGAGATTGCGGTGCGAGAGCATCACGCCTTTGGGAATGCCAGTCGTCCCCGAGGTGTAGATGAGCACGCCGAGCTCGTCGACGTCGATGCCGTCGGCGAAGCGTTCGACTGCGTGCGGGTCGGCGTCGTGAAGCGCGACCCCCGATGCGACGAATTCCTCGAACGTGTCGTCGCCGTCGCTCTCGAAGACGATCAACGGCGGACAGTTTGCAGCAGCGGCCCGAATTCTCGCCGCAGTCTCCGCGTTGTCGGTGAAGACGAGCTTTGCCTCACTGTCGCGCAGGATGAACGCGACCTGATCGGCTGCGGTCGTGGCGTACATCGGAACAACGACACAGCCCGCGTAGAGCGTCCCGAAGTCGGCGATCAGCCAGTCGACGCGGTTCTCCGCCATGATCGCGACCCGGTCGCCGCGCCCGATCCCGCGTGCCCGGAGGGCATGGGCGACGGCGGCGCTGCGCCGGTGGACCTCGGCGCTGCTCAGGGCATGGGTCTGGCCGTGCCGGCGCTGCGCCAAGGCAACCGGGCGTGGTATCGCCAGGCGCTCTCGGATGAAGGCAGGGAGCGTCGGGGTGGCGGCAGCTTGGCTCATGACCCTCCTTGACGACTTAACCGTAACCTATTATTGATAATATATGGCGACACGGTCAAGGGCAGCCGCCACGGCGCTCCCTGAGGATTGGGGGGACCGCGTCTTCCAAGGAGAGGTCAAAACCAAGACCGTCTTCCCGATGCTCGTCCTCCAGATGCTCCACGTCCAGCCCGACTCGGGCTATGGGCTCATGCAGCGCATCGGCGAGCTCGGCGGGATCTTCCCGGTCAACCCCAACACGGTCTATCCGCTGCTGCGTCGGCTCGAGGAGCGCGGCTTCATCGCCGGCGAGATCGACGAGACGACGAAGCGCGGCACGACCGTCTACCGGATCACCGCCGACGGCGAAGAGCGCCTCACGAGCATCAAGTCCGGCTTTCTTCCGTACCTCACAAATTTGATCGAAGCGTTGCAAAAGCTGCGCTCCGACTTGTACGGCGACGTCACGTCCTCGGAGTGACGAGGAGGAGATCATGAGCACCTACCGCGCCCCCCTGCGTGACATGCAGTTCGTTCTGCGCGAACTCGCCGGCGTCGACGAGATCGCCAAGCTACCCGGCTACGAGGATTCCGCCGACGTGATCGACGCGATCCTCGACGAAGCCTCGACGTTCGCGAGCGAGGTCCTCGATCCGCTCAATCGCAGCGCCGACGTCGAAGGCTGCACGTGGAAAGACGGCGAGGTCACGACGCCCAAAGGCTTCAAGGAAGCGTACGCGCAGTTCGCGCAGGCGGGTTGGATCGGTCTGCCGGTTTCCGCCGAGCACGGCGGTCAAGGGCTGCCGCAAGTGCTGCTCGGCCCGACGCTCGAGATGTGGAACGCGTCGAACATCGGCTTCGCGAACGGTCCGCTGCTCAACCAAGGCGCGATCGAAGCGATCGAGCTCGCCGGCAGCGAGCAGCAGAAGCATCAGTATCTGCCCAAGCTGGTCAGCGGTGAGTGGAGCGGGACGATGTGCCTGACCGAGCCGCAAGCCGGCTCCGATCTCGCTGCGGTGCGCACGAGCGCGACGCCCGAAGGCGATCACTATCGCCTCAAGGGTCAGAAGATCTTCATCACGTTCGGCGAGCACGATCTCACCCCGAACATCATCCACCTCGTCCTCGCGCGTCTTCCCGGCGCGCCCGCAGGAACGAAGGGGATCTCGATGTTCATCGTCCCCAAAGTGCTGGTGAATGCGGACGGATCGCTCGGCGAGCGCAACGACGTGCGCTGCGCGGGGATCGAGCACAAGCTGGGGATCAACGGCAACCCGACCTGTACGCTCAACTACGGCGAACAGGGAGCGGGCGCGATCGGGTACCTCGTCGGCGAGCCGAACCGCGGCTTGGAATACATGTTCATCATGATGAACGCAGCGCGCTTCAGCGTCGGCGTGCAGGGTCTCGCCGTCGCGGACCGCGCGTATCAGAGCGCGGTGCAGTACGCCAAGGAGCGTGTGCAGTTCCGCGACGCGGCGTCGAAGAACCCGGAGCCGGTCACGATCATCAAGCATCCCGACGTGCGGCGCATGCTGCTCGAGTGCAAGGCGAAGATCGAGGCGATGCGCGCGCTGTCGTACGTCACGGCGGCCGCGCTCGACCACTCGATCAAGAACCCCGATGATGCGGCGCGCAAGGAGAACAAGGCGTTCGTCGAGCTGATGATCCCGGTCGTCAAAGGCTGGTGCACGGAGACGGCGCAAGACGTCTGCTCGACCGCGCTCCAGGTCTTCGGCGGAATGGGCTACATCGAAGAGACCGGGATCGCGCAGCAGTACCGCGACGTGCGCATCACGACGATCTACGAGGGGACGACCGGGATTCAGGCCCTCGATCTGGTCGGAAGAAAGTTAATCCGCGACATGGGCGCGTCCGCGACCAAGGTGCTCAAGACGATCGGCCGGTTCTCCAAAGAGCTGTCGGACTCGGACGACGCGCAGCTCAAGGCGCTCGGCGCGTCGCTGGGCGAGGCGACGAAAGCGCTCGGCGAGACGGCGCAGTGGCTGGGGATGAACGCGATGGGCGATCTGCGCAAAGCGTTCGGCGGAAGCGTTCCGTTCTTGGAGTTCTTCGGGATCGTCGCGGGCGGTTGGCAGCTCTTCCGTGCCGCGAAGGTCGCCGCCGAAAAGCTCGCTGCCGGTGAGAACGACGAGTTCTATACCGCCAAAATCGCGACGGCGACGTTCTACGCGCACCACGTGCTCTCGCAGTATTCGCACTATCAGAAGCAGATCACCGAAGGCTCGGGCGATGTGATGGCCGGCAGCGACGACATCTTCGAGGTCGACCGCCGCGCGCTCGTGACTGTGTAAGGGGACCATGGCGAACTTCATCACGACGACGGACGCCGGCAACGGTATCCGCGTCATCACGATCGACAATCCGCCGGTCAACGCGCTCTCGTTCGCGCTCTCGGCAGAGCTCGTGCCCGTCGTCGAGGCGGCGAACGCCGATCCGAGCGTCACGACGGTGATCTTCACCGGCGCGAACGGCCTCTTCTCGGGCGGCGCGGACGTGAACGACTTCAGCACCGAGCCGACACCGGAGACCAAGACGATCCGCGACGTGATCGCGGCCGTCGAGAAGAGCGACAAGACGTTCGTCGCCGCGCTCGAAAACACGGCGCTGGGCGGCGGGCTTGAGCTCGCGCTCGCGTGCGACTATCGCATCGCGAAGAGCGGCACGAAGGTCGGACTCCCGGAGATCAAGCTCGGGCTGATCCCGGGCGCGGGCGGGACGCAGCGACTGCCGCGCTTGATCGGCGCGAACGACGCGCTGCAGTACATGCTCAAGGGCGCCAACGTCAAAGCCGACGAGGCGAAGCAGAAGGGCATCCTCGACGCAGTCGTCGACGGCGATGTCGTCGAGGCCGCGAAGGCGTATGCCGGTAAGCCGAAGCGCCGCATCTCCGCGCTGCAGGCGCAGCTCGGCGTCGCGAACCTCGGCCTGTTCGCGACCCCGTTCGTCGTCGCGCAAGCGCACAAGATGGTGCCGCCTGAGGAAAACGGCGGCTATGCCGCGCACAAGCTCGTCGACGCGGTGCAGGCGGCGATCGAGCTGCCGTTCGAGCGCGGCCTCGCGCGCGAAGCGCGTCTATTCGAGGAGTGCGCGCGGTCCAAGCCGTCGGCGGCGCTCCGTCATGTGTTCTTCGCCGAACGCGAGCTGGGCAAGATCCCGGGTCTTCCGCCCGCACAGCCGCGCACGGTTGCGACCGCAGGCGTCGTCGGCGCGGGGACGATGGGGACCGGGATCGCGATCACGTTCGCAGAGGCCGGGATCCCGGTGACGGTCGTCGAGACGAACGACGCACAGGTTGAGAAGGCCCGCGAGATGGTCTTCGGGATGTTCAAGTATCAGGTCGACAAAGGCCGTCTTTCGCAAGAAGACGCGTGGAAGCGCGCCAACGCGATCACGTTCACTGAGGACTACGACGATCTGAGCGACGTCGACGTTGTCGTCGAGGCGGTGTTCGAGTCGATGGACGTCAAGCAGCAGGTCTTCACGCGCCTCGACAAGGTGACGAAGCCCGACGCGATCCTCGCGTCCAACACCTCGACGCTCGACATCGACACGATCGCCTCGTTCACGTCGCGTCCCGACAAGGTGCTCGGCCTGCACTTCTTCGCGCCGGCGAACATCATGAAGCTGCTCGAAGTCGTGCGCGGCAAGGCGACCTCGCCGGAGACGCTCACGACGGGGATGACGCTCGGGAAGAAACTGCGCAAGGTCGCGGTCGTCTCGGGCAACGCGTTCGGCTTCATCGGCAACCGGATGCTGTTCGAGTACGAGAACCAGGCGATGCTGCTTGCCGAACAGGGCGTGAGCCCCGCGCGCATCGACGACGTCATGAAGAACACGTTCGGCTTCGCGATGGGCCCCTTCGCCGTCGCCGATCTCTCGGGTCTGGACGTCTATCACTTCATCTCGAAGGCCGCCGGCGGGCAATCGCTGGGACGCACGCCGCTGATCGCCAAGCTCGTCGAGCAAGGGCGTCTCGGCCAAAAGAGCATGAAGGGGATCTTCGCGTACGACAAGGCGGTCGGCAAAGGCCGTCAAGCGATCCCCGATCCCGAAGTCGAGCAGCTCATCAAACAGCTCGCGACCGAAGCCGGCGTGCCGCAGAAACCCGACGTGAGCGACGAGGAGATCATTGCTCGTCTCACGAGCGCGCTCACCGAGTCCGGGGCCGAGCTGCTGCGCACCGGGATCGCGCTTCGTCCGGGCGACGTCGACATCGTCTGGATCTACGGTTACGGCTTCCCGCCGCACCACGGCGGACCGATGTGGTACGCGGAGGAGACCGCCCTTCGACAAGCTCAGGGTGACGACGCCGCGGCCGCGGGTCGTGCAACGAAAGAGATCAAGGAGTTGACCCATGCGTGAGGCGGCGATCGTCTCGGCTGCGCGCTTGCCGATCGGCAGAGCGTTCCGCGGCGCATTCAATCAGACGCACGGCGCAACGATGGCCGGGCACGTCGTCGCGGAAGCGGTGAAACGTGCCGGCGTCGAGCCGGGCGAAGTCGAGGACGTCGTTCTCGGCACGGGCTTACCGGAAGGCGCGACCGGCCACAACATCGGCCGCGTCACGGCGCTGCGCGCCGGACTGCCGATGAGCGTTCCCGGCACGACGATCAACCGCTACTGCGCCTCGGGTCTGCAGGCGATCTCGACCGCCGCCGGACGTGTCGTCGCCGACGGCGTCAACGTGATCGTGGCTGGCGGCGTCGAGTCGATCTCGCTGGTGCAGAACGACATGAACATGAAGGGCTTCACCGAGGAGTGGATGCTCCGCCACGATCCCGACATGTATATGCCGATGCTGCAAACCGCCGACTTCGTCGCGAAGAAGTACAATGTCTCGCGTGAAGCGCAGGACGAGTACGCGCTGCAGTCACAGCAGCGCACCGCGCAGGCGCAAGCGGCAGGGAAGTTCGACGACGAGATCGTGACGCTGTCGACCTGGAAGTACGTCGAGGATAAGGACAGCGGGACGACCACCGAAACGCTGGTCACGCTCGCGAAGGACGAGGGCAATCGCCCGGACACGACGCGCGAGGGGCTCGCGGCACTCAAAGGCGTGCTCGACAAGAGCTCGTCGATCACGGCCGGCAACAGCTCCCAGCTCTCCGACGGCGCAGCAGCGGTCGTCGTGATGGACGCCGATGAAGCGCGCAAGCGCGGTTTACAGCCGCTCGGCTTCTATCGCGGGATGGCCGTCGCCGGCTGCGATCCCGGCGAGATGGGAATCGGCCCCGTCTTCGCGGTGCCCAAGCTGCTCAAACAGCACGGGCTCACCGTCGACGACATCGGCTTGTGGGAGCTCAACGAAGCGTTCGCGGTCCAGACAGTCTACTGCCGCGACACGCTCGGCATCCCCAACGAACGCCTCAACGTCGACGGCGGCGCGATCTCGATCGGCCATCCGTACGGCGTGAGCGGCGCGCGCATGACGATGCACGCGCTGATCGAAGGCAAACGCCGCAACGCAAAGTACGTCGTCGTGACGATGTGCATCGGCGGCGGGATGGGCGCAGCTGGGCTGTTCGAGGTGAACCTGAACTAGGGTCAGCTCGTCACGGGACGAGCGACCCGTTTCCGCCTCGCCGGGGCCTCCTAGGAAGAGCACGAACCCCGTCGGGATATCGAATGGGACGTCTGCTTTCGATCAACGTCGGACTCCCGCGCGAGATCGCCTGGCACGGTGAAACCGTGCGCACCGCGACCTGGAAGAGCGCGGTCGACGGAGCGCGGACCGTGCGCCGCTTGAATGTCGACGGCGATGCGCAAGGCGATCTCGGCGGGCACGGTGGCGAGAACCGTGCGGTCTTCGTCTACCAGATCGACGCCTATCGGTACTGGGAGAGCGAGCTGCGCCGTGACGACTTCGTCATGGGGCAATTCGGTGAGAACTTCACCGTCGACGGCCTCAGCGACGACGACGTCTGCATCGGCGACCGTTACCGCGTCGGCAGCGCCGTGTTCGAGGTGACGCAGCCTCGTGTAACGTGCTACCGCGTCGGGATCCGGATGAATGAGCCTCGGATGCCGGCGTTGCTCGTCGCGCATCGGAAGCCGGGCTTTTACCTGCGAGTGCTCGAGGAGGGGGAGGTTCGCGCCGGTGATCCCATCGAGAAGGTCGCCGACGGCCCCGAGCGCATGACGGTCGCAGAGATCGACGATCTCCTCTACCTGCCCGGGCATCCACGCGCACAACTCGAGCGCGCGCTGCGGATTCCCGCGCTCAGCCCCGGATGGCGCACGTCGCTCCAAGCGCTGCTGCAACAGGATGACACCGCAACCGGCAATCCCGGACTCGCACCGCCCGACGTGGCTTCCGCGGCCTGGAGCGGATTTCGCCCGGCACGAATCGCCGCGTTCGCAAACGAGACGAGCAGCATCGTCTCGCTCGAGCTGGAGGCGACGGACGGGGCAGCGCTCAGTATGCCCTTGCCGGGACAGTTCGTCGTCGTGCGGTTGCGCCCGCAGCCGAATGCGACGGCCGTGATGCGAAGCTTCTCGCTCTGCGGACTGCCCAATACTGCGCGCTATCGACTGGGCATCAAGTGCGAACTGCACGGCGCCGCCAGCGCGTATCTGCATGAGAGCGCCCGCGTCGGCGACCCGCTCGAGGTAAGTGCGCCACGCGGAGCCTTCGTGTTGGCGTCGGGTGATGCTCCAGTCGTGCTGATGAGCGGTGGAATCGGCATCACGCCGGTGCTCGCGATGCTTCACGCGCTCTCAGCAGAGCGCTCCGTGCGCACGGTCTGGTGGCTGCACGGCGCGCGTGAACGCGCGGAGGACGCGTTCGCTGACGAGGTGCGCGAACTGCTCGCCGCGCTTTCCGACGCGCGCGCGCACATCCGGTACAGTCGCCCCGGTGCCGGCGATCGGCTCGGGAGCGACTTCAACTCGGTCGGACGGCTCGACATCGCGCTCCTCGAACAGCTCGGGGTCGCCAGAGAGAGCGACTTCTATCTCTGCGGGCCGACGTCGTTCCTGAGCGATCTGCGCGCGGGGCTCGCCGCGTGGGGCGTCGCGGCGGCGCGTATCCACAGCGAGACGTTCGGGTCGGGGCCGTCGGTGACGCCTGGGATTGTCGGAGCAGCACGGCACGCGCCGCATCCGCCCGCCGGGACCGCCGGAACCGGACCGCTCATCTCGTTCGCTCGCAGCAATCTCGCAGTTCCTTGGGACGACACGTACCCGAGTCTGCTTGACCTGGCCGAGGCGTGCGAGATCCCGGTGCGGTGGTCGTGCCGGACCGGCGTCTGCCATACGTGCGAAAGCGGTTTGATCGCAGGGCGCGTGCGCTACAGGCCAGAGCCGCTCGAAGCGCCGGCGGCCGGAGATCTGCTGCTGTGCTGTTCGCAGCCGGAAGGTGAGGTCGTCATCGATATCTGATCGCAGACGCTGAGGCCAAGAGAGGTCGCTAACGGTGACCGATCCCGCCGAGAGGTTTTCGCTGCTGCTACGCCTTCGCGCGCGCCGGAAGCTTCCAATCGGGGCGGATGAAGTGGCACGTGTAGCCGGACGGATAGCGTTGGAGATAATCCTGATGCTCCGGTTCCGCTTCCCAGAAGTCGCCGGCCGGCGTCACTTCGGTCACGACCTTGCCCGGCCACAGCCCTGACGCCTCAACGTCGGCAATGGTATCCTCTGCGATCTGCTTCTGCTCGTCGTTCGTGTAGAAGATGGCCGAACGGTAGCTCATGCCGCGGTCGTTGCCCTGACGATTCAGCGTCGTCGGGTCGTGGATCTGGAAGAAGAACTCCAAGAGCTGGCGGTAGCTGATCTTGCTGGGGTCAAAGATGATCTCGATCGCTTCCGCGTGCGTCCCGTGGTTGCGATACGTAGCGTTGGGTACGTCGCCGCCGGAATATCCGACGCGGGTGGAGATCACGCCCGGATAGTTGCGGAGCAGCTCTTGCATGCCCCAAAAGCAACCGCCGGCAAGAACCGCGCGTTCGCTCGAGCCTGTCATATCGTTCGTCCTTTCACGCAACCGAGGTGGCGGCGCGCACCATCTTCGCGATTACGTCTGATCCAATACCCTTCGCAACAGGTGAAAGGTTCCCGGCGGCAGCTTCCATGAGCGACTCCTTGAGAGCTCCCATCGCGTTCCGGTAAGGTGCGGAACCGAGACTGATACGCTTGACGCCGGCTGCTTGCAACTCTGCCACGGGAACAGGTCCGCTGCGCGGACCAACCACGACGTTTACCGGCTTCGGCGCGACGGCTTTCACGACGGCACGGATCGAAGCCATGTCCTTGAGACCCGGTGCGTAGAGCACGTCGGCGCCCACTTCGGCGAAGGCGACGAGCCGTCTTATCGTGTCGTCCAGGTCGTCGATGCCGTTGAGAAAGTTGTCCGTGCGTCCGGTCAGAACGATGCGGCCTTTCGCCGCCTTCGCGCCCTGCTTCACGCGCTCGACAGCGTCGTCGAAGGCGTGGATCGGCGATGCCGGATTCGCCGTGGTGTCCTCGATCCCAACGCCGGCCAGACTGGCGGCGATCGCCGCTTCGACGGTGGATCCCACGTCGGCCGGCGAGGGTCCGAATCCGTCTTCCGCGTCGCCGTTGACCGGCAAGCCGGTGACACTCCCGATCAGCACCGCATTTGAGAGATGCTCTTCACGGCTCACGGCATGCGTGCCATCGAGTCGGCCGAGCGCGAACGCGATCGCGGCCGAGGAGGTTCCCAACGCCTCAAAACCGGCCTCTTTGCAGAGCAGCGCCGAGAGGCCGTCCCACGGATTGGGCATGACGAAGCCTCCGTCGCGCTCGTGCAGCGACTTGAACCGTTCGTAGAGTTCCGGTTGGGTCATGGTGGCGCACCTCCCGGCACGAGCAGAGCGAAGCGGTCGAAAGCCTTACCGTTCGCGCTAGGCCGACTGTCTCCGCATCTGCGCCGCGTCGCGAGCCGGCGAGCAACCGAAGAGGCGCCGATATTCGCGGCTGAACTGAAAAAACGAACGCTCAGCAGCAGATCGACCTAGTGAAGGCCGCCGGAGGCGCTGATCCGTTCGCCGGTCAGCCATGACGCTTCGTCGGACGCCAGGAACACGACCGTTGGGGCGATGTCCTCCGGTGTCCCGACGCGACCGAGCGGCGTCATGGCGACCATCGCGGCTTCGAAGGGACTTCCGATGATGCCGGCGGTCCTGACGCCTTCGGTGTTCGTGATACCTGCGGCCACGGTATTGACGCGAATGTTGCGCGGGCCCAGTTCTTTCGCGAGCACGCCCGTAAGGGTGTCAACGGCGGCTTTGGACGCCGCATACACGACCGCTTGCGGAGCGGGATTCTGGCTGACGACAGAGCTGAGGTTGATCACGCTTCCGCCGGACGCGGGGAAGTACTTGAGCGCTTCCTGTGTCATGAGGATTGGCGCAAGGACGTTCGTGTCGAATTGCCGATGGAACTCCGCTGCGGTGACGTTCTCGATCGGATCGAACGCGTAGACGCCCGCATTGTTGACGAGAATGTCGAGTCGACCGTATGCGTCCCGGACGGCTTCAAGCACGCGCTTGACGTCAGCAGGGCGCGACACGTCGCCCTGAACGCCCGTCGCCCGGCCACCGGACTCGACGATCGCCTCAACCGTCGTGCGTGCGCCGGCTTCATCGCTCGCGTAGTTGACAATGACTGCAGCGCCCGCGGCGGCAAGCGCCTTGG
Organism: uncultured bacterium; assembly: GCA_964483365.1. Classification (GTDB taxonomy): domain Bacteria; phylum Vulcanimicrobiota; class Vulcanimicrobiia; order Vulcanimicrobiales; family Vulcanimicrobiaceae; genus Vulcanimicrobium. The sequence continues at coordinate 16,005 of CAZABL010000083.1, forward strand.
CGATGCCGGCGCCGATGCCTTTGGATGCTCCCGTCACGAGAGCTACTTTGCCGCTTAGGTTGCCCATCAGGTTTTCCGTCTCCATTTTGAGGTGAGAAAGTTTGATGTCAAAATAATATAACAGAGATGACTTTATGTCAAGTAGTCATATATCAAATTACTTGACGGCAAAGCACTTGGGCGGTACGATGAGTGCGTGAAAGAGGATCACATCGGGCGGACGCTCGCTCGTGCAGGGGTCCAGACGACGGACGCGAGCACGCTCGAGGTCGTGGCCCGTCTCCATCGCGTCGTTTCGTACATCGACGACCATCTCGCGGACGCGTTCAACGAACTCGGCCTCAAGCAGGGCGAGGTCGACGTCCTGTTGACCCTCGCGCTCGGACCCGACGAGCCGCAGAGCCCCACCGGCGTCGCTTCACAGCTCCTCTGCTCGACGGGGGCGATGACAAATCGCCTCGACCGCCTAGAGAAAGCGGGCCTGATCCGACGCGAGCACGACACGAAAGACCGGCGTTCGGTTCTGCTTTCGATCACGCCCGAAGGGAAGAAGGCGGCGAAGCGCGCGTCCGACGCCCGGGACGCGCTCGCGGAGAAGCTCGTCCCGGGCCTGTCGGCCGCCGAACGCAAGACGCTGGTCGGTCTCCTGCGCAAGATGCTGCTCGCGCACGAAGCAGCACCGCAGAACTAACCGTATCGGCTTCGATCAGCCCTCGTGAAACAAGCGCGCGTACTGTTCGCGTAGCGCGCGTTTGAGGAACTTTCCAACGCCCGTGCGTGGGATCGCGTCGACGAACAGAACGCGATCCGGCG
>CAZABL010000084.1:0-1715 GCA_964483365.1 uncultured bacterium
ATTGGCCTCTTGCTCGGCAGTGGGAACGAGACGAATGCGATGCGCGAGGATCACTGCTGCCGCTTACCGATCTCGATCAACGCGATCTCACGTCGTGCACCGGCGCGCTCGACATTTTTGCGTTCTTCAGTCGTCGGATTTCGAGCGGTAACACCGGTAAATCCGTCTGCAGCGTTGTATTCGATGATCCGCACAAGCCGCTGATCTTGGACGGCAGCCGATTCGCACAGATCTGACCGCAGACGTACCAGGTTGCGGGTCGAGTATGGCGCCGACGAACCGACTGCGTCTTCCCGCAGCCACCGTCACAATACACTTCGAGGAAGCTCCCTGGGCGCTTCATCCAGAAACAGCATATCGGGTCACCGTGACAGACGCATGGCACTGCGATAAACCTGAGGGGGCGATCCGAATACAAAAGTCCATAAATGCCTATAGTGAGACGGTCTTTCGCAACAGTTGCTCGATCCTCGCCGAGCGTCTGCACGGCGTGGCGCTCGGAGCCGGTGATGACCCGGCGTTCCTCGAGCGTGTCGTACTGGCGATCGAAGCTCGACGCAAGACGGGTCTCCGTGCGCGGGTCTTCGATGGCGTGGTCGATCTCGTGACCCAGGCCGAGCGCAGGCGACTGTGTGCCATCGCTCACACGCAGCGCGCTGTATGGGCCCCAGTGAATCGTGTCGTCGCTCGGGTCGAAGTAATCGTTGTCGTCGTTCGCGGCGACGCGGCGGTACGTGCGATCGCCGTGCTCGAGGCGATCGATCAACGAGCGTTCGACGCCGTCTTGCAAGAGATACGCGAACGCGCTTGCCACGTCGTCATTGGCCGCAGCGGGGACGCGCTAGTGTCCGAAACGCGAATCAGTTCACGACGCTTCCGGGATTGTCTTCAAGACGGCCCGTCGCCAGGCGATGACGTCACGCTCATCCTGCGCGGCTTCGGCCCGATGGAGACCGCCACGCTGCTCGACTGACATCCCATCGGTCCGATGGGTGTCGATCCAACGAAGAATGCGTGTTCAACTACATCGGCGGCGGTGTCAATTTCCTCGCGATCAACCCGACCGCGAAGCGGCAATTCATCTCGCAGCACCAGATGGGCGGACCCGGCCTCAAGTGAGGGGCCGTCACCGCGACCGGAACCGTCAAGAAATCGGGATTCCCGGTCGCCGCGGCGGGCGTCGGCGATGCCGGCGAAGTCGATACTGTCGTCAGCGAACGGCCGAAGGAGGCCTTCTCTTGGTAAGTTTAGTAAGCTAGCGAATCAATGCTTCGAGAGGGTGAGAAGTGGAACTTGCGTCGGGCGTTTTTCCCGCTGAAGCGCGTTCCGCATATTGCGCCTGCGATCACGAGGCACTGATCTCCAAGCTCGTCTGTGATGCCGGCATACCTCACAGGCGCCGCATCGCTCCCAGCGGCACGCTAATAATTACTCCCGGCGATGCAACCGAGTATCTTTTCGTCCTAGAATCTGGCCTCTGCGTCGTCACTTCTGAATATGCCGACGGAACGGACTCGGCTATTGCGCTCCTGGTGCGCGGAGACGTGTGTTGTTACGCTCACGCCATTCTCCGCGGACAGTACGGGTTTGCCGTTCGCGCCATCACTCAAGCCGTTGTTGTGCGGATTCGCAAAATCGATTTACTGAACCTCGTCGGGTCGTCGGATCTTGTTGGTCTTGAATGCCAGCGAAACATGACGGAGGGCTTTGAAAGA
>CAZABL010000084.1:1815-16700 GCA_964483365.1 uncultured bacterium
CTTGAACGGTTTCTCGAATTTGCGACCGCCTTGCCCCCTGATGCGCTCCCTCTGCCTCAATCTACTTTGGCGCGGCTTCTCGCGGTCAGTAGAGAGCAGCTGCGCAGAGCATTGAACGTTATGGAAATCGAGCGAGCGACCTTATTGATACGTCGACGGAAGCGAATCTGAAGCCGACTTTGTGGCTGCCGCGAAGGTAATTTTGTGGCAACACCACCTGCATAAGAAGTGGTAGCGTCGCCTTGCGAGGGCGCATTCTATACCCAGGAGCGACGAAGTGTGCTCAATGCGAGCGCACTATTGTTTGATGTGCCTTGAGGACAGAAACGCGCTTCGACGTAACTCTCCGCTGAGGTGTCACGACGAAATGTTCGACGTACCCAAACTCGCTTCGCTCTTGATGTTGGCCGTCGTCCTCACGGCCTGCTCATCCGGAAGCTCGTCTCTGGTTCCGAAGAACCCGAGTGTCTTTGCGAAGGCTGACGCAAATCATGTGGTTACGAGTAGTGGTAGGGTACTCACTAAGCTTTCCTTTCCCGCCATCCCTGGACTGATTCGCGGAACGCCACCGCCTCCGAATCTCGTTCCCATGGTTGCGACCGCAAAGATTCCCGGTGACACGGCGATGACCGCGCGCGCGCTCAGGTTCAGACCACACGGCTTCCCCGACCTGAGCCAGGCACAGGCGAACGCCTCCGCTTCGGCATCGTCGAGGTCGCCGAAAAACTTCGTCTATCAACAGGACGGGGGCGGTCAATTCGGATACGTCATGACCAGCTCACGGTATAACGCGATTCTCAGCGGCCTTAGCGGATACGAAAACGGTGAAATTTGGCCGAACTACGACGGGGACGTCCTCTATGCTCCAACGACGCGCGCGCCAAGCGGCTCGTGCCTTGAGGCGGGCACCTCTTATTGGCAGTTTTCTCAGCCCACTGCCTACGTGTGGGACTTTTGCGATCATGGCGGCCCGTACGGCGTTATCCATCCGATTTCCACGATTGATCAGAATTTTCGGAATTCGTGGGAACGCGACTATGGGGACGGAGTTCCGCAATATACCGTTCAGATCTCGCTGGTCGGGAACGGATATTGGACCGCTTCTTATTACAATTACGCTCTGGGGCAATGGCAAGCACGTTACACCAGTGCCTCGACCTCACTCGTGTCTAACCTGGCGAACGCATATAACGCGACGTGGGGCTGGGATCTCTTCGAAACACATTACACCGGCGGCACCTATTGCCCGACCCTGGGCCGGCGCGCCGAGGCAGGGGGAATTCAGGTTTTTGACACCTACTTCAACAATTGGATGTATATCGACGGCATTGACGGCTTGAGCAAGCAGAACACCGGCTCGTGTATGAACTACGACGATGGTAGCGGCGGCGGTTACTACTACACCCCCAACTACTTCACGCAGCACAGCTGGTACGCCGAAATCTGGGCGAGCGGACCGGCTACTGGTCCGTAGCAGTGAGTCCCAGCGAAAGTGCTGGTAGGATTAAAGGATGCTGTTACAACCGGCTCTTCAGGTTGAGCAAGCTACCAGCAGGCACGCTCTCGCCGTTCAAGTCAGTGCGAGGCCCCGGTCATCTCCATGCCTCCTGTATCCGTTCATGCAATTGGAGGTACGGGCGCCGCTGCCGCCTCTGGTTGACAGCACAGGGGGCCTCTGGGTCCTTATTTCTACGGCCCCGCCGGCGGAACGCCTTGCTCCGCTATCGTTTTTTGTGCAGATCGCCGGCAAAGCTCCGACACCAATAAAAGATGTCTACGGACCGTTTTCCGGCCAAGAAGTATCTAGATTTGTCACTGATGGTGCGCGGAGCGGACTCGGATATTGGCTCTTTCACCTCCCGCGGTTCGACAGGAGCCTTCACGCGCTGTTCTACTACACGTTCATCGAGTATGGGGAGGATCGTCTATCTCGTCAGGCCTGCTCGATTGAAATCACGCGAGGCGTCTCGTCGATTTGGCCAAGCACCTACGACGGTCCGCATCTTCTTCGTGTGCCAGAGGAGTCTGAATTGAAGAACCTGCAAGGAAAGTCATCGCGATCGTAAATCATCGACTGCTTCACTCCAGGGATCTCCCAGAAGACGTGACCACAGTCATTCGCTACTGCACGAACTGTGCGAGCAGTCGGACCAGGGGTTTCGCGCGGACGCTCGCCGGGCGACCGTCGATAACCGCACGTTTGCCGAAGCGATCGAGGTAGATTGTCAACAGTGGGGCGTCGCGCTCATCGAAAAGCGCGACGCCCCATCTGCTATCCGGGCCCTGCGTGTCGGGTTGTGACTCCGTTGCGCCGATCGCGGTGACGAGCTGCGCGACGCGCTCCCGATCCGCGATCGTGACGCCCAACGTCGCAGCACGTAAGAGCATCGCCGGCGTGAGCGCGACGCGCGTCGCCAGCGCGTCGGAGGCGTGCACGACCCGCACGCACGCGACGTGCGCGGGCGGCGGTACGCTGATCGCGAGCACCGTCAGTGCTCCGTCGGCGAGCTGACACGGAACGGCTCGCCGCCGTGATCGAAGCGGATCCCCTCGCGGAGCGTCTGCGCGGCGTGGCGCTCGGAGCCGGTGATGACCCGGCGTTCCTCGAGCGTGTCGTACTGGCGATCGAAGCTCGACGCAAGACGGATTTCGGCGCGCGGGTCTTCGACGGCGTGGTCGATCTCGTGACCCAGGCCGAGCGCCGGCGACTGTGTGCCGTCGCTCACACGCAGCGCGCTGTGCGGGTCCCAGTGAATCGTGTCGTCACTCGGATCGAAGTAATCGTTGTCGTCGTTCGCGACGACGAGCCGGTAGGTGCGGTCGCCGTGCTCGAGGCGATCGATCAACGAGCGTTCGACGCTGTCTTGCGAGAGATACGCGAACGCGCTTGCCACGTCGTCCTTGGCCGCAGCGGGGACGCGCAAGTGTCCGAAAGTCGTCGTTGCCGGGGCGAGCGCGGTCGTGATCATCGTGCCGCACGTTCACGCGACGCTCGTTTCGCAGCAAGTCGCAACCGGAGGCGTTTGCGATGCGTCTTTCAGCAAGTGGCACGGGGGATCGCGGAACCGACGGTAGAGGCATCGACTGCGCTCGGAATCGGGATCGCACCCGAGGATCGCCGTGCGCGCACTCGCATCGATCCGCTGCTGGTCGTCGCGATCGCCGCGGTGTGGCTTCTGTGGGGCTCGACGTTCGCCGGGATGCGGGCCGCGGTTCAGACGATGCCGCCGTTCGCGATGGCAGCATCACGGTTCCTGATCGCCGGCGCGCTCCTCTTCGCCGTCGCCGCGCTACGCGGCAAAGCACGCGTCGGGCGCGCCGATCTCGTGCGTGCCCTCGTGACCGGCGCGACGCTGCTCTTGCTGGGCAACGGCGTGACGGCGTGGACCGTGCAGTACTTGCCCAGCGGGATCAACTCGCTGCTCTTGAGCTGCTCGCCGATCTGGATGGCGATCGTGGCGTACGTCTGGGGCGGAGAGAAGCCGTCGCGACTCGCGATCGCCGGGATGGTGCTCGGTTTGGCCGGGCTCGGTCTGCTGGTCGGACCGCAATCGCGCGCGACGATCGCGTTCTGGCCGGCGATCATCGCGGTCATCGCGAGTGTCTCGTGGTCGTTCGGCTCGATCTTCCAGCGGCGCTTGGGCGGCAGCGAAAGCGTCGTACTCGGCACCGCGCTGCAAATGCTCGCGGGCGGTGCACTGCTCGCGCTGGAAGCGGCGTTCACGGGCGAGTGGGGTGCGGTCAACCTGCGTGCGGTCAGCGCCGCGTCGTGGGCAGGCTTTGCGTGGCTGGTCGTGTTCGGCAGCATCGCAGGCTACAGCGCGTACCTCTATACGATGCGCGCGGCGAGCACGATGCTCGCGTCGACCTATGCGTACGTGAACCCGATCGTCTCGCTCGCGCTGGGCTACGTCCTGTTCGGGGAGCGGCTCACGCCGCTCGAAGGCGTCGCGAGCGCGGTCATCGTCGCCGGCGTCGCGCTGATGATGATTCCGTCCCAGAGAGGACGCAGCGAAGCTGGGTAGGACCACGATGTGGCCCCGAGGATTGAAGACTACGCACTGATCGGCGACACTCGGACGGCTGCCCTCGTCCGTCGCGACGGCTCGATCGACTGGCTCTGCGTTCCCCGCTTCGACTCACCAGCGTGCTTCGCATCGCTACTCGGAACGGAGGACAACGGTTTCTGGCGCTTGGCGCCCGCCGATCCGGATGCCACCGCAACGCGCGCATACCGGCCCGACAGTTTGGTCCTCGAGACGACGTGGCACGCGCAGGACGGAATCGTCCGCGTCGTCGACGCGATGGTCGTCGACGATCGCTTCACCCGCATCGTGCGCCGCGTCAGCGGTGTGCAGGGACGGGTCGCGATGCGCATGGACTTCAAGGTGCGCTTCGATCATGGTTCGATCGTGCCGTGGGTCTACCAGATCGGCGGCGGGATCTGCGCGGTCGCCGGACCCGACGCGATCGCGTGCTACGCCGACGTTTCGCTCGTCGGGCGCGATCTCGCCCACGAAGCGGAGTTCACCGTCGGCGAGAACGAGCACGTCCCGTTCGAGCTGGTGTACTTTCCGTCGAACGAGCCGCGAGCTCCCGAGCGTTGTAGCGCGTTGACGGCGATCGAGCGTGCCGACGCGACATGGCGCGCATGGTCGCAAGCGTGCACGTACGAAGGGCCGTATCGCGACGCGGTGATACGCTCGCTGCTCACGCTCAAAGCGCTGACCTACGCGGAGACCGGCGCAATCACCGCCGCGGCGACGACGTCGTTGCCGGAATGTCTCGGCGGCGTGCGCAACTGGGATTACCGCTTTTGCTGGATCCGCGACGCGACGTTCGTGCTCGTCGCATTGATAAACGCCGGGTATCGCGAGGAAGCGCGTCAATGGCGGGCATGGCTCTTACGCGCCGTCGCCGGCTGCCCCGAGCAGCTGCAGATCCTGTACGGGCTGCGCGGCGAGCGCCGCATCCTCGAGTATGAGGCTTCGTGGCTGCGCGGCTACGGCGGTGCGCAGCCCGTGCGCATCGGCAACGCGGCCTCGACGCAGTTTCAGCTCGACGTCTACGGCGAGACGGTCGACTCGCTGTATCAAGCGCGACGCGGCGGTTTTGGCTCTGAAGAGCAAGAGTGGGAAATCGCGCGCGCCGTCATCCGCGCGGCAGAGAGCCGCTGGCGCGAATCGGACCAAGGCTTGTGGGAGACGCGCGGCGAGCCGCGCAACTTCGTGCATTCGAAAGTGCTCGCGTGGGTCGCGTTCGATCGTGGCGTTCGCGCGATCGAGGAGTTCGGCGTGACGGGACCCGTCGAGCGCTGGCGACGCGTGCGTGACGAGATCCGCGAGGACGTGCTAACGCATGGCTTCGACGCGACGCGGGGGACGTTCACGCAGTCGTACGGCTCGCGCGAGCTCGACGCTGCGACGTTGCTGATCCCGCTGGTCGGCTTTCTTCCGCCCGATGACGAACGCGTGCTCGGCACGATCCGTGCCGTCGAGCGGGAGTTGATGCGCGACGGCTTCCTGCTGCGCTACTCACCGCCCGATGCGAGCGTTGACGGATTCCCGCCGGGCGAGGGCGCGTTCTTGGCCTGCAATTTTTGGCTCGCCGACGCCTACACGCTCGTCGGGCGCCACGACGACGCCGTCGCGCTCTTCGAGCGAATGCTCGCGGTTCGCAACGACGTCGGGTTGCTCTCCGAGGAGTACAACGTGCGCGAGCAGCGCCTCGTCGGCAACTTCCCGCAGGCGTTCTCGCACGTCGGCCTCGTCAACACTGCGTACAACTTGCATGCGCCGGCGAAGCCGGCCGAACAGCGCGCAGGCGGCGAGGCTGTCGTCCCGGGCTGACGCTCAGCGCACGAGGATCGCGCCGGGTGGGCCCGCGAGCACCTCGCCGATCAACGCCACCGTGCCCAAATCGGCGAGCTCGGCGAGGATCGGTTCGACTGCTTCGCGCGGCACGGCCATCAGCAGGCCGCCGGACGTTTGCGCATCGGAAAGCACCATGCGCAGCGCGTCGTCGATGCCCTCGGCGTACTCGGTGAAGCGCGCGTGGTCGGTGAGGTTGTCCTCGCTTCCGCCCGGAAAGACGTCGTGCGCGATCAGGTCGAGGACCCCTTCGAAAAGCGGGACGCGGCGTGCGTCGATCGCGAGGGCGGCGCCGGAGGCGCGGGCCATCTCGCCGCCGTGGCCGACGACGCCGTAGCCGGTGACGTCGGTCGCCGCATGCACGCCATGGGCGAGCATCGCATGTGCGGCGCGGTCGTTGAGCCGCGCCATCTGCTCGATCACCGGCGCGAGCTCGGCGTCGGAGAGCAGATCACGCTTTGCGGCGGTGGTGACGACACCCGTCCCGACAGGTTTAGAGAGAAGCAAGAGGTCGCCGGGACGGGCGCCCGCGTTGGTAACCACTCGATCAGGCCGAATAGTTCCCGTAACCGCGAGGCCGTATTTAGGCTCGTCGTCTTTCACCGTATGACCGCCGAGTATGCTAACTCCTGCTTGCTTGGCGATCGCAGCACCACCGTCGAGGATCTGCGCGAGGATCTCGGTGCCGAGCTTCTCGACGGGGAACGCCGCGATGTTGAGCGCGGTGAGCGGCGTTCCGCCCATCGCGTAGACGTCGCTGAACGCGTTTGCAGCGGCGATGCGGCCGAAGTCGTACGGATCGTCGACGACGGGCGTGAAGAAGTCGACGGTCTGGACCAGTGCCAGATCGTCGGAGATACGGTAGACGCCGGCATCGTCGCTGGTCGCGATGCCGACGAGGACGTTCGGGTCGGTCGGGGGTGGCAAGCGGCGCAGGACCTGCGCCAGGTCGGCAGAGCCGACTTTACTCGCTCAACCCGCGCACGACGCGTACGCCGTCAGGCGGACGGTGCGACCGGGGCTCTTCATCGTGTGTCGAATACACCATTGAGAGCAGAACGTCCGCCGGAGGGCCCGTGTCCAAGAGTCTCCTATTTATCCCTGGTCCCGTGACCGTCTCTGAGACGGTTGGGGCAGCGAGCGCACAGCCGATGATCGATCATCGCGGCCCGGAATTCAAGGCGCTGCTGAACCGGATCGCGACGCGCATGAAGCCGATCTTCGGGACCGAGGCGGGCGAGGTCGTCGTCCTGGGTGCGTCCGGGACCGGCGGCCTCGAAGCGGCGTTTGCCAACATGTTCGGCCCGGGCGATCGCGTTCTGGCGTGCCCGATCGGCGTCTTCGGCAACCGCTTCATCGCGATCGCGAAGACGTACGGCTGCGAGGTCGACGTCCTGGAGACGACGTGGGGCAACGCGGTCGATCCGTCGGCGCTGCGGGCGAAGCTCGCCGCCGGCACGTACACGGGCGTGCTGCTCACCCATAACGAGACGTCGACCGGGACGCAGAACGACATGGCGGCGCTCGCCGCGGCGATGCGCGGCTTTAACGGCTTCGTCGTCGTCGACTCCGTCAGCGGACTCGCGGCGAGCGAGTTCCGCATGGACGAGTGGGGGTTCGACGTCGTGGTCGCGGCGTCGCAGAAGGCACTGGCGGCACCGCCCGGACTCGCGATGGTCGCCGTCTCGCCGCGTGCGTGGGATCGCATGGAGGCGGCAAAGGCGCCGCGCTTCTACTTCGATCTGCGCAAGGCGCGTCAGTTCGCGACGCTCGGACAGACGCCGTGGACGCCCCCGGTCTCGGTGTGCTTCGCGCTCGACGCCGCGCTCACCGAGTACGAGCGCGTCGGCGCGGAGGCGATCTATGAACGGCACGCGCGTTACGCGAAGGGGATTCGCGCCGCGGCGACCGCGCTCGGTCTGACGATCTACTCGGCCGACGGCGCGCATTCGCCGACGGTCGTCGCGATCCGCATGCCCGAAGGGATCGACGGCGATGCGGTGCGGCGCTCGATGCGCGAGGGACGCGGCGTCGTGATCGGCGGCGGTCAGCTCGACCTCAAAGGAAAGATCATTCGCATCGGGACGATGGGCGATCTCACCCAGACCGACGTGCTCGGCGCTCTGGGCGCGCTCGAGATCGCGCTGCTCGAGGCCGGCGTCTCGATCCAGGTCGGCAGCGGCGTGCAAGCAGCGCTCAAGGCCTTCTTGGAGGCCGAGCAGATCGCAGCGGTATGACGCTGCATGCGTGGCTTTCGTTCGCCGCCGTCGCCCTGGCGGTGAGCGTCGTCCCCGGGCCCGCGGTGATCGCCGTCGTTTCGACGGCGGTACGCCGCGGGATGCGCGCGTCGCTGTTGACGAATGCCGGGATCTTGATCGGCGACGCGGTGTTCGTCTGTGGCGCTGCTGCGGGTCTGGGCGGCGTGCTGCTCGCGTCGCATGGGCTCTTCACGGTCGTGAAGTGGCTGGGGATCGCGTATCTGGCCTACATCGGTGTGCGCGCGCTCATCGCGCGCGACGCGACGGTCGGTGGTGACGCGTCGGCTCGCAGCGGGAGTGCGCTGCGACTCGGCGTCGCGACGCAGCTCGCGAACCCGAAAGTGATGATCTTTTTCGGCGCGCTGCTCCCGCAGTTCGTCGACGTGCGGGTTGCCGCCGCACCGCAGTTCGCGCTGCTCGGCGCGACGTTCATCGTAAGCGACGCGCTCGTTTTTGCCGTCTACGCGTTGCTTGCCGATCGCGCTCGCGGTTTGCTCGCGACGCCGCGCTACGCGCGCGCGACCAGCCGCGTCACCGGTGTGGCGATGCTCGGGGCGGCGACGCGGCTCGCCGTCGAACGGTGATCGCGCTCTGAGCCTCGCCGATGCCGAAGCATACGCGCAGCGGCACACGCTCCGCGCGCTCCTGGTCGCCGAGGGCGGACGGATCGTGCACGAGCGATTCGGCGAGGGCTACGACGAGGAAACGCCGCACGCACTCTACAGCGGCACGAAGAGCTTTTGGGGCGTGCTGGCGGTCGCCGCGGAGAGCGACGGTCTGCTGCGGCTCGACGACCGTGTCGGCGAGACGATTCCGTCCTGGGACAGCGGCGAGAAAGCGGCGGTGCGCCTACGCGACCTGCTGCAGCTCACCAGCGGGATCGGCTTCGGCGGGCTTGGCGCGAGCGTGCCGACATACGAAAAGGCGCTCTCAGTCGACCTCAAAGATACGCCGGGCGAGAAGTTCACCTACGGCGGGATCCCGCTGCAAGTCTTCGGCGCGGTCCTCGCGCGGAAACTCGAATCGCGCGGGATGACGCCGCATGCGTACTTACGCGAACGCATTCTCGATCCGGTCGGCGTGACGGTCGGTGCGTGGCGCGCGCTCAAGGACGGAACGCAGCCGCTCCCGACCGGCGCGTTCCTCGGGGCGCGCGAATGGGCGAAGTTCGGTGATCTGATCGCCGGCGGCGGATCGCGGCGCGGCAAACGCATCGTCGAATCCGACGAGCTCGCGCGCTGCTTCGTCGGCTCTGCCGCAAACCCGCACTACGGGTTGTGCTGGTGGCTGTCGCCGCTTGCCAGCGTCCCCGATCTCGTGTACGCAAGCGGCGCGGGCGGGCAAGCGATGTACGTCGTCCCGTCGCGCCGACTCGTCATCGTCAAGTTCGGGAACGGCGCGTCGTACAAGCACGAAGCGTTCTTGCGCCGATTCTTCAGCTGAACTAGACACGCGCTAGCTTCGGGGCTACCATGAGTCCAGTCGGACATCCGTGAGGAAGCCCGGCATGATTCTTGTTCGCCGCTTACTCGCCGTCATCGCCGTCGTTCTCGCAACAACGACGGCGAGAATCGACGCGCACCCGCTCGGCAACTTCACCGTCAACCACCTCGTCCGCGTGACGCTCGCCGGCAATCGTGCGACGGTGTGCTACGTCCTCGACGAGGCGGAGATTCCGTCGTTTGCAATTCTGCGCGCCCTCGATCCCCGTGTCGCGCCGAGCGCACGGCGCGTGGAACGTTGGGCGAACGCGGAGGCGCGCACCAACACGCGTGCGCTCGTGTTGACCGTCGATGACGTGCCGGCGGCGCTCGCCTTGCGCGCGGTGCACGTCGAGACGCGTCCCGGCGCGGCTGGTTTGCGGACGCTGTACCTGGTCGCGACGTACGTCGCGGCGGTGCGTCCCGGTGCGCGCCGCCTGACGATCAGCGACGAAACCTATCCGGGACGCCTGGGCTGGCACGACGTCGTCTTCAATGATGAACGCGAACCGACGTCTGCACTTCGAGCATATCCGAACGCACTCGTTGGCTCGCCGCGCGATCGTGTCGCACGCGCCGCGTCGTTGCGTGCGGCGGGCGTTCTCGTCCCACTGCCGGACGCCGCTTCCGTTGACGGCACGAGCCCCCGGTTCTCGATCGCGCGCGGTGACGCGCTCTCGCGCATCCTGGCCGCGGGCGCGAGCACGCCACTGGTAATTCTCGTCGCGCTGCTCCTTGCAGCTGGTCTTGGTGCGTTGCACGCGCTCGAACCCGGGCACGGGAAGACACTTCTGGCAGTCTCGCTCGTCGGGGCGCGAGCGACGCCCGCGCAGGCAATCGTCCTCGCCGCGTCGTTGACCGCCGCGCACACCGTCGGTGTTCTGGTGCTGGGCGTCGCTGTGCTGCTGTTCACGCGCTGGATCGTTCCGGAGGCCGTCTATCCGTGGCTCGCGCTGGCCTCGGGAATCGTCGTTGCGGTGCTCGGTGCGCGCGCGCTTGCCCGTGAGATCGCGCGGCGCCATCCGTTCGTTCGCGTCCATGCGCACGGCCATCCGCACGCGCTGACGTTCCGCAGCGCGCTCCTTGCCGCCGTCTCAGGGAACGTCGCGCCATGTCCCGCGGCGCTCGTCGTGCTGCTCGCCGCGATCGCGATGCAGCGCGTCGCCTACGGTCTCGCACTGATCGTCGCGTTCAGCGCTGGGCTCGCGCTCGTCCTCGTGGCGCTTGGTCTGGGGATCGTGCACGGCGCAGCGTGGCTAACAGCGCGGCCGCGCTTCGATCACCTCGTGCGCCACGGGCCGCTCGTCACCGCCGTCGTGATCTCCGTCATCGGCGCTTCGCTGCTCGCGCAAGGCTTCGTCGCGCAGGGCATCGCGGCACCGCCGCTCCTCGTTGCGGCGCTTGCCTTTTGCGCGATCGCCGGCTATGCGTTCACCGCGACCGTCCACCCTACGTCCCTCGTCGATCCGCTTGCGGAAGGAGAACGTTCATGACCGTTCCCACCTCGCTGGCTCGAGCGTCAGGAGGCCTGCTCGCGCTTGCAGCGCTGATCGCGACGGTGCTCGTCTACGACGGCACCGTCGTGCGCAGCTCGGATCATCAGGACTCGCCGACCGTCGTCGCGCGTCCAGCTGCGGACATCACCGACGTGTTCGTGTATCCGAATCCCACCGACGCGTCGCGCGTGGTGCTTCAGATGAACGTCGACCCGCTGCTCACGCCGGGCGCGGCGACGACGTCGGCGGCGCTCGACCCCGACGTGCTCTATCAGTTCAAGATCGCGCACGGCCGCAACGCCGGCGTCGAGGACATGGTGCTGCAGTTCGTCGCGCGCGGGAGCGGGCCGTCGCAGACGATCGCCGTCTACGGACCGATCGCGCCGGCGCAGACCGGCACGGACTCGACGCTCGTCGGCGACCCGCAGACCGTCCCGTTCGGGAGCGTCGCGACGCTCAAGGACGGCGTGAAAGTGTTCATCGGGCCGCGCGCCGACCCGTTCTTCTTCGACCTCGCGCAGTTCTTCAAGATCATCCCGGATCGCAATTACCAGAACCAACCCAGTCCGCCGCCGGCAACGGCGACCAGCTTCCGCGGATTTACCGCCGCCTTCAACGCGGCCAACGGAACGCAGTGCGACACCTCGCCGTCGTCCGATCTGCTCGTCGGCTTCAACGTCCTTACGATCGTCTTCGAGGCGCCGAAATCGATGCTCGTGCGGAACGCGGACTCGATGATTCACGTCTGGGCGACGACGTCGACGACGTCGGGGAGCTAAAGGCCATGAACAGAATGATGTTGACCTTCGTCGCGGTCTACGGCCTCCTCGCCGGCGCGACGAGCTGCGGCGGCAGTGTGACGAACACCGTCCCGCCGTCGAACGGTACGGCCGGAACGACGCGCGCTCAGGCCGATAATCGCGGCGCGGTGTACCACCAGATCGAGCGTCTCGCGCGTCCGGCGATAAAAGAAGCGACGCAGAACTTTGCGCAGCACGACGATACGAATCGCACCGCGCCCTGGAAGGAGCCGCTCTCGTCACAATCGCTGTTCAGCTCGATCGGCTCGTTCGTGCGGAACGTGGCGGGGCGTCGCGAAGACTACGAGAAGACGATCCAAGCGATTCTCATCCCCGACGAGATCGCTGCCGATCTCTCGCAGACTACGACGACCGCGGCGTATCTGGGTGTCGAGACGGGTGGCGCGACGGGAAGCACGTTCGGCGGACGTGCGCTCAGCGACGATGTGATCACCGCCGATCTGGGCGTCATCTTCGGCAAGACGCTCTCCGCCTTGGGTCTGCTGACCGACGACGGCAAAGCGTCACCGTGTCTGGCGACCGACAACGTCGGTTTCAACAACGCGACCAAGCATACGACGACGACCTTCCCGTACGTGGGGATGCCGAACTGAGACGAGGCGCGGGCTTTACTCTCGCCGCGGCGAGTGCGATTGTCGCGCTCGCCGCGTGGCCCTCGTATGTCCACCGGGCGACGCTGAGCGCCGATCCCGTCCTCGCGCAAACACCTGCACCGCTGCGTGATGACGCGCGCATTCGGGCCCAAACCATCGCCTTTGAGGAGCGCATTCAAGGCCGCGACGCGCGCGACCAAGTCACGCCGCGAATGCTCGCCGATCAGTATCTTCAGCGGTATCGCGAGCGCGGCGACGTCGGCGATCTCCAGCGTGCGCAGGCGCAAGCGCTGCGCTCGCTGCGACTCCAGCCGCGCGGTAACGTCAACGCGCTGCGTACGCTTGGAGCCGTGCTGCTGACGCTTCACCGTTTCCGCGAGGCGCGCGATGCGGTACGGGAAGCCCGCGCCGTCGCCCCCGACGATCCGTCGCTGGCGGTGCAAGAAGCGTCGCTCGACATGGAGCTCGGCAGCGTCCCGCCGGCACGCACGTTGATCGCACGTTTCGGAAACGGCCGCACTCCACAGAGTGAAGCCGCCGCGTCGCGCTTGGCGGAATTGACCGGGCGCCTCGGCGATGCTCGGCGGTTGCTCGATCGCGCGTCGCGCCGTGCCGATGCAATCTACGATGTCCCGGCCGAACGGCGCGCGTGGTTTCACGTCCGTCTCGGCGAGATGGCGTTCAACGCCGGGGACGTCGAAACGGCGATCGGCGAGGAACGAACGGCGATCGCGCGTTTCCCCGCTGGGGCGAACGCGTGGACCGTCTTGGCGCGGATCGACGCCGCGTCGGGCGACTGGCCCGGTGCGCGCGATGCAGCTGCAGAGGCCGTCCGGAGACTTCCGTCGCCGGAGAACCTGGGTCTGCTCGCCGACGCGCAACACGCCCTCGGCGACGACACGTCGGCGGCGGCGACACGAGACCAAATCGAGGCGGTCGCGCGGATCGGCAACACGTATCACCTCGTCGATCGTCTCCTCGCACTGTACTACGCCGATCATCGGACGCATCTCGCCGACGCGTACGCGACGGCGCGCCGCGAGCTGTCGTTGCGCGACGACGTCTACGCCGAGGACACGCTGGCGTGGACGGCAGCACAGGTCGGAGCGTGGGATCTCGCTGAGCGCGCCGCGCGCAAAGCGACACGGCTAGGAACACAGGATCCGCGGATTTGGTATCACGCCGCGATCGTCGACGAGCACGCCGGGCGCGACGCGGAGGCGGTCGCCGGCTATCGTCGCGCGCTCGCGCTCAACGCGCATTTCGCCCCGGGACAGGCCGACGACGCACGCGCGCGCCTCGCGCGCTTGACAGCCTCTCGCTGAAGGCGTATATTCCGTATCGGTTATGCAACCGAGTGGTTATGAACGGCTCTCCGCCGACCGTCTGGACGCAACGTTCGCGGCGCTCGCTGACCCAACGCGCCGGGCGATCTTGACCCGACTCGCTTCCGGTGAGGCGTCGGTGACCGAGCTCGCCGCGCCGTTTGCGATGAGTCAGCCAGCGATCTCCAAGCATCTCAAGGTGCTCGAGCGCGCAGGCCTCATCTCGCGCAGCCGCGATGCGCAGCGACGGCCGTGTCGTGTTGAAGCGACCCCGGTGGCGGAGGCGAGCGCGTGGCTCGACGGCTATCGCGAAAGCTTGGAGGCCACCTTCCAGCGCCTCGACGCGCTGC
The DNA here is from genome assembly GCA_964483365.1 of uncultured bacterium. GTDB lineage: Bacteria > Vulcanimicrobiota > Vulcanimicrobiia > Vulcanimicrobiales > Vulcanimicrobiaceae > Vulcanimicrobium. The sequence goes on from CAZABL010000084.1 coordinate 16,010, forward strand.
TCCACGAGCTGCAGACCGAACCGAAAAAACGAAAGCGCACGAAGCGATAGAGGAGATGACCGATGCCGAACACCGGAACGTTGGAGGTCAGCACGCCGAGCGATCGTGAGGTCGTGTTGCGACGCGTCTTCGATGCTCCGCGCAGCCTCGTTTTCGACGCCTTGACCAAGCCGGAGCTCCTCAAGCGCTGGTTCGGAGCCGATCGTTCACCGATGGTCGACTGCGACGTCGATCTGCGCGTGGGCGGGAAGTGGGTGTTCGTGATGCGGCTTCGCGACGGCGACGAGATGCGCATGCGCGGTGTTTATCGCGAGATCGTGCGACCCGACCGTATCGTCTACACCGAGTCGTTCGACGGCTATCCGGGTGAGTCGGTGGTCACTGCGATCTTGACCGAGCGCGACGGCAAGACGACGCTCACGGCGACCGTCCTGTGCGAATCGCGCGAGATCCGCGACGCCTTCCTCGCAACCGGGATGGAGGACGGTGCCGCCGAGACCTACGACAGGCTCGCCGAGTGCCTACCCTCGATGGCCGCACCACAGTGAGCTTCTCCCCCGTCATGCTGAGCGTGTCGAAGCACGGAGCTTGTCGAAGGGCGTCGCGCGGCAGCGCTGCTGAGCTTGTCGAAGCATGGAGCTTGTCGAAGCATGGAGCTTGTCGAAGCATGGAGCTTGTCGAAGCATGGAGC
>CAZABL010000085.1:0-16496 GCA_964483365.1 uncultured bacterium
CTCTCCCTGTGTGGCGGAGCGGCTCCGCACGCAGCGATCGGCGTCGTTTCTTGACCCGCCCTGGGAACCCGCGTTTATCGTGACGGAACGCCTAAGCGCCGGAAAAACATGATGACCGCCGCGATCACGACCGCGATGACCGCGAGCCCGAAGCCGATGACCGTCAGACCGCGCCGCGTGAAGACACTGTAGCCGCCCTGGCCGAGGCATCGGCGATAGTCCGTGGCTCCGAGCGCGACCGAAGCGCACGCATAGCCGCGCCAGTTGCCCTCGTCGAACTCCGGCGGTGCGCCGCCGTTGTACATCGACGCGTAGCGTTCGAGCAGCGCCGGGTTGCGATCCAACCGATGCTGCAGCGCGAGCAGCTGTTCGCCGCTCACGCGTTCCACGCCGAGTGCGCGAAGGCTACCGATCGTTTCCCAATGGCGACGATCGACCAAGGCGTGCTGCTGCGCATCGGTGATCGTCCCGTCGTTTGCGACGTCGACCGTGAGGAATGACGGGTTGTTGCGGAAGATCGGCGATATCGAAGGGATGAGGAAGACGGGGAGCGGGTCGTGCGTGTCGGCGCCGATGACGCGATACGAAAACTTGTGGATGTGTGCGGCGAGGACGAGTGCGACGTGCCTGCCGCGATCCTGGACAGCCTGCATGAACGCGTAGCGCGGGTTGGGGTCGAGGAACGGCACCACGGCGAGGTGGTGGGTGAGGTGCGTCGTCGAGTACGCGTCGATCCCCGGCGGGATGTGCAGCACGACCCAGCGGCGCTCGGCGCCGCTCGGGCGTAATGCGGCGTTGAGGTCGTTGAGGGTCTCGTTCGGGCCGCCGTTGCCGCTCGTTCCGCATCCGGGGCGATAGCGCGGTGACCAGAACACGTCATCGATCACGACCACGCGCAGGCCGTGGATCGGAAGCCGTGCGGTGTAGAATCCGTCGCGTGCGAACGTTCGCGTGAACTCGGGCGCGGCGCCGTTGCGGTTCACCAGTGGTGCCCAGTCCGCTGCCGTCGCTCGCAAGAACGGCGAGTTGGGCGTCAAGGTGTAGTCGGCGCACGGCGAGTCCTCGTTGCCGAGCGCGATCACGAACTGCGCGTGCGGGAACGCCGCGTTGAAGCGGCGCGCGATGTCGCGCATCGTCGACGGCGCGCGCCGATAGTCGAAGCCGTGCGCGAAGAAATCGCCGGTGATGAAGACGACCGGCGGGTTGGGGTCGGCTTTTCGCATCGCTGCGAGCGCCGAGGCGAAAAGTGCCTCGTTCGTGTCCTTTCCTCGTTCGACCGGCCGCGCGTCCCGGTTCCCAGGATCGAGGTGGATGTCGCTGACGAAGAGCCACGGTGCAGCCTGCGCACGCGTGGGAGCGGCGATCATTGCGAAGAGCAGACATGCGACGGCGACGAACCGCGCAGCGCAACGGGACGCAACGATCACCGAGCACCCTTCGCGCAAGAGATAGGTCACCCCATTCCCGCCCTGGGCTCAGGGTGACGGCGGGGTCGGCGGCGTAGTGCTCGGGTCCGATGCAACATCGCGGAGGTGGCCCGGTAGAGCCCAAAGTGAACGCGTTGCCGGCCGAAGCCGAGGCGCTCGTCGCGCGCATCGAGGGGCTGCTCGCCCAAGCCGACACCTTGTTACAGCGCGGCGGCAGCGATGAGGCCGGATACGCGTTGCGTGAAACCGAGCGGCGCTATCTTCCCGACACGCTGCGCGCCTATCTGGACGTGCCGCCGGCGCGCCGCGACGCGGCCACCCAGGAGATGCTCGTCGAGCAGCTCCGATTGCTCGAGCGCGCGACCGCGCAGCGTCTTTCCGTCCTTGCCGAGAGCGCTGAAACCGCGTTGTCGGCAAACGGCGCGTTTCTCAACGAGCGCTTCGGCCCGCTCGAATCGCTGCCCGAGGCACCACCCCCGGCGACGGATGAGCACGCCGTCTCGACGACGCTCGTGCGCAACGTGCTCGCCAAGCTCGAAGCCGAGGCCGGGCCCGATCCGCAGCAGCTCCTCGAACGCGCCGCGATCCGGTTGGGCGCCGCGTTTCCGCAGTTCGTCCAGGTCTCGCGCAGCGGCTTCCTGGGACGTGGCCCCGTCGAAGCGTTCTCGCTCGACGTCCCGCGCGGCGCCGATGTGCTGCGCTACGCGCTCGCACGGGGGCCGTACGGCGGGATCGATGCGACCGTGACGCGCTTCGTGCGCGGGGTCAAGCTGCGCACCGAGGCCTGCGACGTCGGCGCCTGGGCACAGGGTCTCATCGAGGATCTCGGCAGCTACGTCGAGCGCGAGCGTTCCGCGCGCGAAGCCCTCAACCGCCTTTTCAGGGAGAGTTCATGAGCTTCTTCGGCATCGGACAAAATCAGCGCCAGCAGAGCGACGTGCGCACGACGCAGGGCGGGGTCCCGCTCGACGCCGTCTCGCGCCTGCGCCGGATGCGCGGCGAGGGCGGCGCGCCGCTGTTCACCAGCGATCTCTCCGTCTCGGAGTTCGTGCTGCTCGAGCAGATGGGATGGCGGCCGCTGGGGCTCGTGCTGGGAAGCTCGATCTATCACGTCGGGATCCAGTACGGCAACTATTATCAGAACCAGGAGTTGCAGTACCTGACCGCCGCGATGTACGAAGCGCGCGAGCTGGCGATGTCGCGGATGGAAGAAGAAGCCGACGTGTTGGGCGCGGACGGAATCGTCGGCGTGCGGTTGGAGGTCGGCGGTTACGCCTGGGCCGAGAACGGGCTCGAGTTCACCGCGATCGGGACCGCGGTCAAGGCACCGAGCGGCGCGTGGCGGACCCACGACAACAAGCCGTTCACCAGTGACTTCAGCGTCCAGGACTTCTACAAGCTCGTGACGTCGACGGGGTACGTCCCGCGCGAGCTCGTGCTGGGCAACTGCGTCTATCACATCGCACATCAGGGCTTCATGCAGCAGATGCGCACGCTCGGCAACAACGTCGAGCTCAACAACTATACCGAGGCGATCTACGACGCGCGCGAGCTCGCGATGGGTCGCATGCAGGCCGAAGCGGAAGCGCACGGCGCCGACGGGATCGTCGGGATGCAGATCGTCGAGAAGACGCACATCTGGAACCCGCACGTGATCGAGTTCATGGCGATCGGCACCTCGGTCGAAAAGCGCGGCGAACCCAAGCCGGTCCCGCTCACGTTCCAGGTCGGTCTCAACGATTAGGAGACGACAGCGATGGAAGGTTTTGGCGAACTGTTCAAGACGATCGGCGAAGCGATCTCCGGTGCGATCGAGGAGCGCGAGATGTTCGGCGGCGAGTCAGGCTATGGCGAGCACTCGCAGACCGAGACGTACGATCGTGTGCTCACCGGCGACAAGCGCGAGCTGAACGTCAACGATCGCTGAGGAATTCAGTACGAATCAATGGCTGATGAACTGAACCCGCCGATGCTCACGCCGCCCGACCCGGTACCTCCGGTGCCGGCGAACGAGGCGATCGGGAAGGTCCCCATCCCGGGCGACGCGCGCGCACAACTCGACGAGCAGGTTGCGCAGCTCGCCAAGGAGCTGGCGACCCTTTCGCCGAGCAGCGACGAGTTCAAGGAGCGCGTACGGCGGCTCGAGACCCTCGGCAACGAGGAGATCACGCGTTCGGCGAACGTCTCCAACCGGCTGATGGAGCGGCCGACCCGCGCGATGGGAGCGCTCGAAGAAGGCTCTCCGGTCGCCAAGACGCTGCTCGATTTGCGCTCGACCGTCGAGCGGCTCGATCCGTCGTCTCAGGGCGACCTCTTCTCGGCGAAGAAGCTGCTCGGGGTTCTGCCGTTCGGCAACAAGCTGCGTGATTATTTCCGCGGCTATGAGTCGTCGCAGTCGCATCTGAACGCCGTCATCGAGAGCTTGCGCCGCGCGAAGGACGAGCTGTTGCGCGACAACGGCTCGATCGAGACGGAAAAGACCAACATGTGGGCGCTGATGGGCGAGCTCGAGAAGCACGGCTACTTGGCGCGCGCGCTCGGGAACGCGGTGCAGCGCGAGGTCGACTCGCTCCAGAGCACCGATCCGGAACGCGCTCGCGCGCTCGCCGAGGAAGTGCTCTTCGCCGCAAGGCAGAAAGAGCAAGACATCGCGACGCAGCTCGCGGTCAACGTGCAGGGCTACATGGCGCTCGACCTCATCAAGCGCAACAATAGCGAGCTGGTGAAGGGCGTCGAACGCGCGACGACGACGACCGTCGCCGCACTACGGACCGCGGTCCTCACCGCGCAAGCGGTCGCTAATCAAAAGCTCGTCCTCGACCAGATCTCGGCGATGCGGTCGACGACCTCAAGCCTCATCGCCTCGACGTCGCAGATGCTGCGCCAGAACACGACGCGCATCCAAGAGGGCGCGACACAGTCGACCATCGACATCGACAAGCTCAAAGAAGCCTTCGCGAACGTGCGGGCCGCGATCGACGGGATGTCCGACTACCGCATCAAGGCGCTCTCATCGATGGAACGCACCGTCGACTCGCTGAGCGACGAGGTCGGCAAGGCGAAAGCGTACATTGCAACGCGCCGCGACCTGACCGCACTGCCGCCGAGCTCGTAGCGACGCGGCGTGAGCGGTCCGGCGCCTTCGCCATTGGCTGTTGACATTCCGATGGGATTAGCGCTTCGATAGGGTCTAGCCAGCGCGGTCAGGTGTGCCCAGGGGCTCGATTCACCACAAGGCCAGGCAGCTGGCACGTTGGGCGTGCATGCTCGTCGAATAGGATCTGTGGAGGGTCGTGATGCGCGCTGACGGCGATCCAGTTCGTCCACCTTGGACCTCAACGATTACCGCACGGCCTTGCAACGCCTGCCGCGGCGCGCTCGCTGGTGGCTCCCGTGCCCGAAGACGAGCCCTCTAGGATTGCGTCGACACGTTCCCCAAACTAATCAAGCAAATGGCGTCCGCTATGCTCTACACCATCGGATACGGAAACAGGACGATTGGCGATTTTCTCGGCCTGTTAAAGCGATATGAGATCAAGGCTGTGTGCGACGTGCGCTCAGTCCCGTATTCATCTCGCTACCCTGACTACGTTCGCGAGGCGCTTTGCGAAGCGTTGCGTCGAATTGATATCGACTATGTGTTTCTTGGCCGTGAACTCGGCGCGCGCCCGTCAGATCCTGAGTTGTATGAGAACGGGCGCGCGTCATATCAGGCGATGGCGAAATCTCCGGTTTTTCTTGGTGGCATACAGCGAGTCAAAAACGGTCTCGCGAAATATTCGATTGCACTGTTGTGCGCCGAGAGGGATCCGTTGGACTGCCATCGGGCCATCCTCATATCCCCGGTTCTTGTAGAAGATGGAATCGCGGTGACTCATATAGACTCGAAAGGTGACTTGGAGAGCCATGGGGACCTTGAGTCTCGTCTCTTGCGGAAGCTTGGCCTAGACCAGGCTCGCTTATTTGGTGCGCCGAGCGACGTGAGGCCGATTGAGGAAGCTTATAGGCGTCGCGGACTAGATCTCGCGTATGATGTTGAAGCCGCCTATCGAGCGCGACACGCACAATGAAATTGTACACCATTGGCTTCACTAAGACGACCGCGCAGCATTTTTTCCATCGGCTGATTGACGCGGGTGTCACGAAGGTTATCGACACGAGGCTTAATCGGGACGGCCAACTGGCTGGTTTTGCGAAGGCGCAGGACTTAGACTTCTTCTTGTCGCGCCTGGCGTCGATTAAGTATATCGCTCAACCGCTGCTGGCGCCGTCACCAGAAGCGCTGCGAAGTTATCGCGACAAGGCAATGTCGTGGGGTCAGTATGCCGAGACCTATATCGAACTTCTTCGAGCGCGATGTGTGGAGAAATCTATTCCGCCCGACGAGCTAAATGCATCTTGTCTGTTATGCTCCGAGCCAACGGCTCACCATTGCCACCGACGTCTTGCGGCTGAATACCTACAGAAAGCCCACAGCGGCTCGGTTGAACTGGAGATTATTCATTTGTAAACATTAACTAAGGTCGGCCATAGAATCAATAAATCGGGAGCCAGGACCTACTTGTCGTCATGGAAGGCAGTTAGAGCGGGTGATCGTCAAACGTATATTGTGTCTCGCGAATTCAAGAAAATTGAGCGGGCGATGTATTGCGGGAAGGGAGTTAACGGATCTCGGCCCCGGCGGATGGATCCGCCCAGTGAGCTCCCGAGAACATCAAGAGGTGTCGGAGCACGAGCGGCAATACGAAGACGGCCGAGATCCGCAAGTCCTAGATGTCATTAACATTCCACTCCTTGCACATCAGCCGGCGGATTACCAGCAAGAGAACTGGTTGCTAGACCCCGTTCATTATTGGACTAAAGTCAGAGCAGCAACGCCACACGAGCTTGAAGGCTTGCTCGAACCCTTCGGTCCCCTTTGGATCGACGGTTATTCGACATATAACGGGATCAACGACAAAGTGCCCATCGGGCTAGCCAGACAGCTAGGCAGCTCGCTTCGTCTGATACGAGTTAACGAAGTGGTTTTGTCGGTTTTCAAGTCGGCGTTCGGGCAGCAAAAGCGGAAGGTGCAGGCGCAGTTCCATTATGGTGGCGCGCAATATGCGTTGTCGGTGACGGATCCTCGATACGAGCGCGAATATCTGGCGCGCGCTGATGGCGAATATCAGCTGGATTCGTGTTATCTTACAATCAGTCTAGGAGAAGCGTTCCAAGGCGATTCCTACAAGCTCGTCGCAGCGATTCTTCCGCTTCCCGATTAGCAACTATCTGAACTTTGATCGGCGCGGCCGAGTCGACCGTCGACATCGACAAGCTCAAAGGAGCCTTCGCCAACGCGTTTTGCCGTGATCGACGGAATCGGACTACCGAGTTTGGCAAGGCGCAGTAGACCGCGACGCGCCGTGACCCACGCCACTGCCGCCGGGCCCGTAGACCTCGGTCCTCGTGGACCGTTCACCCAGACACGTGGGCGCGCTTGCTCGAGCAGGCGCGCCTGTTCTTTGTCAGCCGTCTTGACAGCATCAACAGTTAACGCTACTGTTATATATCATCATGGTTAATAGTTCGAGTCTTGACGGCGTGTTCGCCGCGTTGGCCGACCCGACGCGGCGTCGCATCGTCGAGCGCCTCGCGCGCGGCCCGTTGACCATCGGTGAGATCGCGTCCGGATTTGAAATCTCGCAGCCCGCGATCTCACGGCACGTGCGCGTGCTCGAAGAGTCGGGTCTTCTCAAGCGGCGTGTGTCGGGGCGCGTTCATCATTGCACGCTCTCGCCGAACGCGATGAACGCCGCATCGGCCTGGATCGAGAAGCAGCGTGCGTTCTGGAACACGACCCTCGACCGTCTCGGCGATCTGCTCGAGGCATCTCCTCAACGAAAGAAGAGACATGAGTGAAGTCCGTATGCCGGAGGTTGTTCCGGCGCTTGTTTTGCGTCGTACGTATAACGCGCCGCCGCAGCGCGTGTTCGATGCCTGGACCAAACCCGACCTCGCGGCAACGTTTCTTGGGCCCGGCGACACCACAGCGTCAGTGCTCGAGATGGACGTTCGGACCGGTGGGACCTATCGTATCGCGATGCTTCAAGCTGACGGCGAGCGCATGAACGTCGGCGGTACGTATCGTGAGGTGCGTGCGCCCGAGCGGCTGTCGATGACCTGGCGGTGGGAAGAAGACGATCCAGCGGACGAACGCGACACACTGCTGACGCTGGAGTTCAACGCCGTCCCCGGCGGGACGGAACTCGTGCTCACCCACGAACTGCTCCGCAGCGTGGACTCGCGCGACCGGCACGCGCACGGCTGGGGCAAGATCCTGGACGAGCTCGCGTCCAAGCTCTGAGCGGCAAGGCCATGCAGGTGGCACGATGAGGACGTATCCTTGTCGTAATGCCGTCTGGAATGGTATCTCGTGCTCCTCGCTGATGGCGAGCTCGTCTCGTCCGCGTCCGACCTCAACGATTACCTGACGTGCCCCCAGCGCGTCGCGCTTGCTCGGGTCGCACTTGCGGGCGGGCTCGCCCGTCCCGAGGATGACCCCACTGCTGAGGTGATCGCCCGGAAGGGGGCGCAGCACGAACGTGCTGCGCTCGGCCGGCTCGAGGCACAGGGGCGGCGCGTCGTGCGCATCGACGAGGGTGACGGTTCGGTCGCGGCGCTGCGCGCGGCGGTCGCGGCGACGCGTACGGCGATGGAGCAGGGTGCAGATGTCATCTTTCAGGCGTCGTTCCTGCACGACGGCTGGACCGGACGCGCCGACTTCTTGCTTCGCGTCGAGACCCCGAGCGCGCTTGGCGCATGGTCCTACGAGCTTGCCGATGCCAAGCTCGCGGTGAGCGAGAAGCCAGCGTTTCTGGTGCAACTGTGCACCTACGCGCGACTCGTCGAGGCGATTCAAGGGAAACTTCCCGCGCGCGTGCATGCGATCTTCGGTGATGGGCGCCAAGTTGCGTACGATCCGGCGCGCTACCTGGCGTACGTCGATGCGGCGCGCGAACGCTACGCCGCTGCGGTCGCGGACTTGGCGCCCATCACCGTTCCCGAGAAGATCGGCGCCTGCGAGCGGTGCGTGTGGAGCGAGCGCTGTGAGACGCGCCGCCGTTCCGCGGACGATCTTTCGCTGGTCGCCGGGATGCGCCGCACGCAGTCGGCGCGTCTGCGGGAACGCGGGATCGCCACGGTTGCTACGCTCGCCACAGCGACGGAAACCGCGAGACCGCCGCGCGTCGGAGCCGACACCTTCGTGACGTTGCGGCGACAGGCGAACCTCCAAGTCGTGCAGCGCAGCACCGGCGAGCCGCGCTACGAACTGCTCGAGCCGCGCGATGGAAGCGGCTTCGCACAACTTCCGAAGCCCGCACCCGGCGACGTGTACTTCGATATGGAAGGCGACCCGCTGTACGAACCTACCGGCGGGCTCGAGTATCTCTTCGGGGCGTACGTCGACGGTGCCCAGCCGGCGTATTGGTCGTCTTGGGGCGAGACGCGCGAGCAAGAACGCCGCGCCTTCGAGGCGTTCATCGACTGGCTCGTCGTGCACCGCCGCGCGCATCCGGGCGCGCACGTCTATCACTACGCGGCCTACGAGAAGACGGCGCTGCGCCGGCTCGCGATGCAGCACGCAACCCGTGAGGACGCCGTCGACGCGCTCCTGCGCGAAGGTGTCCTCGTCGATCTCTACAGCGTCGTCAAAGGAGCGCTCGCGCAGTCGCAGGAGAGCTACTCGATCAAGAAGCTCGAGGCGTTCTACGGTTTTCGCCGTTCCGCCGACGTACGCAAGGGCGACGACTCGATCGTCGCGTTCGAGGAGTATCTTCTCTCGCGCGATCTCGCGCGCAAAGGCGCGATCATCGCGTACAACGAGGAGGACTGCGTCTCGACGCATCGACTCCACCAGTGGCTGCTGCGCCTGCGCGACGAGGCGGAAGCCGCGTTCGGGCCGATCGCGTGGCGCGAGACGCATGAGGCCGCGCTCGAAGAAGAGCAGAACGACGACGATGCGTTGCGTGCCGTGCTCGAAGCAGGAACGGTCGACGACGACGATCCTCGGCGAGTGCTCGCGTATCTCGTTGGGTATCACCGTCGCGAAGCCAAGCCCGTGTGGTGGGCGCTGTTCGACCGCTGCGAGCGCGCAGCGGAGATCGACTTCATCGACGAGGACGGTGAAGCGATCGGCGGGCTCACGCTCGCGCCCGAGTACCCGCCGTTCCGCGCTCCGCGCGAACGCAAGTCGACCTACACCTACACGTTTCCGCCGCAGCAACACAAACTCTCGCCGGGAAGACTGCGCGATCCGTATCGCGGTGCGGAGGCGTCCGCATATGAGGTCGTCGCGATCGACGAGCGCGCCCATCTCGTCCAAGTCCGTCGTCGAGACGACGATCCGCATCCTCGTGCGCTCGTCCCGGACGGTGCACTGAGCACCAAAGAACAGCGTGAGGCGCTGTGCCGCTTGGCGGAGGCGGTGATCGACGGCTCCGTCGAGCAGCGGTATCCCGCCGCGTGGGATCTCTTACGGCGCGCGTTGCCGCGGATCACCGGAATCGTCGCCGGCGGACGCGTCCAGCCGGAGCCGCGTGCGCCGGGCGCTGCAATCGATCCGTCGGACGTCGCAGATCTGGCCGCGCGGCTTGACAACAGCACGCTGGTGGTGCAAGGTCCACCCGGGAGTGGCAAGACGTATACCGGTGCGCGCGTGATTGCGCGTCTGCTGGCCGACGGCAAGCGCGTCGGCGTCACCTCGACGAGCCATCGCGCCATCCATAATCTGCTCTACGCCATTGAGGACGCGGTCGCGGAACGCGGCCAGAGATTCACCGGTGTCAAGAAATGCGACGAGAAGCGCGAGGACTCGCAATTCGTCTCTCGTCGCGCGCAGCCGTGTATCGAGAACGCGCCCAAAACGGCCGGCTTTGGCGAGTACCAACTCGTCGCAGGGACGTCGTGGATGATCGCCTCGGAGAAACTCGAGCCCGTAGACGTCCTCGTGATCGACGAGGCGGGCCAGGTCTCGCTCGCCGACGCGCTCGCGATGGCGACGAATGCTCGCGCGCTCGTCCTGCTCGGCGATCCGCTGCAGCTTGCGCACGTCTCGCAAGGGACGCATCCGATCGGCTGCGGCGCGTCGGTGCTCGAGCATCTTCTCGGCTCGGAAGGCACGGTACCCGAGGAGCGCGGCGTGTTCCTCGATCGCACGTTCCGCATGCATCCGACGATCTGTCGCTTCGTCTCGGAGATGGTCTACGACGGGCGCTTGGTCTCCGCCGCCTCGTGCGCAGCGCAGCGGATTGACGCGGCGGCATTCTCGGGCGCCGGCTTGCAGTACGTCCCTGTCGTTCATGAAGGCAACGCGCAGCGTTCACCCGAGGAAGCAGATGTCGTCGCCGATGTCGTCGCGGGGCTAGTCGGCGGCACGTTCAGCGCGTCCGACGGCACAACGCGTACGCTTGGGCTCGACGACGTGCTGATCGTCTCACCGTACAACGCGCAGGTCGCGCTCTTGCGCCGCACGCTCGAAGATCGATTCGGCGAGGGCGTGCGCGTGGGGACGGTCGACAAGTTCCAGGGCCAGGAAGCGCCCGTCGTGATCTACTCGCTCGCGGCGTCGAGTGCCGAGGACGCACCGCGGGGGATCGACTTCTTGCTTGAGGAGAACCGCTTCAACGTCGCAGTCTCACGCGGACGCGCGCTCGCCGTCCTGGTGTGCTCGCCGGCGATTCTCGAGACAGCGTGCGCGACGCTGCCTCAGATGCGCGCCGTCGCGGCGTTCTGTCAGTTCGCGCGCGAGGCCGGCGAGGCGGAAGCTGCGCTCGCCTAGCTCCCGTTGCGCGAGAAGCCTGCGCAGCGCGCGCAGCGCCCCGTCACGACGAGCGCGGCGTCGAGCCCTGTGTAGCGGTGATCTTGGCCGACCGAGAGTGCGAGCGCACCGACCTCGGGGACGGGCACGTTGAGGATCTCCGCGCACGCAACGCAGACGAGATGGTGATGCTTGTCGAGCGCAGCCTCGTAGCGCGCCGCGCCGCCGAACGTGAAGACTTGGACAAGCCCGATTCCGCGCAGAATGTCGAGCGTGCGGTAGATCGTCCCGAGCGAGACGGCAGGAAGCTCCGAGCGCACGCGTTCGTGGATCGCCTCGGCAGTGAGGTGCGCGCCGTCTTCGAGCGCGCGCAGAATTGCGGCGCGCTGCTTCGTAAGGCGATACCGCGTCTGCAGGAGTCCTGCATCGACGCCCTTGGAATCGGCCAGCGAGCGACCCTCCCCGCGTTTGACGCTGTCCGCCCCCCATGCTACGATCCGAGGGTTCTCCCCTTCCCCCGGAATCCGGTATGTGGAATAAGCTCAAGAGGCCGCTCCAAGCGGTCCTCCTCTTGGCACTTGTCGGCCTATGCGTTTGGGCCATTACGCCCATTCAGCAGAAGATTCACCTCGGGCTCGACTTGCAGGGCGGCGCTCGCTTCCTGCTGCAGTTGCAGACGACGCCGCAGGTCAAGACGATCACCCCTGACGTCCAGAATCAGGTCGAGCAGGTCATCCAGCTCCGCGTCAACGGGCTGGGTGTTTCCGAGCCCGTGATCTCCAAGGTGGGGACGGACCGGCTGCTTGTCGAGCTGCCCGGCCTCAAGGACGTTCAGACCGCCGAGAACCTGCTCAAAGAAGCGGCCGTCCTCGAGTTCAAGATCATGCCGCCGCAGGTCGAGGCGCGAGCGCAGGCCGACAAAGCCTATGCGCAGGGCACCGGCAAGTACGCCAACGGCCACAACGCTTACACCGATTCCGGCCCCGTCGTCTACTCGGGCGCCGAGCTCAAGAGCGCCTCGCCGGGCTTTGGCCCCGGCGGTCAGCCTGAGGTCGACTTCCAGACGAAGAACCCGCAGAAGTTCGCACGCCTCACTCGTGACAACATGGGCAAGCTGCTCGCAGTCTTCATCGACAAGAAGTTCGTCGAAGCGGCGACCATCGAAGGGATCATCTCCGACTCCGGGATGATCCATGGGTCGTTCACGCAAGAGCAGGTCGCGACGCTCGCCAACGAGCTCAACGCCGGTGCGCTGCCCGTTCCCACCGTGATCACCGAGAAGGCCGCCGTCGGCGCGACGCTCGGCAAAGAAGATCTGCAGAAGTCGATGATCGCCGCCGCCGCGGGGCTCGTCCTCGTGCTGCTGTTCATGGCGATCGTCTACCGCCTGCCCGGCGTGCTCGCCGACCTCGCGCTCGCCGTCTATGTGCTGATGCTGCTCGCACTCCTCGCCGTCGCGCACGCAGTGCTGACGCTGCCAGGGATCGCGGGCTTCGTGCTCTCGATCGGGATGGCAGTCGACGCGAACGTCCTGATCTTCGAGCGCATCAAAGAAGAGCTATGGGCCGGCAAGTCGTTGCGTGCTGCCCTTCGCATCGGTTTCCAGCGCGCGTTCAGCTCTGTTTTCGACTCGCACTTCACGACGATCGTCGGTGCGGGCGTTCTCTTCTTGCTCGGCACCGGCACGGTGAAGGGCTTCGCCTACACGCTGTTCTGGGGGACTGTGTTCTCGCTCTTCACCGCCGTCGTCGTCACCCGGTTCTTCATGAACGTCGTCGTCGAGAACGACCTCGTGACGTCCAAGGCGGCGTACGGCGCCGGCGGGACGACCGCGCTCCCCACCGCGGAGGCGCGCGCGTAGATGTTCTTCCGTCGTCTTCATTGGAACGTCGTCGGCTGGTTCAAGATCGTCTCGGCGATCTCGTATGCGCTGATCCTGATCGGGATCGCGGTGATGGCGTTCAACTGGGTCAAGACCGGCGCACCGCTGCGTCTGGGCCTCTCGTTCACCGGCGGTACCGACATCACGGTCAAGTACCAGCAGCCGGTTTCCCAGGACGCGATCGCCTCGGCGCTTGCCTCGATCGGCGTCACCGATGCGAAGATCAACACCCTCACCACGCAGCCGAATGAGCCGCAAGGTGAAGGGTGGAGCATCGAGACGCAGCACGACTTCGGCAACAATACGCAGCCGCTGTACGCCGCGCTCGACAAGGTCGGCAAGCGCGACACGAGCGTGCAGTCGATCGCGACGGTCGGCCCGTCGCTCTCGCACGAGTACCTGTTCAACGCGATCAAAGCGCTCGTCATCGCAATCGCGATCCAGTTCGTCTACATCGCGTTCCGTTTCGGCTGGAATCTGATCTTCGGCTGGGTCTGCGTCGTCGCGCTGGTCCGTGACTCGCTGATGATGATCGGGATCTACGCGATCGCCGGCAAGCGCGTCGACGACGCGTTCCTCGCCGCCGTGCTGACGGTTGTCGGCTACTCGGTGATGGATACGATCGTCATCCTCGACCGGATCCGCGAGAACGTCAAGCTGATGGACGGCAAGCCGTTCGACGAGATCGTCAATACGTCGATCCTGCAGACGATGACGCGCTCGGTCAACACGCTCGCGACCGTTGTCATCACGCTCGTCGCGTTGCTCGCGTTCGGTGGTGCGTCGCTGCAGAACTTCGCCTTCGCGCTGCTCGTCGGAATCTGCTCGGGCGGCTACCACTCGATCTTCTACTCGGCACCGCTCGTCGCCGTGCTGCAGAAGCGCGCGAAGCGCTCGTCGGTCTTCCACCGCTCGTCCTTGGAACAGCCCAAGACCGTCGCGCAGGCGCGCTCCAATGCGCAGTCGCAGTCGGCACGCGATCGCGAAGAGATCGCTGCCGCACGCAAGGCGCGTCGCGAGCGCGAGCGCGCGACGGCGTCCCGGCGCACGACGCAGCCGCCGCGCTACAAGCGCAAATCGGATGACGTCGATCTGTCGACCTACGAGAACCGCAACTTCGGCGTCGACCGTCCCGCGCCGCAGCACGACGAGGTCGAGATCGACCCGCTCGACGCGCAAGCGCTCGGCCTGCACGACGAAGCCTCGGAGCTCGGCCATGAGGAGATCCGCCTAAATCTCGACGACGAGCCGCAGCACGGCGAGAACGCCGAGCAGGCGCCGGAGTCGCACCCCACGCGCTGACGACGGTGCGGGAGAAGAAGCCGCTCCCTCCGCCGACCGCGTCGGAGGCCGCATTCGAGCGGCTTCTGGCCTCGTTTGGAACCACGCGCGCTTCCGACGATGAACCGTCGGGGGCGCATGCATTTCTCGACGACCTCTACGCACGAAAGCGCGAGTTCCTCGACCGCGACCCGTACGGGACGATCGGCGAGGCGAGCGCGTTCAACACCAAAGTCGTCGGCGTAAGCTTCGAAGGACGCCAGGATGTCGTCGCGGGCGTGCTTCCCGGCACCGCGCTTGACCTACGTCGCGATCCCGGCAACGCGTACGATCCGAACGCGATCGGCGTGTGGTTCGGTGCGCTGCAGATCGGTTTCCTCAAGCGCGAGATCGCCGCGCGGCTCGCCCCCAACATCGACGGCGGCGAGCGGTATCGCGCCGAGGTGACCGCGATCACCGGCGGCGGAACGAAGGCGTTCGGGATCAACATCTACGTCACGCGTGAGCGGGTCGCGGCGCGCGCTGCGCTGCCGTCGACCGGCACTGTCAGCCGTGACGATGTGCTGCGAGCGCTCATCGGCGAACGTCCCCTGCGCGACGCGCAGCGTGCCGTGCTCGAACGCGTCGACGCGGGCCGCAACACGCTCGCCGTGCTCGGCACGGGCCGCGGGAAATCGCTCTGCTTTCAGTATCCCGCCGCCGTCCGCGCGCTGGAGAAGGGCGCGAAAACGGTCGTCCTCTACCCACTGCGGGCGCTCGCCAACGATCAATACGACGCGCTGATCCGTCGCCTGGGTCCGCTCGGGCTGCGCATCTTCCGCGCGAACGGCGCGATCGATGCCGACGAGCGCGCCGCGCTCAACGAAGCTTTGGACACCGGCGGCTGGGACATCATCTGCGCGACCCCGGAGTTCGTGCAGTTCCATCTTGATCGGTTCCAGTCCGACGTGTCGCGGCCGGCGCTGATGGTCGTCGATGAAGCGCACCACATCGCCGAATCGACGCACCGCGGCGCGTACCAACGGATCGGGACGTCGATCGCCGCGCTCGGGAATCCGCAGGTCCTCGCGCTGACTGCGACCGCGGGTGACGAAGCGTTCCCCACAATTCGATCCGCGCTCGGAATCGAGGCGTGGGTCATCGATCCCACGGTGCGCGAGAACCTTCACGTCGTCGACGCGCGCGGTGCGACCAATAAGCTCGCGTATATCGAGCGCGTGATCGGTGACGGAGCCAAAGCGATCGTCTACTGCAATTCACGCGTGGAGGCGACGAACGTCGCGGAGAAGCTGCGCGCGCGCAGCGGCGAGGGGATCGCGTTCTATCATGCCGGCGTCGGAACCGCCGAACGGGCGCAGGTCGAGCGCTGGTTCCGCGAAGGCGCGATCCGCGTCGTCGTCGCGACGTCGGCCTTCGGCGAGGGGATCGACCTCCCCGACGTGCGGCACGTGATCCTCTATCACCTCAACTTCGACTTCACCGAGTTCAACCAGCAAGCCGGGCGCGCCGGTCGCGACGGCGAGGACGCCTCGATCCACCTGCTCTTCGGCGAGCAAGACCGCCGCATCAACGACTTCATCATCGAACGCGCGGCGCCGACGCTCGAGACGCTTCGCCGCCTCTATGCCGCGATGAAGAAGATCGCGCGCGACGGCGTGCTGCGCATGGCGTATGTCGACGTCGCAGCGACGCTCGATCTCGACAAGGTCGATGGCTCGACGGTCTCCGGCGCCGTGCGCATCTTCGCTGACGCCGGGCTCGTCGAGAGCGGCGAGGACGACGACGGGCGTTTTGTTCGATTCGTGACGGTCGACGGCAAGGTCGATCTGACGAAGACCGAACGGTTTGCCGAAGGCGAAGCCGAACGGGACGCCTTCGCGCGGTTCTGCGAGGTCGTCCTGCGCGCGCCGAGCGACGTGCTCGAGGCGTTGATCAACCGCCCCATCTACCCAAGCGGCGTCCCGCTCGTCCGCTGACCAGGGTCCCACCCCTCCGCGATTAACTATAGTGAATATGACGTCGTCGAAGATCGGCACGCTGCGTGATGCGGTTGCCGAGTACGTCCGGCCCGGACAGACGGTAGCCCTGGAGGGCTTCACGCATCTGA
>CAZABL010000086.1:0-16435 GCA_964483365.1 uncultured bacterium
GATGTCGTCGATGAGCATCCACAACAGATGCCGCACCATGACGCCGCCCTCGTACTTCGCGCCGAACTTCGAGAGGATCGCGTTCGCCTGACCCATGTGCCCCTCGTTCTCGAGGAGCTCTTTGTTCGCGGCCCGCATGTGGCCCGTGCACGTCGAGCAGATCGTGATCACGTCGTCCAGACCGAGCGCCTCGGCCTGCGCATACGTGCGGGCGTTCAGTACGCGCGCGACGTCGCGGTTCGTGTCGTTGAGCACCGACGCGCCGCAGCACGACGCCGCCGTCAGCTCGACGAGCTCGATGCCGAGCCGATCGGCGAGGAGCATCGTCGAGTTGAACAGCTCCTTGCACGACTCTTTGGCGACGCAACCTGGGAAGAACCCATACTTGCGCATCTGAGCGGACTTGGACTTACCGCGAATCTGCGGCTTTTCCATTGTTTGCACGGCGCTACGCCCCCGGCTCCGCGCCCCCCGCGCTGACGCGCGGGGCCCCCACGACGCGCGAGGCCGTGAGGATAGCGGTGACGCGACGATTCCCCGAGGGGCCTCGCAACAACATGGTACTCATTATGCGACCGGAGCCTCCAGGGCATTGAAGATCGTGCGGATCTCGTCGACCTTCGGAACGGGCTTGAGGAACATCGGGGGCAGCTTGCCGGCGCGCGCCATGCGGATCCCGAGCGGAGCGACCTTGATGAGCCCCTTGATGTTGAAACGACCGACGGTCCCTTGGATGACTTCCGTTTCGTGAAGCATCCCGGTCGCCTTGATCGTCTTGGCGACGACGAGCGCGTGGCGCGGGCCGGGCGCGTTCGTGAGGCCTTCCTCGATCGTCGCGCGCTTGACCGCGATGATGTCGTCGTGCGGGTCGACGTGCTTGGGGCAGTACGAGCACGCGTAGCAGTGCGCGCACAGCCACACGTAGTCGTCGCTGATCTGCGCGGCGCGTTCCTTGCGCTTGCTGTCGCGGACGTCTTCGATGAAGCGGTAGGCGTACGCGATCGCGGCGGGGCCGGCGAACGCGGGGTCGACCGAGACGACCGGGCAGAGCGCGTAGCAGGTCGCGCACATGACGCAGTTCGCGACGTCGACGAGCTTCTTCATGTCGTCGGGCGAGACGCGCCGTTCGGTCTTGTGGTCTTCATCGCGGTCCGCCGGCTGCAAGTACGGCCGCAGGCGCGTGTACTTGTCCCAGAACGGGTCCATGTGGACCACGAGGTCCTTCATCGGCTGGAAGTTCGGCATCGGGTCGACCGCGACCGAACGATCCGAGCGCAGCACGGTGTCGACCGGCGTCTTGCACGCCAGGCCCGTCGTGCCGTTGATGTTCATCGCGCACGAACCGCAGATCGCCGAGCGGCACGAGCGGCGGAACGAGATCGAGCCGTCGATCTCGGCCTTCGCATACTCGAGCGCATCGAGCACCGTCGCCGATTCCGGCACCTCGGTGATCTCGATGCGGTCGCGATGCGGAACCTCGTCGGTCGCCTGATCGAACCGGAAAATATCGAGCGTAAAGGCCATCTTTAATACGTCCGCACCATGGGCTGCCACTTGGTGATCGTCACTTTGCGCGAGTAGTCGGCCTCCGGGTCCGTCGTCTTCCCGCGGAAGTGCATGAGGGTGTGCTTCATCCAGTTCGCGTCGTCGCGATCCGGGAAGTCGGTACGCGCCTGCGCGCCGCGCGATTCTTCACGGTTGAGCGCGCCGAGCATGAGCGGCTGCGAGATGTCGACGAGGAACTCGGTTTCGAGCAGCCCGACGAGGTCGGTGTTGAACGTCTTGGACTTGTCCTGCACCGTCATCGTGGTCGCCGCTTCGCGAACCTTGCGCAGCGCGTCCATCCCGTGCGTGAGCGTCTGCTTGTCGCGGAAGATGAAGGCGTGGTCGCTCATCGCCTCGTTGAGCGCCTTGCGCACGTGGCTGTGGCGTTCGCCGCCGCTGCGCGCGAGGATCCCCGCGATGCGGTCCTTCTCGGACTGCAGCGTGCGCTCCGAAGGCCGCACGTCGCCGACCGATTTGATGTAGTTCGCCGCGTGCTTGGCCGAGCGGGCACCGAAGACGATCGTCTCGAGCAGCGAGTTGCCGCCCAGGCGATTCGCGCCGTGCACCGAGACGCACGCGACCTCGCCGGCCGCGTAGACGCCGGGGATGCGCGTCGCACCGTCTTTGTCGGTCGCGACGCCGCCCATCGTGTAGTGCATGCCGGGGAGGATCGGGATCGGGGTGTCGATCGCGTCTTTCCCGGTCGCGTCGAGCGCGAGCTCGCGGATCTGCGGGAGACGCTCGAGGATCTTCTCGCGACCGAGGTGGCGCAGGTCGAGCAGCACGCAGCCGTCGATCCCGCGGCCTTCGAGGATCTCGGTCCACTCGGCGCGGCTGACGACGTCGCGCGAGGCGAGCTCACCTTTGTTGGGCGCGTACTTGAACATGAAGCGCTCGCCCTCGGAATTGAGGAGGTACGCGCCTTCGCCGCGCGCCGCTTCCGAGAGGAGCACGCCGTTCTCTTTGAGCGAGGTCGGATGGAACTGGACGAACTCCATGTCCATCAGCGGGACGCCCGCGCGGTACGCGATCGCCATCCCGTCGCCGGTCGAGGCGTAGCCGTTCGTCGTCTTCCGATAGACGCGGCCCGCGCCGCCGGTCGCAAAGATCGTCGCCTTCGCGGTGACGAGCTCGAGCTCACCGGTGCGCATGTTGTACGCAACGATCCCGGTGCCGATCCCGTCTTCGACGCACAGTGCGGTCGCGAAGTACTCTTCGTAGACCTTGACCTTGAAGCGCTCGAGCTGTTCCCACAGCGTGTGCAGGATGACCAGGCCCGTCACGTCGGCCGAGTAGCACGTGCGCGGTGCGCCGGCGCCGCCGAACGGGCGCTGTGCGATGCGGCCGTCGGGGAGGCGGGAGAAGATGCAGCCGCGGTGCTCGAGCCAGATGATCTGCTTGGGTGCATCCTCGGCCATCGCTTCGATGGCATCCTGGTCGCCGAGATAATCCGAGCCCTTCGCGGTGTCGAAAGCGTGGGCTTCGGGCGAGTCTTCCTCGCGGTTCCCGAGTGCAGCGTTGATGCCGCCTTGTGCCGCGCCGGAATGGCTGCGCACCGGGTGCATCTTGGAGACGATCGCAACGTCGGCTCCCTGCTCCGCCGCCTCGACCGCCGCCCGCATCCCGGCAAGTCCGCCGCCGACCACGACGATGTCGTGCTTGATCACGTGTTCTGTTTGCGCCCCTTCGGAGGGTGGTATCCGAACTAGTCTACACGGAACCTGCTTCCGTTAAGAGCCACCTTCGTCGCACGGGCGTTCGCCGGCTTGCGGGCGAGCGCTCATCCCGGGTCGGGTGCGAACCGAAACTTATTCTTCCCGGCGAGCTTGGCTTCGTATAACGCGCGGTCGGCTGCGCTGAAGAGCGTCGCAGGGTCGACGCCGTGGTGCGGAAAGAGCGCGACCCCGGCGGAGCAGCGCAGCCCAAGCGCTTCCAGGGCGACGTAGAGCCGGCGTAGGACGGCTTCGGCGGCGATTCGGTCGGTCTGCGCCATCACCATGACGAACTCGTCGCCGGCGTAGCGGGCGCAGATGTCGCCGCGCCGGGCGCCGTTGCGCAGCACGTCGGCGAACGACTTGAGGGCCTCGTCGCCGGCGGTGTGGCCCTGGCCGTCGTTGATCTTCTTGAGGTCGTCGAGGTCGAGGATCAGAAAGGCCAGCGGCGCGCCGTAGCGCTCGGCGTTGTGCAGCTCGCGGTCGAGGAGCTCGGCCAAGGCGCGCCGGTTGGCCAGCCCGGTGAGAGGATCGGTCGAGGCGAGCCGCTGCGTTTCTTCCAGAAGCCGCTTGGTCTCGCTGTAGAGCCGGGCGTTTTCCATCGCGATCGCGGCCTGCGCGGCGAAGTCGAGCAGCATGCGCAGCTGCGTCTCACCGATCTCGGTCTCGTTGGGCTGGTCGACGTAGAGGATACCGCGCACCGTGTTGCGGCTGATGAGCGGTAGCATGCAGTACGTCCCGTCGGGGTCATCGAGGGGACTCTCGCCGTCGCCCGAGTCTCCGAAGGCCAGGTCTGACGTCCCCGCCGCCAGGGCATCGAACGAAGAGCTGTGGCGGATGCGGTTCGGATCCGGACTCGCGACGATCTCTCCGTCGGGGGCCGTCTCCAGCCGTCGGCTCGGAACGCCCTCGCGCACGTCGAAGAGGACCACGCGGCCGAAGCGGAGCGCCTCGCGGACTCCCCGCAAGACCGTCGCGAGGATGTCGTCGATCTCGAGGGTCGAGTTCATGGTCGAAAAGACCTGTTGCAGAACGAACAGCTCAGCATTTTGCTGGGCGTATTCGTCCCGCTCGGCTTCGACCAAGGCGAGGCGGCTGCGCAACTCGGCATTCTCCGCGCGCAGGGTCGTAGAATCATCGCCGGTATGCACGATAGCCGTCGAAACGTCCACAGGAACTTCTGGGCGAGGAGGCGTGTTGTCGAACGAAGGGTCACGAGACCGTTCTCAGGTATCCCGTGACTTTCCCGCGCCCGCCCGCTCCGCAAGGTTAGCTATCCGGTGAGTTCCTTCGTTCACCTGCACGTGCACAGCGAATACTCGCTGCTCGATGGCGCGTGCCGCGTCGACCAGCTGTGCCGCCGCACGGCCGAAGACGGGGCCCCCGGGATCGCGCTCACCGACCACGGGGTGATGTTCGGGGCAGTCGACTTTTACGACACCGCCAAGAAGAAGTACGGTCTCGTCCCGATCGTGGGCTGCGAAGCGTACATCGCGCCGAGAGGTCGGTTCGACCGCACCGTCCGTGACGAGGCGCACATCACGCTCCTGGCCGCCTCGGACGTCGGCTACAAGAACCTGACCGCGCTCATCTCCAAGGGCTTCCTCGAGGGCTACTACTACAAGCCGCGGATCGACATGGATCTGCTCGCCGCGCACAACGAGGGGCTCATCGTCCTCTCGGGCTGCATGAGCTCGCTGGTCTCCGCGCCGCTCCTCAAGAACGACTACGAAACGTCGCGCAAGAACGCGAAGATGTTCCACGACATCTTCGGCGATCGCTTTTACGTTGAGATCATGCGTCACGGGATGCCGGAAGAAGACGCGATCAACAACGGGCTGATCAAGATCGCGCGTGAGGACGGGTACCCGCTCGTCGCGACCAACGACTCGCACTATCTCGCACGTGAGGACGCGCAGGCGCACGACGTCCTGCTGTGCATCGGAACCGGGAAGACCGTCCAGGACACGAACCGGATGAAGTTCTTCTCCGACCAGTTCTATGTGAAGTCCGCCGACGAGATGCGCGAGCTCTTCGCCGACATCCCCGAGGCCTGCGACAACACGCTCGAGATCGCGAAGCGCATCGACATCACGATCCCCGAGAAGATCTACTATCTCCCCGATTACCCCGTGCCGAGGACGTCGGCGGAAGATGTTGCGGGCGTGCTCGCACAGCTCGAGGCCGACCGGCCCAGCGACGCCGAGGCCGATCGCGCGCTCGACCTTTCCGCCGAGGACTATCTGCGGATGGTGTGCGAGCGCGGTCTCGTCGATCGCTACGGCGATGAGCGCTCGAAGAGCGACGCGGCGCTGCGCGAGCGGTTGGAGTACGAGCTCGACGTCATCCTCAAGATGGGGTTCGCCTCGTACTTCCTCATCGTCTGGGATTTCATCAAGTACGCGCGCGATCACGACATCCCGGTCGGCCCGGGCCGCGGCTCGGCGGTCGGTTCGGTCGTCTCGTACTGCCTCGGGATCACCGACCTCGACCCGCTCAAGTACAACTTGATCTTCGAGCGTTTTCTGAACCCCGAGCGCATCTCGATGCCTGACGTCGATACCGACTTCTGCGTCGAGCGCCGTGACGAAGTGATCGCGTACGTCACGGAAAAGTACGGCAAGGACCGCGTCGCGCAGATCGTTACGTTCGGGACGATGGCGGCGCGCGCTGCGGTGCGCGACGCCGGCCGCGCATTGGGCGTCCCGCTCCCCGACGTCGATCGCGTCGCAAAGCTGATCCCGTCGGGTCCGGGCGGATTGACGATCCCGCAGGCGCTCGAGCAGATCCCCGAGCTCGGCGTCCTGTATAATCACGACCCGCAGATCCGTAAGCTGCTCGACACGGCGCAGTCGATCGAAGGGCTCGCGCGCAACGCCTCAACGCACGCGGCCGGCGTCGTCATCTCGAAGAACCCGCTCACCGACCACGTCCCGCTTGTGAAGATCGGCGACGACGGCGTGAACACGCAGTACGACATGACGATGGTCGAGCGCATCGGCCTGCTCAAGATGGACTTCTTGGGGCTGCGCAACCTCACGGTGATGAAGGCGGCCTCCGACGAGATTCGCCGCACGGTGAATCCCAGCTTCGATCTGGCGAAGATCCCCGACGACGACACTCGGACGTACGAGATGCTCGGACGCGGCGAGACGCTCGGCGTCTTCCAGCTCGAGTCCGACGGGATGAAGCGCGTCTGCGTCGAGATGAAGCCTTCTCGTCTCGAAGACATCATCGCGTTGGTCGCACTCTATCGTCCCGGACCGATGGAGCTCATCCCGCAGTACATCGCGGTAAAGCACGGACGAACGAAGCCAACGTATCTGCACCCGAAACTGGAAGCGATACTGGCCGATACACACGGTATCGCAATTTACCAAGAATCCGTTATGCAGATCGCGCGCGATCTCGCCGGCTTTACCATGGGGCAGGCGGACGAGCTGCGCAAAGTGATGGGGAAGAAACAGAAAGAGCAGATCCCCGTCTATCGCCAGAAGTTCATCGATGGCTGCGTTGCAAATGGCATCGACGCGAAGCTGGCCGAAGATATCTTTGCATTCATCGAGCCGTTCGCGGGCTACGGCTTCAACAAGTCGCACGCCGCGGCATACGGCTGGATCGCGTACCAGACGGCGTTCCTCAAGGCGAACTATCCGCTGCAGTACTTCGCGGCGCTGATGTCGTCGGTGCGCGACAAGACCGACAAGCTCGTCGAGTACATCGACGAAGCAAAGAAGCTCGGGATCACCGTCCTGCCGCCGGACGTCAACGCCTCGCTGGTCGACTTCGCGGTCGTCGGCGCGGAGATTCGCTTCGGGCTCGCGGCCGTCAAGGGCGTCGGTGAGAACGCGGTGCGTGCGATCCTCGAGGCGCGGGACGACGCGCCGTTCGCCGACCTGTTCGATCTCGTCAAGCGCGTCGACCTGAAGGCGGCGAACCGCAAGGTGTACGAAGCGCTCATCAAGTGCGGTGCGCTCGACAAGCTTCCCGGGAACCGCGCGCAGCTGCTCGACGCGCTCGACGCGGCGCTCGACGTCGCCGCGCAGGAGGCGCGCGATCGCGAGATGGGGCAGGCGTCGCTGTTCGGGATGATCGAGGAGGCGCATCCGTCGTTCACCCCGTCGCTGCGGCCGCTTCCGCCGCCGTCGACGATGGAAGCGCTCGCGTGGGAGAAGGAGACGCTGGGGATCTTCGTCTCAGGCCATCCGCTCGCCGACGTCGCCGAAGCGCTCGCGCTCAGCGGCGCGATCACCGTACGCGATCTGCGCAACGTCGAGGACGACGCGCAGGTCAAGGTCGCGGGACTCGTCACCGCGGTGCGCCGCACGCTGACGAAGGCGCAGGCGCAGATGTTGATCGCCACGATCGAGGACACGACCGGCGCGATCGAATGCGTCGTCTTCCCCAAGCAGTACGCCGACCTGCAGGCGCGCTTCATCGAGGACCAGATCGTCACGATTACGGGCCGCCTAAGGATGCGCGAGCGGCGCGGCGCGCAGCCTGGCGAAGACGTTCCCGTTGAGCTCAACATCTCGGTGAACGACGTGCAGCCGTTCGACCGCAGCGTGGTGCGCATCGCGCCACCGCCGCCGGCCGGTTGGCACGTCACCGTGACGAACCGCCAGCAGATCGACGACCTTGCGCTGCTGATGTCCGAGTGGACCGGGACGACCCCGCTGGTCCTGCATATCAACGGCTCGACCGTCGCCCGAACGGTCGCACCGGACCGTCGTGTGCGCGAACGGCTTGTCGCGATTTGCGGCGAGCTCAACGTGCGCGAGGCGGCCCCATGACGGCGTGGCGACGGGCATGAGGCTGCCCGGAGGCGTTCGCGATTGGTTGCCCCACGAGCTCGCGCGCAAGCGTGAGATCGAGCAGCAAATGCGTGCCGTCTTCGGACGCTGGGCCTATGAAGAAGTCGAGACGCCGATCATCGAGCGCTTCGACGTGATCGAGCGCGGCCTCGGCGAAGAGATGACCGAGCTCCTCTTTCAATTCAACGACCGCCAATCGACCGCGCTTGCGCTGCGGCCGGAGATGACGACGCCGATCGCGCGGTTGGTCTCGACGCGGATGCGCGAGATGCCGCTCCCGCTACGGCTCGCGTACATCGCGCCGGTCTTCCGGTACTACGAGCAGCCGCAAGAAGGCCGCATGCGCGAGATCACGCAGGCGGGGGTCGAGCTGATCGGCGCACCGGGCGTCGACGCCGATGCGGAGACGCTGTTCATGGCGATCGAAGCACTCGACGAGATCGGTCTGCGCGACGCCAGCTTCGACATCAACGACGCGCGCGTCGTCGACGGAATCCTCGACGGGGTCGGGCTCGAGCCCGAGCGCGCGACGCTGGCGAAGGAGCTCATCAAGGCGCGCAACATCGTTGGTCTGCGCGCGCTCGGCTGTCCGGCGCTGGTCGACTTCGCGCTGCAACGCGGCGGCAGCGAGGTTCTCGAGGCGGCACGCGCGGTCTGCAAGACCCCCGAATCGTGCGCCGCGCTCGACGAGCTGGAGGCGCTGCTGCAGCGCGCTGCAGCGCTCGGTTACGGGGAGCGCGTCGCCGTCGACTTCGCATTGTTGCGCGATCTCGAGTACTATACGGGGTTCATCTTCGAGGGCTACGTCACCGAGATCGGGTTTGCGCTCTGCGGCGGAGGGCGTTACGATTCGCTGCTGCCGCGGTTCGGCTACGACGTCCCGGCGGTCGGCTGGACCGCGGGTGTCGAGCGACTCCTGATCGCGCTGGAACGCCGCGGCAAGCACGTGCAGCGGCGCCGCCACCGGATCGACGTGCTTGTCGCAGGGAGCGACGTCGTCGCCGCGCGTGAGCGCGCCGCAGGGAACGTCGTGCGTTACGCGGGCTCGCACCTCGACGATGCGGCGTTGCTCGAGGACGCGCGCGCGCACGGGATTCCGCGCGTTGTGATCGCGACGAACGGCACGGTGCGAGAGCTGAAGGTCGGGCCGCGGACGGGTCCGCTGCCGATCCCACGCACGCCCTCGAATTGGGACGCCCGATGATCCTTCGACCAGCTCAGGGAGACAACCTGACTGTCGCGGTCCCGAAGGGCGCGCTCTTTGCGGATGCAGCCGCACGACTGCGCGCCGCGGGTATCGACGTTCCGGACGACGTCGGGCGTAAGCTCACGGTGACGACGAGTGACGGCACGACGCTGCTCTTCCTGCGGCCGAGCGACGTTCCGGCGTACGTCGAGTTCGGGTCGGCCGACTGCGGAATCGTCGGTAAGGACGTGCTGTGGGAGACCGACCGGCGCGTCTCGGAGCTCGCCGATCTCGGCTTCGGGTATTGTCGCCTCGTCGTCGCCGGCCGGCGCGTCGATCGCTATCACGACGGCGCGCCGTTTCCGACGTTCCTGCGCGTCGCGACGAAATTCACGCGCTCTGCCGAGTCGTTTTTCGCCGAACGCGATCTCCCGGTCGAGCTGATCCCGCTGCACGGCTCGGTCGAGCTTGCGCCGCTCGTTGGGCTCGCCGATTTGATCGTCGACTTGGTTGCGACCGGGACAACGCTGCGCGAGCACGATCTCATGATCGTCGAAGAGATCGCCGAAAGCACGGCGCGCTTCGTCGTCAACCCGGTGCGTTTCCGCACGAAGTACGCCGCGATCAACGCGCTCCTCGACCGTCTCGCCGTTGCTCACGCCTGACGGCGATCGCGCGCACGGCGATGTCCAAACACCGGACGCGCTTGCGCGTGCGGTCGTGGAACATCTCGCCGCGCGTGGGGTTCGACCGGCGCGCGTGCTCGAACCGACCTGTGGCGCGGGCGCGTTCCTGCGCGCGGTACGCACGGTCTACGGTGACGAACTGCCGCTCGCGGGGATCGAGCTGCGCGAGCGCTATCGCGCCGATCTCGATGCTCTGCGCGACGGATCGACGAGCGTGACGTTTGCCGACGCTTGCGAGCTCGATCTGCAGCCGTATTGCGGCGAAGGGACGCTCGCGGTCGGGAACCTGCCGTGGGTGACGACCGACGCGCTCGCGCGCGTCGACATGCGCGGTCCGCGGCGCACGAATCCCAAGCGCCTGCGCGGCTTGGATGCGGTAACCGGCGCGTCTGCGTTCGATGTCGCCGAGCTGATCGCGCTGCGCGTCCTCGACGCGATTGCGCCGCGCGGCACCTTCGCGATGCTGCTGAAGGAGTCGGTCGCGCGCCGTCTCCTCCGCGAGCTTCGCCGCCGTGCAACGCCGGTCGCATTCGCGGCCGTCACCCGGATCGACGCGCGCCGCGCCTTCGCTGTCGCGACCAACGCGTGTCTGCTCGAGCTCGATCTTGCTCCCGACGGAGCGGTGCTTACGGCCATCTCCGTCGCGCCTTCGCTCGACGCTCGGGGTGAGGAGACGTGGTACGTCGGCGAGGAGATCGTTGCGGGCGATCCGTTGATCGCGCTCGGCTCGGGCTCGGCGTTGGGGTGGCGTCAGGGCCTCAAGCACGACGCCGCCGCGTTGTACGAGCTCACGCGCGGCGATGACCGGCGCTACCTCAACGGCCTCGGTGAAGCGGTTGACGTCGAACCCGAAGTGGTCTTTCCGTTCGTTCGGGCGCGCGATCTCGCGCGCGGGCAGGGGCACGACGGGCGATCGTACGTCCTCGTCCCGTACCGCTCGCTGCGGGGCTCCGAGGACGAGCTGCGCGCCCGGGCGCCGCGTCTGCACGCGTATCTCGCGCGTCATGCGACGGCGCTCGCGGCGCGCCGCTCGGCGGTCTATCGCAACGCGCCGCGCTTCGCGCAGTTCGGGGTCGGACCATATGCGTTCGCGCCGCACAAGGTTGCCGTCTCAGGTTTGCATCGCGAAACGCACTTCGTCGTCCTCTCCGCGGAGCAATCGGTGCAGGTGAGCGATACTGGCTACGCGCTCGCGTGCGAGACGCGCACCGATGCGGAATTGCTCGCCGCGCTGCTCAACACAGAGCGGGTACGACGCGCCTTGCGCTCGGGAATCTTCGCCGGGAAGCGACCGGTGACGAAACGCTTGCTCGATCGGCTCAGCCTGGATTCGCTGCTCGAAGATCCCGCGTCGGCGCCGGAGGCCGAACGCAGCCGCCTGCGCGAACTGCTCGCACATGCCTGAGATCGTCGAAGCGCGCGACCGCGCCTCACTGCGCGGCTTGTACGCCGGCGGCTGGGACCCGCCGCGCGCAGTCGTCGATGCGGTGCGCGCGATCCTCGACGACGTGCGCGCACGCGGCGATGACGCGTTGCTCGACTACACGCGCCGCTGGGACGATCCCGGCGCATCGCTCGCAACGCTGCGCGTCGACATCCCATCACGCAAGGTCGCGCGCGCGCTCGTCCCCGAGAAGATCGCGGTCGGTCTTGAATTGGCGAAGGAGCGCATCGCCGAGTTTCATGCGCGCCAGCTTCCCGATCCGATCGACTACCACGCGAAGGATCTCACGCGGTACGCGTTCGTTGCGCGACCGCTCGCGGCGATCGGCGCGTACGTCCCGGGCGGAACCGCGCCGCTGCCGTCGACGGTCTTGATGACGTGCGTACCGGCGAAGATCGCCGGTGTCGACCGCGTCGTTGTCGTCACGCCGCCACAGCGCGACGGTGAGGTGAACCCCGCGGTGCTGTACGCGTGCAGCTTGTGCGAGGTCGACGAGTTGTATGCCGTTGGTGGCGCACAGGCGATCGGCGCGCTTGCGTACGGGACAGCCTCGATCGCGCCGGTCGACAAGATCGTCGGCCCCGGCAACGTCTATGTGACCGAGGCGAAGCGCCAGGTATTCGGTACCTGCGGTATCGACGGGCTCGCCGGCCCCTCCGAGGTGCTCGTCGTCGCCGATGAACGGGCCCGCCCCGACCGCGTCGCCGGCGAGATCGTGGCGCAGGCCGAGCACGACCCGCTCGCGCGCGTCGCTGCCGTCTCGGCCGATCGCACGCTGCTCGAACGTGTCGCGGAGCTCCTTGACGGTCCGTTCGGGCGCGAGAGCGGTCGCGATGCGATCGTCGCCAAAGTGCTCGCCGAACGCACGTGGCTCGTGCACGCCGCGAACGACGCCGAAATCCTCGAGGTCATCGAGCAGTTTGCGCCCGAGCATCTCTCGCTGATGATCGCCGACCCGTGGGAGTGGGTCGCAAAGATTCGCCGCGCCGGCGCGATCTTCGTCGGTGAGGAGACACCGGTCGCTGCCGGAGACTACGTTGCGGGAACGAACCACACGCTCCCGACATCGGGTGCGGCGCGCTTCTCGTCGGGGCTCCGCACCGCCGATTACCTGCGAACGATGACCGTCGTCGAGAATACGCGCGCTCGCATGCAAGCCGACGCGGAGCTGCTCGCGGCGCTCGCGGACTTCGAAGGACTTCCAGCGCACGCGCGCACGGCACAAATGCGCAAGTGACGCATCCGACTTCGTGGCGCGCGGAGTTCGCGCGTGCGGCGTCGAATGCACGGTGCTCATGCTGTCCTCGACGCGCATCCGTCTGGTCGCGCTCGACCTCGACGGGACGGTAATCGGCGAAGACCTCGTCGTGCGCCCGCGCGTGCGCGACGCCGTCTCTCGTGCACTCGCCGCCGGAACACAGGTTACGATCGTGACGGGCCGCATGTTCGCGGCAGCTCGGCCGTTCGCGCAGGCGCTCGGCATCACCGGACCGATCGTCTGTTACCAGGGCGCCGCGATCTTCGACGTCGCCAGTCGCGCGGTGCTGCGTCAGACGCCGGTTGCGCAAGACGTCACGCGTGCGGTCCTCGCGTGGGCGCACGAACACAGCGTGCACGCGCAATGCTATGCCGACGATACGTTGTTCGTCGAGCAGATCAATCGTTTCTCGGAACGCTATACGACGCTGGCGCAGGTCGAGCCGCATCTGGTTCCCTCGCTGCGTGAGGCGTTCGCGCAACGCCCGACGATCAAGATCGTGCTCGTCGACGAGGCGGAGAAGGCGGACGCAATCCTTTCCGCGCTCCGCTCACTGCTCGGCGACCGCGCCTACCTCACGCGCAGCCATCGCGACTTCGTCGAGGTCGTCGATCCGAAGGTGAACAAAGGCGAGGCGCTGCGCTACGTCGCGAGCTCGTACGGGATACCGCTCGACGAGACGCTGGCGGTCGGCGACGCGTGGAACGACGTGCCGTTGATCGAAGCGGCCGGGATCGGCATCGCGATGGGTTCCGCGCCGCCCGAACTGCGCAACCATGCCGACGCGGTCGTCGCCGACGTCGCACACGACGGCGTCGCCGAGGCGATCGAACGCTACGTGCTCCAATGAGCGCCGGCGCGCGCCCACGAACGCTGCCGCGCCGTCGTAAGCCCTCGCTGGTCGCGCGCGTGCGACCGTTTTGGATCGTCGGCCTCGTTGTAATGATCGCGCTCGCGTGGGGCGGATACGCGCTCGCGAATGCGAGCTGGTTCCGCGTGCAGCACGTCGGGGTCGACGTTCCGCTCGCGTCGCCGGTCTCGCAGGCGCAAGTCAAAGACGCAGCCGCGATCGCAGCCGACGCAAACGTGTGGCTCTTGCGTACCGGCGCGATTCGTCGCCGCGTCGAAGCGCTTGCGTACGTCGACGTCGCGACGGTTCATCGTGGGCAGTTTCCGCAACCGTTCGTCGAGATCGGGATCACCGTGCGTCGTCCCGCCGCGTGCGTGCGCGGCGGCCAACACGTCGTGACGGTCGACGCGCGTACGCGCGTGCTCCAGAGCGGCTGCGCCGGGCAGACCGTCGCGCAGATCGACGCCGGCGCGCACCCGCTCCCCGCCCCGGGCGCGACGATCGCTGATCCCGACGTTGCGCGTCTACTCGCCGACGCCAAGCTTCTGAACGACGCCAACCTTCCGCTCCGCAGCCTGGGTCGTGACCGCTGGGGCGGGCTGGAAGTGGTCGACGTGACCGGCGTAACCGTCCGCTTCGGGGATGATGCGGACTTGACGAAGAAGGCGGCACTCGTTGCCCCCGTCCGGGCGGGGGTAGGGAACAAGCGGCCGCTGCGGGCGATCGACCTGCGCGCGCCCACGACACCGGTCGTCGAATTCCGCTAGACGCCCAGCATCTCGTAGGTATCCTACCTCCGAGGCCCAATATATGGTGGTGCAAGTGAAGGCGACGACGGGTGGCTAGAGGCGAGACGATCGCCGGCCTGGACATCGGCACAACGAAGACGTGTGCTGTCGTCGCCGCGACGGGTCCCGAGGGGCTCGAGATCCTCGGCGTCGGTGAGGCGCCCTCGACCGGGATGCGCAAAGGGGTCGTGACCGACCTCGAAGAGACCGTGCGCGCGATCGAAGCCGCGACCGAGAAGGCCGAGCGGATGGCCGGCGTGCACGTCTCGCACGTCTACGTCGGCGTGACCGGCGAGCACATCCAGTCGACCAACAACCGCGGCGTTGTCGCGGTCACCGGCGACGATCGTGAGGTCGTGAGCGCCGACGTGCGTCGCGTCGTCGACGTCTCGAAGATCATCAACCTCGCCGCCGACCGGCAGATCATTCACGCGCTGCCGCGCCAGTTCACCGTCGACGGACAAGACGGCGTCAACGATCCGGTCGGGATGGCCGGCGGGCGCCTCGAGGTCGACACGCACATCGTCACCGGCGGCAGCACGTTCATCACCAACGTGCTCAAGTGCGTGCACCGCGCCGGACTCGAACCGGCCGGAATCGTGTTCGAGCCGCTCGCGTCGTCGGCCGCGACGCTGCTGCCGGAAGAAAAGCAAGTCGGTGTCGTGCTGCTCGACGTCGGCGGCGGGACGACGGACATCGCCGTGTTCGCCGGCGGCGGGATCGTCCACACCGCGACGATCCCCGTCGGCGGCAACATCTTGACCAACGACATCGCGCTCGGCTTGAAGACAACGTTCGCGGAGGCCGAGAACGTCAAACGCATCTACGGCTCGGGCATTGGGCGTCCGGACGAGGTCGAGCAAACGTTCCAGGTCAAGTCGCTCGACGGCCGCAGCACGCGCGAGGTCACGACGTCACAATTGCGCGCAATCGTCCTCCCGCGCGTGCTCGAGATCTTCCGTCTCGCCAAGGCAAACGTCGTCGACCGTATCCCGCGCGATCAAGTCCTCGGTGAAGTCGTCATCACGGGCGGCGGCGCGCACTTGCGCGGCATCGAAACGACCGCTGCCGACGTGTTCGGCCTTCCGGTGCGCATCGGCGTTCCGTCGACGATCGCTGGTCTCACCGATGCGGTGAAGCAACCGCAGTACGCGACGGCCGTCGGACTCGTCTTGTTCGGCCCACGCGGCGAAAGTGCGCCGCATCTCAACGGCTCGGGCGGTGGACCATTCGCGAAACTCTGGTCATGGTTCACCTCAATATGGAACTAAGTGGTGGATTCGCTGCCTGGGGCCGATCCGCCAAAAGGAATAGTTCAAATTCCGCTCTTCCCGGAGGAACCCGAATTCATGGCTGACGCGAAACGACACGTGCCCGAGCACGCCGCGACGATCAAAGTGATCGGGCTCGGCGGCGGCGGGTGCAACGCGGTGAACCGCATGATCGAGGCCGGGCTCTCCGGCGTCGAGTTCTATTCGATCAACACCGACGTCCAAGCGCTGCGCAACGCAAAGACGAACAACACCGTGCAGATCGGAAGCGGGCTGACCCGTGGTCTGGGCGCCGGCGCAAACCCGAACATCGGTCGCGAAGCCGCCGACGAGTCGCGCGAAGATCTCGCGATGATCCTCGACGAGGCCGACCTCGTGTTCATCACCGCCGGGATGGGCGGGGGAACGGGAACCGGCGCGGCTCCGGTAATCGCCGAGCTTGCGCGCGAGTCGGGCGCGCTCACCGTCGCCGTCGTCACCAAGCCGTTCTCGTTCGAAGGCCGCAAGCGCATGCAGGCCGCCGAGCGCGGGATCGCCGATCTCGAGGCGAAGGTCGACACGCTGATCACGATTCCCAACGAGCGCATCCTGCAGATCATCGAGAAGCGCACGCCGCTCAACGAGGCGTTCACCTACGCCGACGACGTGCTGCGTCAGGGAATCCAAGGGATCTCCGATCTCATCACGCAGCCCGGGTTGATCAACCTCGACTTCGCCGACGTCAAGACAATCATGACCGACGCGGGTTCGGCGATGATGGGGATCGGCGAAGGCTCGGGCGAGCACCGCGCCGCCGACGCCGCGCAAAAGGCGATCGCCTCGCCGCTGCTCGAGACGACGATCGAAGGCGCGCGCGGCGTGATCTTCAACATCACCGGCGG
>CAZABL010000087.1:0-15884 GCA_964483365.1 uncultured bacterium
CACGCCGGGATGGTCGGGATGTACCTGATGCGCGCGCTCTGCAAGCTACCGGTCGAGATGGAGCTCGCCAGCGAGTTCCGCTATGGCGACCGCTACATGGACGCGCGGACGCTCACGATCGCGATGTCGCAGTCGGGCGAGACGGCCGACACGATCGAAGCCGTGAAGATCGCCAAGGACGCCGGCGCGCCGATCATCGGCATCTCCAACGTCGTCGGCTCGCACCTCACGCGCTTGGCCGAAGCGACGCTCTACACGCGCGGCGGTCCCGAGATCTCCGTCGCGGCGACGAAGACGTATGTCTCGCAGTCGATCGCGGCCGTGCTGCTCGCGCTCTATTTGGCCCGCGTCCGCAAGTCCGCGCCGATCGAGCGGCTGCGCGAAATCGCCGAGGGCACCAAGCTCCTTCCCGCCGCGATCGACGTCGTGCTCAACACGAGCGAGGACATCAAGAAAGTCGCCAAGCGCGTGCGCAAGGCGCGGTCAGTGCTCTTCCTCGGTCGCTACGTCAACTTCCCCACGGCACTCGAAGGCGCGCTCAAGCTCAAGGAGATCAGCTACATCCACGCTGAGGGCTACGCCGCCGGCGAGATGAAGCACGGTCCGATCGCGTTGCTCGACAACAAGACGCCGGTCATCGGGGTCGTGACCGAGGGTCGCGTGCGCGACAAGGTGCTCTCCAACATCGCTGAGTCCAAAGCGCGCGAAGCACCCGTGATCCTCGTCGCGAATCACGGTGACGACGAGGCTGCGGCGATCGCCGATCACGTACTGTGGGTCCCGCGTGTCGACGAGCTCCTCTCGCCGATCGTGAACGTGATCCCGCTGCAACTGCTCGCTTACCACATCGCGGACATCGACGGCAAGGACGTCGATCAGCCGCGCAACCTGGCGAAGACCGTCACCGTCGAGTAGCGCTGCCGGAGGGCTGCGCGCGTCGCGCCGCGCATCCCTCATGGTGCATCAGCGTCCCGACGGCCGTGCCCCCGATCAACTTCGTCCGATCACGATCGAACCGAACTTCTTGAAGTTCGCGACGGGCAGCGTGCTCATCACGATCGGTGATACGCGCGTGATCTGCGCGGCAACGATCGAGGATCGCGTCCCGCCGTGGATGCGCGGCCGTGGAACGGGTTGGATCACCGCGGAGTACGCGATGATCCCGCAGGCGACGCCCGAGCGCAACCAGCGCGAATCGGCGAAGGGCCGCGTCGGCGGCCGCACGCACGAAATCCAACGGCTCATCGGACGCGCACTGCGCGCCGTCGTCGATCTCGACCGGCTCGGTGAGCACACCGTGACGGTCGATTGCGACGTCATCGGCGCCGACGGCGGGACACGAACGGCGTCGATCACCGGGGCGTGGGTCGCGCTCGCGCTCGCGCTGCGCAAACACTTCGATCCGCAGCAGAAGAAGAGTTGGCCGCTGCTGGGACAGATCGCCGCCGTTTCGGTCGGCATCGTCGACGGGACACCCGTTCTCGACCTCCCATACGAGGAAGACAGTCGCGCGGAGGTTGACATGAACGTCGCAATGACCGACGCCGGGGGCTTCGTCGAACTGCAAGGGACCGCCGAGCGCGAGCCGTTCTCGCGCAGCCAGCTCGACGCGCTGCTGGGTCTCGCCGACCGCGGGATTCGCGAACTCTTCGTGCGGCAGCAAGAGGCGGTCGAGCGTGGCTGATCTCGGCGCACTCGTCGCACGGGTCGGTGCGTTCCACCTGACCGATCGCGCGATGCGCACAGCGCAGGAGAAGATCGAGGCCGCGCTCGCCGACGGCGACCCCAGCCCCGACGCGGTTCGCGCGTACCTGGCGGCGGTGCGTCGCTATTTTGAGCCATACGAGCGCGAGGCCAAGGACCAACTGCGGCACGTCGACCGCGAGCTCGAACGGCTCTATCAGCTCCAGTTCAACGTGACGGCGGAGCGCGGCGTCGTCGCCAAGCGCGTGGAGGCCGTGCGAGGCGTCCTCGACGCGCTCGCGGAACACGATCGGGGATGAAGGTGCTCGACGAAGTCGGGCAGGGGACGACCGACGTCTTCGCCTATGCCGGCGGCGTCGCGGAGTTGGGCGCGGACTCCGCGTCATTCGTCGTTCGCCTGCAAATTCGTGTGCGCGAGACGTTCGACCAAGCCTACTTCCTGGGCGTTGGGTCATGGTCGATCGTGGTCCTGACCTCGCTCTTCACCGGTTTGGTCATCTCGCTCGAGAGCGCACAGCAGGCAGTGCAGTATGGGGTCGGCAGCTTCGTCGGGGGCGCCGTCACCTACGTCGCGGCACGCGAGCTCGGACCGCTCCTCACCGCGATCGTCGTCGCAGGCCGGACCGGCGCGGCGATCGCCGCGGAGCTCGGTTCGATGGTGGTGACCGAACAAATCGAGGCTCTCCAGGCGCTGGGGCTATCGCCGACGCGGATGCTCGTTGTGCCACGGCTCGTCGCGCTCATCGTGATGCTGCCACTTCTGACCATTATCGCCGACGTCGTCGCGATCGGGGCCGGGATGTGGATGGCGAACGTCTACGCGCACATCTCGTTCCAGACGTTCATCGAATCGGCGCGTTCGACCGTCCCCTTTGCCGACTTTCTCAAAGGGATGGGCAAAGCGGTCGTCTTTGCGATCATCATTGCACTGATCGGTTCGTATCAGGGGCTCACGACGCGCGGGGGAGCGGCGGGCGTCGGCAAGTCGACGACGGGCGCGGTCGTCACCGCGATCATCCTGATCTTCGTCTTCAATTTCGCGCTCTCGTACGTCTTGTTCGGCGGTGGGCGGTAGTGGCGCAGGTCTGGGCGCGCCTCGACGACATCTGCGTCCGCTACGGATCGAAGATCGTCATGCAGAATCTCTCGCTCGAGCTCGTCGAGGGAGCGATCACGTGCATCATCGGTCTCTCCGGTGCCGGGAAATCGACGATCCTGCGGCTCATCAACGGCCTGAAGAAGCCTGACAGCGGCCGCGTCTTCGTCAAAGGCGTCGACATCACCGAAATGCCCGAGCGCGAGCTGATCGACTTCCGGCGCTCGATCGGCTTCTCGTTCCAGTTCGCGGCGCTCTTCGACTCGCTCACGATCTTCGAAAACGTTGCGCTCCCGCTGCGGGAGCACACGAAGATGCGTGAAGCGGAGATCCGCAAAGCGGTCAGCGACTCGCTCGAGTCGGTCGGGCTCGTCAACGCGGAAAGCCGTTTCCCGTCGGAGCTGTCGGGCGGTATGGTCAAGCGGGCCGGGTTCGCGCGCGCCGTCATCACCAACCCGCAAGCCGTCCTCTACGACGAGCCGACAACCGGGCTCGATCCGATCATCACCCACCTCCTCACCGACCTCATCAAGAGGCTCCGCGAGCGTCTCGGGGGGACGGCGGTCGTCGTCTCGCATGACCTCGAGAGCATCTACATGATGGCGGACTACATCGCAATGCTCTTCGAAGGGGCAATCGTGGCGTACGGAACCGTCGATGAGATCCGGCGTTCACCCAACCCCATCGTCCAGCAATTCCTTACGGGAAGTGAAGTCGGGCCGATCCCGATCTGACGGGATTCCCTCACCATGACCAGACAAGCCGTCGTCGGACTCTTCACGATCGTCGCCATCGTCGCGCTTTTCGCCGTCTTCCTCGTGCTGGTCAACTTCGGCGCCGGGGGGCGCTATCAAATCGGCGTGCACTTCAAGTCCGCCGCCGGTTTACACCGCGGCTCACTCGTCTACGAGAGCGGCGTCGTCGTGGGCACGGTTCAGTCGACGCGGATCTTGCCCGAGGATTTCTCGGTCGAGGTGGTCCTCGGAATCGACAACGCCGTCGATATTCCGCGCGATGCACGCTTCCTGATCCAAGCGCCGCTCACCGGCGACTCGACGGTCGAGATCGTTCCGCAGCGCGCTTCGGCACAAGCGCCGAGCTACGGACAGCAGACGCCGGCGCCGACCGCGATCGCCGTGCTGCCGCACGAGGTACTCCCGCTCCCGCAACAGCCGCAAGGCGAGAATCCCGTCACGGTTCAGGAGCTGCTCAGTGCCGGCCAGGGCCAAATCCAACGGCTCGACAAGCTGCTGGCCGACATCCAGCGCCGCGAGCCGAAACTGCTGGATACGCTTCAGACGGCGCTCACGAACGCTAACGAGATCACGCAGCAAACGAAGGCGACCTTGGCGCAGGTCTCGTCGCGCTTCGACACGATCACCGCGACGCT
Source organism: uncultured bacterium (assembly GCA_964483365.1). Taxonomy (GTDB): domain Bacteria; phylum Vulcanimicrobiota; class Vulcanimicrobiia; order Vulcanimicrobiales; family Vulcanimicrobiaceae; genus Vulcanimicrobium. The sequence goes on from CAZABL010000087.1 coordinate 4,191, forward strand.
GCAGACAGCGCTGCAACAAGGCGGCGGCAGCCTCACCGATGCGACGGCGCAGCTCGACCAGACAGTGCGCGAGAATCGCGGCAAGGTCAATAGCATGCTCGCCTCGCTCGACAACTCCGCGCGATCGCTCAACGCGACGGCCGATTCGGTACGGAGCATCGCCGGTGACCCGCGCGTCCACGACAACTTGATTCGCACGACGCAAGGGGTCGCGGACACCGCCACGACCGTCGCGACGATCGCGCGCGACCTCCACAACGTCACCGGCGACCAGCAGACGCAGGCGCAGCTTCGCGACACGATCGCGAACGCCGACGCTGCGGTACAGAAGGCGAACTCGCTGCTCGGTCAGTTCGGGGGAAAATCCAGCGTCTACGGCGTCGATACCGGGGCAACGCCGGCGCCCGCCCCATCGCCCGTCGGATCGGCGCGCCCGGGAGCACCGCGCAGCGCTGCACCGCCCGCGACGGGAACGCCCGCGCCGACGAGCGTGCAGGCGAACGTAAAGGCGAAGCTCGGCGCGCTCACCTCAAATCTCGTCACGTTCCAGATTCGCATGAGCGAGCTCAGCACGCAGAACACGGGAACCGATAACTCGCCGATTCTCGGGCGCGACCGTGGTCCGCAAACCGACATGAACCTCGTCGTTCTGCCGCGAGGCTCGACCTCGCTCTTCGTTGGTGCAAACGACATCGGCAGCGCGCACACGACCTGGAACTTCCTGCCGCAGATCGCGTACGGGAACCACTGGAAGGTCGGCGTCGGCGCCTTGTATTCGCGCCTGGGGATGCGTGGACTCTACTCGCCGACGGCCAACAGGGGTCTTGGCTTCGACGGACGTCTCTACGACCCGCGACACATCACGGCCGACGGCTACCTCGACTTCGGTCTGGGCACGAACTTGCTGCTGTTCGCCGGCGAACGCGACATCCTCCACACCGGACGCCGCACCGCAGCCGGCTTCGAGTATAGATTTTGATGAGCGCCCCGTGATTCCGATTGGGGGCGAGGGTGGGCCTCGCGTGTTTCCGGTCGTCGTGTACTTGCTGGTTGCTGCGAATGTGTATGCGTTCGTTCAGGAAGTGAACGCGCCGGATCCCGATCGGTTCGTCAACGCGTTCGCGGCGATTCCGTTCGACGTCACGCACGACGTCGTGCTCGCGCCGCCCTCGCCGCCGATCCCCGCGCTGACGATCATCACGTCGATGTTCATCCACGGCAGCATTTGGCACATCGGCTTCAACATGCTGTTCCTACTCGTGTTCGGACCGATGGTCGAATATCTCACCGGCCACGTGAGGTTCCTGATATTTTACCTGCTGTGCGGAATCGCCGGCGGGATCGCGCAGATCGCGATCAATCCCGGCAGTCACATTCCGGCGATCGGTGCCTCGGGTGCGATCGCGGGCGTGCTCGGCGCTTACCTGGTGAACTTTCCGTTCGCGTCGATCCGTACCATCGTCCCGATCGGCTGCTTTCCGCTCTTTCTCCGGCTCCCGGCTATTCTCGTGATCGGAGTGTGGGCTGCGACGCAGTTCTTCAACGGCTTCGGCGCATTAGGGAGCCGTGCGGCGGAATCGCAAGGCGGCACCTCGTATTTTGCGCACATCGGCGGTTTCTGCGCCGGTGTCTTGTTGATCGCGTTTTTCACGCCGAAGGGACTGCGTCGGCAGAGGTCGTTCTGAATGCGAATTGGGATCGTGGGTGCCGGCGCGCTGGGGACGCTGTTCGGCGAGCGTCTCGCGGGCAACAACGAGATCGTGCTGCTCGAGCGCAAGCACGACGTCGTCGACGCGATTACGCGGGTGGGTTTGCGCGTCGACGGCGTTTCGCGTCCTGCCTCGGCATCGTCGGAGCCGCGTGACCTCTTCGGCGTCGCGGTGCTGTTTGTCTTCGTGCGCGCGACGGACACGTTGCGCGCGCTACGGCCGTTCGCGACGAAGCTGAACCCGTCGACCGCGATCGTCTCGCTGCAGAACGGTCTGGGCAACGAGGAGGCGATCAAGACGGCGCTGGGGAGTACGATCTCGCTCGTCGTCGGCGCGACGACCGAGCAGGCTCTCACGCTCGGCCCCGCCGAGGTGAAACGAATCGGCGAAGGGACGACGATCTTGGGAAGCGCGGGCGCCTCGCCCGACACGGTCAACCGTGTCGCACGCCTTCTTGTCGACGCCGGTCTCCACGCCAGCGCCGCCTATGACATCCGCCCGCACCTGTGGGGCAAGCTGATCGCCAACGCCGCGATCAATCCCGTCGCTGCACTCCTCGAGCGTCCCAACGGGATCGTACTCGAAGACGAGAACGCGAGTGAGATCGCGCGTTCGATCGCGCAAGAAGCCGCGACCGTCGCCAACGCAATGCGCATCCCGCTGCCGTTCACGGATCCCTGGTCCTACGTGCGCACGATCGCAGAGCAAACCGCGGAGCTCGACAACTCGATGCTCAACGATTTGCGCGCCGGCGCACGGACCGAGATCGACTACATCAACGGCGCCGTCGTGGCGGCCGGCCGCCGCGCCGCCGTGTCGACGCCGTACAACGAGACCCTCACCGCGCTGATGAAAGCGCGCGAAGCGGTGCGCGGCGTCTAGGCGGTCGCGAGCCTCCCGTGGTCGTCGCAGTGATCGTCGTGCCGGCTGTGGAGATGACCGTCGACGAGGTAGTCGGTGTGACCGGCGTGCGGGACTGCTTCGTGTCCGCATTGCGCGCCGTGTGCGTGGTCTGACGAATGGCTCGCGCAGTCATGCCCGCTCTCGCAAGAAGCGGGATTCTGCTTACTGTCCGCCACCACGTGCTCGTCGACATGATCGCCGTGCGTGTGGTGCATATGACCGTCGTGCAGGTAATCGGTGTGGCCTTCGTGCTGCACCGCCGTGTGGCCACAGCCGGTGCCGTGCCCGTGGTCGTGTTCCTGGTGTGCCGTATGATCGCGCATGACCGCTCATTCGTGTCGCGACGGCGAGGACGATCTCAAGCGACCATTCGGCGGCCCAGCACCGGGGCGAGCGCCAGGCGTCAGCACCGCTCAGAGCGACTTCGCGTCGTAGCCCGCGCGGTCAGGAGTCCGCTGTGCCGCGATCACCGACGCAGCGGCCGCCGCGTCGCTGTCGGCGCAGGCACGGGCACCCGACGTCGACGGCACTTCGCTGACGATCTCGTACATGAAGCCGGTCTTGCTGCGCTTCGCGTCGGAGACGATCGCGCCGGCGTACTCGTCCTGTGCGCACTGATGATCGCAGCCGCGCCACACCGCCTCGTTCGCCTTGGCGGCGTCGAAACGATGATCGCGAAACGCGGCGACGAGCGCTTCCGCCTTCGTCGTGCCGGCCGCGTGCATTCGTTCGATGAGCTGCGTCGTGCAGACGTACCCGAAGTAGTCGCGCGAGCTGATCGGCTCCTTGAGCATCGGCTGCAGCTGCCGCGCAAGCTTCTGGGCTGAGTCCGAGACGGTCGGCGCCCAATGGATCGCGAACGTCGCGCCCGCGAGCGCGTCGGAGGGGATCGACTTCCAATAATAGTCTTCCATGTTGATCCCCGCCAGCCGTATCTTCTTGTGCAATCCGAAGCCGGCAAATTGCTGCGCGGTCTTCGCCGCGTCGAAGCCGCCTTGACACAGGACGAGCACGTCGGCGTTGGTGTTACGCAGCTTGGTGAGCGACGAGGAGTAGTCTTGCGTCCCCAGGGGCAGCACGTCGGCACCGACCTCGTTGCCGCCGGCGCGTTTGAGGAGCGCATTCAAACGCGCGTGGCCGTCCTTGCCGTACGCGAAATCGTCGACGATGAAGTACCAGTTCTTCCCGAAAGAGAGGATCCGCTGCGCGAGCGCGTTGATCTGCATCTGCACGTTGGGCGCGAAGCGGTACAACACGCGCACGGCCTTGTCGCCGGTGATGTTCGTGTCTTGCGCGCCGATCGCGAGCGTGAAGATGCCGCTCTCTTGCGCGATCGGGCCGACGGCGAGCGTGACGGCGGATGACGTCCCGAGCAGCAGGACGTCGACCTTCTCTTGGCCGATCAGGCGCCGCGCTTCGGACCCGCCGACGGCGGGTTTCGACGTGTCGTCCGCGCTGACGAGCTCGTAGCGGACAGGACCGCGCTGGTTTGCAAGCCGCACTGCGAGCTCGGCGCCCAGGCGATGATGGTTGCCGATATCGGAAAGCGGCCCGCTGAACGAGTCGATATAGCCGATCTTCACGGTCGTCGCGGCGGCGGCGCGGGACGCCATCAGCCCCGTAGCCGCGGCGCCGGCGGCGCCGGCGAGGAAGAGCGAACGGCGCATCGCAGACCCTCCGAGCATCACGTCATGCGGAATGCTTCACGCAATGCGGAAAGAATCGCCAGGCGCATGGAAAGTCCTGCGGAAGAAGGTTCCGTGAGCGACGATTCGTCTGCCGGCCGGCGCCGGTCCGGTGTCCAGTCGGTTGAGGTCGGTGCAGCGCTGCTGCGCGCACTCGCCGACGCCGACGGCCCCCAATCGCTGAGCGCCCTGGCCCGCGCCGGGGGGATGTCCTCGGCAAAGGCGCACCGCTATCTCGTCTCGTTCGTCAACGCCGGGCTGGTCGTCCAGTCCGAGCGCAGCGCTGCGTACGACCTCGGCCCGCTGGGCGTGCGGCTAGGATTGGCAGCCCTCGAGCGGTTCGACATCGTTCGCGTCGCCGGCGAGCGGCTCGGGGAACTGCGTGACCGCGCCGACGGCACCTCGCTGCTCTCGCTGTGGACCGACGAAGGGCCCACCGTCGCGCGGATCGAGTTGTCGCGCCATCCCGTCACCCTCGCCGTACGGGTTGGGACGACGTTCCCGGTCACCACGACGGCGACCGGCCGGATCTTCCTCGCCTTCGGCGGCGCGCTGACAAGCAACCGACTCAAGGAAGAATTGGCGCGCGTCCCGCCCGGCGAGCTCGAGGCGGTTCGGCAGTCGGTACAGACGGCCGGGGTGGCGGCGGTCGACCAAACGTTCCTCGTCGGCGTGCGCGCCGTGGCCGCCCCGCTCTTTCATGGCGACGGACGCTTGGCCGCGGCGCTGACCGTGATCGGGCCGGAACGGTTCGACTTGGCAGCCGACGGGGCGGTCGCAAAGGCGCTGCTCGCGTTTGTGAGATCGTTGGGCGACGCGGGAAGATAGTTTCGTATCGCGTAATCTATTCCGCGATACGGAGAGGTTTGCCGATGCTCTCACCTGTGCGCCCCAGCGATCTCGAGTGGCCCGCCGACGCGTGCGCGCGTATCCCGTACCGGGTCTACATCGATCCGGCGATCTACCAGCGCGAGCTCGAGCGGCTATTCTACCGCGACCACTGGTGCTATGTCGGGCTCGAAGCCGAGATCCCGAAGCCCGGTGACTTCAAGCGCTCGGCGGTCGGCGAGCGCGACGTCGTGATGGTGCGCGATCGCGACGGCGCGATCAACGTCGTCGAAAACCGTTGCGCGCATCGCGGCGTGCAGTTCTGCCAGCGAACCCACGGCAACGGCAAGACGTTCGTCTGTCCGTACCATCAGTGGAGCTACGACCTGCGGGGGAATCTCATCGGGCTCCCGTTCCGCAAAGGCTACAAGCAAGGCGATCGCGTCAACGGCGGCATGCCCGAAGACTTCGCACTTGCCGAGCACGGGCTGACCAAACTGAAGGTCGAGCGCTACAAGGGCCTCGTCTTCGCGTCGTTCGATCACGACGTCGAGCCGTTCGTCGAGTACGTCGGACCCGAGGTGCTACGCTACGTCGACCGCATCTTCGACGGCCGCGAGCTCGTCGTGCTCGGCTACAACCGGCAGCGCATCCCCGGCAACTGGAAGCTGATGCAGGAGAACATCAAAGACCCGTACCACCCGGGGCTCCTGCACACGTGGTTCGTCACGTTCGGTTTGTGGCGTGCCGACCAGAACTCGCAGATGGTCGTCGACGCGCGCGGTCGCCATGCGGCGATGGTGTCGCGCAAGAACGATGGCGGCAAGGCCGACGTGACGGCCGGCGTCACGAGCTTCCGCGAAAACATGGCGCTGCATGACGACCGCGTGCTGGACGTCGTGATCGAACCGTGGTGGAACGGCCCGACGGTTACGATGCTCACGCTCTTTCCGTCGCTGATCATCCAGCAGCAGGTCAACTCGCTCTCGACCCGTCACATCATTCCCCGCGGTACCGACAGCTTCGACTTCGTGTGGACGCACTTCGGCTTTGCCGACGACGATCCGCAGATGACGCGGCGTCGCCTGCGGCAAGCGAATCTGTTCGGACCGGGCGGCTACGTCTCGGCCGACGACGGTGAGGTCATCGAGTTCTCGCAGCGTGGCTTTCGGCAACACGCCGACCTCGAGACCGTGTGCGAGCTCGACGGTCGCGGCACCGGACCGGCGGACCACAACGTCACCGAGACGCTGATCCGCTCGATGTACGCCTACTATCGCGAGGTGATGGAGCTATGATCGCAGCGGAACGTGTCACCGTCGAGGATCGGCTGCGCATCGATGATCTGTACGCTCGCTATGTCGCTGTGCTCGACGACGGTCGCTACGACGAATGGCCTGAGTTCTTCACAGAAGACTGCGCGTACCGCGTCGTGCCGCGCGAGAACTACGATCGCGGCTTCCCCCTCTCGACGCTGGCGTTCGAGAGCAAAGGGATGTTACGAGACCGCGTCTACGGCATCACGCAGACGCTCTTCCACGAGCCGTACTATCAGCGCCATCTCGTCTCGGGACTCCTCGTGCGCCGTGAGGGCCCGCTGTTCGCCGTGCGCGCGAACTACTGCGTCGTGCGTACGAAAGCGAACGCACTATCCGAAGTCTACAGCGCAGGGCGCTACGACGACCGCATTGTCGACGAGGACGGCGAGCTGCGCTTTCGCGAGAAGATCATCGTGTTCGACAGCGAGCTGATCCCGAACTCATTGATTTACCCGCTGTAGGCCAAGCAGCGCGAACGTTCATCGTTTCTTCAGGGATTCGCACTACGGTACCGGCACCGAAACGATCCCCGAGGAGGCTCGCATGAAAGGTCGCGGTCCGTTTGTTCCGCTCTCTCTCGTCGTGCTGTTTGCCCTCAGTGCTTGCGGGGGCGGAGGTGGCGGCGCCGGACCGGCACCGCCGGTGACACCAAACCAAACCGACCGCTCCGCGGCAGGCGCGGCCAACGTCTCCGTCCTGACGGACACGGCCACCGCTCCAGAAGCGGCTGATGCCGACGACAATCGAGCGATTCTTGCGGAGTTCGAGGAGATCGACACGATCGGTTCGACCATCGCTCCGAACGGGGATCGCGAACCCTACGGCCTCGACGCCGCGAAGACGACGAGCGGCCCGATCAGCGCGGGCGATCTCGTCATCTGCAACTTCAAGAACATGGCCGGCACCGAAGGTCAAGGCTCCACGATCGTCGCCTTGCATCCGAAGGTTGGCTCCAAGCCAACGCTGATCGCGCAAGATCCGTCGCTGCTGCTCGGTTGCGCGGCGCTCGCGCTGCAGCCCAACGACATGATCTTTGCCGCCGTGTTCAGCGCCAGTAACGTCCGGAACGTCTCTCCAGCCGGCACGATCACCAGCCCGCTCGCCAACGGCCCCTGGAATCGCCCATTCGGCATCGCTTTCTCACCGAAGAGCGGGCCGTTCGGAGACTCCGCGTTCTACGTGAGCAACGTCGGTACCGGAACCAATAGCGGAACGATCGTTCGCCTGAACGTGCACAAGAACAACGCGCTCATGCCGTTCACCGCGGACGTCATCGCGACGGGCTTCCCCGTGAACGGCGGCCAACCGGGACAGAGTATCTTGGGGCCGACCGGCCTTCAGTACGACGCTGCGCACAACCGCCTGTACATCGTCGACGGCGTCGACAACACGCTCACGGCGTTCAGGGACGTGTCGACGATTCCGGCCGGCGGCATCGTGGTGCAGCAGAACGGCTTTAGCGGTCCATTCAAGAATCGGGCGCGCCGGGTCTTTTCGGGCAAGCCGCTGAACGGACCGATCAGCTCGGCGCTGCTCCCGAACGGTCATCTCGTCCTCGGCAACACGCTCGATCCGGACGGGACGAACCTCATGGTCGAGATCGCGCCGGCGAGCGGCAAGGCGGTCGCGACGCGGAACGTGGACAAAGGAACCGGCGGCGCGCTGTTCGGAATGGTCGCGACCGGTCGCAGCGACGACGACGCGCAACTGTGGTTCAACGACGACAACGACGACACGCTGAAAGTGCTGCGGCGCTAGGAGAAGAAGCGCGAGACCACGCGACGCGCACCGCGAGCGAAAGCATGTGCCACATTCGCCCGCGACGGTGGTGCAGAAGCCTCATCGGCTTCAAGGAACGTTCCCGGCGGCTCGTACGTCCAGCGTGCGCCGGGAACGTCATCGGCAGCAACCACGGCGACGGGCGTTTCCGTCGCTGCAGGCTCCGTGGCTGCCGGCGCAGGCTGAGCTGTCTCCTCACGCACGAGATCGCCGATCTCGCGGATCGCGTCGGCAATGCGCGTCGCAAACGTGAACACGTCGCCGACGTCGGATCCCGTGATGCGTAGCGCGCGCACGCCTCGCACCGGATCGAGCGCAAACATGATCGTCGTCGTTGTCGGAGGCAAACGCAAGATGCGCTGGAGCGCGCCGACCCGGTCGCTCGGAGCGCTCGGGTCTAACCGGAAACGCAGTTCGGTCGCGAAGCGCCCGTCAGCAGTCGGCATCGGAATACACGCGTCGTCGATCGGCGGTGCCTGTCGCTTCACGGACGGTGCCTTCCGGTCACTCCGGCGGCGCGCCTTCTCGACACCCTCACCGATCCGGCTCGTCGCGCGGGTGGAACTTGTCGAACTCGATACGCAGCCGCTCGCGCGCGAGCTTGGTGTAGATCTCGGTCGTCGCGGTCGACTCGTGGCCGAGGAACTCCTTGAGGAAGAGCAGATCGGCACCGCGTTCGCGCATCAACGTCGCGACGGTGTGACGCCACGTGTGCGGCGACGCGTACTCGGTGATTCCCGCGAGCTGCATGTAGGTGCGCACGATCTTGTAGACGCCCGCAGCACTCAGGCGGCGGTCGCCGCGGCCGACGAAGAACGCCGGCGTCGAGACCTTCGGACGCAGATCCAGATAGGCGCGCATCGCCGCGGCGGCCTCCGGCGTCATCGGAACGTAGCGGTCCTTGTTGCCTTTGCCTTTGATGACGCGCAGTTGGCGTCCGTCGAGGTCGACGTCGTTCAGATCGAGCCCGACCAGCTCGGCGCGACGCACGCCGCACGACCACAAGCACTGCAAGATCGCGCGATCGCGAGCGCGCTGCAGCGGCGACAGACCGGCGAGCGGTTTGACGGCGAACACCTTCGCGACTTCCTCGCCGCGCATCGCTTTGGGAAGCGGCTTGCCGATCTTCGGCAAGATCGCGTCGGCGGCCGGGTTGTCGTCACGACGACCGCTCTGCCGCAACGACTTGTAGAAGGTGCGCAGCGTCGCGATCTTGCGCCGCATCGATCGCGGTGCGTAGCGGCGACTGCGCGCGAGGTACGTCTGATACTCGAGGATGTCTGCGTACGTCGCACCGGCGATCTGCGGGTACGGCGGGGCGAGCCGTTCCTTGTCGGGATCGACCGCCGACGACCGCGCCTTCAGGAACGAGCCGTAGTGCTCGAGGTCGCGCTGATACGCCTCACGGGTTCGCGGCGTCGTCCCGCGCAACGCCAAATACCGCTCGGCGAACGCAGCGATCTCCGGGTCGACCGAGAGGTACTCCGGTGCCTCGTAGACCGGCCCGCGCTTCTTGGGCATTGCCTACGATTTCAATGACTCGGACAGGATGCCTCGTCGTGGAAATTCTCCGTAGACGGGGCTTCGCCACACGCCCTACACTGATGGAATGCGAAAGCGCAACGATACGAACGATGCTGGACGGCTCATTCTGCGCTTGGTTGCCGCCGCATACCTGACGGAGCGCCACGCGTCGCCAAAAGTCTTCGGAGACGAGGCACACCACGGCCCGATTTTCGAGAAGCTCGGGTTCCGCCCCGGTGCGCAGTTCGCTACAGCTGCCGGTGCCAGCGAGCTCACGTCCGCGATCTTGATCGCTTTGGGCGCGCTCGGGCCCGTCGGACCGGCGATCCTGCTCTCGACGATGATCGTCGCCGTCGGTTCCTTGAGCGCGAGCGAGGGCAAGTTCGAGTTCGGCAAGCACGAGATCGCCATGCTGTACGCCGCCGTCGCTGCGTGGTTGACCATCGAGGGCCCGGGACGACTCTCGGTCGATTCGCTCGTCGGCATCGATCGACTCGACACTCCCTGGGTACGTGGACTCGCACTCGTCGGCGCTGTCGGCGGCGCACTCTTTACGCTCTCCATGCGTCAAACGGAGCCGCCGGTCGAACCGCAAGAAGACTGAACCGTTCGGAGGTCATCATGAGCGCGATTGCCTGGCTTGGATCGCTCGATGAGGCGCTGCGGGCCGCACGGGACGGCGAACGCCTGGTGCTCATGGATGTGTTCAACCCGACTTGAGGGGGGTGCAAGGCGCTGGATACCGTGACGTATCCCGAAACCCCCGTGCGTGAGGCGATCGAACGTCTCACCGCGCCGTTCCAACTCGACAACACCGTCGACGCGAACCAGGATCTCCTCACCCGGTTCCGTCACGTCTGGACTCCCGACTTGCGGATCCTCGACGTCGACGGAACCGAGCTGTACCGCTGGAGCGGCTATCTGCCGCCGTACGAATTCGCCCCGCAACTGATCGCTGCCGTCGCGCACGGCCGGCTGCGGCGCAAAGAGTACGACCAGGCGGCGACGCTCTACGACGAAGTGCTTCGCCGTTTTCCGACGGCGCTCGTCGCAGCAGAATCGCAATACTATGTGGGTGTCGCCAAATATCGCGCCTCACACGACGCGAGCGACCTGATGCGCGCGTGGCACGAGCTGGAGAAGATGCACCCGGACAGCGAGTGGACGGTCAAGCAGAATTTCTAAGCGTGCCGTTCACCACGTGCCACACGGCGAAGACCTCCGCCGCGCCCGCGCCGATCAGCTCGAAGTCGCCCTTCGATGATTTGTAGGGCAGCGCGAGGTCGCGTGGTACGCTCGCCGGCAAGAAAATCACCGAGAGCCGCTCGTTCTCGGTGACGCGAACGCTGCCGCTCTGGATATACGTCCGCACGCGGGCAAGGCCGAGCTCGGTGAGAACCTCACGAAGCGTTTCCATCCGTACGGTGCGCCCCGCGACGTTGACGGCGCGCAGGAGCGCAACGTACGTTTGCAGGCTAGTCGCCCTCTTCGCTGCCCGCGGTCCCGGCGACGAGTCGCGCCGCGAAGACTTCACGCGCACGCGCGGCAAGCGACGCGAAGCGAGGATCGTCGGTCGCGAGCTCGTCGGCGAACGTGCGATAGTCGTCCGGGATCATGATCTCGGTCGTCGCCGCAGCCTCGACATCGGCGTCCAGGCGGTTCGCCAGGGCTTGATTCGCGCGCTTGCGCAACTCGTCGATCCTCTCGACGTCGTGGGCCTCATCGCCCGCGGTGCGGTGCCGGGCCAACTGTACCCGCAGTTCCGCCGCGGCGGTCGCGAGGCTCGGCACGTCGCCGGCGGCGAGCGCCGCGTCGAGGTCGGAACGCAACTCGGTCAACGTCTTGGATTCACGCATACGCTGTTGCTCCGTGGCGCCAGGCCTCGGCATTTCGGCCTGAGCCCCTTCTCTTCCGCGGCGCTTCAGTTACGATAATCGGTATTTCCGT
>CAZABL010000088.1:0-15823 GCA_964483365.1 uncultured bacterium
TCGCCGCGCCTTCGGCGATACGGCGCAGCGCTTCACCGAGATCGCGCGCACCGCAGACGAACGGAACCTGATAGGCGTGCTTGTCGAGATGATAGAGGTCGTCGGCCGGTGTGAGGACCTCGGACTCGTCGATGTAGTCGACGCCGAGCGCTTCGAGCTGGCGCGCCTCGCCGATGTGACCGATCCGGACCTTGGCCATCACCGGGATCGTCACGGCGTTCATGATGCGCTCGATCAGCGCCGGGTGGCTCATCCGCGCGACGCCGCCGGCGGCACGAATGTCGGCCGGGATCCGTTCGAGCGCCATCACCGCGACGGCGCCCGCCTCCTCGGCGACCTTCGCCTGCTCGGGGGTGACGACGTCCATGATGACGCCGCCCTTGAGCATTTGGGCAAGGCCCCGCTTGACGGTTACCGTCCCGGTCTGCTGCTGCGACTCTCCGTTCATCCGCTCCATTGTCCTGCTCGTATTGCCTTCAGGCAATGCGAACAATAACGACAATCACTGCGGCGGGGCAGTTGCGCCTTCGGGCGGGACGGTCGACGTTTCGTCGGGCCCGTGCGTGACGATCGGGAGCGGGAGCGGCGGCGAGGTGTATACCGAGCTGGGGACCGTCGTCGGCGGGAGCGGGGTCGGCGACGGCTTGGGGGTCGGACTCGGCCGGGGACTCGGTGTCGGCGGCTTGGTGACGCGGGGGTCGGGGAAGGCGGGGTCGGTCGCGACCGAGACGACCTGGTCGCGCTTCCAGTTGCGCAGCGGTCCGGGGTTGGTTGGTTGGACCTGCGGCACCGGCGTGATCAGCGCGTTCCCGACCGGGACGCGGCGCTCGGTCTGCAGCAAGACCCGGTCGCCGAGCTTCTGACCGACCAGGATCGAGACGAGGAGAACCAGCGCGCCCGCGACCAGGAGCACCGACGTTCCCGGACGACGGCTGTGCACCGGGCCCTTGCGTTCGCTAGACCGGCGCGGCTGCCTCTTGCGGTTCGGCGTGCGTCGGCATCGCGTCGATGAGCTGCGGATCGCCGAGCACGATCTCGATCATGCGCCCCGCATGCACGTGACGATTGAGCAACTGATCGCGGAACGTGACGACAACGTCGCGCGCGCGGTCGGTATCGTTGCAGAGGAAGATGCGCACACCTTTGTCGTCCTCAAAGGCGACCGCGCCGACCTCAACCGGTGAGGTTCGCACTTCATCTGAGATATCGCGGCCGGCGAAGAAGACGCGGTACGGCTCGTCGGCCGATGCGAAGTCCATGTCGCCGACGACGACCTTGCGCTCGGCGTCGATGACGTAGCTGTGCCGCCGGCCGCCCCAGTGCACGCGCACCGCAGCCGTCCACGTCCAATCGTCCGGCAGCAGCGGCGCGATGTGCAGCCGTCCGCTGGTGCGGTAGCCGTCGATCCCGCACACGGTCTCAGCGACGGCCCACAAGTATTTCGCGCCGGTCCACGGCGAAAGATACATCCCGCGATTCGTAAGCGAGCCGCCGTCGAACCATTCGGCGAACTGGCCTGGCACCGTGTTGCGCGCGACCCCACCTTCCATCGACTCGTAGATCTTCTCGAGCCAATGCACGGCTTCGCCGTGCGCGCCGTTGCGCGCGAGCGCAACCGCGAACCACAACGTGAGATCCGGCCAGATGCCGCCGAGCAAGCCGAAACCGTGCGAGGGGAAGTACCACCCGTCGGCGGTCGAGATCGTGCGCAGCCCGACCGGGGTCGTGAAGTCGGTCTCCGCCAAGCGCTTGAGAATCGCGCGACGCACCGCCCCGTCGGCGACCTCGAAGAGCACCGGGAAGACCTCGTCGGCGGTGAAGTTGTCCTGATAGTTGCCGTCGGTGTCGTAGTTGAGGACGAACGCCGACGTGTCGGCGTTGAACAACTTGGCGAGGATCGCTTCGCGCAGCGCCGTCGCTTCGCGCGAGTACTTCTCCCACGCGACCCGGTCGTCGACGAGCGCGGATAGCCGCGCGGTCGCTTCGAGCGCGAAGTACGCTTCGGCGTTGATCTCGGTGACAGCGCCGTCGAGCGTGTAGTAGGGGATGATGTTGCGCCACGACGTGATCCCGAACATGTCGACGCCCGATGCCTTGCTGAACAGCAAGCCGTTTCCGTCGCGCTGCGAGAGCATGTAGTCGGCGATCTTGGTGACGAGCGGAAAGACCTCGCGCAGCCACGCCTCGTCGAGCGTCGCGTTGAAGTGATGCAAGATCGCGATGATGTGCAGCGGCGTGTCGTCGTTGACGTTGAGATCGTAGTTCGTGCGAAAGCCGTTCACGCCTCGCACGTACTCCACGACCTGTCCGCTCGGCTCGACGCAGCGGTTGAACAGCTCGAGCGCGTCGCGTGAGAAGTGCGGCAAGAAGTAGTCGAAGCCGTGCACGAACCACGACGTGTCGCGCGAGACCAGGATGTCGGACGGCGGCGAGTTCGTCGAGCCCCAGCCCAGCGGATACTCTTTGATGACGCGCAGCATGTTGGTCTTCGCCCACACCACGCCGCGATTGATCACCGATGCCGGTGTGAGAAAGCGCGCGTCGGCGAGCTTTTCCGCGAAGTAGTGCTCGGTGGCGGGAAGCGCGTCTTCATCGACGAGGATCTGCTCGAGGACGGGCTTCGAAAAGTCGTCGCCGTCCTTATGGAAGACGACCGCGAGCCGCAAACTCTCGCGCGCGCCCGGCGCGACGGTGATGCGGTACTCGAACGCGCCGAAGATGCGGCGGCTGGAGAACTCGGCGAGCAGTGGGGTGACCTCGCCGAGGTGCGCGCGATCGCCGAGCGAGCCTTCCGTCATGCCTTGCAGCAGCGTCTGTTCGCGCAGCGCGACCGCGACATTATGCGGGGTGCGATTTCCGCCCCACCAACGCACCCAGCCCGACTCTTCGCCGAACGAACGGATGAAACGATCGCCGGCGTTCGCGCGAACCGCCTTCTCCGGTTCACCGTAGAAGCGTTGACCGACGAGCAACGCCCACGGAAAGACGCGAACCTCGACCTCTTCGTCGCCGTCGTTGTGGAGGCTCACATCGACGACGAACGAGACGACTCGATCGTGCTTGGGTCCGTGCGGGACGAAGAACACCTCGTTGACGCGAATGTCGGGCCCCAGCGTGAAGCTGCCGATCTGCGCGTACGGCAGAAAGGTGAACTCGCGCGTGATCTGATGCGGAAAGAGCGTCTCGTCGCCGCTCCGGTACGCAATCTGGTGCGCGCCGAAGATGATCTGGTCCGTGTCGGCGTCCCACAAACCGCGGATCCCGCCCTTGGGCGTCGAGGACACGAACGTTTTGAAGTTGCCCAGTGAAAGCCCGAACGGCGTCTCCGACTCGTCGAGGACATAAGCACTGAGCTCGTTGCGTTGGGCATCGAACGTCGGTCGCACGGCGTTGCCAGCTACTCGGGGGCTTCGCGGACGGCCTCCTCGAACGGCCCGGCGTGCTGGCTCCCCCGCGGATCGTCGCCGCCCCCGCCAAGGTCAACCTCACGCTCGAGATCCTCGCACGGCGAGACGATGGCTACCACGCGCTGCGCAGCGTGATGGTCCCGATCGCGCTGGCGGACGAGCTCGCCTTCGCGCCCAGCGAGCGATTCGCGTTCGCGTGCGAGCCCGCGTCGCTCACCGACGACAATCTCGTCGTCCGCGCGTTCTCGCGGCTCGGTCTCGACCACGCGGGCATCGCGGTGACGTTGCGCAAGCAGGTCCCCGTCGGTGCCGGCCTCGGCGGCGGCTCGAGTGACGCGGCGGCCGTGCTGCGGACGGCGATGAGCGGCGCGTTCGGCGCGCTTGCCCAGCGCGACTGGGTCGCCGACGCGCGCGCGCTCGGCTCAGATATCCCGTTCTTTCTCGTCGACGGTCCGGCGATCGTCGAAGGGACCGGCGAACGCGTCACCGCGCTGGGCGCGCCGCCCCCGTGGTGGATCGTGCTCGTCGTTCCGCCGATCCACGTCGCGACCGGCCCCGCCTACACGCAACTCGCGCAGGCTCGCGAGCGCGAACCGGCCCCGACGCGCCCGCGGAATAGCTCCGCGACGGTACGCTGTGCGCAAGCGTTCCAACGACATGACTACGCGACCGTGCTCGCGACGATGACGAACGATTTCGAGCCGATCGTGCGCGCCGCGTATCCCGAGGTCGACGAGGTGCTGCGGGCCCTCACCGCAGCCGGCGCGCCGGGTCGTGCGATGCTGTCCGGGTCGGGCGGCGCGTGCTTTGCGCTCTTCGCCGGCGAGGACGATGCGCATGCGTTTCGCGCGGCGCTGCGCGCACCCGCGGGCGCGGCAGTCCACGTCGTCCCGTTCGCGCGGGGCCATGCGTGGCGCTAGACGCGATCGTTCTCGCCGGCGGTGCGCCTGACGCCGTCGCCGCCCTCGAGCCGGGGGCGCCGAACAAAGCGTTCGTGCGGGTCGCGGGCGTCCCGCTCGTTGCACGCACGATCGCCGGATTGCGAGCCTCGTCACGGATCGACCGCATCGTCGTCGTGGCGCCACCCGCAGCGGCTGCGGATGCGGCGCTCTCCGGCGCGAGCGAGGTACGCGGCGATGGTCCGCGGATGGTCGAGAGTTTGCGCTCCGGGCTCGCCGGCTTCACGGAAGACGAGCTCGTCATCGTCGCCGCGTCGGATCTCCCCGCGCTCGACGCACCGGCAGTCGACGAGTTCGTCGACGGTGTGCTCGCCCGCGACCTCGACCTCGCGTACGCGTGCCTGGAGAAGCGCCACCACGACGCCGTCTATCCCGAGTTTCCGCACACGTGGGCGCGGATGCGCGAGGGAACGTTTTGCGGCGGCGGCCTCGTCGCGCTGCGGCCGTGCGTCCTCAAGCAACTGGCGCTGCTGCTCGATCAGCTCGGCAACGCGCGCAAATCGCCGCTGCGTCTGGCGACGGTCTTCGGCTGGGATGTGCTCCTGCGGTTCGCGTTCGGGCGTCTCACGATCGCCGACGCGGAGAAGCGTGCGGAGCGCTTGCTCGCCGGAGCGCGTGTCGGTGCGATTCGCTGCACGCAGCCGCAGATCGCACTCAACGTCGATCGCGTCCAGGACGTCGCCCGCGCGAACCGCCGCCTGGGTTCTTGACGTTACGGTGACGATGCGACTGGCGACCCTCACCTGCTCTCTGCTCCTGCTCGCCGCGACGACCCCCGCGCTCGCGCAGTCGTCACCAGCACCGCAAGCCGCGCCCTGCGACGCACGAGCTGCAACGCTGGGCGGCGTCGGTCGTGCCACGGTCGTCTCCTTCACCGGCCCGATCTTCGGCGACCGCGTCTGCGCGACGGTCGCGAACTTCGCGCTCGGCCTGTTCACCGCAACGCTTGCCGACGCACCGTCCGCGACGGCGCTCGCCGACGCGACGGTCGGTCGCGGCGACACGGCAACGCTTGCGATCCAAGGCGCCGGCGACCTGAACGTCGTGCCCTCGAGCGTCACGCTCGGGACGACCGTTGCGACCGCGCCGGTCGGTCCGTTCGTCGTCGCGCCGGGCGGAACGTTTCCGAGCTTCGGCGGCGACACGAGTTCGGCGCCGCGCGTCGTCGTCGCGTTTGCCGGTCAGCGGCTGCTGCTGATCGGCACGACACCGGTTGCGCTCCCCGATTTGGCGCGCGTCCTGCGCGAACAACCCGATCTCTTCGGCGCTGATTCGATCGAGCGCGCCGTCGTGATCGCGAGCGGCCCGAACGCCGCAGTCGCGCTGCATACCGACGCTGGCTTGTTCGGCAGCACAACGCTCGCCGGCGGACGCGTCCTCGAACTGTCGAAGCGCTAATCCACCGCAATCCACCGCGTCCACAGATCGGCGTCGCCGCGCACGCACGCACGGGGTGAGCGCCGCGAACTCCCGAATCCTGGGGAGTGCTCCTCGTCGACGAACGGCGGCTTCCGCTGCCCGACGCGATCTCCGCGGTTGCGTTCCTTTCGCAGCTGACGGGGCGGCGCGTCCTCGGTGAGGGCGCGCGGCGTGCGATCGTGCGCCGCATCGCCGCGACCCGCGACGATGTCGCGTTGCCGCCGCACGTGCGCAGCTCGCCGTCGTTCGCCGCGCGCGCCCTGACCGCGATCGACCGCGAGACGGTTCCGTCCGCCTTCGAGACGCTCGCCGTTCATGTGCGTACGCTGCTCGCCTTCGCCGACGCGATCGACATGCGTGCCGCGCTTCGCCTCGCGGTGACGTCGGGCGCTGCGCTGACGGATCAGACGCTGCGCATCGACGCCGCGCTTGCCGCTCATGAGGACGACGCGTTCGCGTGGCGGCGGCTCGCCGTCACCGGCGGCGCAGCGTTCGAGGTGGTCGATCTGGGCGCGTGCGTGCCGGCCCCGCTCGATCTTGCCGCGGTCGATGGCGTCGCCGCACTCCTGCGCTGCGCCGCGTCGCAGATCGATGCCGACGTGCGGCGCGCATTGATTGCGCCCCAAAGCGGAGTCTCCCACGACGAGGCACGTGCGCTGCTGGCGACGGCCGGCAACCGCGCCAACGTCCTCGACGTCATCACGAAGGGCGCAAGCGCCGCGGCGACCCGCTTCGCGCACGGTTTGGTCTCGCTCACGGCCGCCTACAAGGCACCGGACGCGTCGGCCGCCACGGTTCTTGCGTCAACGCTCGCTGCGTTCCCGATCGACGACGATGCGACGCGCGCCGCGCTCGACCGGATCGCGACCGACTTCGATGCGGCGCGCGCGTTCGCGCCGCAATGGGAAGCCGCCGATCTCCTCGCCGAGATCGGCGCCGAGCTCGACGGAGCGCCGCCGCGTCGTGACGCGGTCGCCGCGCTCGAACCCGCGCCGGTCGTCGACGCGGAACCGCCGGCGCCCGTTGCGATCCGCAAGCTCTCGTTCAGCGCGTCGGCGCTCAACGCGTATGCGGAATGTCGGCGCAAGTGGTGGTTTCGCTACGCTTGCGCCGCGGTCGAGGACCGCGGTTCGTCGGCCTCGTTCTACGGAATCGCCTTCCACGCGGCGCTCGAAGACTTTCACGGTGCGCACACGCGTTTCGACGACGCCGATCCGGAGTCGCTCGGCGCGTTCTTGGATTACTGCGTCGCGGCGACGTTCGACCGCCATCGCACGCGCTTCGATGCGCCGGTCGAGTTCGAGCTGCAGAAGCGGCGTGCGCGCCGCACCGCCAAGAAGTATCTCAGCTGGCTGCTCGAGCGCGCGCGCCGCGCGCCGTTCGAGGTCGTCGGATGCGAGACGTCGATCGACCTCGAGCTCGACGGGTACCACTTCGTTGGGTTCGTCGACCGCATCGACCGCGACGACCGGACCGGGACGATGACGATCGTCGACTACAAGACCGGCTCGATCGCGACGAGCGCCGAGGAATACCTCGACGACGTTCGTGCGTTTCGCGAGTTCCAGCTTCCGTTCTATTATTGGGCGCGTACGGAGGCCGGCGACGTCGTGAGCCGTCTCGCCCTCATTCCGCTCAAGGACGCGCTGCTCGACGTCGCACCAGTCGAACTCGAGGTCGTGCGAACCTCGCGTCCGCCGCGCGCGCGCGGCGCAAGCGGCGAGATCGGGGTCGGCGAGCTCGAACGTGCGCGCGAGCAGATGATCGCGCTCGCGAAAGAGCTTTCCGGCGGAACGATGACGGCGTTCCCCGCGACCGACGATCCGCAGGCGTGTCGTTACTGCGCGTATGTGGTCGCGTGCCGCGAGCGCCCGATCGCGCTCGAGGAGCGTTTCGCGCGATGAACTCATCGGTCACGGTCCTCGCGCTCGAGCGTGCGCTCGCACTGCCCGCGACACACGGGTTGCTTGCGATCACCGGTCCGCCGGCGAGCGGGAAGACCGAGGCGCTCGTGCGCCGCTTCGCCGCGCTCGCCGCCGCCGACCCGACGCTCGCCGATGCCGCGATCGTCACCGCGGCGCGCGCCGACGGTGCGCACGCGCTTGCCACGCGTATCCGCGCGGCGACCGGGATCCCCGTGCGTGGTGCGACGCTCGACGCGCTCGCGCTCGACGTGCTGCGCGCGCATCCGCTCGAGACCGGACTCGCGCTCGATCTCGAGCTCGTCGATCCGCTCGACGCCGAAGAGATCTTCGAGCGCGCCGCGGCGCCGCTTTTCTCGGCGGACTGGAGCGACTTTTTGGGCGCCGACGTCGACCCGGAGATCGCGGGACTCCGCACGCCGGACCGCTTCGCCGTCGCGGCGCTGCGGTTGATCCGCAAGCTGCGCGACGCCGGGATCGACGAGCAACAGTTCCTCACCTTTGCGCTGCGCGGCGCCGCGGCATTCTACGCGAATCCGCCCAACCTCACATCGCCGGCGCTCGTCGCCGCGACAAAAGATGAACACCGCGCCTCGCTGGCGGTCGACGCGTCGGAGCTCGATCGCCAACGCCGGCGCGAGCTCGATCTCGCCAAGATCCTTGCACGGCTGTACCGCGCATACGTCGACGAGCTGGTGCGGCGGGGCTGTCTCACCGCAAGCGACGCGCTCGACGAAGCGACGCGCTTGATCGAAAATCGTCCGGCGATCGGACGCGCGCTCCGCACACGGCTGCGCGTTTCGTTCGTCGACGACGCACACGACCTTCCGGCAGCGTCGCTGCGCTTCTTGCGCGCGATCGCCGGCGATGCGCTCGACGGCGTCGCCGTCGCCGGCGATCCCGACGCGGCGACGCAGATGTTCGCCGGCGCGCGTCCGGACCGCATCTTCTCGCGCGCAGCAACGACGGTCGTGCTCGCGCCCGGTACGCTCCCGCCGCAAATCCTCGCCGTGCGGCGCGCGATCATCGACGCCGATCCGGCGTTCCCCATCCCCACCGGCGACGCGGTGCGTGTCGTACGCGCGCCCGACCGCGCAGCGGAGGCGCGTGACGTCGCCGCGCGAGTCGCCGCGCTGGTCGCAGGCGGGACGCCGCCCGGGCGCATTGCCGTGCTCCACCGCACGCTGCGCACGCTGCTGCCGTACGAAGACGCGCTCGTCGCGAGCGATCTCCCCGTCGCGCTCGCCGGCGATCCGGCGCTCTTCTCACGCCCCGAGGTGCTCGACGCGCTCGCGCTGCTCTGGACGACCGTCGATCCGTACCGGCACGACTGGCTGCTGCGCACGCTGCAAGCGCCGCTGCTTCGCCTCTCCGACGCGACGATCGCGCTGCTCTGCGGCGAGCCGCCGAATCCGCAGCCTGCGCTCTTCGCGCTGCCCGAGCACGACGAGGCCGACGATCGGCGCTGGGATCGCCGCCGCGATCTGCGCTTGGCATCGAACTTCTTGGACGGCACGCGGGACGCGGAGCTTTCCGACAAAGCGCGTGAACGCCTCGCCGCGTTTCGCGCGCGGCGCGAGCGTTGGCTCGCGTGGCAGCGCAGCACGGACGTCGCGAGCGCGGCGCGCGCCATCGTCGAGGACGGCGGGCTGCTGCTTGCGCGCGGGGACGAAACACGCGCCGTGCTCCAGCGACGCGAGGCCCTGATCGCGCGCGTGCTGGAGCTCATCGCGGCGTACGCGGCGCGTCATTCGTTCGACGATCTCGCCGGTGCGCTGGCGTACTGCGAACGCCTGGCCGCGGCCGAACAAGGCCCCGAGCTCGTCGACGAACGCGACGACGCGATCGTCGTCGCCGCGGTCGACCGTGTCTTGACCCGCCGCTTCGATCACGTCTTCGTCGTCGACGCGCGCGCCGGCGCGTTTCCACCGTATTACGTCCCCGACGCATTTTTGTTCAGTCCGACGTACGGGATGATCCCGAAGGATAGCGCCGGAGACGCGGTCGCAGCCCGCACCGCAAAGTTCACCTGGTACGAACATCAGGCCAAACCGCGCGCGGCGTTCGTGAAGGAGCAGCGCCGGTTGTTCGCCGCCGCGCTCTCGCGCGCCGACATCTCCGCCACCGTCTGCGCCAGCGGTCGCCCAACCCGCGGGATCGCCGCCCCTGAACTCGCAGCGGAGATCGACGCCCTCCTGTCACGCTGACGCGCCCCGCCCCACGTGACGGGAGTGGAATCCACGCCCTCCCGGTGCGCTAGTGGAAAGGGAAGCAGGGCGAGCACTCGAAGGCTCGGGGCCCTGCTTGGTGCCCGGAGGCTCTCCTGATGCTCCGACGTTTCATGGCGACCAGCGCTGTCGTGCTCATTGCGTCCCTCGCCGCTGTCCACCCGGCAGACGCAAGCCCCAAGGACGAGGTCGCGAGGACGCTCACATCCTTCGGCACGGCGCTCGCCGCGGGCGACGTGAAGCGCGTCGTGTCGACGTGCATGACGAAGGCGACGGTGATCGACGAGTTTCCGCCATTCGTCTGGCACGCTACCGGATGCGCGCCGTGGTGGAGCGCCTTCGGCAAGCTCGTGCAAACCGAAGGGATGACGAACGTTCGCACCTCCGCCAAAGCCAAGCCGAATCCAATCAACATCGCCGGCAGTAGCGCGTACGCGGTCATGCCCTTCCGTATGACGTGGACCGACAAGACCGGACCCAATTGGGAAACCTTCGACGGAACGTTCGTCATGCGGCGTACCGCAAGCGGTTGGAAGATCGAAAGCGTCGCCTGGACCAACACCGGCACCGGTAGCGGCACAACCGCAACACAGTAACGCATTTCTCACCGGAGTTTCACCGTACTTTCATTACCGGCGACCGGGGCTGCGCGACGATAGCAAGGCCCGGCTCGTTTGGAGGGTACTGTGATCGCTGGGAAGCTCGATACATCGACCGACCCACAGGTCGGATTTCGTCCACCCGGTTCGCTTGAGATCGCGACCGCGCTGCAGCCGTTTACGGGCCGGTTCACGCAGCGGCACGCAGCACATCTGTTGCGACGCGCAGGCTTTGGCGCACCGCCCGACGAGATCGTGCGCGTCGCTGCGCTCGGCGCGTCCGGCGCCGTCGACGAGCTGCTCCACCCGACCGCATCCGACGTCGCCTTCGCGGACTTCCCGGACACCGAGGCGATCTACGATCCGAAACGGCGCACGCAAACCGCGCAGATGTGGTGGCTCGATCGGATGCTGCGCACGCAACGGCCGTTCGTCGAGAAGATGACGCTCTTCTGGCACGGCCACTTCGCGACGTCGATACAAAAAGTCGACCCCGCACTGATGGTGCAGCAGATCGATCTCTTTCGCGCCCAGGGCCTCGGCCGTTTCCCAACATTGCTCAGCTCGGTGACGCGCGATCCCGCGATGCTGATCTGGCTCGACAACCGCTTCAACGCGAAGGCGCATCCCAACGAGAACTATGCGCGCGAAGTGATGGAGCTGTTCGCGCTCGGGCTCGGCAACTACACCGAAGACGACATCAAGGAGGCCGCGCGCGCCTTCACGGGTTGGACGATCGCGAAGGGCAACGTTGCGGTGTTCGATCCGCGCCGGCACGACGACGGCGAGAAAATGATCTTCGGCAAGAGCGGGACGTTCGGAACCGATGACGTGATCGCGCTGATCGTCTCCCAACCGGTCCACCAACGCTTTCTCGCGCGCAAGCTGCTCGAGTTCTTCGTCTACAGCGACCCCGAGCCCGAGCTGATCGAAGCGCTCGCGCAGGTCTACGCGCTGTCCGGATTCGACGTCGGGAGAACGGTCGGCACGATCCTGCGCTCGAACGTCTTCTTCTCGACGCGCGCGTACCGCGCGTTACCGAAGTCTCCGCTCGAGTTCGCGATCGGGACGCTGCGCTATCTCGGCATCACCACGGTCCCACCGAATCTGCCGTATCAGCTCACCCGCATGGGCCAAGCTCCGCTCGCGCCGCCGAGCGTCAAAGGCTGGGACGGCGGCACGACGTGGATCAACACGTCGACCCTTCTCGCGCGCTTCAACTTCGTCAACACCCTGCTCGCCAACAAGGCGACCGTCGCGCCGACCGTCGCACCCGATCCGCTCGTCGCGCGCGACGGCATGGACGCGTCGCGCGTCGCCGAGACGATCGTCAACGGGGTCGTGCAGGACGACGTGACGTCGGACGTGCGCGGCACGCTGGTCGGTTATCTCAACTCCGCCACGCCTGCCGCCGGATCGGCGAATCCCCTCCCGTTCGGGCCGGAGAACTACCAAGAGAAGATCCGCGGTGCGGTCGCACTCACGCTCAATCTCCCCGTCAACCAGCTGAACTAGAGGGATCATGCGTCGCAAGGACTTCCTGAACTCCGCGCTGGCCGTTGCGTTCGTCGGCGGCGCGCCCGCACTCCCAGCGCTCGGCAGTACGATCGATCCCGACAATGTGCTCGTGGTCGTGCAGATGGGCGGCGGCAACGACGGTTTGAACACGGTCGTTCCCTACAGCGACGACGCGTACCATCGCGTGCGCCCGGCGATCGGAATCCCGCCGGCGCAGGTGCTCAAGCTCGACGGTCGCATCGGCTTCAACCCCGCGCTCAAAGGGCTGCACGAACTCTACAACGAGGGCCATCTCGCGCTGCTCCAAGGCGTCGGGTATCCGAATCCCAACCGCTCGCATTTTGAAGCGACGCAAATTTGGGAGACCGCGAGCCCTGAGCGACCGCAGCAATACGGCTGGATCGGTCGCTATCTCGACGCGCGGTTCTCGGGCGGTGCGAAGCCCGCATCGCTCTTCGAGGCGGTCGCACTCGGCGACACGCTTCCGGCTGCGATGACGTCCGCGCACGTCGAAGTGCCGGCGATCGGCGTCCTCAACGCGTACGGATATAACACGGGTCGGGATCTCGCATCGAAGCAAAGCGCGGGCGTGCTGTACGACGGCGCGAAGCCGGGGCAGTCGCCGTATCTCGCGACGATCGCGCAAACGGCGCGCGAGGCGTATCACGGTGGCGACCTGTTGCGCGCGCAGACGGCAGCGTTCACGAACAAAGCGACCTACGCGCCGAACGGGTTCGCGCAACAGCTTGCTTTGGCGGCGCGCCTCATCGGCTCGACCGCCGGCGCGAAGATCGTATTCGTTTCGATCGGCTCGTTCGACACGCACGCCGGGCAACGACCGCAGCAGGACCGGTTGCTCGGATATCTAGGCGACGGACTGCTCTCGTTCTATCAAGACCTTGCGGCGCACGGCTTGGACAGCAACGTGCTCACGATGACGTTCAGCGAGTTCGGACGCCGTGTGACGCAGAACGCATCGAACGGGACCGATCACGGAACCGCAATGCCGCTGTTCATTGTCGGCGGCGCAGTAAAGGGCGGGATCTATGGTGAGCACCCGTCGCTCACCGATCTGGACCACGGCGATTTGAAGTTCTCGACCGACTTTCGCTCGGTCTACGCAACGGTGATCGCGCGATGGCTCGGCCGCGATCCCGCTGCGGTGCTCGGCGCCGGTTTTCCGACACTGAACTTCGTCTGAGCCGTCGAAGAGGGCCGGCGATGCTGGCCCTGGCGACCCTTTCCGCAGAAGAGTACGTGCGCGACGTGCTTCCCCACTCGCGCACGTTATGGGCCGGCAATCGAACGTTCGAGGAGTACGCCGGAGAGTTTCGCACCGCAGCCGGCTCCTCGTGGGGCCGGCGCCGCTTTCGCACGATCGGGCTGCGCGTCGACGGTGAATTGGTGGCGTCGTGCAAACGCTACGAGCGTACGCTGCGTTGCGGTGAGCGAAGCTATCGTGCAGCCGGTATCGGCGCGGTCTTCACGCCGCCCGAGCTGCGCGGCCGCGGCTATGCGACCGCGCTGCTGGGCGCGTTTCTCGACGCGGAGCGCGCCGCGCAGACCGACCTCGCCTATCTCTTCAGCGACATCCATCCGGCGTTTTACGAACGCCTCGGCTTCATCGCGCTCCCCTCACGGACGATCTCGCTCCACGCTGACACGCTCGCCGCCGAACGGATCGCGCTCGTCACCCTCGACGACGATGACGCGGGGGCGATGCAACGCGCCTTCGAGGCAATGGAGGCGCGGCGTCCGTTCGCCTTCACGCGCACGACGCTCGACTGGCAGTGGCAACGTTTGCGCAATGCGTCCCGCGCCCACGCGATCGCGCCGCTGCAGCTTGGTGTTCGCCGCGGCCGTGCGCTCGCTGTCTATGTGAGCGGCCGACGGCTCCCGTCGGCCGACACCTTCGTCGTCGACGAGTTCGCGTATCGCGGCGAAGACGACGCTGCGCTCATCCGCCCGTTGCTGCGCGCGGCCGCGGGCGATCTGCGGACGATCCGCGGATGGCTTCCGCCGACCGTCGCGCGTGCTGTTCTTCCGCGTGGCGCTGTGCGAAGGCGCAAGGATGCAATCGCGATGATCGCACCACTCTCGCCGTCGTTCCGTGCAGCGTGGCGGCACGCGGCGGACGATCTGCGCGGCGGGGATTCCGATCCGTGCTGGAGCACTGATCACATCTAGCACCGGGCATCGCCCCCGGGGAGGTTCGCATGAGGCTACGCCGAGCGCGCTTCCTTACCGGCTCGACCGCGGCGCTTGCCGCGACCGCCGTTCCGCGCTTCGCGGGTGCGCAGACCGTTCGGCTGCCATTCGATAACGGTGAACGTCAGCTCGTTGCGTTCCCGCAGAAGCGTCCGCTCTTGCTGCTCACGCCCCGTCCGCCGCAGCTCGAGACACCGTTCACGGTCTTCGACGAGGGCGCGTTCACGCCCAACGATGCCTTCTATGTCCGCTGGCATCTCGCCGCGATCCCACAACACGTCGACGCGAGCGCGCATCGCGTCTCCGTCATCGGCGCCGTGCAGCGCCCGCTCTCGCTCTCGCTGGACGATTTGGCGTCGATGCCGACCCTCGAGGTGGCGGCGGTGAACGAGTGCTCGGGAAACAGCCGAGGTTTCTTCACGCCGCGCGTTGCCGGCGGGCAGTGGGGAAACGGCGCGATGGGAAACGCGCGCTGGACCGGCGTGCGCGTGCGCGACCTTCTCGACCGCGCCCAATTGCAGACCAGCGCGAAGCAGGTGCAGTTCGCGGGGCTGGACCAGCCCGTCGTTCCGCAAACGCCCGACTTCCGCAAATCGCTCGACGTCGAGGTCGCGCGGGGCGACGACGTCCTGGTGGCCTACCTCATGAACGGCCAGCCGCTTCCGGTCCTCAACGGCTATCCGGTGCGGTTGATCGTCCCCGGCTGGTACGGGACGTATTGGGTCAAGTCGCTTGCGCGCGTTACGGTGCTCAACGAAGCCGACGAGAACTACTGGATGAAGACGGCGTACCGCATTCCCGACACACCACAGAACAGTGTCCAACCCGGCGCGACCGGTTTCCCGACGATCCCGATCAATCGCCTTCGCGTGCGATCGTTCGTGACGAACGTTGCGGACGGCACGACACTGCCAAGCGGGACCGCGGAGCTGCGCGGGATCGCGTTCGACGGCGGGAGTGGAATTCGCCGGGTCGAGTGGTCGACCGATAACGGGAACACGTGGCGCGACGCGACGCTCGAGCAAGATTACGGCAAGTATAGTTTCCGCCGCTGGAATGCACGTTGGGACGCGACACCGGGGACGTACGCGCTTGGGGTGCGCGCAACGGCGCGTGACGGCAGCGTCCAACCGGCGACGGCCGGTTGGAATCCGAGCGGCTATCTCCGCAACGCGATCGAGATGTACAACCTGACCGTCGCATGATCAAGGTGCTGCTCGTCGTGACGATCCTCGCAGCGGGGCCGCCACCGCCACACAGCAGCGCGACGATTACGCTTCCGGGCGAAGCGGGAATGACGTTCAAGGCTGGACCAGGCGTCGAGCTTGCACATCAGTACTGCCTGACTTGCCATTCGTCCGCGTACGTGTCGACGCAACCGCCCTTCACGAAAGCGCAGTGGACCGCTTCGATCCTCAAGATGCGCACCGTCTACGGCGCGAAAATCCCCGACAACGACGTCGAGCGCCTCGCGGACTACCTCACGACGCAGTACGGAAAACGGTAACCCCCCGTCATGCTGAGCTTGTCGAAGCATCGCGCGGCGCAGCCGCCGTCCTGAGC
>CAZABL010000089.1:0-15766 GCA_964483365.1 uncultured bacterium
GGGATCGGCGTCGAGCCGTAGCGCGCCGCGATCGTCGTGTCGACCGGGCCGACGGTGAACGGAAAGACGAGCACGGTCGGGTCGAGATCGAGCGCACGCGCGAGCGCAAGCGTCCCGTCGTTCCCTAACGAGCACACGTCGTCGTAGTCGACGATGACCTCGGCGCGCGGGGCCATCGTCAGCGACGCGTCGACGTCGAGCGCCGGCTCTTGGCCTCGGTCATCTCGCCCGCAGTCCGACGAGGCGGACTTGAAGACGAAGCTGCGCTCGCTGACGCGATGCGCGTCGGCGCCCGGCGGAGCGCCCGGCGCCGCGAGGAACGTCGCGACGTCGCGGATATCCATGCGGTCCGAGGAGTCCTCGACGACGACGATGCGCTGGTTCTCGCCGCCGTTGTCGATCGCGTTGGTCATGCTGCGAAAGCGCTGCGGTTCGTACCAATCGCCACGAAAGAACGTGAAGGTCGGACGCTGCTGCGCGAGCTTCGGCGTCGTCGCGATAACGGCGCCACGCGCCGCGCGCACGCTTGCGGCAGGGACGGTGAGTGGACCCGACGGCGCGAGCACGGTGCGCGTCCCGTCGCTGTACTTCAGCCAGCGGGCGTGGAAGAGCCGCTGCGCCTCTCCGACGCTCAGGATCCCGCCGGCGATGAGCCCGTCTCCGGTCGCCGCGACGTCGGTCGCGCCGTTCGCGCGCAGCAAACGCGCGAGCGCGCGGGCGTCTTCGAGGCGCGCGAACCGCGCGAGGAACGCCGCCCGTGTCAGGACTTGGCGGTGCTCGGCGCTCTGCGGATCGCTCATCCGCTGCGCCAAGCCGTCGAGATCGCCGCGCGGCTGCAGCTCGATCGCCAGACGCAGGTTCACGTGCGGGTC
The DNA here is from genome assembly GCA_964483365.1 of uncultured bacterium. GTDB lineage: Bacteria > Vulcanimicrobiota > Vulcanimicrobiia > Vulcanimicrobiales > Vulcanimicrobiaceae > Vulcanimicrobium. The sequence continues at coordinate 873 of CAZABL010000089.1, forward strand.
CGCCGGCCCGCTCTCGCGTAGCCCAGCGAGGGCGCCGAGCGATACGCTCACCCGCGAAGTCACCGCTGCGGGCTGACTGATCGCCGCCGGCGACGTCGAAAGGAAGAGCGCGAGAATCGCGCAACCGACGAGAACACCAGGGAGCTTCTGAGTCACCCGCGTCCTTTCCGAAGGAGGCCGTCTGTGAAACGCACCGCGTTCGTTCGCAGTCTCATTGCGGCGGTCGGCGTGACCGAGCTGATGCACGTGACGCCTGCGCTCGCCGGGATCGACGAAGCGGAGATCGGTCGTGAGGTCTTTGCGCAACTTCGCAGCGACGGCGACCTCCTCTTCGATTCGTCGTATTACGAGCACCTCAACGAGATCGGTTCGGTCATCGCCACGACAGTGCGCGATCGGTACCCCTATCCGATCCGGTACTACGTGGTGCGCGGCGACTCGGCCAATGCGTTCTCCGTCCCGGGCGGAAACATCTACGTCAACGAGCCGCTGCTCAAGCTCGCCAAGAATCGCGACGAGCTCGCCGGCGTCCTCGCACACGAGACGGGGCATATGGTGCTGCACCACGTCGCCAAGCACATGGCGGCGGCGCAGAAGACCGGGACGCTCGCCTCGATCGGCTCGATCCTGGGGCAGATTCTGCTCGGGCCGGTTGCGGGGATGGGGATCGACTACGGGCTCCAGAGCGCCTATGCGGGAACCGATGCCAGCCTGACGCGCCACATCGAAGCGCAAGCCGACGAAGAGGGCGCGCGCATCATGGCGGCGACCGGCCAGTTCAATCCGTGGGGGATGGTCTGGTTCTTCCAGGTGATGACGGCAACGTACGGCCCGGGCCAAGCCTCATGGCTGCGGTCGCATCCGCTCGACGGCCAGCGGATCGCCGATCTCGAGCATCAGTTTGCGAGCGATCCGGCGACCTACGGGAAGTTCAAGGACAGCAAACAGAAAGACGTCGCCTACTGGTAAAACACACAGCCCCGCCCCGTCACGCTCAGCATGACAGGGTCAGCGTTCCGAGTAGGGGCGACGCGTGACGGGGAGCTTCGCTGAGACACGCGAGCCGCGCGGCGTCGGATGGACGGCGAGCTCGCGCGCGAGCATGCGAACGATGAAGAGTCCGCGGCCACCTTCGCTCGAGGCGTCGGGCAGCGAGCGCATCGCTTCGAATCCCGTCCCGGTATCGAAGATGGAGAGCAACAGCTCGTCGTCGCGCCACTCCGCGCGTATCTCGATCGGGCCCGGTGCGTGCCGCACGACGTTTCCCACGAGCTCGCCGAAGATCAGCACGCTCGAGTAGAGATCGCCCTCGGCCTCTTCTTGGAGCCAACGCTCGAACGAGGGCCGGGCGGTCTGCGCACGCAGCGCGTCCGCCGCATCGAACGACCAGCCGCGCCGGCGGCCGTAGGCGAGCGTGATCACGGCGACGTCGTCACGAATGGGGTGGCGGTTGATCATCGCATCGCGCACAAAGCGAGCCGGATTCGTCGAGGCGAAGACGCCGTCGTCACGTAACACGCGCATCAAGCGCTTCTCGCCGGCGATCGGATCGCGATCGATCTCGGTGAGGCCGTCGGTGTAGAGCACGAGCAGCGAACCGTAGACCAGCGGCGTCGCGTCGACGTGCGGGCGCAACCCCTCCGGCCAGCTCCCGAGCGGCGGCGCCGGGTCGACGTCGAGCATGCGGATGCGTCCGTTTGGGAGCCGCAGTGCGGCGGGCGGATGGCCGGCGCTCGCATATCGCACGCGCGATTCGCGGATGTCGACGACCGCGACGAACGCCGTTGCCGTGAGGTCCGGACTCTCCGCGCGCAGCGCGTTGTCGACCACGCCGAGAATGTCGGCGGGGTCTTGCCCGCGATGCGCCGCGAAGCGGATGCCGTGCCGGATCAACGACATCGTCGCTGCTGCGTCAGCGCCCTTGCCGGCGACGTCGCCGATCGAGACGACGAGCCGCCACGGCGAGAGCTCGAACGCATCGTACCAGTCGCCGCCGACGTTGATCCCGACCTCCGCCGCCTGATAGATCGCGCGCACTTCGATCCCCGGCAGATCGGGAAGACGACGCGGCAGCGCCGACGACTGGAACGTCTCCGCGAGCCGACGTTCGCTCTCCCGCGTCATCGCCTCGTCGATCGCGCCCGCGATGCGGTTGGCCAGAATCTGCGCCGTGGCGACGTCGCGCTCGTCGAACGGCGCATCGTCGCGAAAGCGCGCGAGCTGCAGGACGCCGAGCGCCTCGCCGCGCGCGCTCAGCGGGACTGCGATCGCGGACCGGGTCCCGAGAGCGCGCAGCATCTCGAGATGGCGCGCGTCTTGCGCGACGCGCACGAGCGTCGCGTCGTCGACGTCGCTGAACAGCAGCGGCCGATTCTTTTCCAGCACATGCGCGACGGGCTCTGCTACACCCGGCGGATACATACGTTGGATCTCCCGTACGGCCGCCGCGACCGCGGGGTCGCGCGTGCTGTTCATCGCTGTGTAGATGGCACCATCGCGCGAGCGTCGATAGATCGAGGCGCTTTCCGCAAAGTGCCGCACCGCCAGATCGGTCACCAAGGGCAGCACGCTTTCCACCTCGCGGCTTCCGGCGAGGACGGCGGTCGCGTCGAGCAGCAGCTGCGTCGCGGCCTCCGCACGTTTGTGCTCGTCGATGTCGGTCGCGATCCCGATCCAGCGCAGAACGCGTCCGTCTGCCTCGCGCGACGGTTCCGCGCGCGCCAAGAACCAGCGATAGCTCCCGTTGTGGCTGCGCAGGCGCAACTCTGCGGCGAAAAACGTCTCGCTTGCGAGCGCCGTATTGTATGCCGCTGTGACCTCTGCGACATCGTCGGGGTGGGCGATCTTCGCCCAGTCCATCCCGCTCTGCGGGTCGGGCTCGGACCCCGTGTACTCGCGCAGACGCTTGTTCCAGAACTCGATGAAGCCGTCGGAACGCGCAACCCAGATGAACTGCGGCGCCGTCTCCGTGATCCCGCGGAAAAGGATCTCCTCGCGGCGTAGGTCCTCGACGTCCGTCGCGGTGCCCAGCCAGTGCAGGATCGCGCCGTTGTTCGACACGATCGGACTGATGCTGATGTGCGTGAGGCGGTACTCTCCGTCGGCGCGACGGACGCGCACCTCGACCTCGAACGCCTCCGCGCGTTCTTTCGCGTTGCGCCAGCGTTCGTCGAGCTCTGCACGATCGTCGTTGTGCACGAGTGCGGTGCGCTTCTCGCGCGTACGGGCGTCTTCGATCGTAAGCCCGCTAAACGTGCGAAACCGCGCGTTGGCAAACTCCAGCCGTAGATCGGCCGCAAAGAGCGCAGCCGGGAACGGAAGAGCTTCGAGAAACGCTTGGGTCGCCGCAGGGGAGGCGACGTCGCTGACGTCCATGTGCCGGATAACAGGTCTTACCATTCCCATGAATGGTTCGCCTGGCAACCTAACGATCAGGCGGCGGAATGATCACGGCTGCCCCGTCGACCGCGTCGCCGCGGATCGCAGCGAGCGCATCCCCGGCATCGTCGAGCGAGAAGATCGTCGCGCGCGGCCGTAGGCCGATCTTCGCCGCGAGCGCGAGGAACGTCGTCGCATCGTCCCGCGTCATGTTCGCGACCGAGCGCAGTTGCCGCTCGCCCCACAGCAGCGTGTCGTAGTCGAATTGCGGGATGCGGTCGAGATGGATCGCATTGATCGCGACGACGCCGCCCTTGCGCAGCGCGCCCAGCGCGGCGACTACGACGTCGCCGGCGGGCGCGAACGTCACCGCGCGGTCGAGCGCAACCGGAGCGCGTTCCGTCGCGTCGCCGACCCACACTGCACCGAGCGAACGCGCGAAGGCACGATGCGACGCACCGCGGGTCGCGACGTAGACCTCGCAATCCCACGCCTGCAGGACGGGTACCATCAGGTGTGCCGACGCACCGAAGCCGTAGAGCCCGACGCGTTCGCCGCGTTCGACGCCTGCAACCCGCAACGAGCGAAAGCCGATGATCCCCGCACACAAGAGCGGCGCCGCGCGTGCGTCGTCGAGCGCGTCGGGGAGCGGGTACGTGAAGTCGGCGCGCGCGACGGCGTACTGCGCGTATCCGCCGTCGATGTCGTAGCCGGTGAAGCGAATCGCGTCGCAGAGATTTTCCGTGCCGCGGCGACAGAACGGACACGTGCCGTCGGCCGACGCGATCCACGAGACGCCGACGCGCATCCCCAGTGGACGTTCCGGCGTCGCGCCTCCGGCGACGTCGCCGACGATTTGGTGGCCGGGGATCAGTGGGCGCCGGTGCGGCGGAAGCTCGCCGTCGACGATGTGGAGATCGGTGCGACAGACGCCGCAGGCGCGCACGCGCAGCAGCAGCTCACCGGATCCGGGCTGCGGGACCGGTCGCTCGACGACCGCGAGTGCGCGGGCGTTGGGTTCGAGGACCGCGGCGCGCATCAGTCCGGCATGCGCGCGACGCGATAGCGATCGCCTTCGCGCGCCAGAAAGCCGGCGTCGGCAAGCGCGTCGAGCGCAGCGACCGTCACGGCGCGCTCGTTTTTGTTGGGCATCCCCGCCCAGCGCAGCGCGACCTCGCCGGCATCGAGCTCGGTGTTCGGCGTGAAGAGTCCGCGCACGAACTCCTCGCGGAGTTTTACGCGCTCCATGCGGCGGCGGATTGGGGCGAGAGCGTCTGTGAACGTTGTCGGTGCCGCGGCAGGGGGTGCTTCGACGGGCTCAGCGGGGGACGGCGCTTCGACAAGCTCAGCATGACGAGGAGGTTCAGCATGACGGGGAGGTTCAGCATGACGGGGGGGCGCTTCGACAAGCTCGGCGTGGCTGGCGCCGATGAGGGTGGGGGCGCGATCGAGGACGAGGTCGGTGAGGCGCGGGAAGATTTCGCCGAGCGCGACGAACGCGACTTGCCACGGGACCGCGTTGACGGTACGCGGACGTGTTGCGACGGCGGCGAGGATTTTGCGTGCGACGTGGTCGGGCGTGACGAGGAGCTGTTGCGGGGAGCCCGGCATCCCCGCGCGCGTCATGAACGCGGTTGCGACGGCGCCGGGATCGACGTACGTGACCGTGATGCCGAGCGGCTTGAGCTCGCGGCGTAAGATCGCGGTCGCAGAACGCAGCGCGGCCTTCGAAGGGGGATAGGCGCCGAGGTCGGGGACGGGAATACGCGCAACGCCGCTGCCGAGCATGAAGACGTGGCCGCGGCTGACGCGCAAGTGCGGGAGCGCTTCGCGCACGAGCGCGACCGGGAACAGGACGTGCGTCCCGAACTGTGCCTGCAGCGCGTCGTCGCTCTGCGCGACGAGCGGACCGACCGCGACCTGACCGGCATTGTTGACGAGGACGTCGATGCGCCCGAACGAGCGATGCGCCAGCGAGACGAGCGCCTTCGCGTTTTGCGGAACGCTGCAGTCCAAGACCTCGACGACGATCCGTGCGCGCTCGGCCTTCACGCGCGCTTCGAGCTCCGCCAACGCCTCGCGATTGCGCCCGACGGCAACGACGTCGTACCCGGCGCGTGCGGCGCGGAGCGCGAGCGCGCGCCCGATCCCCGACGACGCGCCGGTGACGACGAGGACGCTCACCGGCGCAGCGCGTCGCGCGTCGCCGTCAACGATGCCTTTGCCGCGTTGGCGAGATAATTGACGTCCGACGAGACGCCGACGAAGCGGTATCCCATCTCGACGACCTGTCGCGCCATCGTCGCGTCGCGCGCGAGAAACCCGGCGATCTTTCCTGCGTCTCGCGCCGCCGACGCAACGCGCCGTACCGCTTCCATGTAGTCTGCATCGCGGTCCCAACAATCGGGCCAACGCCGACCGAACGATGCCGCGAGATCGTTGGGCCCGACGAAGACGCCGTCGAGTCCCTCGACACCGAGAATCGCGTCGACGTTCTCGACCGCGATCAACGTCTCGACCTGCGCAAGGACGATCAGCTCGCTGTTCGCGCGCTCGAAGTACGTCATCGCGTCGGTTCCGAACGCGTATTGCGCGCGCACGCCGCCGCGACTCCGCTCTCCCAGGGGTGGGAAACGCGCGTCCCGCACCAGCGAGCGTGCGTCGTCGGCGGTGTTGATCACCGGAACGACGATTCCGCCACAGCCCAGGTCGAGCGCGCGCTGAATCTGCGACGACTCGTTCCACGCCGGTCGCACGATCGGGACGACCGGCGTCGTGCGAATCGCCGTGATCGCGCCGGCGGCGTCGCCGAGCGCGATCGGACCGTGCTCCATGTCGACCAGGAGCCAGTCCCAGCCGGCGATTGCCATCGTCTCGGCGGAGAGCGCGTCGGAGAACGAGAGCCATGCTCCCAGCGCGGGCGCGCCGGACAACAGGGATTCGCGCAGTGCGCCGCTAGCGACGGGCATGGGCCTGCAGGAAGCGCGCGTAGCCCTCGATGGTGCTACGCGGGAGGTCGGCGTAATAGCGTGTTTCGTCCATCGGAGGATCGTGCGCTTCGACAACGCTGCGCCGTTCCCGCGCGAACGCCGCGAGCGCGGCCGCGACGGGCTTCTCGTTCCCGTCGTCCCGCACGATCCCGAACGAGAGCTCGTGCGGCGCACGGTCGAACGGCGGCTGGTCCCGCAGTTCGGGCGCGTAGTCCGCCCAGCACCACCAGTAGCCCCCGAGCCGGCCGTCGGCATGCAGCCGGTCGAGCACCTCGGTACAGTACACAGCCATCTCGTCTTCGGAGAGACACGCGTAGCCGGCGCGGACGGGATCGTCGAGTGGGACCGGTTCGTTGCGCGGTTCGTCGGGCATCGCGACGCGCTCGTACGGCGAGACCTTGCCAGGCGGACACGTCGGGTTTCCGAACTCGCTGAACAGCACCGGCTTACGCGCGAACGTAGCGGTGAGGTACGCGAGATACGGCACGACGTCGGGATCGAGTCGCGAGCGCGCGAAACCACTGTAGACCGAATAGCCGTGCATCGTCGCGAATGCGTACGGCGCGCACAACGACGACAAACGCAGGTTGCGATCGCGCGTGAGATCTTCGCCGTGCGTTCCTGCGGTGACCGGAATCGCCGACGTACGCTCGAGCACCTCGCACAAACGCCGGCTCCACTCGTCGGCGTCCTGCGCGCTCGCGGGCTCGCGCAGATTGGTGAACTCGTTGCCCAGATCCCACGCAAGGACGGCGGGATGTGCACGCAATCGTTCGCCGACAGCCTGCGCGAAGCGCAACTGCGCGGCGAGCAGCGGACCGCGGTAGAAGTCGCCGATCCCGTACCGTTCCTCGCGCGTGCCGCACAGCGTACGAAACCGTCCGTGCGGCGTCGCCGGATCGAGCGTCCACGCCGGTAGCCAGTTCACGCCGCTCATGTGGCCGCAAAACAATGTCGGCATCGTGCGCAGCCCGGCTTGTGCGGCGAGATCGACGACCGCCTCGAGCCGCGCGAGCATCGCCGGGTCGAGCGCGTCCGGATGCGGCTGAAAGTCGTCCCAGCGCAAGAAGAAGCGGATCGCGTCGAGACCCAAGTCCGCGATGTGCGCGAAATCCTCGCGGATCTCGCCCGCGTCGAAGCGGCTCCACATCCACATCGCGCTGCGACGGGGCCAATAGTTGACACCGAGCGAGAACCGCACGCGCGCAGCGTACCCCGTCGCTCGCTAGATGTCACGCGTGCGGAAGAGCGCGACCCCGGCCGCGAAGACCGCGACGATCCACCCCGCGGCCCACACCAGCATCGCGGGCGGCGGCGGGGCGGTCACCGCGAACGGGTTGATTGCGCCCGCGCTGTTCAGCGTCGCCGCCGCGGCGGTGAAGACCGCCGGCTGCAACGCGAACAGCGCACCGCGCCACAGCGCGTCGGACGGAAACACCAACCCGACGAGGATCCCGGCGTCGGCGAGGCGCGCGTTGTCGAGCGCCAAGCCGACCGACTCGACGATCCCGGCGATCCACGCCAAGCCGAACAGCAGCGCAGCAACGGCGCCCGCCGCGAGCGGCGCAAGGCGCGTCGCGAGCGCGATCGTGGCGGTCGTGACGACGGCGGCGACGCCGGCAAGGTACGCGAGCGCAATGAACGGATGCGGCGGCACGTAACCGGTGACGAGCGCGATCACCGCGAGCTCGCAGCCGCCGGCGAGAGCGACGTATGCGGCAAGGGCGAGAAACGTGCCGGCCCATCGTCCCGCGACGATCTCGGCACGGCGCACCGGGCGCGCGAGGACCGGCAACATCTCACCGTTCGCGATACTGTCGCCGAGCGCCGGCGCGCCGACGAGCGCCGCACCGATCGCGACCACGAACGAGAACAAGAACGCGAGCAACATGACGATCCCCGCCGCGGTCGCGCGCACGGCGGGCGTCGCAAGCGGGACGCCGCCGAGCGTCGCGTGGACGAGACGTTCCATCCCCCACGCGGTGAACGCGACGATTACGAGCGTGAGGATACCGACGGCGAGCACGAGCCTGCGGCGCACGAGCTCGTGCAGCGTCAGCGACGTGAAGAGCGCGACGTTCATCGTGGCTCGATCAGCGAAAGGAAGCGCTCTTCGAGCGTGCGCTGGATCGGCTCCACGGCGTGGATCCGTGCGCCCTCGGCGACGAGACGCGTCACGAGCGCGGGGACCTCGCCGTCCGTCGCGTCGTACTCGTGCCAACCGTCGTCGAGGCGCACGCGTACGCCCGCGCGATGCGCCGTGAGCTCGTCGATGGTGCCTTGCGCGACGACGCGGCCGCGGTCGACGATGCAAACGCGATCGCAGACGCGCTCGACCTCAGTGAGCAGATGTGAGTTGAGAAAGATCGCCGTGCCACGTGCGCGCAGGCGCACGATGAGATCGCGCACGTCGCGTCGCCCGAGGGGATCGAGCGCCGACGTCGGTTCGTCGAGAAAGATGATCGCGGGCTCACCGAGCAACGCGACCGCGAGGCCCAGCCGCTGCTGCATTCCTTTGGAGAACGTCCCGACGCGATCGCGTGCGCGCTCGCGTAGCCCGACCTCGCCAAGCGCGCCGTCGATCGCTTTCGCGGCGTCGTGCAATCCGATCAAGCGCGCATGATGCGCAAGCACTTCACGTGCCGACAACCACGCCGGGTAGCGAAACAGCTCGGGAAGATAGCCGACGCGTCGTCGCGCCTCGAGATCGCCGATCGGCCTTCCCAACAGCTCGCCGTCACCGGATGACGGCCGCACGAGACCGAGCAGCAGTTTGACCGCGGTTGACTTACCGGCGCCGTTCGGGCCGAGAAAGCCGAGGCACTCGCCGGGTGCGACGCGCAGCGTAAGATCGTGCAGCGCGATCGTGCGCCCGTACCGCTTCGCGAGCGAACGCGCGACGAGCGCGTCGCCGTTCACGGCGAGAGGTCGTTGGCGATCGCGAGGACGGCGCTTTGCGCCAGCGTCCCACCGACCGCGTACAGCTTCCCGCCCTTCGTCCACACGATCGCGGACCCGATCCCGGTCTCGTCGCCGATCGCAAGTCCGTCGACGCCGTCGACACGTACCGGCGTCGCGGTTTGTTTGTCGAAGCGCACCGGGATCGGAAGCGTCTGCGCCGGATCGCCGATCGCGCGGACCTGCGCCGCAAGGTGTTGCGGTATCCCGGGCTGCTGTGCGAACCAGTCGGTCAGGGCCGAAAGCGGCGGACCGCTCGTGCCGATCGTCGGGACCGGCCCTTGTACGACCGTGAGGAACGATGCGCGGCGCGCAGCGCGAGGTGACGTGCGATCGCGCGGCGGCATGCCGTAGGTGACGATGGTGACCGGTGCGAGGGTCGCGCTGTACGTTGCACCGTCGAGCCGTGCCGGAAGCGGCGCGAGCGCGACGCGTTGCTGTTTCGCCCACGCAGCTGCCTTTGCCGCGCTGAAGGTGAACGTCGTGTGCGCGTGCTGCGTGACCTCGTAGCGTGCCTCGCGTGGGATCGCGGCCGGCAGCGCGTGCGGGAGACGCAGCTCGTAGCCGGCTTCCCGCGCAGCGTCCGCAACGGAAGCGACCTCCTCGACGCCCGGACTGCGCGTGCCGCGGATTGTGCCGAACGCGTCGAGCGGTGGAAGACCGCGCAGCGCACGCACGTCGGCCGCGGTGATCGAGACCGCACGGACCTGCTTGGGCGCAAAGACGCTCAACGGGTCGGCGTGCGCCGCCGCCATACCGGCCAGGACGACGGCGATCAGCGAGGCGGGGACGACGAAACGTCGCAGCATAGTGACTTTGTATCACAAAGATACTTCCGGACGCAAGGCTGCTCGGCGCAAGAACGGCTCGTCGCGTCCCCGAACCCGCTCGCGATGACTGCCTCCGCCCGCGTCGGGATCATCATGGGCTCGACGTCCGATCTCGACACGATGCGCGTCGCCGCGACGACCCTGCAAGAGCTCGGCATCCCGTTTGAGATGCGCGTCGTCTCCGCGCATCGCACGCCCGATCTCATGTTCCGCTATGCAAGCGAGGCGAAGGGACGCGGTCTCGAAGTGATCATCGCCGGCGCCGGCGGCGCCGCGCATTTGCCCGGGATGGTTGCAACGAAGACGACTCTGCCGGTGATCGGAGTCCCCGTGCAGTCGCGCGCGCTCAACGGTTTGGACTCGCTGCTCTCGATCGCGCAGATGCCGTCGGGCGTCCCCGTCGCGACGATGGCGATCGGCGGAGCAGCCAACGCCGCGCTGTTCGCCGCGCGCATCCTCGCGCTGCACGACACCGCCCTTGCGCGCCGCCTCGACGAGCGTGCGTCGGAGATCGCCGCGCAAGTCGAGGCGACGGTTCTATGACGCACACGATCGGAATTCTCGGCGGTGGACAGCTCGGGCGCATGCTTACGCTCGAAGCCAAGCGGATGGGCTACCGAGTCGTGACGCTCGAGCCGTTCCCCGACTCACCGTGCGGCCAAGTCGCCGACGAGCAGATCGTCGCCGCGTACGACGATCTGCGCGCGATCGGCGAGCTCGGCGCGCGCAGCGACGTGGTGACGTACGAGTTCGAGAACATCCCGCTCGAGTCGGTCCTCGCGCTCGAAGCCGACAAGCGCCTCGTCTATCCGGGCACCAAGGCGCTGCGCATCACGCAGGAACGGATCCTCGAGAAGAGCTTCGTGCGCGACTGCGGGATCCCGACCGCCGAGTTCGCGCCGGTTCGCAATCGCGAGGAACTCGACGCGGCGGAACGCGCGATCGGCTACCCCGGCGTCGTCAAGACGACGATGGGCGGCTACGACGGCAAGGGGCAATGGGTCGTGCGCACGCGGGACGACGCCGAGCGCGCGTGGACGCAGGCGAACGGACGCGCGCTGATTTGGGAGCGGATGATCCCCTTCGACCGCGAGCTGTCGATCATCGCCGCGCGCAACGAGCACGGCGAGATCGTCGCGTTTCCGACCTCGGAGAACCAGCACGATGAAGGCGTCTTAGCGACGACGATCGTCCCCGGACGCATCGACGCCGACATCGCGGCGCGCGCTCGCCGCTACGCGACGACGATCGCCGAGCGGCTCGAGATCGTCGGCACGTTCTGCGTCGAGTTCTTCCAGGCGGGTAACGATTTACTCGTCAACGAGATCGCGCCGCGCGTCCACAACAGCGGTCACTACTCGCTCGACGCGACGACGATCAGCCAGTACGAGATGCACGTCCGCGCGATCTGCGGACTCCCGCTCGTCGAGCCGTATCAGTTCATGCCGGCCGTGATGGCGAACATCTTGGGCGAAGGCAACGGCGACACGCTCGGCGGCACCGCGGAGCTGCTCCGCGAGCCGTTCCTCAAGCTGCACATCTACGGCAAAGCGCACGCCGCGCTGCGCCGTAAGATGGGCCATTTCACGGTGCTCGGCGCGACGATCGACGACGCGCTCACGAAAGCCGAACGCGGGCGGCGACTCCTCCACTGGATCGACGACCGCGCAGCTGCGCTGCGCTGACGACGACCGGCTAGGGCGTCTCCACGCGGTAGAGTCCGACGCCCGTTTCCGTCGCGCGTTGGGCATGCCCGTCGATCACGCTGTCGAACGTGAGGCGCTCGGGGCTCCACGCCTCTTCACCGATGCGGAACGTTCCGCGGCCGGTGGGGACGAGCGGTGTGCCGTCGTCGAGGACGAGACGACCTTTGACGATCTGCACACGCACCGAAGGATCCCATGGATGCGCTCCCGGAGCGCGATAGTGACCCACGTATGCGGTGTACGCTGCCGGGTGCGTGAAGCTGCGCGTGCCGTGATACGCCGCGCCGGCGTACCAGACGCCGTCGGCGACGAGTTGATCGGCGCGTTTCGTCTTCGGGTCGATCACGAAGCGAACGCCGCTCAGCCGCGCCGCCGGGAGCGCCGCGTAGAAGACGCTTCCCGCGCGGACCAACGGGGTCGTCGCATCGCCGTGCGTGAGTGAGAGCCGGTCGGAACCGTCGGTACCGACGACGAGCCGGTCGCCGTTTGGAGCCGCGTACGTTCCCGCGTAGCGCTCGGGATGTGCGACGTGCTCAGGCGCGGGAGGCGACGTGAACGCGGGAAGTGCGGCGTGCTTCGCCGCGGCGCGCAGCACGCGCAGCGCGTCGTCGACGATACCGCAGGGACGTTCGGAGATGTACCCGACGTTCGTGAGCGCAACGGCTGCGAAGCCGGCCGTAAGGTCGGCCTCCATGCACGCGGTGTACGGCGTCGTTCCGCCGGTGTGACCGACGACGGTATCGCCGTCGAGCGTGCGCACGGCAAGGCCGTACGCGTACCGCTGGTAGAGACCGGGGACGCTGGGAGTCCCTGCGGTCGCGGCCGGCGAGACGAGGAGCCGGTACGATCGCGGCGAGAGGATGCGCGTGCCGTCGTCCGTGACGCCGGCGTTGAGGATCATGCGCGCATAACGCGCCATGTCGCCCGGCGTGGAAAGCACCGAGCCGGCCGGATCGGTGAACTCGGTCAGCGGGACCGGGAGCAGATCCCAGTTACGTGGGTCGGGGACGCGATCGTCCTCGCGCGGGAGATACCCGGTCGCGGCGTTCGCGAGCGTCTCGAACGACCACGACGCGCGCGTCGCCTGCATTCCAAGGCGTGCGATCACATCGCGTTGCACGACCGTCGCCCACGGCTCCCGATCGACGGCGGCGACGATCGTCCCGAGCGTCTCGTATCCGAGGTTCGAGTACGACCAGTGCGAGCCGGGCGCGAAACCCGTCTCGAGCTCTCGCAGTGCTGCGACGTCATACGGTGCGCCATAGCCGTACCCGCCGTCGGGGAGGCCGCTGGTATGCGTGAGCAGATCGTGACCGGTCAGCGCGCGCCACCGGGTCTGCACGTGAAACCAGGGGAGATAGCGCGTGACCGGCGCCTGCGGGTCGAACGCGCCGCGGTCGCGGGCCTGCAGCAATGCGATCGCCGTCATCGACTTGGTGATCGACCCGATCCCGAACCGCGTCTGCGGCGTCACCGGCGCGTGCGTCGCCACGTCGGCGTCGCCGAAGGTGAGGATCGCGAGCGTGCCACGTCGATCGGTGAGCGCAATCGCCATCCCCGGGGTGTGCTGCGCCTTCATCGCGATCGGCGCGTCGTGCTCGATGCGCTCGACCGCGCTCGCGTACGGCCCCGAGGCGCTGCTGCTCGGTTCGGGCTCTTGGGCGCCAGCCGGCAGCGCGAACAGCGTCGCGGCGCATGCAAGGACGGCGAGACGGAAAGGGCTCGGTCTCCTCATCCCCTCCTGTACGCCGCGGAGCTAGCGTTTTCCATCAGGCGAGAAGGCGCGCTCGACATCCACCGTAGAGGACGGCTTGGCGGGGATATCTGTAAACGCCATTGGGCGATCCCACCAGTCGTGCTGCCGCCAGCGCAGGCGCTCCGCGCTGGGCGCGTGCGGGACGCGCAGGCGCAGCGCTTCGGCATAGGCGTGCATGTAGCGATCGGTCATGCGCTCGAGCGAGAACGTCGTCTCGACGCGCCTGCGGCATGCGGCGCGGTCGAGCGTGGCGAGCTGCGGAACGCGCGCGACGGCCTCCGCGACGTCGTCGCACAAGAACCCCGTGACGCCGTCGACGACGATCTCCGGGATCGAGCCCATGCGCGCACCGAGGACCGGCGTACCGCACGCCATCGCTTCGATCAGCGTGAGTCCGAAGCGTTCCGGTCGCGTCGTCATGTGCACGAGCGCGAGCGCTTCGCCGACGAGTTCGTCGCGCGCTTTGCCTTTCACGTGGCCGAGAAACTGGACGCGATCGCCGTCGATGTGCGGCAGCACCTGCTCGCGGAAGTACTCCTCATCCTGCGGGATCCCGGCCATCTTCAAGCGCACATGCGCGCGGCGCGCGATCTCGATCGCGAGATGTGCGCCCTTTTCGGGATGGAAGCGCGCGAAGTACAGGAGATAGTCGCCGGGTTCGTTACGGAACGTCCATTCCGAGGGATCGATGCCGTTGTATGTCGTCGCGAGATAGTCGAGTCCCGGATCGCGGTCGGCATCGCTGATCGAGCAGTAGAACGAGCGCGACGCGCCCGCGTAATACGCACCCAGGATCGGCGGCGACGAGAAGCCGTGCACAGTCGTGAGGACCGGCGGCTCCTTCGTCGCAAGCGCGTAGAGCAGCGGCTTCCAATCGAGACTGTTGTGAATGAGGTCGAACTCGCCGGCGCGCGCGAAGCACGAAGCGATGTGCATCTCGCTGAAGACCTCGGCATTGAGGAGCGGATCCTCTTCCAGTCCGACCGGAACGATAGCGGCAAGCTTGCCGGGACTCTGCGAGTTTCCCGTTGCGAACAACGTCACGTCGAGGCCGCGCTCCGTCATCCCGCGCGCAATGTTGTAGGCGACCTGTTCCCACGGCCCATAACCGGGCGGCGGTGTCGGCCACGAGATCGGCGCAAGCAGCGCAACGCGAAGTCCCTTGAGGTTCACCACACCGCGTCTTCCCGTTTCGATTCGCGACTACTTGTCGTCACCCGCGTCACGCTGAGCTTGTCGAAGCGCGTCGCGGCGAAGCCGCCCGCTGAGCTTGTCG
>CAZABL010000090.1:0-15468 GCA_964483365.1 uncultured bacterium
CTGAGCTTGTCGAAGCGCGAAATACCGACCTAGCCGTCGTGCGGTTCGGCGAAGACCGGACTCCACTCGGAGTCGTGATCGCCGATGCCGTGCTTGGCCGAAACCCAACCGACGATCTCTGCGCCGTGCGGGATCTGGACGTTCTTCGCGTGGACGGGCCCAGCGTGGTAGTGGGCCGCATGCGCCGCGCCGCGCAACCGGGCGCGGAGCGCGTCGATGAGGACGTAGAGAACCGGCACGAAGATCAGGTTGAGAACCGTCGAGACGATCATTCCGCCGAGGACCGCGGTACCGAGCGAGTTGCGGCTCGCGCTTCCGACGCCGGACGCCGTCGCCAGCGGCAGGATGCCGAAGATGAACGCAAGCGACGTCATCAGGATCGGACGCAAGCGCGTCTCGGCCGCCTGTCGCACGGCGCTGACGGCGTCCAATCCCGTGCGACGCAGTTGGTTCGCGAACTCCACGATGAGGATCGCGTTCTTGCTGGCGAGCCCGATGAGCATGACGAACCCGATCTGCACGAAGACGTCGCTGGGGAAGTGTCGTGCGCCGATCGCCCAGAGCGCCCCGAGCAACGCGACCGGCACCGCGAGCAGGATGATGAACGGATCCCACAGGTTCTCGTACTGCGCTGCCAAGACGAGGAACACGAACACGATCCCGAGCGCGAACACGAGTGCCGCCAGACTTCCGCCTTCGATCTGATCGCGCGAGAGCCCAAACCACGCGAAGGTCATCCCGACTGGGAGCGTCTGGTGCGCGAGGCGTTCCATCTGCGAGATCGCCTCGCCTGAACCGACGCCCGGACGCGGTGCGCCATCGATCTCGATCGAGCGGAAGAGATCGAAATGCGTGATCTCCGTCGGCGCTTTCGCCATGTTCGGCTTCATGAGAGTCGAAAGCGGGACCAGGCCGTTCTGCGGCGAGCGCACGTACATGTGCTGCAGCCCCTGCAGATTGCTTCGATTCGGCGCATCGGCCTGCACGTAGACGCGATACGAGCGGTTGAGCATGTCGAAATCGTTGACGTACTCCGAGCCTTCGTAGATCCCGAGCGCTTGCGCGACGTCAGTGAAAGGGATCTGCAACGCCTCGGCCTTGTCGCGGTCGATCGTCAGATCATACTCCGGCGAGTCGTCGCGGAAGGTCGTGAAGGCAGCCGCAAAGTGCGGGTCGGTGTTCACCGCGCCGATGAGCTGCTGCGTCGCAGCAGTCATCGTTGGGAATCCCAGGCTGGCTTCGTCGAGCACCTGGAACTGGAATCCGCCGAAGTTCCCGATCCCTTGCACCGCGGGCGGGTTGAACGCGAACACCTGCGCCTCGGGCTCTTGCGCGATGACCGGATAGAGTCGCGCGAGGATCGCCTGGAAGGTATGCTGTGGCCCCTTACGTTCCGACCACGGCTTGAGCGGGAGGAACGCGATGCCGCGGTTGGGCGCGTTGCCGGTGAAGCCGTACCCGTCGACGGCGAAGACGCCCTCAGCTTCGGGGACGGCGGCTTCGATCCGACGTGCGACCCGCGCCGCGACGCGACGTTCGTAGTCCGCCGACGTCCCGACCGGGGTCTGGATCACGACGATGAGATAGCCCTGGTCCTCGTCGGGGATGAACGAGGTCGGCGTGCGCAGATAGGTCACCGTCGTCACGGCGAGCGCGAGTACGAACAGTCCGAGCACCGCCGCTTCCCAGCGGAAGAGGCGCGGGAGAAGGCGGTGGTAGCCGGTGCGGATCGCGTCGATTCCGCGGTTGAGCACGCGGAAGAAGGCAGTGTCGGGCGCCTGTTGCGACCGCAACAGGAGCGCCGACAACGGCGGCGCGAGCGTGAGCGCGGTGAAGAGCGAGATCGTGATCGAGCACGCGATCGTGATCGCGAATTGCTTGTACAACAATCCCGTCGAGCCGGGGAAGAACGCGACCGGGATGAACACCGCGAGCAGCACGAGCGAGGTCGCGACGACGGCCCCCGTGATCTCGCGCATCGCCTTCTCCGCGCCGGCGAGCGGCAGCATCTTTTTCTCTTGCACGAAGCGGGCGATGTTCTCGATGACGACGATCGCGTCATCGACGACGAGCCCGGTTGCGAGCGTCAGCCCGAAGAGCGTGAGCGTGTTGATAGAGAACCCGAGCGCCTTCATCAGCGCGAACGTGCCGATCAATGAGACGGGGATCGTGATCATCGGCACGAGCGTCATACGCCAGTCCTGGATGAACGCGTAGATCACCAGCACGACGAGCAGGATCGCGAAGATGAGCGTGATCAGGACTTCCTTGATCGACTCGTGCACGAACAGCGTCGCGTCGAACGGAATCGCGTACGAGACGCCGGCGGGGAACGTCTTGGAGAGGTCCGCCAGGGTCGCCCGCACGCGCGTCGCGACGTCGAGCGCGTTGGCGTTTTGGGCCTGCAAGACCCCGAAGCCGACGCTCTCGCGGTCGCGCCAATGTGCGGCCGTCGTGTAGTCTTCGGCGCCGAGCTCGGCGCGGCCGATGTCACGCAGCCGGACGTACCCGCCGTCAGGAGTCGACTTGATGATGAGCCGGTCGAACTGCTCAGGGGTCGTCAGGCGGCCGCCAGCGTTCAGCTGTACTTGATAGAGCTGGTTCCCGCCGCTCGGCGGCGCGCCGAGCGCGCCGGCCGCGACCTGGACGTTCTGGCTGCGCAGGGCCGTCACGACGTCGGTGGGCGCAAGGCCGAGCATCTCGAGCTTGTGCGGATCGAGCCACAGACGCATGGCGTAACGCCGCAGGCCGAAGACCAGGACGTCCTGGACACCAGGGACACGCTTGAGCGCGTCGATCACGCGGTGCTCGGCGAAATCGCTCAGCGCGTTCTGCGAAACCCGCCCGTCGGATTGAATCCCGACGCCAAGGATGATCGCCGCCGACGATTTCTTCACCGAAACGCCGGTCTGCTGAACGACTTGCGGTAAGCGCCCAGTCGCCGACAACACGGCGTTCTGGACATCGGACTGTGCCGCGTCGAGATCGCGCCCGAGGTTGAAGGTCACGGTGATCGTCGACGTGCCGTCGTTGCTGCTCACGGACGTCATATAACGGAGGCCTTCGACCCCGTTGATCGCCTCTTCGAGCGGTGTCGTGACCGCGCTCTCGACAGCGCTCGCGTTCGCGCCGATGTACGTCGAGCTCACCTGCACCTGGGGCGGGGCGACCTTGGGGTACTGCGCGATGGGGAGGGTCGGAATCGCGACCAGGCCGGCGATGAGCACGACAGCGGAAGCGACCCCGGCGAAGACCGGCCGGCGGAGGAAAAAACGGGTCATTCGATGTTCCTGATCATCAGTAGTGCTGACGATCGAAACTCATGACGGTCCCAGGGAGTTGCGCTACTAGGATGCCGGGGCAAGGAGCGGGTGACCGGCACCGAATCCACCGTGAGCGCATGAAAAAAAATCCCGCCGCTGCGAGCCCGCTCGTCTGCGGCTACCCCGACACCCTGATCGCCTGCCCTGACTTTTTGCTCGGCACGGTCTCCGTCACCGTCGCCGAGCTCCTCGAGGAGGCCCTGGCGCCACTCGGCCTGCGCTTGCGCCACTACCGGTTGCTCCGCTACCTTTGGCTCGACGGTCCGCACCAGCAGAGCGCGCTCGGTGCCGCGCTGCAGGTCGACCGCACGACCGTCGTCGCGCTCGTCGATTATCTCGAGCAGCAGAAACTCGCCAAGCGCCAGCGCGATCGCGACGATCGCCGCGCGTACGTCGTCCACCTCACGGCGAAGGGCCAGGAAGTAGCGCGAAAGGCGACCGCGATCGCGGAAGGGGTCGAGGAGCGCATGTTCGCGCCGCTGGAGGCAAAAGAGCGCGAGACGTTGCGCTCGCTTTTCATGCGGCTACTCGTCGCGCCCGGTCCCATCGCCGACGCGCACGCGCAGCTCCCAAGCGACGAACGGTCGACGGCTTAGCGCCAGCCGGGTGACGGGTAGATCGGTTGCCCGTCGGCGAGTCGATACGGATAGATCGTCACCAGCCGTGCCTGCTGGATCTGGTTGACGACCATCGGCTTGAACACGTTCACGCCGCGCTTGTCGAATTTGAGCAAACCGAAGAACGTCACGACGTCAAGGTTTGCGAGCGCATCGCGCACCGCCTCACGGTCGGTCGACCCTGCGCGTTGCAGCGCGTACTGGAGCGCAAGACCCGCAGCGCTCGCCTCGGCGTTGTGGTAGTCCGGGACGTGACCGATCTCTTTGGTAAACGCAAGCGCGTACGCGTGCGCCGTCTCGTAGAAGCCGGACGCACCGGCGTACGACACGGCGGGAGACCACTGCGCGCTCCCGAGCACGCCTTCGGCGTCGCCGCCGAGCGTGTCGCGGAAGTCGGGCGTGTCCGGGCCGACGGAGTAGCCGTAGATCTTGGCGTTGACGCGTTGCGCTTTGAGCGCGCGATGAAGCGCGAGCGCGTCTTGCAGGTGACCGGCGTTCAGCACGATGTCCGCATTGGCCGCCTTGATCGCCGCAGCGGCTGAGGTGATGCTCGCCGGATCTTCGCCGTAGTGGTCGTTGTAGACGACGCGGATTCCGTGATCGTTCGCGGACTGCACCGCGCCCTGTTGGACTTCGAGTGAAAACGCGTCGCTCGCCGCGCTGATCGCGACGGAATACGGACGCGGGTTGCGACGCACGGCGAACTCGATGATGCCGACCAAGTATTTGTGCGCCGGCGAAAGCACCGCGAACGTATACCGGTAGCCTTGGTTGAAGGTCCGTTCCGCAGCGCCGCCGCTATCGACCATCGGCACGCGGTGCCGCTCGGCGATCGTCGCCGCAGAGAACGTCGCCGCCGAGCCGTACGGACCCAGGAGCAAATCGACGCGCGGGTCGGCGAGCATCGTGTCGAGGAGTCGTCCGGTCGTTTCGGGATTCGACTCGTCGTCAACGTAACGGATCTCGACATCGTACCTGCGCGACCCGACGTGCAGACCACCGTGCGCGTTGACGTAGCGCATCCAGAAGTCGTAGCCTTCCTTTGTCAGGCGGCCTTCGTTCGAGAGCGCACCGGTCAGCGAGACGGCGGCGCCGATCAGGATCGTCGGCCGTGCAGCGCGCGCAGGCCCAAGGGTTACGATGAGGAGTACGAGCGCGACGGCGACGGCGAATCGACGCATCAGAATCCGCGTCGCGTCACGAAGCCGTCACGAATCGCAAGCGACTCTGCCGCTCCTGAATACGCATACGTCATCAGTCCGTCGGTCGTGGGCGCTTTCGCGCTCCCCTCGGTACGAACCGTGACGCTCACCGTGAGCGGATAGCGCCGCGCTGCGATCGCGAGCGGGCTGGGATGCGGCGCGTTGCCGAGCGCGAGCACTTTTGCCGGCGGTGCTGCACTCAGGGCGACCAAACCGATTGCAGACCGTCCCGCTGTGCTCGCGCTCGTCACCGCGCGCACGACCTCCGCGCTCGACGTGAGCTTAAGCACGCCGGGTGCGGCTGCTGTGCCGCGCAGCAGCGTTGCCGAAACGATGCGCGCCTCGTCGGACCCGTTCTCGGGAAGGAACGTCACGATTCGCGCCGCGACGCCGCCGACTTGCGACCAGTCGGTAATCGTTCCGCTGAAGATCCCTCGAAGCTGCGCTTCGCTCAGACGCACGACGGTGTTTTGGGGATTGACGACGGCGACGATCGCATCGCGGGCAACGACCGCATTACCGTTCTCCGTGTCGGAGACGGAAAACCGGACGTCGCACGGACTCGCGTCGCTGAGTTGGAACTGTGTCGACGTTGCCGCACCGGTCGCCGCATACGCGCTAACGATGTCGAAGGCGAGCTTGCGCGTCATGCTCGACGGGCACACGTGCGTCGCTACGCTGCCCTGCGCGACGCCGGGTCCGCGCCGTGCCGCCGCCATCGCGCCGACGCCCCCGGCGACGACGAGTCCGACGAGCACGATCACCAGCGCGGACGGAACCTTGCGGCGTGGTGGTTTGGCGGGAGGAAAGAACGCCTCCAGCAACCGCGCGTCGATCGATTCGAGTCGCTCACCGCACTCCGGACAAAACTCACCGGGGCCCGGATAGCGTTCAGTCGGTTCCGCGCGTGCGGCGCGAAGGCAGGTTGGATTGCGGCAAATGCCGGTCGTCATCGGACATCACCCTGTCGCGCTGCGCGCGGCGTCGGCCGCGCGCCGTTCGGCGATGCGTTTCGCCGCCTCACTGCGCAGATCGCTATGCGCTTCGAGCTCGTTCAATTCTTCGACGACTGCGAGCGACGGCGGCTCGTCGCCGAGCGCACCCGCTTGCTCGCGCGCCTGCTGCAACTCGGCATCGATCCGCGTACGAACATCGCGCCGCTCGGCGACGAGCTGCGCAGCGGCCTCGAGGTCGGCGCGCGCCGCCGCTTCCGCGTCGCGGCAGCTTTGCGCGCGACGCTCCGCGTCCGCGCTTTCAATCGCTGCGCGCTCGACCGCCTCAGCACAGGTGCGTACGCGCTCCTCGGCCTCTCGTTCGTCGGCGGCCGCACGTTCGACCGCTTTGGTCAGTTGCGCGAGGACGAGGCGGTGACGCGAATTGCGCGCTTTTTCCGCTTCCGCGCTGAGTCGTTCTTCGAGGGCGCGCGCTTCTTCCATGAGCCGTTCCGCCGCAAGCCGCTTCTCCGCGGCGCGCTGCTGCGCACTGGTGAGCGCGGCGAGCGCGACCTCCGAGTCGACCGGCGTCGGCGGCGGCGGCGTCTTGGGCGCATGCATGGGCGTAACGTCGCCGTCTTGTTGCCGGCGATCCGTCAACAAATCGACAAACGTCCCTCGTGCAATACGCCCGAGCGGCCCGTGCATACTCATGCGCGTGTCCCCCTCTGTACGAGGACGCTACGCGCTTATCGTCACGTCCGCTATGGACCAACCGCTATGGGCGGCGGGACCTACGATACCTCGACCTGCTGCTGAGCCAAGCAGATACCGACGAACTCGCGCAACGCGGCGACGGCAAATGCGGGATCCCCTGCCGCGAAGGCGTCGTCGATGTAGACCGGCGGGGTGAAGATCGTCCGGTCACGACGGTCGCGCAGCGCGCGATCGACCTCGCCGAAGAGCGTGCTGCAGCCGCCGGCGCGAACCAGCCGCACGGCGCCCCCGCGCCGGGCACCGCCGGCGTGTTGGAGGATCGGCTCGAGATAGGCGCCGGGACGATCGCCGCGGTCGAAGGCTTCGGACATGCGTGCTCCCTCCGTTAAGAAACGGTAAACTCGGATGCCCGCAGAATGCCACGCCGCAGCAGAAATGTAAAGCGTCCGTAAATGTTCGGCGCCCGTGCTATCGTCGCGCTCGCGTTGTCGTGCGCGCTGCTCCCCGCGCTCCCGCGGCCCGTCGCCGCCGACGCGCCGGTCCCCCTCGACTACAAGGCGTACGACGGTTGGAACGCGATCCACGCGATGAAGCTGTCCGACGACGGTCGGGTGATGGCGTATGCCCTCGCGCCGGAGGACGGTGATCCCACGCTGGTCGTGCGGGATCTGACCAGCGGCGCGGAGCGGCGCGAACCGCGTGGTGATGCGCCGGCGTTCGCGGCCGGATCGCGCTTCGTCGTCTTCACGCACGTCGCGGCAAAAGCTGACGTCGACGCGGCGAAGAGGGCCAAGAAGCCCGAGAGTCAGCAGCCGAAGAACGGCGCGGCGATCCTCGACCTGCAAGCGCCGGCGCATGCGGAGGTCGTCGACAACATCAAGACGATCGCGGTCCCCAAAGACGGCGGCGCCGTGATCGCCTATCTCGCCGAACCGCCCGCGTCGCCGAGTCCGTCGCCGAGTGCCGCGCCGCCGAGCAGCCCGCCATCACCGTCACCCGACGCGTCGCCATCACCCTCGGCGTCGCCAACACCGGCACCGAAAGCAGACAAAACCAAAGAGACGGGCTCGCTGCTGACGATCCGCGACCTCGCCGCCGGCAAGCGCAGCACCGCCCCGAACGCGACCGGCGTCGTCGTCTCCGACGACGATCGTTTCATCGCTTACAGCACCGAGACGAAAGACGGCAAAGGCGACGGCGTGCATGTCTACGACGTTGCGCGCGGCACGACGGCCGACGTCTTGACGGGCAACGGACGGTACCGGCAGCTCGCGCTTGCACGAAACGGTTCCGCGTTGGCGTTCTTGAGCGACGCCGCGACGTACGCGCAAGACGTCCCGCACGACGCGCTATACGTCGCCGATCTCACCGCTGCAGCACCGGCTGCCGTGCGCGCCGCCGACATCTCCGACGGGATGACGCCGAACGCGAACGGTGCGTTGACCTTCACGAAGGACGGGAAGCGCGTCTTCTACGGCGCAGCGGCAGCGCCGACGCCGCAGCCGTCGGCGACGCCGGAACCGATGAAGGTCGACATTTGGACTTCGCACGACGACGTCTTGCAGTCGCAGCAGAAGCACGATGCCGACCGCGAGCGCAAGCGGACGTATCTCGGCGTCTACGACCTCGCGCAGCACCGCGCTGCGCAGCTCGGGTCGCCGACGCTGCCCGATATGCTGCGCAACGAGAATCCGACCGTCGCGCTCGGCGTCGACGACCGCGCATATCGCCGCGCCACGTCTTGGCGCGGTCAGGACTACGCCGATCTGTACGCCGTTTCGCTCGCAAGCGGCGAACGGCGTCTGCTCGCGCGCGATGTTCCGATCGAGCGCCCTGACCCTCTGCCCGTGATGCTCTCGCCGGCTGGACGCTACGTACTCGGCTGGGACGAACGCGCGAAGCATTGGTTCACCGTCGACACGCAAACCCGCCGGCGCGTGACGCTCGGCGTGCACGCCGACGTCGCGTTCCATGAAGTCGAGGACGACCATCCCGCGCCGCCGCCGCCGTACGGCGTTGGCGGTTGGCTCGCGGACGATCGCGGCGTCTTGCTCTACGACCGCTACGACATCTGGCTCGCCGACCCCGCAACCGGAACGGCGACGAACTTCACGCACGCCGCGGGGCGTCGCGCACACATCGTCTACAGCGCGGTGCAGACCGACCACGACGCAGACGCGTTCCCCGTCGATCGGCCGTTGCTGGTCTCCGAGCGCGACGATCGCACGTACGCCACCGGCTTTGCGCGCGTCGTGCCCGGCGGCGGCGTCCCCGTCTCGCTGCTGCACGTCGATGCGGCGCTCGACCACGTCGGGTCGCTCTTCAAGAACCCGCATGACCGTATCTCCGCGCCGTGGGTCGCTCGGCATGCCGATCGCGTCCTCTTCACGCGTGAGACGTTCCGTGAGGCGCCCAACGTGTGGAGCACCGACGGCGCGTTCCACAACCCGGTTCAGGTGAGCGACGAGAACCCGCAACAGGCGAAGTATCGCTGGGGCAGCGAGCGCGTCATCGACTTCAAGGGCAAAGACGGGACGCCGCTGCGTGCGCTCATGTACATCCCCGACGGCCTGCGCCCGACGCGCTCGGCACCGATGCTCGTCTATTTCTACGAGACGTGGGCGCAGACGATGCACTCGTACTACAAGCCCGCGCCCGGAACGAGCCCGAACTTCCCGCGCTACGTCTCCAACGGCTACGTGATGCTTTTCCCCGACGTGCAGTATCGACCGGGACATCCCGGTGCGAGCGCGGAGAACGCCATTCTGCCCGCAGTCGATGCCGCGCTTCGCACCGGATTCGTCGACCCGTCGCGCGTCGGAATCGCGGGACATTCGTGGGCCGCGTATCAGATCAATTACCTCCTCACGCGCACGCACCGCTTTCGTGCGGCGGAAGCCGGTGCGGCAGTCGACGACATGGTCAGCGCGTACAGCGGGATCCGGTTGGAGAGCGGCGTAGTGCGCGAATCGCAATACGAGCGCGGGCAGTCGCGTATCGGCGCGACGCCGTGGGACCGGCCCGACCTCTACTTCGAAAACTCCGGGCTCTTTCGAATTCGCGCGATCACCACGCCGTATCTCACCATTCACAACGACCAAGACGGCGCGGTCCCGCAGTTCCAGGGGATCGAGTTCGTTACGGCGATGCGCCGGCTCGGCAAGGAAGCGTATTTGTTCTCGTTCGACGGCGAGGACCACAATCTACGCGGACGCGAGCAGCAGAAGTGGTGGACCGTACATCTCGACGAGTGGTTCGATCACTGGCTGAAAGGAGCGCCGCGACCGTCGTGGATGAACGGCGTCGACTACCTCCATCGCGGCGAGCGCGACATACACCCGTTATACGGCGAGCCAAGCCCGCGCTAAGTTCGATCAACGAAACAATTCGTTGTTGTGCCCCGTACGTTGGGGCATGCAGCCAAGCTTTCGTCTTGCCGCACTGATTTTCGCGTTGCTCGCGACCGCCGCGCCGGCGTTCGCGAGCAGCCGAGCAGCTGACTCGTTTCCCGCAGCGCGCGCGGCGAAGGCGCCCCCGCTGGACGCGAGCCTGAGCGATCCGGTGTGGCAGAGCGCGCTGAGCGTCGGCGGGCTGCAGACGATTACGACCCAGAAGCCGGCGTCGGATGCGACGCAGATGCTGCTGCTGTACGACGACGTCAACCTGTACGTCGGGCTGCGCGCCGAGCAGCGCGACACGCCGATCACCGCGACGCAGAGCGCGAACAACGTCGGCTTCGGGCTGGATGACTTCGTCGGGATCGGGCTCGACACGAGCGGAAACGGGACGAACGTCTACTTCTTCATGACGACGCCGCGCGGGACGCGCTACCAGCAGTCGTCCGAGTCGTCGCGGTACGCGCCGCCCTGGACCGCGGTCACCGCACGTACCGCGAACGGCTGGAACGCGATGTTCGTCATCCCGCTCAAGGTGCTGCGCACACCATCGTCGCCGTCGCAGACGTGGCGCGTGAACGTCGTGCGCCGCATCGCAGCGCGGGACGTCAACGAAACGTGGGCCTACGACCCGATCATGAACGACGGCGGCGGCGGGACGAACAACTTCCCACTGTTCAGCGACGCGCGTTACTGGCCGCGGCTGACTGGTCTGCGTTTGGCAACAACGGCATCGCATCGCCAACCGCGCGCCGAGCTCTACACGCTCGCAAGCGGCGGCGGAGACCGCGGCAAGTTCCAGGCCGCCGACGGCAGCTTCGTCTCGAGCGGCGCGCGACACGCCGGCGTCGATATCGTCGTGCCGGTGACGGGAACCGCGTCGTTCGTCGCCGCGATCGCGCCGGACTACTCGAACGTCGAGATCGACCAGCAGACGATCGCACCGCAAGAGTTCCGCCGTGCGCTCAGCGAGTACCGGCCGTTCTTCAGCCAAGGCGCGTCGTTCTTCGATCCCTCGTCGTTGATTGGGATCAACGCGCCGCCGAACCGCATCTTCTACTCGCCGGCGATCGGCCCGTTCGATCGCGGTCTCAAGCTCGAAGGAACGCAGGGCCTGCAGTCGTTCGGCGCGCTCGAAGTGCAAGGCGCCGGCTTCGACGATATGGCCTTCGGCTACCGGCACGCGACGCCGAGCCGTTCGTTCACGTACTCGCTCGACGGCGTCACGACGCACCATCAAGCCGGAAACGAGACGATCGACCCGCGCGCGGGAAATGACGCGACGTGGCAAGCGCAGGTCACCGGCAGAAACCCTCGCACGGGCTTCGTCTTCGCGCTCGACTACGCGCGCGAGCACGGAACGTTTGTCGCTGACGACCGTCTCGCGTTCAAGACCGAAGACTTCGTCGACGTCCACAGAGGAAATTACGAAACGTACCTCGGCTACCGTAACATCGGTCCGCAGTACGCTCCCGTCTTGGGATACACGCAGAACGCTGATATCCGCGGCCCGCAGGCGTACGTCGACCTCAACGGAACGCTCTCGCCGCGCGGTCCCGTCAAGCGCATCGACCTGTTCCTCACCGGCGACCGCTATCTCGACCGCAGCGGAGCCGTTCATCAGGCCGATGCCAACGTGAGCCTCGACGTGCAGCTCAAGAACGGGTTCCACATCTCCGGCGGTCCGTACACCTCGCAGCTGCGCACGTACGACTCAGGACTGGTCGGCTATCCGTTCTACGCGCACGGCGTGACGCGCTCGTACAACCAGCACAGCATCAATCTCGGCTACAAGGACGGAACGCCGGCGCCGGTCGACGTCTCGTATTCGTTCGGGCCGTTCGGCGATCTCTTCTTGCAGCAGACGACGTTCTCGACGTCGCGCACGATCGCGACCCGCTGGACGGTCGGCGCCGAGCTCGACGCGGCACGCGAACGTTCGTTGTTCGGCGGACCAACGAACGGTCAGTGGCTGCGACGCGTGACCGTCGGCGAGAACGTCGACCGCGACACCAACTTCACGATCTCGCTCCGCGGGATCAGCGGGACGGGCGGTTTCGCGGCGCCCGGGGTCAACCTCGCCGGCTCGTTCCACCACCGCTTCCGCAACGACAGCGAGCTGTTCGTGAACTACGGGACCCCCGCTGCGCCGGCGACCCTTGCGCGGCTGGTGGTGAAGTACGTGCTGAGAACGGGAGGCGGCGCGGGAACGTAACGCAAGGGAGGTCTCATGCCGCGTATCGAGGTCGTCGTCGCGCTGCTGATCGCCGCGATCCCGCTGCTCGGGCTCGCGCGGCGCGCGGCGGTGCCGTACCCGATCGTCCTCGTGCTCGGCGGGTTGATCCTCGGCTTCGTTCCCGGGCTCCACGTGCAGCTCGACCCGAACCTCGTGCTGCTCGTCTTCCTCCCGCCGCTGCTGTACTGGGAGTCGGTGACGGCGCCGACCGACGATATGCGCGAGAACGCGCGGTGGGTGTGGACGCTCGCGGTCGGGCTCGTATTCGCAACGATGCTCGCCGTCGCCGCGGTGGCACACACGCTGCTGCCGTCGCTCGGCTGGGCGGCGGCGTTCGTGCTCGGCGCCGTCGTCGCACCGACCGATGAGGTCGCGGCGGTGCCGGTCGCGGAGCGGCTCGGCGTCCCACGGCACGTCACCTCGGTGATCGACGGGGAGGCGCTCCTCAACGACGCGGTCTCGCTGGTCCTCTACGCCGTCGCCGTGCGCGCCGTCGTCAGCGGGACGTTTGCACCGGGCGCTGCCGTCGAGCAGCTCGTTCTCTCGGCGGTTGGCGCAACGGTGATCGGGTTGATCGTCGGTTGGCTGGCTGTCCTCGCGTGGAAATACTTCGAGGACCCCCAGCTCGAGATCGTCGTCTCGGGGCTCGCGCCGTTCATCGCCTATGTGCCCGCGGACCGTTTGCACTGGAGCGGCGTGCTCGCGGTCGTCGTGACGGGCATCTACGTCAATCGCTGGACGACGAAGGTCCTCACGCCGCAGACGCGGCTGCAAGGCGCGGGCTGGTGGGAGACGACGGTCTTTCTCATCAACGTCTTCATCTTCATCGTGCTCGGGATGCAGTTGCACGATATCGTCGCGGCGGTGTTACAACGGCACTCGTGGGGCGAACTGCTCCGTGACGCCGTCCTGGTGAACGTGGTCGTGGTTGCCGTCCGCTTCGCGTTTGTGTTCGGGCTTGCCGCGCTGCCCGGGATGACGGTCGAGCCGCACGGCGCCCCGAATAAAAAGCATCTCACTGTCGTTGCGATGGCCGGTATGCGCGGCGCGCTCTCGCTCGCCGCGGCGCTCGGCATCCCGATCGCGCTCGGCGGCGGGAGGTTCTTCCCGGAGCGCGATCTGCTGATCTTTCTCACGTTCAGCGTGATCCTCGTGACGCTCGTCGGCGGCGGGCTGCTGCTCCCCGTGGTGATCAAAGCGCTGCGGATCGAACCGTCGGACGAAGACAGCAACGAGATTCGAGCCGCGATGGATGCCGTGACCGAGGCCGCACTGCACGTCGTGGACGACGCGGAACGCAGCGGAGCGATCGATCACGAACGTGCGCAGTTGTTACGCCGTCACTATGAGTACGGGCGTGCTCTCCGCGACGCTCGGGCGGCACGTCAGCTCACCGACCTCAAGCGCGATATCCTCGAAGCACAGCGTCGCGCGCTCCTCGAGCTGCGTCAGCAGGGCAAGATCGACAACACGGTGCTGCGCCGGGTCTTGGTCGCGATCGACCAGGAGGAGCAGCAACTCGCGGAGGTCTAGGCGGAGATGGGCTCGTGCGTGCGATCGTCGAGCAACGTCGTAAGCCGCCGCTTGCGCCAGACCAAGAAGTAGTAACCGCTCTGCAGCGCGAGCCCAACCAGGAACGCGACGGGGTACGCGATCCACACACCGCGCAGTCCTAAACGTGGCGCGAGCGCGTATGCCGTCGGCACTTCGACGCCCCAGATCGAGATGATCGAGAGCAGCGTCGGCCACAGGACGGTGCCGCTGGAACGCATCAGTCCCGAGAGCACGGCGGAGGTGCCGAAGATGACGTAGCTCCACAGCGTGATCGCCAGCAGCTCGTGCGCGAGCTCGATGACCTGCCGGTCGGTGATGAAGAGGGTGAGAATGGCGCGATCGAAGGCGTAGATGATCGTGATGAGGATCGCGCCGATGATCCAGTTCAACGCGACGCCGGCGCGGGCAATCGCCCGCAAGCGGTCGAAGCGCTTCGCGCCGATCGACTGGGCGCCGAAGATCGACGCGGCGATCCCGATCGAAACGGCGGGAAATTGCACGTACGAGACGATTTGGTTCACCGCACCATATGCGGCGGTTGCGGCCGAGCCGAAGCGGTTGACGAGCGAGATGACTGCGACCTCGGCGAGCGAGACCATCACCAGCTGGATCCCGGTCGGGATCCCGATCCGCACGAGGGTCGCGAGCAGCCGAGGGTCGATCGCCATGTGACGCACGATCGAGAGATCGAGTGCGAGCGGGTTGCGTTGCAGTCTCAGCGCGACGAGCAGAAAGACGAGCGCGAGGGCGTTCGCGATCATGTTCGCAACGGCCGCGCCCGTGATGCCGAGTTTCGGCAAACCGAACCAGCCCAGGATGAACGGCGGTGTGATGACCAGGATCAGCACGGTGCTGACGATCAGCGCAAGGAACGGCGTGCGCGAGTCACCGGTCCCGCGCACGAACGTCGTGTACGCGATATAGACGAACAATATCGGCATCGCGGCAAAAAGGACGCGCGCATAAGCGACCGCGTAGTCGACGACGTCAGCCGGCGTCCCGAGCACACGCACCAGTTCGGGTGCGGTGAAGGCGCCGAGCGCGCCGATCACGACACCGGCGACGAGCGCGACGGTCAGCGTCGTCCCGGCGACGGCCTTGAGGCGCTCCTGATCGCGTGCGCCGTACGCCTGGCCGATCAGGACGGTTGCCCCGCTCGCGATCCCGATGAAGAACGCGATCATGAAGAAGAGGACCGGAAAGAACGAGGACGCCGCGGCGAGCGCTTTGACGCCGATCAGCCGCCCCAGATAGATGCTGCTGAGCGTCGACGACGCCGACTGCAAGATGTTGCTCGCCATGAGCGGGAGCAGAAACGCGAGCATCGATCGCCAGATCGGCTTCGTGTCGTCGATGACGGTCCGGCGCTGCTGCATCGAAGTACTATCCCCGAACGGGGAGCAGAATACCCGTTGCGCGAACGAGTGTACGGCGGTCCGGGCGATTAGCTCAGCGGGAGAGCGTCCCCTTTACACGGGGAGGGTCGGCGGTT
>CAZABL010000091.1:0-15203 GCA_964483365.1 uncultured bacterium
TCGAAGGACTTCGTGGCGCGACGCGCTTCGACAAGCTCAGCGGGGCGGCGCGCTTCGACAAGCTCAGCGTGACGAGCGGCGACGGTGCCGACGCTCAGCGTGACGAGCGGCGACGGTGCTGACGCTCAGCGTGACGGGGGTGGCGTGAACAACGAAAGTTCGCGCTCGGGTTCTTCCGTCAACGATGCGACACGTGTGCCGAGCAGGCGGATCGGCGTGCCGGCGACGCCTGCGCGCTGCCAGCACATCGTCGAGGCGGCCAGGATCGCGTCGGCGTCGGCGGTTGCGACGGTGAGCGATGTCTGGCGACCGACGATCGTGAAGTCGGCGCGTTTGATCTTCACGCCAACCGTCGCGCCGCGCAGCCCTTTCGCGCGCAGGTCTGCCGCGAGCTCCTGGGCCTGCACGCGCAGCAGCTCGAGGATGCGCTGCTCGTCGCGTACGTCGTATTCGAAGGTCTCTTCGGTGGAGATCGACTTGCGCTCGCGCGAGCCGTCGACGACGCGGTCGTCGATCCCGCGTGCGAGCTCGCGAAGCTCCGGTCCGGCGCGGCCGAAGAGCGCGTAGAGCCGCGCGTCGTCGAGATTCGCTACGTCGCCGATCGTTCGCACACCGGCGGCCTCCAAGCGCGGCTGCGTCTTGGGACCGACACCCCACAGGCGACCGATCGGGAGCGGCGCGAGGAACGCCGCCTCCGTACCCGGCTCCACGACCGTCAAGCCGTCGGGTTTGTGGACGTCGCTCGCGATCTTCGCGACCATCTTTCCGGTCGCCACGCCCGCGCTCACGGTCAGCCCGACGTCCACACGCACGCGCTCGCGCACGCGCTGCGCGAACGCCACCGCTTCACTGACCTCATCGGTGGGCACATCCACGAAGGCCTCGTCGAGCGAGAGCCCTTCGACCGCACGCGCACCCTCGGCAAAAATCTCGAAGACGAGCGTTGAGACCGCGCGATACGCCTCGAAGTTCGGCCGCACGACCGTGAGCTGCGGACACAGTTCGAGCGCCCGATAGAGCGGCATCGCCGAGCGCACACCGAACGGGCGCGCTTCGTACGATGCCGTCAGGACGACGGCGCGTCGCGACGAACCGGAAACCGCGAGCGGCTTGCCGCGCAGCGACGGATCGTCGCGCTGCGCGACGCTCGCATAGAACGCGTCGAGATCGAAATGGGCAATCACACGCTGCCGAGGAATGTTTCGACGTAGGTGAACGTACGCTCGTCCACTTCGAGGAACGTCACCCCGAGCATCCCTTCCGGAGACGAACGCACGACCCGTCCGACCACGACGTGGTCGACCCCTGCGTCATCGGCGAACGTGATTCGGACCTTGGCGCCTTCGGGGACGTCGTCGGCGCCGACGATCAGCAAAACGCCGCCACGCGAGATGTTCTCGACGGTCCCGGTGCGGGGCGCGAACGCGCCGTCGGCACTGTACCGTACAGCAAGGGCGACCTCGACGCGCGCGAACGCGCGGCGCTCGGGGCCGCCCGTACTCATGCTGCGACGCCCTCGAGGATCGTCCGCAGCGTCGTGATGTTCCGCAGGTCGTCGGCCTCCTCGCCGGGGGTTTCGAGGATCGCGACCTTTCCTTGGACCCCCGGGTGCGCGACGATCGCACGGAAGCCTTCGATCCCAATGTTTCCTTCGCCGAGGTGCCAGTGGCGATCCCGGTGGCCGCCGAGCGGAATCTGCGTGTCGTTGAAGTGGAACATCACGACCCGGTCGAGCCCGATCTCGCGCTCGACCTCAGCGAAGAAGCGCTCGACGCCCTCGCGATGGTTGATCTCGTAGCCCGCCGCCCACGTGTGGGCGGTATCGAGACAGAACGCGAGCTGCGGATGCGGCAGCGCACGCGCCAGAGCGCCGAGCTCCTCGACCGTCCCGCCGCAGAGCTGTCCCGCGCCGGCGCTGTTCTCGATCACGAGATGCACACCCGGCGCGATCCCGTCGAGCGCGTCTTCGAGCGCCGCAACGACCGAGCCGAAGCCTTCGGCGCGATCGCGCGTCCCGTACGATCCCAGATGCGTGTTCACGTACGCGACATCGCCGGCAGCAGCGATCGCGAGATCGTTCTTGAGCAGCTTGAGCGAGTTGACGACGGTTTTGCCGTCCTCGCTCGCGAGATTGATGAGATACGACGTATGGATTGCCGCGGGCGTGATCTTCGCCTCGGCGCGCGCCGCAGCGAAGCGCTGCAACGCCGGTCTGTCGATCGCGCCAACCCGGTACGTCTTCGGATTTCCGGCGAAGAACTGCAGCGCCGTGCAGCCGAGTCTCTTCGCGTACGCCGCGGCATCGTCGTACCCGCTGCCAACCCGGACGTGCACCCCGAAACGCATTATCGGCGGCGGCCGAAATTGAATTGACGTGCCCGCATCCCGGCCGGCATGAAGCTGCGCGCCCGGCCGGTCGGTGCCATCGCGCGCGAGGGGTTCTTCTCGAACGTCGTCCCGGTCAGGAGCACGGCGTCCGACGGGCGCTCGCGGCGGCCGACCCGTCCGATCAGTTGCTCCGTCTCGGCCTCGCCGAACGCGTCGGAATCGGTGATGACGATGAGGTCGGCCGCCGGGATGTCGATCCCGCTGCCGACGAGGTTCGTCGCGGCGAGAATCGCCGGCGTCTCGGAGCGGAAGCGGTTCATCATCTCGACCCGCGTCCCGACCTCGTTCACCTTGACGCCCTTGCGACGGTAACGACGGCCTTGCTCGGCGGTGTCGGCCATATCGCCGCGCAACTGCTGCACGGGAATCTGATACGTCTGCTCGAGCCGCTCCGCCAAGCGCGGAACGTCGCCGCGCGTGCGGCCGATGACGAAGATGCGCGAGCCGCGCGCAAGATGCTCGCGGATCAGCGCGTCGGCGCGCGAGAGCTGCTCCGCGGGGGGCTCACCCCACACGCCTTCGACCTTGTGCACTTTGGTGGGGAGCACGTCGAACGGCATGCCCTTCATCTTCACGACGTTGTCCATCGCACCGATGCGTTCCAAGAAGCGCTGCAGCTCTGCGGGCGTCGCGCTTGCGAACAACATCGGGCAGTCGAGATCCTCGAGCAGCTGCAAATGCTCGCGTTCGTCGAACGCGTTCACGTCGTCGACGATCACGAGCTCGCTCTTGTCGATCAGGTCCCAATAACGGTCGATCGTGAGCATCATCGCCGAACCGACGATGACGCCGATGCTGCCGTCGGCCAGACCGAGCTCCGTCGCTTTGCGATCGGCCGGCGCGGCACCGCCGTGGATCTGGCCGACGCCGATTCCCGTCCCGTCGAGACGGTCGGTGAAGTACGTCACGTGCTGGCGGATCAGGTCGCGCGTCGGTGCGAGCACGACGACGTAGCCGTCGGTCGCGAGCACCGTGTCGGCGGCGACGCGCATCATGACCTCGGTCTTGCCCGAGCCCGTTGGTGCCTTGAGCAGAAATTCGAAGGCACCGTCATCAAGACCGGTGCTGATCGCTTCGAATGCCTTCTCTTGGTCGTCGGTAAGCCGGAACGTCTCGCCCGGCTGGATCAATTCGTGTTCCAGCGCGACGCGCTGGCAATTCTCGTCGATCGTCTTCCACACACGCGTGGGGACGAGTTTGCGAGCGGTTACACCGCTGATGGTTGGGGCTCCGTTTCTGGTTCTGGTTCTGGTTGTTGTTCGGCCGTCTCCGTGACGACCGTAGTTGGGATCGGTAAGGCGAGCTCGATCGGCATCGCCGCATCGACGTCGACCGGCGGCAGCTCGTCGAGCGAACGCAGCCCGAAGACCTCGAGGAACTCCGGCGTGGTCTTATACAGCGTCGGACGTCCGGGCGTGTCGCGTTTGCCGGCCTCGGTGAGGAAGCGACGGTCGACGAGCGTTGCGATCACGCTGTCAGCGCTCACGCCCCGGATTCCCTCGACCTCACCCTTGGTGACGGGCTGCATGTAGGCGACGATCGCGAGCGTTTCGAGCGCGGCCGGCGAGAGGTTCGTTTTCGGCGGCATCAGATACGCCTCGACGGCTTCGCGGGCGGCAGGGGCGCTGGCGAAGCGATAGCCGCCCGCGATCTCGCGCAGCACGACGCCACGATGCGCAAACTCCTCGTCGATCTTCTGCAGGGCGACGGTGACTTCGGATTCCTCTGCCCCGGTGAGCTTGGCGAGCTGTTTGATCGACAGCGCCTCGGAGGCGACGAACAGCAGCGCTTCCAGCTCGCGCTGCAGCTTGCCGGTATCGACGAGTTCAGGCTGCACTTGTGGTCTCTTCGGTGGCGGGGAGCAATTCGATGTCTGCGAACATGTCGGTCTGCGCGACGCGCACGCGCGCACGGCGCACCAGTTCGAGAACGGCGAGGAACGTCACGATGATCCCGAGGCGGTCGAGATCGGCGCACAGCGCGAAGAACGACGCGCGGCCGTCGCGGCGGACCGTGCGCGCGACGAGCTCCATCTGCTCGACGAGCGAGACGCGCTCGCGGATGATCGTGCGCTTCTCCGGCTTTGCGGCGCGCAGGGCAGCGGCGAGCGCACCGGCGAGCTTCGCGGCGTCGATCTTGTATCGCTGGACGAGCTCGGCGGTCGGGTCGCCGCCGTCGGCACGCAGATAGAACGCCGATGCTTCCTCGGCGCGCGCCTTGAGCTCTTGACCGGCTTCGCGGTATTTCGAGTACGCGATGAGGCGCTCACGCAGCCGCTGCTCGACCGCCTCGGCAGACTCTTCGGGATCCTCGAACTCAATCGGGATCGGCGGCAAGAGCGCCTTCGACTTGAGAAAGACCAGCGTCGCCGCGACGACGAGGTAATCCGCCGCGAGCTCGACGTCGATCGCCTCCATCGCGTGGATGTAGGCGAGATACTGATCAGCAACCGTTGCTAAAGGCACGGTCGCGATATCGAGTTGGCGCTCCTTGACGAGGTTCAGGAGCAGGTCGAGCGGTCCGTCGAAGACGTCGAGGGAGACGCGCAGCGCGCGTTCGTCGGGGTTCACGAAGTCAGGCGCTCGTGCCCTTCGCTCACCGCGGCGGGAACGGGAACGGTCTCGGTCTCGAAGAGCCCGGCGCCGTCACCCTGGAGATACTCCATCCCGAGATCGACCAGGCGCTTTTCGTTGACGTACTTGAGCGCTTTCTTTGCGGCCTTGATCTCGAACCAGCGCGCCTCATCGACCTCGTGGTCGTGATTCGCGGTGTCGCCCGAGAGATAGCGCATCAAATAGAAGTGGACCGACTTCTTGTGCTTGGTACGGTTGAGGTAGAACCAGTACGAAATGTCGGAGAGCTTGGAAATGATTTCGGCCCAACAGCCGGTCTCCTCACGCACCTCACGCAGCGCGGCCTGCTCGTGCGTCTCCTTGTTCTCGACGTGCCCTTTCGGAAGCGACCAAACCCGCGGCTCGCCCCGCCCGATCAGCAGAGCTTCCAAAGCCTGTCCGTTCCGCCGCAGGACCAAACCGCCGGCCGATACTTCGTATTTGATCCGCATCGTCGCTTCCTAAAGACAGGTTCAGCCCCGGTGGGGCTGGTCCCCTCAGTATAACCTGAGACCCCAAGAAGAGCCGAGAGGTTGGGCTGGTCCTTAAGGGCTGGACAAGGCGGGGAACCGGATCCAGAACCGCTCCCGGGTGCCGATCTCCGAGCCAAAACCGGTCCCGCCGGAACCTTCCGCCTGGTCGCTTGGCGCGGTCGACGCGACGGGCGGAACAGGGACTGCGGTGCGATGCGGCCTCGCTCCGGCGGCGTGCCGATGAGCAGGCGGCGCATAGGCGACGACGTGTGGGGCCCTCCGGTTCGCACGTGGGGTGCGGGGGGCCGGGGTGGACGACCGCGGGGCGGCGAGCGCAAGTGGCCGGGATGCATGGTGGTGGGACGCGATCGGGGTCGCGTGGACGAGCGGCCGCGTCGCCGCGCTTCGACGGCGGTGCTCCGGGGTCGGGACGATCGCGAGGGCGGTCGGCTTCACCGGAACCGCGGCTACGCGGACCAGCCGACGGCCGCCGGGGACCATTGCGACCAGGGCCGCTACCAGGACAAGGGCCACCGCCGTGAAGGCGCCGAGCGCGACGGCCCGCATGACAGGCGAGGTGCCGGGAAGGGGCCGCAGCAGCCGTTCGACGCGGATGGCGAGATGAGCACGGCGGCCCCACAAACCGGGTGCAACGGCATCGTCCCAGCGGTCGGTCGCCAAGCGTAGCAGACACGCCGCGTAGCGCCGCGCCTCGGTGCCGCCGGCGGCGCGGTCATCGCTGGCGAGCTCGCGCTCGAGGTCGAGGGCGCCGCCGAGAATCCACAGTCCCGGCAACCACCACCCGATCCGCAAGAGGGCGCTCTGCAGCGCCTTGGCCCAGTCGTCCCCGCGGGACAGGTGTGCGCACTCGTGGGCGAGGACGGCTTCCCATTCGCCGGCGTCGACCCGCGCGCGGAAGTCGTCCGGGACGACGATCGCCGGATGCAGGTAGCCGATCGCGGTCGGCGTCGCGACCGCCGGCGATGCGCCGAGCCGAGCCCGGCGAACGGTGAGCCGCCCGAGCGGGCGCGCGGTGTTCTTGACGTGCAGAATTCGTGCCACGTCGGTGACGAGGACGACGCACAGAAGCGCGGCGACGACTGCGATCGCAGCGAGCACCGCGGCTGCCGGACTCCAGGTCAACGGCGCCGCCGCGGCGGGCCGAACGACCGAGCACAGCAGCCCCAGCGGCGCGAGCGCTGCGATGAGCATGTAGACGAGCGCGAGGAAGCGATACCGGCTGGCGGCGCGATCGTACGCGCGCGCGGCCGCGAGCGCTGCCAACGCGAGCGGGATGCTCGCGACGGCGGCACCGGCCCCGGCCAGCAGGACCGCGAGTGGAGCGATCAGCCGTTCGCCTCGAGGAGATCGCGCAGCCGGCGCTCCTCGTCGGGATCGAGGCGCTCCGTCTCGAGCAAGTTGAGCATCAGCGCCCGGGGCGAGCCGTTGAAGAACGTGGCGAGGACGTTCTCGATCACGCTGCGCCGTGCGGCGTCACGCTCGACGTCGGGCTTGTAGACGTTCGCCTTGCCACGCATGGTGTGACGCACGTAGCCCTTGCGCTCGAGGATGGTGAGCGTGGACAGGACGGTCGTGTAGGCGACCGGACGATCGCCAAGCCGCGCGTGGATCTCGGCTACGGTTCCGGAGCTCAGATCCCACAGGATGTCCATCAGGCGGTATTCCGCCTCAGTCAGGGTCGGAGAAGGGCGACGCGCCATGGTGTAGGTTACGACGTCACGGTCCGGGTTTCCGTGAGCCAGGCGTCGACCCGTCGCTCGAGGGCGTCGAGTGGAATCGATCCGGAACCCAAGACGACCTGGTGGTAGTCGCGCAGATCGAAGCGCGCGCCGAGCCGCTCTTTCGCGCGATCGCGCAGCGCCAATAACTTGAGCTGACCGAGTTTGTACGCCAGCGCCTGACCCGGGTCGGTGATGTAGCGATCGATCTCGTTCTCGATGTCGAGCCGCGTCTTCGCCGCGTTCGCGAGGAAGAAATCGATCGCGCGTTGGCGCGACCATCCTTTGGCGTGCATCCCGGTATCGACGACGAGCCGCACCGCACGCCACATCTCGTAACTCAGCGCGCCGAGCGTCGTCTTCGCGTCGTCGTACACGCCGATCGCCTCACCGAGAGATTCGGCGTACAATCCCCAGCCTTCCGAGTAGCCGACGTAGTACGCGGCGCGGCGAAACGCCGGCATCGTCCCGAGCTCGACCGCCAGCGCGAACTGCAGATGGTGGCCGGGGACCGACTCGTGCAGCGTCAGCACCGGCATCTCGTAGATCGGACGCTGGTCAGGACGATACAGGTTGACGCAATAGCTGCCCGCGCGCGATCCGTCGAGTGCGCCGGGCTGGTAGTACGCGGTCGTCGCGTCGGGCGCGATCGCATCGGGGATCGGCGTGACACCGTACGGCTGGCGCGGCAACACCCGAAAGAAACGCACCAGCTCGGGATCGATCCGCTTGGCAAGGACGCAATAACCGGCGAGGAGTGACTGCGCGTCGGGGTGATAGTTCTTGGGATCCTCGCGCATCTGCCGGAAGACGTCTTGGAGCGAACCGTGATAGCCGGTCCGCGGCGCCACGCTCTCCATCGCGGCACGAATCCGCGCGACTTCTTGCAAGCCCAGCGCGTGCACGGCATCGGGATCGACCGCCGTGGTGACGTTGACGCGCGCAAGATAGGCGTAGAGTTCTGCGCCGCCGGGCACATGCGCGAGCCCGACCTCGGTCGGCGCGGCCGGCAGATACGTTGCGGTGAAGAACTCACGCAGACGATGCAGCGCCGGAAGGACGCCGGTAGCAATCGCGGCGCGAGCGCGGTTGCGCAACCGCGCCGCGTCTGCCGGCGGGACGGTCGACGGGATGGTGACGAACGGGCGGAAGAACGGGTGCTGTTCGGGTGGGACGAGCTGGCGATCGATCTGCGCGGGGATCCGCTCCATCACGACCCGCGGCCAGAGCATCTTGCGCGCCACAGCCTCGCGCAGGACGACGATCGTTGCGTCGACCTTTGCCGGCCAGCGCTCGATGCGCGTCGTCCACTGCTCGTAGTCGTGCAGCGTCGCAAACCGGAGGTTGTCGACGATCGTGACGTCCGTCTGCACGCCGCCGCGCTGATTGAGCGCCAGCAAATGCGTGCGCAAGTCGTAGCCCTGCAGCGCGTCGTGCAGACGCGCGCTGTAGAGGTCGGCGTTCGTGCGCCCCTGCTCGGAGAGTTGCCCGCGATCGATGCGCTGCAACCGCGCTAACACGTCGCGCTGGTGCGCCGCCTCGTCGGCTGCCGCGGCTTCGGACGGATC
The DNA here is from genome assembly GCA_964483365.1 of uncultured bacterium. Taxonomy (GTDB): domain Bacteria; phylum Vulcanimicrobiota; class Vulcanimicrobiia; order Vulcanimicrobiales; family Vulcanimicrobiaceae; genus Vulcanimicrobium. The sequence goes on from CAZABL010000091.1 coordinate 8,781, forward strand.
GTCCCAACGGTCGTCGTACGCGTGCTCGCCTTCGTACGACGCCGCCTCCGGATGCCGGCGCTGACGATCCGCCCAATCCTGCGCCAGCAGCGCGTCGAGCTGCGCGTCAGCCGCACTCACCGGCGGAGCGGCGCTCGACGGCGCCGCATCAGCGAGGACGAACGCGCCGCACGAAAGCGAAGCGCTCTTGAGCAGATCGGCGCGATTCATCGGGCGCCGCGCCTAACGCCGCCGAGAGCGGCGCAGAAGATCTTCCGCCGCTCGCGTCACATCGCCGGCCTTCCGCGACTCCAACCGCGGTCGCCGCTGCGGCCGACGAAACGGCGAGGACACATCACCAAGCCGAATCGCCATGACATACACGATCACGCACACCACTACATACGCGATCGCCGGCACGATGATCTGCCGCGTGCCGTGCTGCGCCCACGTCCACGGATGCAACGTCAGAAGCAACGCAACGAGAGCAACGATCAGCACGCGTTTGTTCACAGCCGAGACCCCACCCCTCCGCCTCCCCCGTCATGCTGAGCTTGTCGAAGCACTCCGCCGCGCGGCGGCCGTCCGAGCCTGTCGAGGACATCACGGCCCGCACGCTTCGACAAGCTCAGCGGGGACGGCCCCTTCGACAAGCTCAGGGTGACAGGACGCATGGCACTACGTGGCCGGGCGCCAGCGGAGATCGGGTTGACGCGCGGCGCGCGTTTCGTCGATGCGGCCAACGGCGGTGTTGACGGGCGTTTCGAGGACGCTTTCGGGGTCGCTCTTGGCCTGCGCGACGATCTCACGGAACGCCGCGATGAACGCGTCGAGCGTTTCCTTCGACTCCGTCTCGGTCGGCTCGATCATCAAGCACTCCGGGACGATCAGCGGGAAGTAGACCGTCGGTGCGTGGTAGCCGCGGTCGAGCAGCGCCTTGCCGATATCGAGCGCACGCACGCCGGTATCACGCTTGAGCGACTGCGCGGACGCGACGAACTCATGACGGTTGATCTCGTCGTACGGCACGTCGACGACATCCCGAATCCCGACGCGAATGTAGTTGGCGTTGAGGACAGCGAGCTTGGAGACCATCTCGAGCCCCTCGGCGCCGTTCGCGTAGCAGTACGCGAGCGCGCGGACCATGTGCGCGAAGTTCGACCAGAACGAACGCATCGGCCCGATCGAGTCCGGACGATCGAAATCCAGCGCGAAGCTGAACGGCGCACTGTCGCGCCATCCCGTCGCGTCGACGTCCTTCCCGTCGGCATCGTACGCGCGCACGACCGGCGAGGGGAGGAACGGCACCAGATGCGCCGCGACGCCGACGGGGCCGGCGCCCGCGCCGCCGCCGCCGTGCGGGATCGAGAACGTCTTGTGCAGATTGAGGTGCATGAGGTCGAAGCCCATCTCGCCGGGCCGCGTGTTCCCCATCAGTGCGTTCGCGTTCGCGCCGTCGTAGTACATCAGACCGCCGGCCTCGTGCACGACGTCGGCGACTTCGTGGATGCGCGGCTCGAACAGCCCCAAGGTGTTGGGGTTGGTCATCATGCAGACGGCGGTGTCCGGCCCGACGACCTTGCGCAGCTCGTCGGGGTCAACGCGTCCGCTCGCATCGGACTTGAGCGAGAGAACCTTGAAGCCGACCATCGCCGCCGAAGCGGGATTCGTGCCGTGGGCGGTGTCGGGGACGATGACGACGTTGCGCTGCGTCTCGCCCTTCTTGCGGAAGTACGCCTTCGCGATCAGCAGCGCCGCGAACTCAGCGTGCGCGCCGGCCGCCGGGTTGAGCGAGAACGCGGCCATCCCGAACAGCGAGGCGAGTGCGCGCTCGAGCTCCCACATCACCGCGAGCGCGCCTTGCGCGGTCTCGTCGGGCGCGAACGGGTGCAGATCGCGCAGCGCCGGAAGGTTCGCCATCGCGTCGTTGATGCGCGGGTTGTACTTCATCGTGCACGACCCGAGCGGATAGAACGCGGTGTCGATCCCGAACGTCTTCTGCGAGAGACGCGTGAAGTGCCGCACGACGTCGAGTTCGCTGTTGTCGGGAAGCGGAAGCTCCTCGCGCAGCGCGTCCTTGGGCAGCAGCTCTTCGAGTGCGGGGCCCGACGGCAGATAGCGGTTTGCGCGACCGTCCTGCCCGGTCTCGAAGATCAGCGGGGTATCAAACGTGGGCAGCGGCACGAACGGGGATCTCCGCGAGAGCAGCAGTGAGACGGTCGATGTCGGCGCTCGTGGTGAGCTCGGTCGCCGTCATGAGGATGCAGTCGGCGAGCTCGGGATAGAAGCGCCCGAGGTCGAGACCGCCGATGATGTTCTTCTCGCGCAGCGCGCCGAGCACGTCGGCTGCGCGGCCAGGAGTCTGCAGCACGAACTCGTTGAACGTCGCGCCTGAGAACTTCGCGCCGAAGCCGTCAAGCGCGCTGACCTTCTGGCGCAACTCGTTCGCGCGCGCAATATTCAGCGCCGCGCAGTCTCGCAGCCCGGTCTTGCCCATCGCGGCGAGGTAGATCGTCGCGACGAGCGCGCAGTGCGCCTGATTGGTGCAGATGTTCGACGTCGCCTTCTCGCGACGGATGTGCTGCTCGCGTGCCTGCAGCGTGAGCACGTACGCCGTCTTCCCTTCGACGTCGACGGACTTGCCGACGAGACGTCCCGGGATCCGGCGCAGATGATCGTTCGACGCGGCGATGAAACCGACGTGCGGACCGCCGTACGCCACGGCGTTCCCGAACGACTGCGCCTCGCCGACGCAGATCTCGACGCCCCACGACGCGGGTGTCGCGAGCGCGGCGAGCGACAACGCTTCCGCAACGACGCCGATTACGACGGTCTTGGTCGCCTTGATCGCCTGTGCCGTCCGCGCCGGCAACGCGTCGATCGCGCCGAACACGTTCGGCGATTGCACGACGACGGCGGCGTAGCGCTGATCGGCGAGCGCCGCTTCGATCCCGGACAGATCGGTTTTCCCTTCCGGCGTGTAGGGAAGCTCGTCGATCTCGATCTCGAGCCCGTCCGCATACGTGCGCAGCACCGCGCGGTAGTTCGGATGGACGGCCGACGAGATCAGCACCGCCTTGCGGCCCGTCGCGTTCACCGCCATGATCACGCCCTCGGCGAGCGCCGTCGCGCCGTCGTACACCGACGCGTTCGCCACGTCGAGGCCGGTGAGCAGCGTGATGTAGGTCTGCCACTCGTAGATCGCCTGCAAGTAGCCTTGCGAGACCTCGGCCTGATACGGCGTGTACGAGGTCAGGAACTCGCCGCGCATCGCGATCGCGCCGACGACCGGCGGAACGTAGTGACGGTAGGCACCCGCGCCCAGGAACGCGGTGTACTCCTTCGCGCTCGTACGCTGGGCGAAGCGACTGAACCGGTCAGCGATCTCGATCTCGCTGAACTGCGGCGTGACGTCGACGGGCGCGCGCAACGCGATGGCGTCGGGGACGCGGACGAGTTCGTCCAGCGACCCGACACCGATCGCGCGCAGCATCGCCTCGATGTCGGAAGCGGTATGCGGCGTGTACACGGATTCTCCGGGGCGGGTGTTACAACCGGTGATTAGACACCGCGCCTCGGGTTCCGGTTGCTACGACTCCGAGACGAGCTTGTCGTAGTCCTCGGGCGACATCAGCGCCGAGCGCTGGCCGACATCGTTGAGCTTGACCTTGAAGAGCCAGCCCTGACCGAAGGGGTCGCGGTTGACGACCGCGGGGTCGCCTTCGATCTCGCCGTTGACGGCGACGACCTCGCCGCCGACCGGCGTGAACACGTCGGAGACGGCCTTCACCGACTCGACGACGCCGATCGATCCGAACTGGTCGAGCTGCGCGCCGACGCGCGGCAGCTCGACGTAGACGATGTCGCCGAGCGACGACTGCGCGTAGTCGGTGATCCCGACGGTTGCGACGTCGCCGTCGAGCTTCACCCACTCGTGTTCTTTGCTGTAGAGCAGTCCTGCCGGTTGTGCCATGACGGTCGGGTGGTAGTCCTTCGGGGAGCGCGGACCCTGCTACGCGGGCCGCTTGTAGAACGGAAGCGCGACGACGGTCGCCGGATGCCGCGTTCCGCGAACCTCGACCTCCAGCGGCGTCCCGTCGGGAGCGGCTGACGCCTCGACGAGCGCAGTCGCAATGTTCTTCTGAACCGCGGGTCCCCACGAACCGCTGCGGATCTCGCCGACCCGCACCGAGCCGGCGTAGACGGGGTAGCCGCTGCGGGCGGGGACGCGCCCTTCCATAACCAGGCCGACGATCCGCGGATAATCGCCCGCGTCGCGCTGCGCGAGCAGCGCCTCGCGGCCGACGAACGACGGCTTGTCGAACTTGACCGCCCACGTCAAACCGGCCTGGACCGGGGTGATCTCCTCGGTGAGCTCGTGACCGTAGAGCGGCATCCCGGCCTCCAGGCGCAGCACGTCACGCGCGCCGAGCCCGGCCGGCTCGAGGCCACGCTCGCGATTCTCGGCGAGCAGCAGATCCCAGATCCCCGTCGCCTCCGCGGAGTCGAGGAACAGCTCGAAGCCGTCCTCGCCGGTGTAGCCGGTGCGCGCAACGATGACGCCATCGTGGACGCCGCGCAGACGCGTCCGCGCGCACGAGTAGTACTTCATCGCGGCAAGATCGGTCTCGACGTAAGGCTGTAGCCACTCGACCGAACGTGGGCCCTGAATCGCGATGAGCGCACGCTCGCCGTGCAGGTTCGTCAGCTCAACGTCGCCCGCGCGCGCCGCGGTCACGAGCGTCCACATCTTCTCGGCATTCGAGGCATTGACGACGAGCAGCCAGTCGTTCTCGCCGAGCCGATAGAAGATGACGTCGTCGTGCGCGCCCCCGCGCTCGTTGGTGAAGATGTTGTAGCGCGCCTGGCCGGGCTTCATGTTCGCGACTTTGTTGACGGTCAGCGACTCCGCCCACGGCCCGACGTCGGCGCCGCGCAGCGCGAACTGCCCCATGTGCGAGAGGTCGAAGAGACCGGCGCGCTTGCGCACCGCCTCGTGCTCCTTGAGGATCCCCTCATATTGCACGGGCATCTCGAAACCGCCGAACGGCACCATGCGCGCGCCCAGCGCGAGGTGCGCATCGTTCAGCGCCGTGCGGCGCAGAGTCCCGTTGAGGTCGGTCGTCATGGGGTCCTTCCCGTGTTCACGAAGTTCAGTGTGGCGTGCGCGACGACGCGTTCGTTGCTGGTGACGCTCACCTCTCCGTAGCTGATGGTCCGCCCGGGTTTGATCACAGTCGCGGTCGCGAAGAGGTCGTGCGGGGCACGCGCACTGGCGAGAAAGCTGCAGGTCAGCGTCGCTGTTGCGGCAGGGTGCTCTGGACCGTAGAGGGAGGCGAGCGCTACATAGAACGCCGAGTCACACAAGCTGACGACCGCTCCGCCGTGAATCGATCCCGAGCCGTTCATCAGGTCTTCGCGGAACGGCATCCGCACCACGACCTTGCCCGGTTCGATCTGCTCCAAACGCAGGTCGAGCAACGCGACGAACGGCCCACGGGCTTGATGGAAGAGACGGCGCGCCGTCTCCACGTCGATCATGCGAAAACGTCTCCCTCCTTCGCCAGTTCGCGACGAAGATACACCGGGAGTGAGAACAGCCGCCGATGCGTTTCGGTGTCGTAGAACCAGTTCTCGCCCTGGAGTCCGGCCACGTAGGCGTCGATCTGCGCGGGCGCAACTGTCGCGACGTCGACGTCGTCGCTGCAAGCGAGAAACGCCCAATCGTTGTCGAACGCCGGGACGTGCGTGTAGAAGCTGCGCACGTGCGTGAAGTACTTCCGCAGCGAGCGCGCCATCTTCGCGTGCAGCGCCATGTTGTGGAAGCCGGCGGTCGAGGCTTGCAACACGTAAATGCCGCCGGGCGCGAGCCGCCTCTTGATGTCGCGGAACACCTCGCCGTTGAAGAGCGGGAACGACGGCGAATCGGGGAGCGGCTCGGTCAGATCGCTGATGACGACGCCGTAGCGATCGCGGTCTTCCTTAAGGAACTTAAGGGCATCCCCGATGATGACCCGAGCGCGGGAATCCTCGAACGCCCCGGCCGACCACTCGGGCAAATATTGCTTGCAGAGATCGACGACGTCACCGTCGATATCGACCATCGTGCAGTGCCGCACCGTCGGGTCGCGCAGCACCTCGCGAAGCGTCGCTCCCTCGCCCCCACCAAGGATGAGCACGTCAGAGCGGTCGCCTGCGGCTGCCATCGCTGGATGGACCAGCGACTCGTGGTAAATCTTTTCGTCGTTCTGCGAGCTCTGCGTGTCGCCGTCGAGAACGAGCATCTTGCCGAAGACCGGCGTCCGTAGCACGGCCACCGCCTGAAACGGCGTGCGCCCCGCGTAGAACGTCTCTTCGATCGCGTGGGCGTGAATTTCGGTCGGAGCGAATTGCTCCGTATACCACTGATAGTGCTCGGTCTTGGGCATCGCGCCCGTCCGGTTG
>CAZABL010000092.1:0-14773 GCA_964483365.1 uncultured bacterium
CGCTGCTCGTCGCGACGACGACCGTGCCGATGCTCTCGAGCTTCATGCTCGACGCATCCTCCGCGCACGAGGGCAATGGGGTTGCGCATCACGGTGTGTACCACCGGTTTTCCGCTGCGTTCGATCGCACGTATGCGCGGTTCGAAGGCGGCTACAAACGGCTGCTCGGCGCGGCGATCGATCGTCCCGTGATCGTGCTTGGTATCGCGGTCACGCTGCTCGCGCTCTCGCTCGTGGCGGTCGGCGCCGGCGTCGTGAAGACCGAGACCTTCCCTGCATCGTCGTCGCGCTTCGTGCGCATCAACCTTCGCACGCCGAACGGCACGTCAGTCGCGGTCACGAATGCGATCTCCCAAAAGGTCGAGGACGTGCTGCGCGAAGACCCGCGCGTCACCAGCGTGGGCGCGACCGTCGGTTCGACGTTCCAAGGCGGATCGACGCGTGTCGTTACCAACCAATCCACGATCCAGGTCGCGCTGCGCGACGACGTGCGCGGTGCCGCTGCCGATGCGTTTGTCACCGAATGGCAGGCGCGCCTCGGCGGCAATCCGCGGCGCGGCGGCGGCGGTAACACCGGCAACAGGCAGAACGGGCCGCAGTTCACGCCCGCGCAACGGGAGCAATTCCGCGCGCTCCGGCAAGCGCTGATCGGGACGCAGGTCTTCGCAAGTAGCATCGATATCGTGCAGCAGGTCGTCAGTCAGGGCTCGGACGCGATCGAGATCCAGCTCTACGGTCCCGACATCAACAAGCTCTACACGCTCGCGCAGGGCGCGATCCCGCAGATCTCTCAGATCAAGGGCATCCTGCGTCCCGATACCAACATCACGCCGTCGCAGCCTGAGGTCGACATCAAGGTGAGCCGGCGTATGGCCGCGCAGCTCGGGTTGTCGACGGGCGATATCGCGAACATCATCTCGACGGCGACGAGCGGAACGATCGCGTCGTACTGGCAGACCAACGGCACGCAGTACCCGATCATGGTGCAGCTGCCGCAGTCGCAGCGCCGCACGTTCGGGTCGCTGAACGATCTGCAGATCATGCCGAACCCTGCGCTGCTCGCGACCTCGACGTCGTCGGTTGGCAATGCGGCGGTCAATGGGCCGTCATCGCAGTCGCTCAGCACGGTACCGCTCTCCGGCGTCGCGAAGCTGGTGCTCGGGCAAGGGCCGTCGCAGATTCCGCGCCAGAACAAGGCGCGTCGCGTCGACATCGATGCGCCGATCGCCGGTGGTGCGCCGCTGGGCGAGGTGCTCGCTCAGGTCACGCAGATCATGGATGCTTATCCGCTGCCGTCGGGGTACCGTTGGCAATACGGGCCGTCGGTGACGCAGAACCAAGGGCAGTTCCAGGCGCTCACGCTCGTCGTGATCCTGGCGATCGCGCTGATCTACATGCTGCTCGCGTCGCAGTTCGAGTCGTTCCTCGATCCGCTCGTGATCATGGTCGCGGTGCCGTTCGCCGTCATCGGGATCGTCGGGTCGTTGTGGATTACCGGACGGTCGTTCGGGTTGACGGCGTTCATTGGGTCGCTGATGCTCGTCGGGATCGCGGTGAAGAACGCGATTCTGGTCGTCGAGTTTACGAAGCAGCTGCGGCGGGATGAAGGGATGAACGCGCGCGAGGCGATCATGCACGCGGGGCCGATGCGGTTGCGTCCGATTCTGATGACGACGCTTGCGACGCTTGGTGGGATGTTGCCGATCGCGATCGGGATCGAGGCGGGGTCGGAGACGCAGGCGCCGCTCGGGACCGTCGTCATCGGCGGGCTGTTTACGTCGACGTTGCTGTCGCTCGTCGTCGTGCCGACGATCTACCTGTTGGTGGCCCGGTACATCGAGCCGCGGTTCTCGGCGAAGCCGCCGGCGATTCTGCCGCGTCGTCCGGTTCCGCCAGTCGAGCCCGTCCCCGTGTCACCCTGAGCTTGTCGAAGGGCGCGTCCACGCTGAGCTTGTCGAAGCGAGCGGGGGCGTGACGCGCTCCGTGTACTGCGGGGGTTAGCCGCTGGCGCGGGCTTCGCGTTTGGTGACGCGCCAGACGTTGCGGACGTCTTTGATGTTGCCGAACTTGCGTAGGAGCGTGTGCAGGTGGTCTAGGTCGGAGATTTGCGCGGTGATCGAGATCAGGGCGCTCTTGTCGCGTTTGACGCGGGCGTTTACGGAGCTGATCTGGGTCTTGAGTTCGGCGGCTACGCCGAGGACATCTTGGAGGAGGCCGGCGCGGTCCGCGGCTTCGATTTCGATGTCGACGGCGTGGGTGATCGCGCTTTGGTCGAGCCACTGCGCTTCGAGGATCCGCTCGGGGGCCGCGTTCATGTACGCGGTGTTCGGGCAGTCGGCGCGATGGACCGAGACGCCGCGGCCGATCGTGACGAAGCCCATGATGGGATCGCCCGGGACGGGGCTGCAGCACTTCGACAAGCGGACGAGGACGTCGTCGACGCCGGCGATGCGGATGCCGCTGGAGTTGCGCGCGACGCGGCGCGTCGTGGTCGGACGCGGCAGCGCGGCGATGTCGACGACGTTGTCGGTCTTCAACTCTTCGCGCAGCTTCGTCACGACCGCCGCGGCGTTCACGTCGCCGAAGCCGATTGCGGCGAACAGATCCGTGACCGTGCGGTAGTTCAGGTGGGCGGCAACCTTTTCGAGGCCTTCGCCGCGGGTGAGGTCGACGCGGAGTCCGGCGCGTGCGAGTTCTTGCTCCACGGCTTCCTGGCCGAGGAGGGTGTTCTCTTCCTTGCGCTCCTTGCGGAACCACTGCTTGATCTTATGCTTCGCACCGCTGGTCTTGACGATCGAGAGCCAGTCCAGTGACGGACGCGAAGACTTGTTCGTCAGGATCTCCGCGATGTCGCCGTTCTTGAGCTGATAGTCGAGCGGCACGATCTTCCCGTTCACCTTTGCACCAACGCAGTGATTGCCGACGTCGGTGTGGACTTGGTACGCGAAGTCGAGCGGCGTTGCGGACGCCGGCATCGAGAAGACGTCGCCCTTGGGCGAGAACACGAAGACCTGCGAGTCGAACAGGTCGAGCTTGAGATTCTCCATGAACATGCGCGAGTCGCGCATGTCGTTTTGCCACTCGAGCAGCGAGCGCAGCCACGTGAGCTTCTGCTCGAAGTCGTCGCGCTTGCCGCCTTCTTTGTAGCGCCAATGCGCGGCGATCCCGTACTCGGAAGTGCGGTGCATCTCCCAGGTGCGGATCTGGACTTCGAGCGGATCGCCGCCCGGGCCGACGACCGTCGTGTGCAGCGACTGGTACATGTTCGGCTTGGGCATCGCGATGTAGTCTTTGAAGCGCCCCGGGAGCGGCTTCCACATCGCGTGCACGACGCCGAGCGCGCCGTAGCAATCCTTGACGGAGTCGGTGATGATGCGAACCGCCGTCAGATCGTAGATCGTCGAGAAGTCGCGCCCCTTGTCCATCTTCTTGTGAATCGAGTAGAAGTGCTTGGGACGGCCGGTGACGTCGGCCTCGAGGCCGACCTTCTCGAAGTCGCTCTTGAGATCGGCGATGACGCGCGTGACGGCTTCTTCGCGTTCGTTGCGCTTCTTGGCGACGCGCTCGGCGATGTCGCGATACGACTCAGGATCGAGATAGCGCAGCGCGAGATCTTCCAGATCCCACTTGATGCGCCAGATCCCGAGACGATGTGCGATCGGTGCGTAGATCTCGATCGTCTCGCGCGCGATCGCCTGTTGCTTCGGCGGCGGCAAGCTCGCGAGGGTCCGCATGTTGTGCAGGCGGTCGGCGAGCTTGACGATGATCACGCGGATGTCCTTGGCCATCGCCAGGAACATTTTGCGCAGGTTCTCGACCTGCGCATCTTCTTTCGACTGGTAGGGGATGCGGGTCAATTTTGTGACCCCGTCGACCAGCGCCGCGATCTCGGCGCCGAACTCTTCGGCGACCTGATCGTTGGTCAGGACGGTGTCTTCGACGACGTCGTGCAGGAGCGCCGCGGCGATCGTCGCCCGGTCCATCTCCAGGTCGGCCAGGATGTCCGCGACCGCGAGGGGGTGCGCGACGTACGGCTCCCCGGAGGCCCGGCGCTGCCCCTCGTGCGCGTGATCCGCGATCTCGTAGACGTGCGTCAGCCACTCCCCATCCAGGCTGGGGTCGTATTGCTGAACTTTTGCAACGAGGTCGTGAATCGTCATATGGCGGCGTTAACCCTTATCTTAGGTTGAACACGTCGCCGGATGCAAAGGCTTCGGTGGCTTTTTCAGTACTTTATGAAGCTCGTCAACGGCACGCCGTCGAGTTTGGCGCGGCCGCCGAGGGCCTCGAGCTCGATCAGGACGGCGCAGCCGACGAGCTCGGCGCCTAGCTTTTTGAGCAATTTCACGGTCGCGGCGATCGTGCCGCCCGTCGCCAAAAGATCGTCGACCACCAGAACCCGGTGGCCGCGGCCGACGGCATCGGCATGGATCTCCAGCGTGTTGGTGCCGTACTCGAGGGCGTACTCCTCGCTGAACTTCTCGCCGGGCAGCTTGCCGGGCTTGCGGACGGGGACGAACCCGGCCCCCAGCTCGCGGGCGACCGGCGCGCCCAGCATGTAGCCTCGAGCCTCGATCCCGACGACCGCTTGCACGTTCTGGTCGCGGAATTTGTCGACGAACAGGTCGATCGTCGAGCGGAACCCCTTGGCGTCGGCCAAGAGCGGCGTAATGTCGCGGAAGAGGATGCCGGGGATCGGAAAGTCGGGGATGGCCCGGATCAGCGATTCGATCTGCACGGCACGCCGGGTTCGCGCCCGGAGGGCCCTAGCCTGCGTTCGGTCACACTTCTCGGGGAACCGGTGCCCGCGTCACTCCCGTTTCCCAGGTGAGGAGTTTCCCAAGGTCGGGAACACCAGGAGTTGCTATGAAAGCGAAATTGCTAACGGCCGGCGCTCTCGCCGCGACCATGACCTTCGGGGCTGTCGCGCCCGCCCTCGCGGACGGCGCCGCCAGCACACGCAATATTTTGCTCGGTGGCGCCGCAGCCGCGATCCTGATCACGAACTACAACCACAAGAAGCACATCAAGCAGCAAGAGCAGCGCGACGAAGCGCGCCGTCAGGCCTCGTATCGCTCGTACTTCTATCACCGTTACGGCTATTATCCGAGCGACTCACAGTACCGGAACTGGTACTATCGCAACTACGGCGTGTACCCGTCGAACTGAGCGGGACGGGCACCAACGGTGAGACGAGCCACCCCGTCCCGGGGTGGCTTTTTCATCCCGGCGAAGTGCAATGCACGTGATCCATCTTTCGCGCTACCGCGACCGCATGATCGTCGCGTTCGCGCTCGCGGTCGCGCTGCACGAGGTCCTGCTGGGCCTCGTGCACGCGCCCGCGCGCCCGACGGATCACGAACGGCCCGCAAAGGCGCTCATCATCGCGATCGAGACCGCGCCGCCGACGCCAAAGCCGACGCCGCGCGCAACCCCACGACCGACGCCGCCTCCCACCCCGCCGCCGACACCACCGCCGCGCGTCACACCACCGCCGCGCGTGACGCCGGCGCCGCATCCGCAAATCGCCGGCAAGGCGAAGGGACATCCGCACAAGCATCGCGGCGGCGGCGCGCACCGCATCATCGCGCACGCGCCGGTCGGCCATTACGCGAACCCGAACGCGGCCGGCTCGGGGACGGGCACGTCGACCGGGCACGGCAGCGGCAACGCGCCGGGAACCGGCGGCGGGCTGGGCGGCAACGGCAGCGGCGCGGGCGGGAACGGCAACGGCGCGGTCAATGCGAACACGCCGTGCGGCGTCGTCGAGTTCAAGCCGACCGGGCCGCCGGACTATCACAGCGGGACGGCGTACGAACCCGTCGAGGCGATCGTTACCTTTCCCGACGGTCATCAGGAGTCGGCGGCCTTCCCGTACCGCTGGCAGTATCCGAACGGCGAGCAGACCGATCCCTGGTCCGATACGAACTTGAAGAACCCGAACTTCCCGACCACGCTCAAGTCGCCGCCGCCGGGGACCGACACGACGTCGCTGCCGCCGCTGATTCAGTACATCATCCGCCACAGCGACGCGCAGGGCTATACGGACTTGCCGGACTGCCCGCCGCGCCGGTGAGCGTCGTCCACATCGCGGTCGACGCGCACAACCTGCTGCGTGACGACCGTGGGATCGGGCGCTATGTGCGCGCGGTGCTCTCGCGCGCACTGCGCGCCGAGGAGTTTCGCTTCACCCTCGTCGTGCGCGATCTGTTTCCCAAGCGCGACGCGATGGCGCGCGTGCTCGACGTGGCTGACGTCAGCGTGGCGCGGCCGGTTCCACGCGATGCGGATGTGCTGTGGGTGCCTTGGAACGGGACCGCGTTGTCGGGGGATCTCCCGATGGTGGCGACGGTGCACGATGCGGCGCCGTTTGCGTTTCCTGCGAAGAGCGTGCGAGTGCGCGCGACGGAGCAACGGCCGTTTTTGCGGACCGCGGCGATTGCGCGGCGGATTCTGGTGCAATCGGCGTTCACGGCGCAAGAAGTGGAACGTTGGCTTGGCGTTGAGCCGGCGAGGATCGTCGTGACGCCGCTTGCGGTCGACGACGTGTTCGAACCGGGGCCCGCGAATGCGCTGCCCGCCGCGCTGCGCGGACGGCGCTACATCTTGCACGTCGGCGCGCACGATCCGCGTAAGAATACGGCAACGCTCCTGGCCGCGTACGCGCAGGCGTTTCCGGACGGCGAGGTCGCGCTCGTCTTCACGCGCCGTCCTCCGACGCTGCCGGAAGGCGGTATCGTTATCGAAGGCGCCGGCGATGCGACGCTCGTCGCGCTCTATCGCGCCGCCGCGCTCGTTGCCCTTCCGTCGACGTACGAGGGCTTCGGCTTCCCGCTGCTCGAGGCGATCGCGTGCGGTGCGCCGGTTCTTGCGGCCCGCGCGGGAGCGCTCCCGGAGATCGGCGGCGACGCCGTCGCGTACGTCGACGATGCGAATGACGTCACGGCATGGAGTACGAAGCTTCGTGCGCTGCTCTCTGATGAACACCAGCGCGCCGAGCTCGTCGCGCGTGGCGCTCTGCGGGCCGCGCAATTCTCCTGGGAACGCTGTACGGCGCAGACGCTCACGGTGCTGCGCGACGTCGCCACCGGCAAGGTGACCGACTGAAGCCCGTCCACGTCGCGGTCGACGCGCACGATCTCGTGCGTGACGATCGCGGCATCGGCCGCTACGCCCGTGCCGTACTCTCACGGGCGCTGCGCGATCCCGCGTTCCGTTGGACGCTGGTCGTGCGCGACGTGTTTCCCAATCGCCGCGCCTTCGCCCGGGCGCTCGGCGCACACACCGTGCACATCGCTCGCCGCGTTCCGCGCGATGCCGATGTCGTCTGGTCTCCTTGGAACGGCACGTTCTTGCGCGCTGCGGCGCCGGGCGTTGCGACGATCCACGACACCGCGCCGTTTGCGTTTCCGGCGGAGCGCCCTCAGCTTCGCGCGAGCCAGCAGGCGCCGTTCTTGACGACGGCCGCGACAGCGCGTCGGATCATTACCGACTCCGCGTTCACCGCTGGGGAAGTTCAGCGCTGGCTCGGCGTCGCGGCGGAGCGGATTGTCGTCGTGCCGCTGGCGTGCGATCCGGTCTTCACGCCCGGCCCTGCGGTCGCTCTGCCCGATATGCTGCGTGGGCGACGTTACGTGCTGCAGGTCGGCGCGCACGACGAACGCAAGAACACTGCGACGCTGATTGCGGCGCACGCACGCGCCTTTCCTGACGGCGACGTCGCGTTGGCGTTCACGCGGCGTCCACCTGAGCTGCCGTCGTTCGGCGTCGTTGTGCCGGCGGCCGACGACGCTGCGCTCGTCGCATTGTACCGTGGTGCCGCGGTCGTTGCGGTACCGTCGACCTACGAGGGGTTCGGTCTCCCGTTGCTCGAGGCGCTCGCGTGTGGCACCGCTACGCTCACGGCGCACGCAGGTTCGCTCCCCGAAGTCGGCGGCAGTGCGAGCATGTACATCGACGATCCTTACGACATCGACTCTTGGGCGGCCGCCCTTCATACGCTCGTGCACGACGACGAGCAGCGTATGGCGCTCGCTGCGCGCGGTCCGGCGCAAGCGGCGCTCTTCTCGTGGGAGCGCTGCACCGAGCAAACGCTGGCGGTGTTCCGTGAGGTCGCTACTTCCGATCGTCGAGCGCGCGCCTAAAGGACGCGATCGTCGCGGCCGCGGTTTTGGGCCACGTCATCGCTTCCGCGCGCGCGAGACCTGCCCCGCGTAGCTCGCCGGCGCAGCCGTCCTCGCACAGCACGCGCGCAAGCGCCATCGCGAGCGCCTCCGGGTCGTCGGGCGGGACGTACAGAGCGGCGTCGCCGCCGGCTTCGGGGATCGCCGTCGCCCGCGACGCGACGACCGGCGCGCCGTAGCTCATCGCCTCGACCACCGGTAAGCCGAAGCCCTCGTAGCGCGACGGGTACGCAAACACAGCACACGCGCGATAGAGCGCGGCGAGCGTCGCGTCGTCGACGTGTCCCAGCACTGTCGCGTCCCGCGGGATGTGGGTCTGCGGCGTGACGTGTCCGACGACGACGAGACCGACCTCGAGACCGCTGGCGCGCAGCCGTTCAACCGCGTCGCCGAGGACGTACAGGCCCTTTCGCGGTTCCGACTCCCCAACGAAGAGCACGAAGCGCCCGAGCGCCGCGATGTCGAGCGCAACCGGACGCGGCGGCAGCGCCGGCGCGACGGCGAGTGGGATCGGATCGATGCGCTCCCGCGGATAGTGCAGCACTCGCGCCAACTCATCGGCACAGTAGCGCGAGTCGGTGATGATGCGTGTCGCTGTTCGCGCGGCGCGCAAAAACGGTGCGCGCGCATCGTCACCGTAGCCCGGCAGCACGAACGTCGACGCATCGTGAAGCGTCGCGACCGTCGGCAGCGAGGGCGGTTCCCAGCTCATCCCGTTGAACGGAAACCACAGCAGATCCAAACCGGCTCGCGCGGCTGCGCGACGCGAGCGAACGCGAAAGCGGTGTCCGTTCGCAGCCGTGCGATAGCGCGACGCGACGGTCCACGCCGGCCATTCGGGGACGACCAGCGTGCACGCGATCTGGTCGGCAAACGGCGCGGCGAACTCGTCGAGCAGCGCGCGCAGGTAGCGTCCGATGCCACGCCGGTCGTGCGGCAGATTCCATGCGTCGACGCCGACGCGCAGACGATCGCTCATCGTCCGGCGTGCACTGCCTCGAACACCGCTAGCGTACGCTCGGCGGTCCGTTCCCACGTCATCTGCGCCGCACGCTTGCGCCCGCGCTCCCGCAGCGTCTGCGCGTACTGCTCGTCGCGCAGCACGGCTTCGAGCGCGTCGGCAAGTCCCGCTGCGTCGTCGGGGTCGACGTAGTGCGCGGCGTCGCCGCCGGCTTCCGGAATCGCCGCTGCCTTGGAGGCGACGACCGGAGCGCCGTACGCCATCGCCTCGAGCACGGGAAGCCCGAAGCCTTCATACCGTGACGGGTACGCGAAGACGCGCGCACCGCGGTAGAGCGCGGCGAGCGTTGCATCATCGACATGTCCGAGCACGACGGCACCGACTGGCAATTTCGTGTCGGGCAAGATGAGTCCGGCAACGACCAACCGCACGTCGAGCCCACGTGCCTGCACGCGCGCGACGGCCTCGCCCAAGACCGGCAAGCCCTTACGCGGCTCGGCCTCACCGACGAACAGCACGTACGAACCGAGTTCCGCGACGTCGACCGTCGCGGCTTCGGGTGCCGCAAATGCCTTGACGCCGAGCGGAATCGCGTCGACCCGTTCGCGCGGGTAGCCGAGCAGCGCACTGAGCTGATCGGCACAAAATACGGAATCCGTGATCAAGCGCGTACAGCGCCGTGCCGCGACCTCGAACGGCTGCCGCCACGACGCGTCGTAGCCGGGCAGCACGAACGGCGACGCATCATGCAGCGTCGCGACGGCAGGAACATCGAACCGATCCCAGCGCGCTCCGTTGAACGGAAACCATAGGAGATCGAGCCCCGCGCGATTGACGCGCTGCTGCGAGACGAGCGAATAGCGCCGGCCCGCGTGCTTCGCGTACCGGAAGGTCCCGCGCCATGCGGGACGCTCGGGAACGACGAGGACGCAGTCGAGACGGGACGCCAGCGGCCCGGTAAACACCTCGAGCAATGCTCGGGCGTACCGACCCATGCCGCGACGATCGATCGTGAACGGCCACGCGTCGATCCCGATGCGAAGGCGTGCTGCCATTCGGCCTGCATTTTCCGTATGCGGCTACCAACCTGCGAACGCTCGCTCGCCACCAGTGTCGCGTAACAGATGTCATGAGTCTTCCAAGAAACGCTACGTAGGGTGACGTAATCTTGCTTGCAACCAGGTCAGAGGACAGAGCGGCTGCACTCCCCTCGGCGCATATTCGCGTCGACCTCGTTGGCCGCGCGCTTCTTCTGACCGCATTGGCAATCGCTGTGCGCTCGCGTGAAATGCACGCGTGGATGAACGACGGCGATGTCGGCCTCTATGTCTTGGTCGCGCGTGACTGGCTCCACGGCGCATTGCCGTACACAGCAACCTGGGAATACAAGCCGCCCGGCTTGTTCGCGCTGTACGCAATCGCGCTAGCAATTTTCCAAGACGGTTCCACCGCGTCGACCGCGCTCGCGTGGATCACAGCGGTAGCGTCAACGCTGTTGCTCTGGCGTTTCGTCGCGGTGATCGCCGGCGAACGCGCCGGCACGCTGGCCGGCGTCTTTTTCGCGTGTCTTTCGATCGAAAACGACGGGATGCTCAGCGACGCGGAGCTGCTCGCGATCCCGTTTGCGCTCGGCGCGCTGCTCTTGCTCACAGGGCGTCCGTCAGTCTCCTCGATCGTCGCGTCCGGCTTGCTCGCGGCGTGTGCCGCGCAGATGAAGTTGACCGTCGCGCCGTTCGTTCTCATCGCCGGAGCGACCGCGGCGTGGCGCGGCGGATACGGGACGCTTCCGGCATTTGCGGCAGGCGCTGCGGCGCCGCTCGCGCTGGAAACCGTCGTCTACGCGTGGGCAGGCCACGCGGCGGCGTTTTGGGACGCGAACGTCGGCGCGACGCTGCGACGCGCGTGGGTTCACGTTCCCAGCGCGGCTTCGCACAAGCCGCTCTTCCCGCAACTGCGCATCCTCGCGCCCGCGCTCGAGCTCGCCCCGTTCGCTGTCCTCGCACGCACGCCGTGGATCGTCGTGCTCGCCGCGTGGTTCGCGCTCAACGCCGCAATCATCGTCGTCGTCGGCGAGTACGATCTGCGCCAACTGCTTGCGCTGCTCGCACCGATGTCCGCGCTCGCCGCGATCGGAGCCGATGCACTCGGGACGCGGCTGGCCAAGCCGCGCTTCACGACGATCTTCGTCGGACTGCTCGCGTTCGCGCTGCACGGTTACTACGAGGTCCGGGTTCAAGTACAGCGCATACTCCCGCATCGGGCGTCGATGTTCACTCCGGTGTACACAGACGACGAGCGGATGATCAACACGCTGCGCGCGATCAAATCGTCCGACCGCGTCTGGATCGTCGAGCTAACCCCGATGCTCTACGACGTCAGCGGCCACGAACCGCCGACGCGCTATCCGTTAACGTCGAACTTGTTCGATCGCCGCATGTGGCCAATGCTCGGGATGGACGGGCGGCGCGAACTGCTGCGCATCTTCAACAAGGTACGACCCGACTGGATCCTTATCCACACTTGTGGACCGTGGTGCGACCCGTCGACGCAACTGCTATTCCGCGACGAGGTCCACGCCAACTACGCCTTCGTCGGTCCGGTCGGCGTCTATACGGGGCTATATCGCCGTATCAGACACCCGTCCAACGTCGGAACAGTGAGTTCTCGATCCCGAACTGATCGAGCGCCTTCCCAACCGTATGCGCAACGACATCTTCGATCGTCTTCGGTCGCGAATACATCCCGGGAACCGGCGGCAGAATCACCGCGCCAACTTCGGCAAGACTCGTCAGGATCCGCAAGTGTCCCAGATGGAGCGGCGTCTCACGTACGACGAGTACGAGCTTTCGCTTCTCCTTGAGGCAGACGTCGGCCGCGCGCGTGAGCAGGTTGTCGTTGAACGAGTGCGCGATCGCCGACGCCGACTTGATCGAGCACGGAACGACCAGCATCCCTTCGGTCTTGAACGAGCCCGACGAGATCGAGGCGGCGAGGTCGCCGTCGCGATGGACGACGTCCGCGAACGCCTCGAAGTCGGCGGCCGTGTACTGCGTCTCGAGCTCGATCGTCTGGCGCGCCTGGCTCGACATCACCAAGTGCACCTCGACGTCGGGGACGTCGGCGAGCGCCTGGAGCGTTCCGTAGGCATACAGACTCCCGCTCGCACCCGAGACGCCGACGATCAGCCGCCGCTTCATGGCTGCTTCTTCTACCGGAACAGGTCGGGGTACTTCGCGCGCACCTCGGCTGCCAGCTCACGCGACGTCTGCGCCACCGGCGGGAAGCTGTCGTAGCGCTCGAACGGCTTGCAGGCGTCGATCACCATACGCGAGTTGGTCAGCTTGTTGTAGTCGGTGACCATCGTATCGAGACGCGACGACCAGCAGTTGTCGAGCAGCGTCGTGCGCGACTTGGGATCGCAGCGGGTCCCCATCGCCCAGATCACGTCATGGATATCGGTCGGGTCGATGTCGTCATCGACGACGACGATCCACCGGCCGACGTAGCCGACGGGATTCACCTGCGATGCGACGAGGCCAACCTGCGTCGAGTGACCGTGGTACCGCTGCTTGATCGAGACAACGCAGAACGTACGGCCCGAACCTGCTTGGTGCAGCCACGCGCCCTTCACATCGGGGATACCGGCGCCTTCGAGCGAGTCGAGCAGCGATGCCGAACGCAGGAAGCAGCGCTCGAACAAGTGCGAGTGCGGCGGCTTCTGCGACGCGGCGCACGTGAGGATCGGATTGTTGCGGTAGTAGATCCGCTCGATACGGATCGGCGGTTCTTGGCGCGCTTCGCCGGCGTAGTAGCCGTGCCACTCGCCGAACGGGCCTTCCTTGACGGTTTCGCCCGGCATGATCCAACCTTCGAGCACGATCTCCGAACGCGCGGGGAACGGCAGCCCCGTCACCTCGCCCTCGATGAGCTGCACGGGCGCGTCCATCATCCCGCCCGACCACGCGTACTCCGGCACCGCGTCGGCCATCGTGTAGCCGCCGGCGAGATACGTGATCGGATCGCAGCCGACAATGATCAGCACCGGACACGGCTTGCCGGCCTTGAGGTACTTGTCGCGATGGATCAGGCCTTGCTTGCCGTTCGAGATGTACGATGCGCACAAGTTCTTGTCGAGCGCCTGCACACGGTACGTCCCGACGTTGACGCGCCCGGTATCGGGATCGCGCGTGACGACACCACACGCAGTGCCGATGTAGCGACCGCCGTCGAGCTCGTGGTGCACGGGGACGGGGAACGTGAACACGTCGACGTCACCGTCGCGCTGGATGTTCTCGAGCACCGGACCGTCCTTGACGATCTCCGGCGGGATCTGCTTGTACGCCCGCTTGATGTTCTTGCGGAAGTAGTTGAGCATCTCGATGCGATCGTCGGAGAGCGAGCCTTCCATCCCCAGGACCGTCGCGAGACGGAACGGCGAACCGAACATCCCGTACGCGGTGCGGAAGCCTTTCGGGTAGCCGGGGATCTCGTCGAAGACGAGCATCGGCGACTTCTCGACCTTCTGGCGGTACAGCACCTCGGTCACCGCGCCCATCTCCTTGTCCCAATGGGCGCCGTTCACGTACGCGATCTCGTCGCGCTGCTCGGCCGCGGCGATGAACTCGCGCAGGTCGTTCTGGGTGGTGGCTCTCTCGGTTGCGATCATCACCGTCCAGCGTAGCGCCGAGCGGCCGAGAGGATCAATCGCCGGGACGGATTCGGATTCATGTTCTCGAAGGCATGAATATGGACTGGGAACAGCTCGAATACTTCCGGACCGCGGGCCGCCTCCAGCACGTCACCCGCGCCGCCGAGCAGCTCGGAATCACCCAGCCCGCCCTCAGCCGCGCGATCGGCAGGCTCGAGCGCGAGCTCGGGGTCTCGCTCTTCCATCACGTCGGACGCTCGGTTCGGCTCACGCGTCCGGGCGAAGCGTTCCTCACGCGCGTCGAGCGCGCGCTGGCCGAGATCGAAGAGGGGCGCCGCGAGCTCAGCGACCTGGACGGCGAAGTGCGCGGGTCGCTCGCGCTTGGTTTCCTGCGCACACTCGGGGAGGAGTACGTTCCGCGTTTGGTGCGGCGGTTTCGCGAAGCGCAGCCCGACGTGCGTTTCTCGTTCACGCAAAACAACGGCGCTGCGCTCGAACAGCTGTTGCTCAGCGGCGATCTCGATTGCGCGATGATCGCGGGACCCGTGCGGGATCCACGGCTGCGCTGGACGCGCGTGTTCGAGCAAGAGATCGTGCTGATCGTTCCGCGCGCACATCGCTTCGCCGCGCGTAAGACGGTGCGGCTCGCCGACGTCGCCGGCGAGCCGTTCATCTCGTTCAAACCGGGACACGCGATCCGCGAGGTGACCGACGAGCTTTGCGGCGCTGCCGGTTTCACGCCGCAAATCGCGTTCGAAGGCGACGAATCGAGCGGAATCGCGGGGTTCGTCGCGCAAGGTTTCGGCGTCGCGCTCGTCCCCGAATCGCGCTGGAGCGCCGGCGTCGTCGCACTTCGTTTGACGGGCGGCGCGCGACGCGCGATGGGACTCGCGTGGGTGCGCGAGCGGTATCGTTCGGTAGCGGAACGCGCGTTCGCCACCTTCGTCATCGAAAGCGCCCTGTCACCCTGAGCTTGTCGAA
>CAZABL010000093.1:0-14687 GCA_964483365.1 uncultured bacterium
GGATTGCACAAGCCGCGCGGATCGAAGCGTTCCTTGAGCGCGCGCATCAACGCGAACGACGGCGGCGGCGGTCCCCACGCATCGAGCGTGTCGCGTACGTCATCGGGCATCGCATGGATGACGACAGCGCGGTCGCGGCGCGCGGCTTCCACCGCGTTCGCGCTCGCGTCGGCGTACGCGTGAAAACCGAGTCCGACCAGCGGATACACGACGGGAACAGCGTCGGCCGTCGCGCCGGGGAGCGGCGTCGCGCACGCCTCGAACGCGCGCGCGGGTGTTGCAGCGATACGCAAGCGCCACGCGCCGTCACGCCGCACTGCCGCCTCACGCTGTTCGTACGATTCACGTTCGAGGTCGGTGAGCACAGCGGCGCCTGGGACGAGCGCGCGCAACGTCTCGGTCTGCGCGTCGACGCCGGGCTTCGTTCCCGAGACGGTGACGACCAGCGTATCGCCGTTGTAGAGCGCGACCGATTCGGGCTCGAGGCGGCGCGCGACGAGCGCGCGGCAGAGTTCCGCGAGCGTCTCCGCCGTGCCGTGCACGGCGACGGCGGCCGTCGCTTCCGGGATCGGATAGACGCGCACGGTCACGGTCGCGATCGCGCCGAGCGTTCCCAGTGAGCCGACCATCAGCTTGGGGAGATCGAAGCCCGCGACGTTCTTGACGACCTTGCCGCCGCCGCGCGCTCGCGTTCCGTCGGGTCGCACGATCGTCACGCCGACGATCAGATCTTTCGCCGTTCCGTAGCGCTGCCGCCGGCGACCCGAGATGTTGGCGGCGACGGTGCCGCCCAAGGTCGCGGCGTGCCGGTCGGCGACGTCGAGCGGGAACATCTGTCCCTTCGCGCCGAGAACACGATCGAGCTCGGCGAACGTTATCCCCGCTTCGACGGTGATCGTCTGGTCTTCCGGCGCATACTCGACGACGCGATCGAGGGCCGACGTGCGAATCACCGTGTCGAGCGCGCGCGGGCGATTCCCCAAGCCCAGCTCGGTTCCGCCGCCGACGAGCGCGAATGCCTTCTCGCGCGCATACGTGTCACGTACGATCTCCGCGAGCTCGTCGATGCTCTCGGGACGCACGATCTCGCGCGGCGCGACGCCCGCGATCATCTCCCCGGCATGTCTGATCATCCGCGTCCGGCCTCGCCGCGCAGTTCGGTCTCGTGCGGCCGATACACGCCGGGCTTGTCGCCGCACAGCCGCGGGGTCGGGAACATCTTGTCGGGATTGAAGCGACGCGCGGGATCGAAGGCGGTACGCACCAGATCCATCGTCTCGAGATCGTCGTGCGAGAACTGCTCGCCGAGATAACACGCTTTGTCGTGGCCGACGCCATGCTCGCCGGTGATCGAGCCGCCGTAGCGCAAGCACACGCGCAAGATCTCGCCGGCGACCTCCTCGGCTTTGTGCTCCTGACCCTCGATCCGCGCATCGTAGAGCACGAGCGGATGCAAATTGCCGTCGCCGGCGTGGAAAACGTTGGCGATACGCAGCCCGGCGGCTGCGCCGAGCGCGGCGATCTCGCGCAGCACCGGCGCGATATCCTTGCGCGGGATCACGCCGTCTTGGACGTGGTAGTTCGGCGAGATGCGTCCCATCGCGGCGAATGCGGCTTTGCGGCCTTTCCACGCGAGCGCGCGCTCGGCGTCGTCTTTCGGCGCACGAATTTCGAGCGCGCCGGCGGCACGCAGGTGCTCGGTCGCGCGCGCGGCCGTCTCCTCGGCCTCGGCGCTCACGCCGTCGACGTCCATCAACAACAGCGCGCCGACGTCGAGCGGCCAATCGACTCCGGTCGCGGCGACGATGGCTTCGATCGCGAGTTGATCGCACATCTCGATCGCGGCCGGGACGATACCCGAACCGATGATCCGCGAGACCGCGTCGCCGGCCTCATCGGTTGACGGAAAGGTTGCGAACAGCGTCCGCGTCGTCTCCGGCGTGCGCAGCACGCGCACTAGCGCCTCGGTGACGATCCCGGTCATCCCCTCGCTGCCGACGACGACGCCCGTGAGGTCGTAGCCGAGCGCGTCCGGCTCGCCCGCGTGCGAGCCGAGCTCGACGATCTCACCGTCCGGCGTGACGATCGTCAAACCGAGCACATGGTTCACCGTAAAGCCATACTTGAGACAGTGCGCGCCGCCGGAGTTCTCGGCGACGTTGCCGCCGATCGTGCAGACGCTCTGCGAACTCGGATCGGGCGCGTAGTAGTACCCCTCGCCCGCGAGTCCACGCGTGATGTCGAGATTGATGACGCCCGGCTGCACGCGCGCGACGCGGTTCACGAGATCGATGTCGAGGATCTTCTTCATCCGCGACAGACCGATCACGAGCGCGCCTTCGCTTGGAAGCGCGCCGCCGGACAGACCTGTCCCCGCACCGCGCGGGACGACCGGCATCGCGAGGTCGCGCGCGAGCCGCACGCACGCGGCAACCTCGTCGGTCGTCGCGGGCAGAACGACGAGCGCCGGACGGATCCGATAACCCAGCAATCCATCGCACTCGTACGTGCGTAGGTCGCTCGGTGCGCTGATCGTGTTCCGCTCACCGACGATCGCGGCGAAGCGGGCGGGAAGCGACGGTGCTGCGACGGCGGTCATGGGATGCTCCGCGCGAGGACGGCATCACGCGCCGCCGCGACGTGCGTCGCGGTCGCGCGAACCGCGGCTTCTTCGTCATGCGCTCGCAGCGCGTCGAGAATCGCGGCGTGCTCGGCGAGGACCGCACGGCGCCGCATTGGGTCGGAGAGCGAGAGGAAGCGATACGAGATCAGCTCTTCGCGAATTTCGCTGAGCATGCGGCGCAGCCGCTCGCCCTGCGCGCTGGCGAGGATCAGGTCGTGGAACGCGGTGTCGTGCGACTCCATCGCGTTGGGGTCGTCGACGTGCGCGCGCATCTCCGCGAGGTGGTGTTCGAGCGTTGCGAGCTCGTCGTCGGTGATCTTTGGTGCGGCGCGGCGCACGACGAGTGTCTCGAGCGCTTCGCGAATCTCGAAGATGCAGGCGACGTCGTTCGCGTCGAGCTGCCGGACGACGCTCCCACGGAGTCCCCGCGGCTCGAGCAATCCGGCCGTCTCGAGGCGTCGCAGCGCTTCGCGCACGGGCGTGCGGCTCGCACCCAAGCGCGCCGCGAGCTCGGCCTCGATCACGGGCGTCCCGGGCGGGAGTTCGCCGGAGAGGATCGCCATGCGCAGCAGGTCGTGGATGCGATCGCGCAGCGGAACCTCGCGGCGCAGCGGCCGCAAAGAAGTTTCCTGCATACCCTTACGCTACAGCGTCAACAAAAGCTCGTCAACGGGATACGGCATCCCATATTGCGGGGACACGCACGCTCGCCTATACTTAACCCATGTCGAGTTTTGGGATACCGTATCCCAAGAGCCATCTCCTCCGGCTTGCGGTCGAGCTCATCGGCGGGCTTGCGCTCCTGTGGGCACTCGCGCTTGCCGGCAACGCCGCCGCCTCGGCACTCCATCTTCCCATTCCCGGAATGCTGCTCGGCGCTGTTGCTCTTTTGATATGGCTCGCCTACCGCCCGTCCCACGCCGACCGCCTGGTCGCCGCGGATAGCTTGGTGGCCCTGATGCCGCTTTTCTTCGTTCCGCTCGTCGTGGAGGCGATCGCTCCGCTGCGCGCGCTGGGCGCCGCCCTCGTTCCCTTCCTGATCACGGTCGTCGCCTCGACGCTCGGCGCATTCGTCGCCACCGTCGCCGTCGCCCGAGGTGCCGCATGGCTTTCCTCGCGCTCGCGCTGACCGTCGGCCTGTACCTGCTCGCAAAGCGCCTGCTGCCGCAGGTGCCGCCGGTGATCTCCGCCTCGCTTGCGCTCGTGGTCCTCGTCCCCGTCGTGCGAATCCCCGCGCAAAGCTATGCCGTCGGGACCGCGATCCTCGTCGCGCTCCTCGCTCCCACCGTCGTCGCGCTCGCGCTCCCGCTCTTTCGCGGCCGTGCGAGGCTCGCCGCAAGCCTCGTCCCCACGCTCTCGGGAGTCGTCGCCGGCGCAGCCGGAGGGATCGCGACGGCGATCCTCGTCGGCCACGCGCTCGGGCTCTCCGACGCCCTCGTGCGAGCGCTCGCGCCGCGTGCGGCGACGTCTCCGGTCGCGGCCGCCGTCGCCACGGCACTCGGTGCGAACGCGCACCTCGCCGTCGCGGCGACGATCCTGGGCGGTGTACTCGGAATCATCCTCGCCCCACTGGCGCTGCGCCTCGCGTCCGATCCGCACGTCGGTGGGTTGGGACTCGGTACCTCAGCGCACGGCTTCGGGACAGCGCGCGCGATCGAGCTCGACAAGACGGCGGGTGGGTCCGCGGCGACGGCGATGGCGCTCAACGCGCTCGCGACTGCACTGCTCGCGCCGCTCCTCGTTCCACTGCTGCTGCGGTAGTCGAGCGGGCCCTGTCTCTTCACGCGCGAAGCGACGGCCCCATGTCGGTTTTCCGCCGGTTGGTTCGTCAGGCGCCGGTCGCGCTCGGTATCCTCTGCATCGCCGCAGCGCCGCTCCCGCCGCAGCCGCCGCCACCGCCGCCGGGGAACGTCAGCGACACGTACTTCGGGGTGAAGGTGCCCGACCCGTATCGTGCGTTCGAGGATCCGAAGAACCCCGCGCTGCTCGATTACTTCAAGACGCAGAACGCGTACACGCGGCGCATCCTCGACGGGCTGCCTGGTCGCACCGTGCTCGCTACGCGCGTCGCGCAGCTCGACGGTGCGTCGGAATCGCTCGGCAGCCTGCGCGTCCGCCCGAGCGCGTACTTTTACCTCAAGCGCCCGGTCGGCGCGAACACGACGCGGCTCTACGTGCGTGCGATGAGCGGCGGGACCGAGCGGGTCGTCCTCGATCCCGATCGCTTTGCGCGTTCCGCCGATCAGCACTACACGATCGACTACTATTCGCCGTCGTTCGACGGCCGCTACGTCGCCGCGGGACTTTCCGAAGGCGGGTCGGAGAACGAGGTGCTGCGCGTCATCGAAGTCGCGACGGGACGCCTTCTTCCCGACACCATCGATCGCGCGCCGTTCATCGCGCCGACGTGGCGCAGTGACGGGCGCTCGTTCTACTATTTCCGCACGCCGAAGTTGCCGCCGAACGCACCGCAGAGCGCGCGCGACACGAACGGTCTTGCGCGCCTGCACGTGCTCGGGACGAATCCCGACCGCGACCGGGCGGTCTTCGGCTACGGCTACTCCAAGCGCATCCCGTTCGCGCCCGAGGATGCCGCGCAGATCGTCGTGCGACCCGAGACGCCGTGGGCGCTCGCGATCGTCGCGCACGGCGTGCAGAACGAAATCGGCGTCTGGGCGGCTCCGACCACATCGCTCGGCGCAGCGTCGATTCCCTGGCGAGAGGTTGTCCGCTACAGCGACGCGGTCACGACGCTCGCGGTCGACGAGAACACCGTCTTCGCGCTCACGCACAAGAACGCTCCGCGTTTTCAAGTCGTCGCGTTCGATCTGCGCAACGGGACCGCCGCGACCGCACGCGTCGTCGTTCCACAGAGCGATCGCGTGATCGAGGACATCAACCTCGCCAGCGATGCGCTCTATCTCCAAGATCTCGACCGTGGGCTCTCACGGGTGCGCCAGGTCCCCGTCACATTGGGCGGCGGGCTCATGCAGCCCGTCGACATCGCGCTCCCGTTCGACGGCGCGATCACTGAGCTCGACACCGATCCGCATAGCCCGGGCGCCGTCCTCGGCTTACAAGGCTGGACGCACTCACCGCTTTGGTATCGCGTCGATCCCAGTAGAACCGTCACCGACACGGCGCTGCGCGCACCGTCGCCGGTCGACTTCTCGGGGATCACCTCGCAAGAAGTCAGCGCGACGAGCGCCGACGGCACGCAGGTGCCGCTCTCGATCGTCCTGGCGAAGGACACCAAGCTCGACAGCAGTCATCCGACGCTGCTCGACGGCTACGGCGCGTACGGGATCGTCATCCGCCCCTCGTTCAATCCAACGCGTTTGGCGTGGCTCGAACGCGGCGGCGTCTACGCCGAGTGCCATCCGCGCGGCGGCGGCGAGCTCGGCAACGACTGGCACTACGCCGCGCACATCGCGACGAAACAGCGCACCGTCGACGACTTCATCGGCTGCGCGCACTATCTCATCGACCACGGCTACACGAGCTCGGCGAAGCTCGCCGGGATGGGGACGAGCGCGGGCGGCGTGACGATCGGCAACGCGATCATCCAACAGCCGTCGCTGTTCGCCGCCGCGATCGACAACGTCGGCGACACGAACGGCGTGCGTGACGAATACGCCGAAGGCGGACCCGCCAACATCCCCGAGTTCGGGACGAACACCGATCCCGTCGGCTTCAAGGCACTGCTCGCGACCGACGCCTACGTCCAGATGAAACCGGGTGTGCCGTATCCGGCGGTCCTTGCCATCACCGGCGCCAACGATCCGCGCGTCGCGCCGTGGATCGTCGCGAAGTTCGTCGCCAAGCTGCAGCAGTCGACGACGAGCGGGAAACCTGTCCTGCTGCGCGTCGATTTCGACGCCGGACACGGACTGCTCGGGTCGTCGCGCACGCAGGCGCAGGCGTTCACGACCGATCTCTACTCGTTCTTGTTCTGGCAGCTCGGCGATCCGGCGTTCGCATACGGAGGCACGTCGTCGTGAACCCGCGCCTGGTCAACCTGCTCGCGAGCTTCATCCGCGGCACCAGTGACTACACGCTGGCGCGCTTGGAGTTCGGGATGCGGTTCACCAGCCGTCCGTCACCGCCGCTCCTCGACCGTCTCCCCGACGCATCGGAGCGCACGCTGCGCGAACGATGGGACGACGTCGAGACGCAGCTCGCCGCGATCCTCGCGTACGTGAAACAGACCGAGGCCGAGGCGGGTAGCGACGAACGTGGCGACCCCGCGTTCCGCCGCTTGCGCCGTGCGGTGCGGGAGCTCGACCAGTACGCGCGCGCTTTGCGATGGGTCCTCACCGTCAACGGCGACGCGCGATGACGGAGGGATGATGGAATTCTGGAAGCGCACTGGCGAACGCGCGGGAGCGATCGGCAAGATCGTCGGCGAGCAGCTGCGCGACGTCGAGAAGCAGGCGGCGCCGGTGGTCGACGCCGCCAAGCCGCATCTCGAGAACTTCGCCGATCAGGCCAAGAAGATTATCAGCGCGGTAACGCGGCCGAAGCGGTAGCGACCGCCGCCGGCGTCGCGACTGCGAGGCGGACGAAGCCCTCGAGCCCCGGATCGCCTTCCTGGAGCAGCGCGAGCGCGCGCACCGAGCCCGTTCGCGTCGCGTGCCGCGCGAGCAGCCCGCGCAGCACGTCGCGCGAGTCGTCGTCGAGCTCGTAGGCGAGCAGCGGCGTCGGCCCGAGCCGCGTGAGCGCGTCGCGCGAGACGAACAGCTCACCACCGGTCATCCCGCTGGCAAGATTCCGCCCCGTCGCACCGAGAATCGCGACGGTTCCGCGCGTCATGTACTCGCAGGCGTGATCGCCCGCGCCTTCGACGACGATGACCGCGCCGCTGTTGCGCACCGCGAGCCGTTCGCCGGCGCTGCCGGAGATGAACGCCTCGCCGCCGCGCGCGCCGTAGAAGCAGGCGTTGCCGATCGCTGGTTCGCCGGGTGCACCGGCGCCGCGCACGATGATCGCGCCGCCGCTCATCCCCTTGCCGACGCCGTCGTTCGCCTCGCCGTCGAGCTCGAGCGTGATCGGGTCGGCGAGGAACGCGCCGAAGCTCTGCCCTGCGCTGCCGGTGTAGCGGTAGGTGCGATCGGCGAGGAGATCGCCGCACGCACGTGCCTGCACGACTTCGTATGCCAAGCGCGCACCGACGGCACGATCCGACGGCGTGATCTTCTGCGTCCCGCCCGGGACCGCGTGATCGTCGAGATGCCGGTCGTCCTTCGGCGCGACGTCGTACGGCGCACGCGCGTCGGGCAGACGCAGGATCTCGGAGAGGTCGACGCCCTCACCACGCCCTTCACGCGCGCGGAGCAAATCGCTGCGCGCCTTGATCGCTTCGAGCGACGGTGCGCCGAGCGCCGCGAGACGGCGGCGCACGTCGCGTGCGACGTAGCGCAGGAACGTCTCCGCGTCTTCCGGCGTACCGGGGAACTTCTGCCGCAACGCCGCGTCTTGCGTCGCGACACCGACGGGACACGTGTTCTCGTGGCACTGGCGCGCGTAGATGCAGCCGAGTGCGACGAGGAGCGCGGAGCCGAAGCCGAACGCGTCGGCACCGAGCATCGTCGCGAGCACGACGTCGCGTCCGGTCTTGAAACCGCCGTCGACGCGCAGCTTGACGCGCCCGCGCAGCCCGTTGGTGACGAGCGCGTGATGCGTCTCGACCAGGCCGAGCTCCCACGGAAGTCCGGCGTGCTTGATCGAGGCGAGCGGTGACGCACCGGTGCCGCCGTCGTGTCCGGCGATGTGGATCACGTCGGCGCGCGCCTTCGCGACGCCGCTGGCGACGTAGCCGATCCCGGACTGCGCGACGAGCTTGACCGCGATGCGCGCGCGCGGGTTGGCGCAGCGCAGGTCGTAGATCAGCTGCGCCAGGTCTTCGATCGAGTAGATGTCGTGATGCGGCGGGGGCGAGACGAGCTGCTGCCCGGGCGCGGCGCCGCGGAACCGTGCGATGTCGACGGTGACCTTGAAGCCCGGGATCTGTCCGCCTTCGCCGGGCTTGGCGCCCTGCGCGATCTTGATCTCGAGCTCTTCCGCCGTCGCGAGATAGCGCGCGGAGACGCCGAAGCGCGCCGACGCGACCTGCTTGATCGCGTGCGGGATCTTGTCGGGATCCTCGCCGCCCTCGCCGCCGTTGCTGCGCGCGCCCGCGAGCGCGGCACCGCGGCCGACCGCGTCGTGCGCTTCGGGCGACAGGGCGCCGAGCGACATCGCAGCGGTCACGAAGCGCGCGAGGATCGCATCCTCCGACTCGACCTGGTCGAGCGGGATCGGATCGCCCATCGGCAGCGGTTCGATCAGATCGCGCAGCGCGATCGGCCCACGCTCTTCGAGCGCGTCCGAGAGCGCGAGGAACGCGGCCTCGTCGCGACCGACGATCGTCTTGCGCAGCGACTTGAGGAGATTGGGATCGAAGCTGTGACGGATCCCGTCGCGGCGGAAGCGGAACATCCCGCGCTGCGGCGGCTCCGCGCCTTCCTTCGCCAGCGCGTCGAACGCACGCAAGTCTTCCTCGAGCGCGTCGAAGTCGAGCGATTGCACGTGTCCCTGCATCCCGGGGAAGCACGTGTTGACGATCTCGCTTGCGAGCCCGAGCACCTCGAACGTTTGCGCGCCGACGTACGAACGCAGCGTGCAGATCCCGAGCTTCGCGAGCACCTTCACCAGGCCGCCGCGAACGGCGGTCAGGAATCCCTTCGGCGAACCGGCTTCCGCAGACGCCGCGCGCGTGGCGAGCCACGGCGAGACGATGTTCGCGCCGGCGGCAATCACCGACCCGATGCTGTGCGCGTCGCGCGCGAAGCCGTCGCAGGCCGCAATCGACGACTGCATGCGCAGTCCGGCATCGGTAAGCCGCTGATGGACCGCACCTGCGGCGAGCACGGCGGGAACGGGCAGCTCGACGTTGCGGTCGTCGAGGACGAGATACGACGCGCCCTCGCGCACCGCGCGCTCGGCTTCGTCGCAGATCGCGGCGATGCGCGCGCGCAACCCGTCCTTGCTGCAATCCAGCGTAATACGGTGCGGAACCAGCCGCGCGTCGTACGTCAGCGCATCGAACGCGGCTTCGTCGAGAATCGCGGTCTCGACGGTGACGATCGCTTCGGGCGCCGGCACGTCGCCGTTCGTCGCACCGCTGCCGACCCATGCGCGCGTATCGAAGACGAAGCCTTCGCGCAGCGCGTCGATCGGAGGATTGGTGACTTGTGCGAACCGTTGGCGCAGATACGCCGCAACCGGCAAGCGTCGTTCGAGGAACGGCAGCGCCGCATCGTCGCCCATCGACGAGACCGGCTCCGTCCCACCGGCGAGCGGCGTGAGGACCGTGGCGACCTCGTCCTTCGTGTAGCCGAAACGGACCAGATCGCGCTGCAGCACCTCCGGCGCGACCGTCGTCGCCGGTGGTTGATCGAGCGGATAGTCGAAGCGCCACGACGCGACGGTCGCGCGGAAGTCGGACGTCTCACGGCGCAGCGCGCGGAACGCGTCCGGACGCACGAGCTCACCGGTCGCGAAACGCACGAGGATGCGCTCGCCGGGACCCAAGCGGCCGCGCTCGACGATCGGGTCGTCGCCGAAATTGACGACGCCGGCCTCCGAGGCGGCGAGCACCTTGCCTGACGCCGTGCGGCACCAGCGCAGCGGACGAAAGCCGCTGCGATCGAGCGCCGCACCGACGACGTCGCCGTCGGCGAAAACGATCGCCGCAGGGCCGTCCCATGGTTCGACGCTGGGAACGTGGGCGTCGTAGTACGCGCGCAGCCGCTCGTCGTCGATCATCGGCGAGAGCATGATGTCCACGCCTTCTTCGACACGGTAGCCCGAGCCGAGCATCGCGTCGAGGGCGAAATCGAAGTCGCACGAGTCGCTCGCCCAGCGTGGCGACACGACGCCGCGGGCGCGCATCCAGGCGCGGTTGCCGGTGATCGTGTCGATCTCGCCGTTGTGGGCGATCAAGCCGAACGGCTGGACCAAGCGCCAGCGCGGCGAGGTGTTCGTCGAGAAGCGTTGATGGAAGACCGCGAAGTGCGAGACCGTCGCCGGGTCGCGCAGATCGGCGAAGTAGTCGCCGAGCTCGTGCGACGAGAGCAGACCCTTGTAAACGACCGTCGTCGCCGACGCGCTGACCAGCGTGGCCGCGTCGCCGTCCTCGCGCAGCACGCGCGTGACGGCGCGGCGCACCGTGCGCATCCGCTCGCGCGCGTTGCCCGGCCCGACGTCGACGAGGAGCTGCTCGTAGGAGGGCGCCGTATACCGCGCCCCGTCACCGAGCACCGACGGGTCGACCTTGGGGACCCGCCAGCGTAGCGGCGCGACGCCCTCGGCGCGCACCGTCTGCTCGACCCGCGCGCGGGTCGCCGCGGCGAGCCCGGGCTCGGTCGGAAGAAAGACGCAGACTGCTGCGAGGTGGCGCTCGGGGACTCGGACGTGCGCCGCGCTCAGCTCTTTAAGGAAGAGCGCGCGCGGTGTCTCCAGCAAGAGGCCGGCGCCGTCGCCCGTGCGCCCGTCGGCGCCGCGGGCGCCGCGATGCTCCATCGCGCCGACTGCTTCGAGGGCGAGGCGAACCACCTCATGGGAAGGACGGGGGGCGAGGTCTGCCAGGAAGCCGACGCCGCATGCATCGTGCTCGTCGAGGGTCATAGCAACACACTATAAGCCCAACACCGGGCTCACTGCATTCGCCAAATGTCGAATTAACGGCGCTTCTGTTTCCCGCTATGCGCGATGATGACGGTGCGGCGGACGGCCCCTCTGACCCCTGGGTCGACCGCGGGCTGCATGCTCAAGTGCCGTTTCACGGCGCGACGCCAGGGAAGCGTCCGCGCATCGAGCCGAACGTCGCGTCCCTCGAGGCGTGCCTGCGCGATCACGCCAGTCAAGCGGATCACATCCCGTTCCCCAAGCATCGAGAGATCACGGACATCGACGAGCACGGTAGAATTTTTCGCCGCGACGAGCCCCCGCTCGACATTGGTGAACGCGTCGATCAGATCGGTGTCTAAGACGCCGATCAGGCGCAGCGTAATAGGTGGCTGTACCGGGTCGTACTGGGGTGCGTACACGGTTTCTCCTCAGGAAGCTTGCTCGAAGTGTACGCAGGGTTGCTGAAAAAGGATTGAGTCCCGCATGAGAATTCGCTGGGGAAGCCTCAGCGGGGCAGCCGAGCTCAGCCGCGCAGTCCCAGTCCGACCATCATCCGGTAGCCGATATCGAGCGCCGATTCATCGATATCGAAACGCGCATTGTGATGCGGGAACGACGTGTTCTGGCTACCGCGCGAGCCGAGGACAAAATACGTTCCAGGACGCTGCTCCTGCATGAAGCTCATGTCCTCGGCCCACATGATGATGTCGTGCTCGACGACGTTTTCCGCCCCGAGCTCAGAGCGTCCGACCTCGCGCACGATGTCGTTGATCGTCTTGTCGTTGACCGTCGGCGGATACGACCAGTGGTACTGGAAGTCGTATTCGAAGCGCATCGCGGACGCGAGACCGGAGAGAATGCGTTCGATCCGTTCGGGCATCGAACGACGCACCTCGGCGTCGAACGCGCGCACCGTTCCCTTCATCGTCACCTCGTCCGGGATGACATTGAACGTCGTGCCGCCGCTGAATTTGCCGACGGTGATCACGGCCGGATCCTTCGGCGCGACCTCGCGCGAGACGATCGTTTGCAGCGTCGTGACGACGTACGCGCCGGCGACGACCGGATCGACGGCGAGATGCGGCATCGCGCCGTGCCCGCCTTTGCCGCGGATCGTGAGATCGTACTCGTCCGCCGACGCGAAGAACGGGCCGTCGCGAACACCGATCTTGCCGACGTCGAGTCCGCTGTAGAGGTGCAACGCGAAGGTGCGATCGACGTGCGGGTTCTCGAGTGCGCCGTCTTCGATCATCTTCTTGGCGCCGGCGTGGCCTTCTTCGCCGGGCTGAAAGCAGAACACGAGCGTCCCGGGCACGTCGCCGCGTCGCGCGGCGAGCGTGCGGGCCGCGGCGAGCAAAATGCTGACGTGCCCGTCGTGCCCGCACGCGTGCATCACGCCGGGTCGTTCGGAGCGGTACGGGACCTCGTTGAGCTCGGTGACGGGCAGCGCGTCCATGTCGGCGCGCAGCAGCGTGACCGGTCCCGGTTTGCCGCCGCGTAGCGTTCCCAGCACACCGGTCTGCCCGACGCCGGTCCGAACATCGTCGAGCCCGAGCGCGCGCAGCTGGTCGGCGACGTACGCCGCCGTGTCGTGTTCGACCATCGAAAGCTCGGGCGCGCGGTGGAGGCGGCGCCGGGTCGCGACGAGGTCGTCGTGCGGGATCGCGATGGTCGTCATGGGCGGCAGGGGTTCGCTCCCCGGGTGCCGTCACATTCCGCATGGCTGTTCCGTCGTACGCGCACGGCGCGAGCGCCGTGCCCCTGCTCGGTGAGACGATCGGGGAGAACCTCGACCGCATCGCCGCCCGTTTTCCGGACACCGACGCCGTGGTCTCGGTCCACCAAGGCCGGCGGCTGACCTACCGCGAGTTCGCCGCCGAAACCGACCGCCTCGCACGTGCCTTCATCGCGGCCGGCGTCGAGCACGGCGAACGGGTCGGGATCTGGTCGCCCAACTCGGTCGAGTGGGTGCTCGTGCAGTACGCAACGGCGAAGATCGGCGCGATCCTGGTCAACGTCAACCCCGCGTACCGGCTGAGCGAGCTCGAGTACGCGTTGCGGCAGAGCGGGATCTCGACGCTGGTCACGCTGGACCGCTACAAGACCAGCGAGTATCTCGCGATGGTGCGCGAGGTGCGCGGCGGACTTCCGGCGCTGCGCACGGTCATCATCGCCGGCGACGAGCAGCCGCAGGCGAACGAGAGCGCGTGGACGACGTTCCTCGCGCTCGCGGAGACAATCGACGACGCGACGCTCGCCGATCGCAAAACGCGATGCCAGTTCGACGAACCGATCAACATTCAGTACACATCCGGCACGACCGGCTTCCCCAAAGGCGCCACGCTCTCGCACCATAACATCCTCAACAACGGTTTCTTCATCGGCGAAGGTTGCCGCTACACGCATGCTGATCGCGTATGCATCCCGGTGCCGTTCTATCACTGCTTTGGCATGGTGCTCGGGAATCTCGCCTGCACGACGCACGGCGCGACGATCGTGATCCCGAATTGGACGTTCGATCCCGCGGCGTCGCTTGCCGCGGTGCAGGCCGAGCGGTGCACCGCGCTTTACGGCGTTCCAACCATGTTCATCGCGGAGTTGGCGCTCGAGAACTTCGCAGACTACGATCTCTCGACGCTGCGCACGGGGATCATGGCGGGCTCACCCTGCCCGGTCGAAGTGATGAAGCGCGTACAGCGCGAGATGCACATGCCGGAAGTCACGATCTGCTACGGGATGACCGAAACGTCACCGGTCTCGACGCAAACGCTCACCGACGATCCGCTCGAAAAGCGAACGTCAACGGTCGGCCGCGTCCACCCGCACCTCGAAGTAAAGATCGTCGACGCCGACAGCCGCATCGTCCCACGTGGAACGCCGGGCGAGCTCTGCACACGCGGCTACAGCGTCATGCTCGGCTACTGGGAAAACCCGGTCGAGACCGCGGCGGTGATCGACGCCGGCCGCTACATGCACACCGGCGACATCGCGACGATGGACGACGACGGCTATGTCAACATCAGCGGCCGCATCAAAGACATGGTCATCCGCGGCGGCGAGAACGTCTACCCCCGCGAGATCGAAGAGTTCCTCTACACGCACCCGGCGATCAAAGACGTCCAAGTCGTCGGCGTCCCCGACGAACGCTACGGCGAAGAGCTCTGCGCTTGGGTAATCCGCCACGCCGGCAGCGAGATCACCGAAGACGACGTGCGCGAATACTGCCGCGGCCAAATCGCACACTACAAGATCCCACGCTACGTCCTTTTCGTCGAAGGCTGGCCGATGACAATCAGCGGCAAAGTCCAGAAATACAAAATGCGCGAGGAATCGATCGCGCGACTGGGTTTGGAAGCCGCCGCGAAGATCGTTACCGCTTAGCAGCGTTCAGCGT
>CAZABL010000094.1:0-14342 GCA_964483365.1 uncultured bacterium
CGAGCGCGTCCTTCCCATCCCCTTGAACGAAACGGAACAGCGCGCGCTCGAGGCGTCGGCCGAAGTGTTGCGCCAGTACATTGCGACGCTCGACGCTCCGGCGAAGAGTCTTACCTGACGCACTGTAAGCGCGATGCGACCAGGCTCGCGAACTCCTGCGGCCGCTGGACTGCGGGCAGATGGCCGCCACCCTCGATCGGATGCTGCTCCGCGTGAGCATAGCGCGCACGCAGGGCGTTTCTCATCGCGGCGGGCATCATCGGGTCGTGGTCGTCGTCGATCACCATGACGCGTTCGTCGGGGATATCCGGACGGTCGAGCGCCCCTGCGGACGCGAGCAGCAGGCTGCGGGAGCGGTAGTTCTCGACGGACTGCACCGGGCCGACCAGGGCCTGCATCGCCGTCTTGAGCTCGACGCGTCCGGGGTCATCATCCGGCGTCTCGAGGATCGACTCGAGCCCCTTGTCGACGAGCGCGGCAGCGCCGGTCGACGCGAGGACGGAGACGGGTGGGAGCGATTTCTGGAACGGAGCGGGATCGTAGAATCCGTTGGCGATGATGAGCTGGTCGACTCGGCGCGGCTGCGCCAACGCCACGGCTTGGACGAGATAGCCTCCAAGCGAGGAGCCCAGCAAATTGATCCGCGTGAATCCGAGCGCGTCGACGAAATGAAGCGTCGCGTCGACCATCGTAACGACGTCCTCGATGTCGGGCGCGCTGGCGGCAACGAGCGGAACCGCCTCGCCGATCCGAAGAGCCAGTTCGTAGAACACCTCACCGCCGCCCTGAATGCCGGGCAGCAGCAGGGTCGGGAGCGAGCCCGCGCCCGCCGTCCTTCGGTAGCGCCATATGCCGTGGCGCGTTTCAACCGACGCTTGCGGGACGTGACGCATGAACGTGTCAAGTCGCGCGAGCGTCTCCGCGCGTACTGAATCGACGACGTCTTTCGGGAGCACGGAGGCCGCGAGTTTATTATTCATAGCAACTCGCGCATCGTACGACGCGGAGAGGCCGCGCGTCTTGTCGCCCGTGCGGCATTTCTTGCATGTTACTGCTTTCGTCGCTACCTTCGGCGGCGTAATTCGACCAATTATTGAGTTCTCGATGCAATACGGCGCGCGCGGCTTTGCGGTACCACAGTGTACGTATCTTACACGCAAGAGAGGAACACGCATGCTCCCAGTCCGCTGGTGCTCCAGAGAAGAAATGCTTTCAAAGTACGTCGCTCGCTTCAAAGATCTGCATGGAGCCGCAACCGGGCTCCCCGATAGCGATATTCCGGGTCACACCAAGACGATCTTCAACGTCTTCGGATACGAGCCGCCGCCGGGAGCCAACGCCGTCAAGCCGGTCGGCAACGACACGACAGGGATCATCTCGCCAAGACCCGGCTTCAGCGTCGGCTTCCTCAAGGCGAAACCCGGGAACGGCCCGGTTCTGCACAACCACGATACGAACGAGACGTTCATCCCGATGCAGGGGACGTGGCGCTTCATCTGGGAATCGGAGCCCGCGCACGACGAGTTCGTCGATCTCGGCCCGTACGACACGATCTCGTTCCCACCGGGAATTCCGCGTCGCTTCGAGTGCATCGTGCCGCCGGAAACCTACGAAGAAGGCTTCTTGCTCGCAATCAATGAGGGCAATTCGCCGTACACCGAGGCGATGCCCGGCGTGATGGACTTGCTCAAGCAGTACAAAAAAGGTGAGCTTCCGACGCTCAACGGCGCGATCATGCTCACCACGGTCGCGGGCGGCTTCGGCGGCTGAGATCGTCATGAGCCAGAAGGTCGCCGACGTCATCATCTCGGTGCTCGAAGACGCCGGCGCGCGCCGTTGCTACGGTGTTCCGGGCGATACGCTCAATCACATCACCGACGCTCTCCGCCGTAGCACGATTCGCTTCGTTCACACGCGACACGAGGAGGCGGGCGGCTTTGCTGCCGGCGCTGACGCGGCACTCACGGGTGAACTCGCGCTGTGCGCAGGCTCGTGCGGGCCCGGCTCGCTGCACTTCATCAACGGCCTCCTCGACGCGCACCGCAGCCGCGCTCCGGTCGTCCTGATCGCGAGTCAGGTCAACCGGGACGAGCTCGGCATCGAGTTTCCCCAAGAAGTCGATTTGCGCTCGGTGTACCAAAGCTGCAGCGTCTTCTGTGAAGAGGTGCGTACGCCGGAGTCGGCGCGGCGCATCACTGCCTACGCCGCGCAGGCCGCGCTGGCGAAGCGCGGGGTCGCGGTGCTCATCGTGCCGGCCGACGTCGCGGTGGCGCCGGCGGCGAAATCGCCGCCGTTCCGGGTGCATCGGCCTCGTTCCCAGACGCGGCCGAGTCAAGAAGAGCTCGAACTCGTTGCCGGCGCGCTCAACGACGGGAAACGCGTCGCGATCTATGCCGGCGCCGGATGCGAGCACGCACACGATCAAGTCGTCGCACTCGCAGAGCGTCTCAAAGCCCCGGTCGCATTCACCTCGCGCGGCCGGGACTTCCTCGAATACGAGAATCCGTGTGCCGTCGGGATGACCGGCGTGTTCGGCGTGCAGAGCGGTTACGACGCGGTCCTCGGGTGCGACGTGTTGCTGCTGCTCGGCTGCGACTTCGCGTGGCGGCAGTTCTATCCGGACAACGCGACGATCATCCAACTCGACATCGACGCGACGCACCTCGGACGACGGCATCCCGTCGATTTCGGGATCGTGGGCGACGTTGCACCGACGCTCGACGCGCTGTTGCAGCTGCTCAACGAGCAACAGGACGACGCGTTCCTGCGCCACTCGGTTGCGGCGTGGGAGAAGTTCAAACGAGGGCTCCAGGTGGACAAGCCGTCGAATCGAGACCACGGAACGATCCACTCGCAATACTTCACCGAACTCGTCGATCGCTACGCGCAGCCAGACGCTATCTGGACCGCGGACGGCGGCCTGCCGATCGTCTGGGTGATGCGGCATGTGCGCGCGACCGGACACAATCGCACGCTGGCGAGTCTCGTGCACGGCTCGATGGCAAACGCGATGCCGCACGCGCTGGGAGCGGCCGCTGCCTATCCGGGCCGGCAGGTCATCTCGTTCTCGGGAGACGGCGGCGTCACAATGCTGCTGGGCGACCTGCTCACCGCGGTGCAAGAAAATCTTCCGATCAAGGTCGCGGTGTTCAACAACGGGTCGCTCGCGTACGTCGAGATCGAGCAGAAGACCGAAGGTCTCCTCGACAACTTCACGGATCTCAAGAACCCAGACTTTGGCCGCGTCGCCGAGTCCTTCGGAATGTGGGGCAAGCGCGTGGAACGCGCAGAGGATCTCGACGCGGCGGTGCGCGAGTGGCTCGCGACGCCGGGTCCCGCGCTGCTCGACGTCGTCACGAGCCGCTACGAGCTCTTCATGCCTTCGCATCTCGACACCGAGATGGTCACGGGGACGGCGCTCTACTCGATCAAGGGTCTGCTCGACGGTCGCGTGCACGACGTCGCCGAAATGATGACGCACGGCGTGGATCTCCTGAAGTGATTGCGCCGGCCTTCAAGGGCATCCATCACGTCAAGCTTGCGGTCTCCGAGCTCGACCGCGCGCTGCGCTTCTACGAGTCTGCGCTCGGTGCGTCACGCGTCTACGACGCCGACCACCGACACGCAGATGGTTCGTTGTATGCCTACGTCGTTGCGGTGCCGGGGCTCGGCGCGTATCTGGAACTGCAGCTCGACCCGGAAAGGGCGCGTCTCCAGGCACGCTTCGATTCGCTCGCAATCACTGTGGACGACCGCGCGGCACTTGAAGCGTGGGATGCGATTCTCACGTTGAACGGCATCCCCCACTCGCCCGTCCTCACTGCGTTTCGCGGATGGACGCTGGTGATGGAGGACCCGGACGGCAATCGCATTCGGCTGCAGTCCCTCGAGAATCACGACGCAGGCCTGCGCGCGGATGAAAAGAGTCCCTGGGTGCTCGGGCAATCTCACGCCGCCCTCGATGCGCGCTAACGGCGGGGAAGGCTGCGGTTGATCGCCGAAGCGCTCTATCTATGCCGTACCCCGAGCGGGACCGGCGCCCGTATCCGAAGTGGTGGCACGAGCGCGCCGCGTCGCGACGCGAAGAGCTCGATCATGCCGTCGAGCGACTGCGCACGTTCGTGCGCGAGACACCGCATGTCGTCGGCGCGCTCGTTTTCGGAAGCTATGCGCGCAATGAGATCGGTCCTAAGAGCGACCTCGACGTCATGGTCGTACAAGAGCCGATTGCGGGGATCCCGCCGTTCCAGCATGGCGATGCGTTGCGTGCGCGGCTCGATCTTGGCGTCCCATGCGATCTGATCGTGTACACGCCGGAGCAATTCGAGCGCCTCTCGCGCGAGCGCTCGTCCGTCGCGCAGGCCCGCCGCGAAGGTCTGTGGATCGATGCAGCAGCATCCCGCTGACCTTGCGGCGCGTTGGCTGGAGCAAGCTGAAGAAGATATGGCGGCGATTCCGGCTCTGTTGGCGGACGGCCGACCGAACCTCGTCTGCTTCCTCGCGCAGCAAGCCGCAGAAAAGGCCCTAAAAGCTGCGCTCGTCTGGGAGCGTGGCGACTTTCCACGCATTCACCTCATTCGAGAGCTGACGACCGAACTGCTCGGGACTGGCCTTCCGCTTGATGCAGAGCTCCGCGCGCGGCTATTGACGCTCGACAAGTACTACCTGACAACTCGGTACCCCGACGTCCTCGACTACGCGCTGCCCGCACAATCGTTCGCACCGGCTGAGGCCCAATCGGCGAGAGCGATCGCGCAAGAAGCGATCGACGCGGTGCACGCGCACCTCGTTCGCGTCGGCGCCCTCACGAACAAGTAGCGCTAGGCGCGGCGAATGAAGTCGGCGATGCGGGGGGCGATTTCGGAGCGCCACCGCCGGCCGTTGAAGATCCCGTAGTGACCGACGCCGGGCTGAAGAAGATGAGCGCGGCGGTCGCTGGGGATCGCGGAGCAGAGGCGATGTGAGGCGTACGTTTGCCCGGGAGCGGAGATGTCGTCGAGCTCGCCCTCGACCGTCATCAGCGCGGTACGCGTGATCGCCGCGGGATTCACAGGCTCGCCGCGCCACGTCATCGCGCCGCGGGCGAGTTCGTGGCGTTGGAAGACGACGTCGATCGTCTGCAGGTAGTACTCCGCCGTCACGTCCATCACCGAGAGATACTCGTCATAGAACGCGCGGCGCGCGTCGGCGGTGTCCCCGTCGCCCCGGACGAGAGCGTGGAAGATCTCGAGGTGCGCGTCGACGTGACGTTGCGCGTTCATCGACATGAACGCGCCCAGCTGCAAGAAGCCCGGATAGACACGACGCCCGGCGCCGCGATACCACGCGGGAACGCGCGTGGTCAGTGTGCGCTCGAACCAGTGTAGCGAATGCGCGGCGGCGAGCTGCACCGGCGCCGTCGGCGCGACCCGAACGTCGACGGGCCCGCCCATGAGCACCATCGAGCGCGGCTGCGCCGGATCGTTTGCGGCAGCCATCAGCGCAACAGCGGCGAGAACCGCCGGGGCCGGCTGACAGACCGCGATCACGTGGACGTCGGGCCCGAGGATGCGCAGATAGTCGATCAGATACGCGATGTAGTCGTCGAGATCGAACACGCCCGCCCCGACCGGGATATCGCGCGCGTCGGTCCAGTCGGTGATGAAGACGTCGTGTTCGGGCAGCAGTGCGGCGACGGTGCCGCGCAGCAGCGTCGCGTGATGGCCTGACATCGGTGCGACAAGAAGAACGCGGGGGAGATCTCCCTCGCGTTCGCGGTCAACGTTCGGAACGAAGCGGATGAGACGCCCGAACGGACGATCGTCGACGAGCTCGAGCGTTGCCGGGAGTTTCCACGCCGGCTTCCCGCGGCGTTCCGTGATCCCGCTGAAGACCGCGGCCGACGCGTCGATCGCGCGGCTCGCGGGCGTGTAGGCGAAGGGGGAGAGGGGGTTCCCGAAGAGCGTTCGCGCGGTCGCGGCGGACCAGCGCGCCGGAGCCATCGCGAGATAGCTGGCGTCGATGAGTTCGTAAAGCGTTTTCGTGGCCTCCGGCTACCCGCGGCAACGGTTTTCCTAGCGCCGCTAGGAACCTGATTGCCGCCGGGATGCCGGATGCCTGCCTGCTTGAGCGACTGTGAGCTACTGCGCGTTCGTCGGCTGCTTGGTGAAGCGTCCGACCTGCTCGGTGACGTCCTTGCGGGTCGCGTCGAAGAACGTGGCGAGCTTGTCCGCGTAGGCCTTCTGCTGCTCGAGGAGCTGGGTCGCGAAGTCCGAGCTGAGCTCGGTGAGCTTCGAGACGCTCGGGATCGTGTCGGGCGTTGGGATGGGAGTGGTGGCGAGCTGCGTCGCGATGTCGCGCGCGGTCGACAGCGCCGCAAGGTGGGCCTCCTGGGCCTGCTTGAGCGCGTTGAGCCCCTGTTGCTGGAGCTTTGAGATCAGGTCGACGTATGTGTCTGCCATGTGCTAGGTATACCAAGCACGTGCTAGATGTGTCAAGTCCGCTCGACGAAACCGCGATAGATTCGGATCAAGGTGTCCTTTTGGTCGAGGGTCAGGCGAGCGTCCATCCGGATCGCTTTCTCGACGTCGATCGCACCGTCGGCGGACGGCGTTTCGTCGAGCAGCCCAGCCTGCGCGTACATCGTCTCGGCCGAGATCTGCAGTGCAGCGGCGATGTTCTTGAGCACGTCGGCCGACGGCTTGTACATACCGCGCTCGATTTGACTGAGGTACGGGTTTGAGACCTTCGCGATCTCGGCGAGCTGGCGTAAGGAGAGATTTGCGAGCTCGCGCTGCGTTCTGATGAACTCCCCGAGACTGCCGAAACCCGATTCGCCCTTATCGTTCACGAACCGCAGTGTTCAGCGCGTCGAACGCCGGACCCGTCTCGTTGCGCACGTACCGTCCCGGCGCCGGTTCTCCCGGGGGCAGTGTCGGCGGCGTGACCTGTTCCCCATCGTGTGCGGCGATCCAGTCGGCCCAGTCGACCCACCAGCTCCCCGCGTGTCGCTGCGCTGACGCGCGCCATGCGTCCGCGTCCTCACGCTTGTCGACGGTGTCTTTCGTCCAGTGCCAGGCTTTCGGGTTCTCGGGCGGATTCACGATCCCGGCGATGTGGCCGGAGTTCGTGAGCGTGTAGCGCACGTCGCTGCTGCCGACGAGTTGGACGGTGCGATACGACGAGCGCCACGGCGCGATGTGGTCGGACTCGGCTCCGAGCACGTAGAGTGGCGTGGTGATCTTGCCGAGATCGAGCGGGGTGCCGTCGATGACGAACGCGCCGGGCTCGACGAGCTGGTTGCGCAGATAGCACGAGCGCAAGTACTGCGAGTGCATCGTCGCCGGCATGTTCGTGCTGTCCGCGTTCCAGTTGAGGATGTCGAACGAGGGCGGATTCTTGCCCATGAACCAGTTGTTGACGACGTAGCTCCAGATCAGGTCGTTCGCGCGCATCCAATCGAACGTCCCCGCCATGGTGCTCTTGTGCAGGTAGCCCTCGTCCTGCATCGTGCGCTCCAAACGCGTGATCGTCGTTTCGTCCGTGAACGCACCCAGATCGCCGGGCTCGCTGAAGTCGACCAGCGTGTTGGTCACCGTCGCGGTATTGATGCGGTCGGCTTGGCCGTGCGCGGCGAGATAGGCGAGCAGGATGATCGTCATCGTCCCGCCCAGGCACAGCGCCGCGATGTCGGCGCGCTCGCTGCCGGTGATCCGCTCGATCGCGTCGAGCGCGGCGAGCAGCCCGAGGTGGAGGTACTCGCCCATCCCGAGCTTCGCCATCGACCGGTCCGGGTTCCGATAGCTGATCGCGAACGTCTGATGACCGTGGCGCACGGCCCACTCGATGAACGAGCGCCCCGGCGCGAGATCCATGATGTAGTATTTGTTGATCCACGGCGGCGAGCACAGCAGCGGGACACGATTGACCTCCGCGGTCTGCGGCTCATACGCGATCAGCTCGATGAGCTCGTTGCGCATCACGACGCGGCCCGGCGTCGCGGCGATGTTCCCGCCGAGCGTGAAACTCGACGTGTCGACCTGCCGCGGCATCCCGTGGTTGGTCTGCACGTCGTCGATGAAGTTGCGCAGCCCGCGCATCAGGCTTCCGCCGCCCGAGTCCAACGCTTCCTTGACGACGGCGGGGTTCACCCACGGGATGTTACTGGGCGCGCAGGCGTCCGTCGCGATCGTGAGCGCGAACTTCGCTTTGCGGCGCGTCGCTTCGGGGAGCCGCGAGCTCTCGACGAGCCGCAACGCCGCACGTACGCGCACGAGATACCC
Organism: uncultured bacterium; assembly: GCA_964483365.1. Taxonomy (GTDB): domain Bacteria; phylum Vulcanimicrobiota; class Vulcanimicrobiia; order Vulcanimicrobiales; family Vulcanimicrobiaceae; genus Vulcanimicrobium. Next base: position 8,262 of record CAZABL010000094.1, read on the forward strand.
CTCGAGCATGCTCGCGAGAAACGGATTGTTCTGCCAGGCCGTATCGCTGAACCGCTTGTCGCCGGCGGGCGGCGCCGCAATCGGCTGGACGGTGGGATCCATCATGAGCCGGCGCAGCATGTTCATCCCGATCGTCTGATCGGCGAACGCCATCTCCGTCGCGAAGCTCGTCATCCGTGCCGGATCGGACACCGCTTCCGCAACGACCGCGCGCAGCGCGTCGGCGAGGGAGGCGACGTCGAGCCCGGCGACGTCCAAACCGTAACCGAACTCCTCGACGGGGATCGTCGTCTGGCCGTTCACCACTACATGTCCAAGCCGCCGTTGACGGTATACACCGCGCCGGTGATGTACGCCGATTCCGCCTCGAGCAGGAAGAGCACGACGCGCGCGACTTCTTCCGGTTGCCCGAGACGGCGCTGTGGGATTTTGTCGACGATCTTGTCGAGCGTGGGCTTGGGAACCGCCGCGACCATCTCGGTTTCGATGAAGCCCGGCGCGACGCAGTTCACCGTGATGCCGCGCTGCGCCGTCTCGAGGGCGAGGCTCTTGGTGAAGCCGAGCAACCCGGCTTTCGAAGCCGCGTAGTTGGCCTGCCCGATGTTCCCGGTCTCGCCGATCACCGAGCTGATGTTGACGATGCGTCCGAAACCGCGCTCGATCATGTGCTCGATGACGGCCTTCGTCATCGCGAACGCGCCGAACAGGTTGACGTTGAGGACGTTGTGCCAGTCCTCCGGGGTCATCTTGCGGATCGTCTTGTCGACGGTGATCCCGGCGTTGTTGACGAGATAGTCGATCCGCCCGTAGCGGTCGAGCACCTCGCGCACGACCCGTGTGGTGTCGTTCACGTCGTCGACGCGGCCTTGGTGGAGCGAGACCATCTCGCTGTTCCCGTTCAGCGAGGCTTGCATCGCCTCGGCCGCCTGCCGTCCGCAGTGGTAGCCGGCGGCGACCCGCACGCCGTTCTTGGCGAGCATGCACGTGATGGCGCCGCCGATACCGCGCGTACCGCCCGTGACCAGTGCTACCTGCCCGTCGAACATCGTGCGCCCTCCTATAGGGGCCCGTGGACTTGGGGCTGCTGTTGTTACCCGTATTCCTGGGCGGTACCTATGGCGCCCGCCGCCCTCGTCGGGCGACGCGGGCCCGTTTCGGGGAGCTTGTCAAGGCAGGACTTATGGCCTTTCTTTGCGGTTGCTTGCGACAAAATGTTGCAACCATGTGTTATGGTGTGCGTGCAGGCGCGGCGCTCTGGCGTCCGTCGGGCCTGTCACGCATTCCGACTCGAGAGTCCTCGTAGTAGCTCAGGCAGCTTCAGGTACATCGCGGTTTGCTAGAGATCGACGCCTCAGAGAGACCCTAACCCGATGTATACTGACGAAACCCTGACCTGCGTTGATTGCGCGCAGCCGTTCACATTCTCCGCCGGCGAACAGTCGTTCTTCGCCGAGAAGGGCTTCACCAACAAGCCCAACCGTTGCCCCGATTGCCGTGCGGCCCGTAAGGCCCAGCGCGGTGGCGGCGGCGGCGGTGGCGGCTCCTACGGCGGTGGCGGCGGCTTCGGCGGCGGACGCCGCGAGTCGCGCGAGATGTTCCAGGCGACCTGCAGCAGCTGCGGCCAAATCGCCGAAGTGCCGTTCCAGCCGCGTGGTGACAAGCCCGTGTACTGCCGCGATTGCTTCCAGTCGCGTGGCGGCGGCAGCCGCGGTGGCGGTTCCTACCGCTAAGCGCTGACAAAGCGAGGAATGCGAGCTCGGCATCCGTGCCGGGCTCGTTTTCTTTTTACGCCGTCCGGCGCATCGGGTGATACGCTCCGTTTTCGAGTTGATAGGCGCGACGCCAGAGCTCAGAGAGCGGTCGCGGGCGGATGACCAGGTTCCACGCCGGCGCGTCGCTCGGATTCCAGTTTTCGTGTACCTGGCCCGGTAAAACGATCGCGATCTCCGGCGGCTCGGTAATCCGTTCTTCGCGCAGCGTCAGCGTTGCGATTCCGGGCGCGCGATCTTCGCCGCGGTCGAAGAGACGATACGCAGTTTGTCCGCGATACATGCCGTAGACGGCCCACGCTTCGGCGTGATCGTGCGCGGGCGTACGATGTCCGGGGCGATGGATCGACGCGTGCAGCACGAAGCCGCGTTGCGGATCGCGCCATGCTTCAAATGAACGCTCGCGCTCGCTGAACACCTCCGCAAGCGTGTCGTCGCGGAGTGCCTCTTGCAGTACCGTCGCGAGACGGGCGCAGAGCGGCGCCGGTGCGCCGCCGATGTCAAGCTGCGCCGTGATCGCGGCGGCGTGCGGCGCGAGGGCGGGATGGCCGAACGTGGTTTCCAAGACTGCGCGTCTCCCTGGGAGGATTTCTGTCGCCGATTCTCCAGAATTGAATGCAATGAATTACCAGGCCTCCCTGCAGGCTGAGTTCGTCCCGATCGGTGAGGGGCTGCGCGCCTATTACGCGGCGCCGGCGACGCGCGGACCGGGCCTGCTGTTGTTCCAAGAGATCTTCGGGATCAACGAGCACATCCAATATCTCTGCCGGCGCTTCGCCGCGGCCGGCTACGCGACGATCGCACCGGATTTCTTCGGCGGCAAGACGTTCTCGTACGGGGGCGAGGACATCGAGGAGCGCAAGAAGGCGCTCTTCGACGACGACTTCGCGCAGCGTGCGATCGCGGCGGCGATCGCGTTTCTCGACGGGCGCGACGACGCCGACGAGACGCGGCTCGGCGCGGTCGGATTTTGCATGGGCGGCCGCCTCGCGTTTTTGACGGCGCAGACGTTTGCCGATCGGCTCGGCGCGGCGATCTCGTTCTATGGCGGCGGGATCGGCGAGACGCGCGGACCGGGAAGGCCGGCGCTGCTCGACGGCGTCGACGCGATTCGCGCCCCGCTGCTGCTCGCCTACGCCGCCAACGACAAGAGCATCGGTCCCGACGAGCACGCACGGGTCGCCCAGGCGCTCTCAGCGGCCGGGAAGCGTTACACGCTCGACGTCTACGGCGGTGCCGGGCACGCATTCATGCGTGACGTCGGATCAACGTATCACGAAGCGTCCGCCCGTGAAGCATGGGCGACGTCGCTCGCGTTCTTCGCTCGCCATCTCGGTACGGAAGGTCCCGCATGACGCTCCGGTTTCTCGCGCTCGCGTTCCTCGTCGCGACCGTCGGCGCCGCACCGAAAGTCGACGACGATCGACAACTCGTCGCCGCCGCGAAAAAGGAGGGGACGGTCACGCTCTACGGCTCGATGACCGCGCCGCAGATGCAAGCGCTTGCGCAGCGCTTCCAAAAAGAGTACGGCATCCGCGTCGACACGCTGCGGCTCGAGAGCAATGCGCTGCCGAGCCGGATGCTGATCGAAGCGCGGGCCGGAACGCCGAAGGCCGACGTCGTCGACGAGCCGGGCTTCCAGATCGATCTGCTCAAGCGGCAGAACATGCTCGACAAGACCTCCGTCCCCGAGAACGTCGAGATGACGGCGGGGACGTTCGACAAAGACGGCTACTGGTCGAGCATCTTCCTGAACACCGAGACGATCGCGTACAACCCTAAGCTCCTCGCCTCCGCGGGGCTGAAGGCGCCGACGACGTGGCAAGACTTCACGCGGCCCGAATGGCGCGGGAAGTTCGCGATGTTCAACGGTTCGTACGAATGGTATGCGGCGATGCAGCGCGCGTTCGGCAAGCAGCAGGGTGAGGCGCTCGCCCGCGCGCTCGCGGCGAACGGCGTGAAGCTCATCAACAGCCACCAGCTCGCCGAGAACATGCTCGAGGCCGGCGAGTACGTCGCCGCGGTGAACACGTACGGCTACAACATGGCGCGCGATCAGGCCGCGGGGCTTGCGGCAGTCAACGTCAATCCGAACCCGACCGTCGTCGAGGTCCACGGCATCGGCGTCGTCGCGCACGCGCCGCATCCGAACGCTGCGCTGCTGTTCATGCGCTGGTCGCTGCGCCGCGATACCCAAAGCTGGATCGCGACCACGCTCGGGCGCATCTCGCCGCGCAAGGACGTCAAGAACAATCCCGCGATTTGGAATCCGCACATCCGCTTCGTCATCAGCGATCCGAGCGACAGCGCGAACTATGCCGACTACGCCAAAGCGTTCAACACGATCTTCGGGGTCGCCGGCTGACGTGAAGCTCGTCGACCCCGTCACCTACCAAGTCGTCGCGAGCCGGCTCTCCGGGATCGTCAAGGAGATGCAGGACGGCATTTTCCGCACCGGCTACTCGACGATCGTCCGCGAGTCGCAGGATGCGAGCTGCATGCTCCTCGACGCCAACGGCGATGTCGTGGGCGAGCACGTCGTCCTGCCGCTCCACGTCGCCGCGCTTCCCGAAGTCGTGCGTGCCGTGCGTCGCGTCTATGGGGATGAGATCGCGCCGGGCGACGCGTTCATGACGAATCATCCGTATGAGGCCGGTGTCACGCATTCGGTCGACATGGCGGTCGTCACACCGGTCTTTCACGAGGAGCGTCTCGTCGCGTTCTGCGGGAGCATCGCGCACAAGAGCGACCTCGGCGGAATGGTCCCTGGGACGGGCTCCGGCAACGCGCGCGAGATCTTCCAAGAAGGGATCCAGTTCCCGCCGGTGCGCTACATGCGCGCCGGCGTCGTCGCTCGCGACGTCGAAGCGATCCTGCGCGCGAACAGCCGCACGCCGGACCTCGTGATCGGCGACATACGCGGACAAGTCGGCGTCGCGCGGCTCGGTGAGCGCCGGCTCCTCGAGACGATCGCACGATACGGTGTCGAGAGCGTGATTGGCGTTTTCGAGCAGAAGAAGGACGCGACCGAACGGCGCGTGCGCGCCGAGCTCGCCGCGTGGCCTGATGGCGTGGCCGATGCGGAGAGCTTCGTCGACCACGACGGGATCGCGCTCGACGTCCCGGTGCGCTACCATGTGAGCGTCGAGAAGCGCGGCGACCGGCTGATGTTCGACTTCTCGGGCTCGAGCGACCAGACGAAGGGCCCGATCAACGTGCGTCCCGCGCTCGTGCGCGGCTGCTGCTACTACGCGACGATCGCGATGATCGACCCGGCAATCGAGAACAACGGTGGGCTCGCGCGCGTCGTCGAGACGACGTTCCGCCGCGGCTCGGTCCTCGACCCCATCTTCCCGGCGCCGACGAACAACTACATGGCGACGGCCACCGCCGTCACCGAAGCACTCATCGAAGCGCTCACGCGGTTGACGACGGGACGCAAAGTCGCCGGCGCGGGCGGTGTCGGCGGCGGCCTTGCGATCAGCGGACGACGCGCGAACGGAAGCGCGTTCGTGCAGTACGAGTCGATCGGCTCGGCATATGGAGCACGCAGCGGAAAGGACGGCGTATCCGGCGTGAGCGTGTTGCTGTCGAACTCCCGCATCGCGCCGATCGAGATCCTCGAGTCGGAGTTTCCGACCCGCGTGCGCCGTTTCGCCCTCCGTCCCGACTCCGGCGGCGCCGGGACGTGGCGCGGCGGCCTCGGGCCAGAGCGCGAGTACGAGATCCTCGCGCCCGAAGCGCAGCTGACGTTGCGCGGCGGAAAGCACACGATCCCCGCCAATGGAATCAACGGCGGCGCGTCCGGCGGCCTTGGCTCGTGCATTGTCAACCCGCAGACGGATGCTGCGCGTGTGCTCCCGAGCCGCTTTAGCGGCGTTGCACTCACCGCCGGCGACCTGCTGCGCATCGACAAGGCGGGCGGCGGCGGCCTGGGCTCGCCGCGAGAGCGGCCCTTTGAGACCGTCGTCGCGGACGTGCTAGACGGTTACATCACGCGCGAAGCGGCGATCGACGTCTATGGTGTCGATCCAGCGCGGCTGGAGACGGCGCTGGACGCCTGGGAACGCGGGGTAGAGCCGCTGTCGCGGTAACTGGCCCACAGGAACTCGTCGATCGCAGCTGCGACGCTGGACGAGCGACGCCGTCACGAGATTTACAACAAGATTCAGAGGCCTGGTTAAAAAAAATCGAAATCGATCTACCCTGTCGATATTGGCGAGCCTAGTTCGACGTCAGGGAGAGGGGCTCACTTGGGCCCTACCGTCTGGAGGACATCATGAACATCGCAACCACGGGAGCGCGGCTCCTT
>CAZABL010000095.1:0-14095 GCA_964483365.1 uncultured bacterium
TCTCATCGGAGGACACGATGAAGCGTCTCGCTACCCTGGTCCTCGCAGCGGGCTTCTCATTGAGCTCGCTCGTGGCGACGGGTCTGGGCGCCTCGGCTACACCGTTTTCCGACGTGCCGGCGAATCACTGGGCGTATCAAGCGATCCAGTCGCTGGCCGCGGACGGTCTAGTTGAGGGGTATCCCGACGGTAAGTTCAAAGGCGATCGTCCCCTGACACGTTACGAGATGGCGATGCTTGTTGCACGCGTCATCGCGAAAGTGCAGGCGAACGGCGCCGGGTACGCCTCGAAGGCGGACCTCGACAAGCTTCAGAAGCTCATCGACGCGCTCAAGGACGAGCTCGACTCGCTCGGCGTGCGCGTCACCAACCTCGAGGATGCCCTCGACGCGCTCGACAAGCGTACGAAGTTCGCGCAGTCGATCGCCTTCCACGGTACGATCCTCGCCAACAACTCGGCCCGTCAGCGGCTCACCTTCCCGGTTACGATCAACCGCGGTGCCCAAGCTGACGCGTACCTCGCGGCCTACATCACCTCGGTTCCCAACAACAGCCCGCTCGAGCAGACGGGCTCGGGGGACCTGATCCGGTTCGACGACAAGTTCAACTTCATCTATACGGTGAACGAGAACCTGACCGTCTCGATCCCGGTTCACATCATCAACTACCAGTGGGGCGGCGAGTTCACCCCGCAGGCGAAGTACTCGATCCAGCCCGACGTTCAGGTCAACATCGCGCGCGCCGGTGCGTTCACGAACGTGTACCTGCGTGACGGTGAGCTCGACAACATGCAGTCGTCGCGCTTGGGCTTGGCGTACCGCGCGCCCGATGCTTCGCAGCAGGGCCCCGGCTACGAGAACCCGGTCCAGCCGTACGAGCGCGGGTTCGAGATCGGCGGCGTGATCAGCGGTCTCACGACGTTCCAGTTCTCCTGGACGCGCATGGACCAGAACTTCCTCAACACGCTGACCAACGTTCCGGAGTTCCCCGAGAACGGCATCGGCGACCAGGCGCAGCAGAACTACTTCTTCCTGCGCACGCCGCCGCAGAACGGGCTGGTCCAGGCAGCGCAGCCGAACCAGACCTACACGTACACGGTGAACAACTCACCGGCGACGTACGTCTACCTGCCCAACCGCGCGCAGGTCGGCACGGTCTTCGTCCAGGCGATCAACGGCGTGGCATGCTATGCAGCCACCAGCACGCCGCTTGCCGCAGGTCAGCCTGTGACCAACCCGCTGTGCACCTCGTTCTACTACATCGACCAGAACAACGAGGTCGTCTTCACGCGTCCGCTCCCCGTAGGAACGGCCGTGACGATCATGTACACGGGGCTGACCTACACAAACAGTCAGTGGCAGCGTTATCACGTCAACGCTCGCGTGAACGAGAAGATCAAGGGCCTTCCGGGTGCCGAGATCGGCTTCTCGTTCAGCCGCATCTTCGACTTCGCGGACCTCGCGAACTCGCAGGGCGTCACCGCGATCTACGCCGCTCCGGCCGGTAACGCGGCGGCGAACGGCTACGGTGCGGTCAGCGACACGGTGTTCGGCGGTGACTTCCAGGTTCCGATCCCCTTCCTGTCGCTGGACAACAAGGGATCGCACCCGATTCTGTACGGCGAAGGCGCGTACAGCAAGTACACGCCGGACTTCTACAACATCCCGTCGGTCACCGACAGTGCCGGCGTCGTCGGCCTGCGTCTGAAGTTCAACGACGTCACGGCGTCGGTTCAGTATCAGGCGGTCGGCAAGAACTTCCTCAGTGGCGCGCCGTTCCGGTATTACGGTCCGCCGCCGTCGACGTTCTCCCAGTGGACGCAACCGTTCTTCCCGCAGTTCTTCGGTTTCGCCAACAACTTGGCGATCAACCAGACGATCGACGCGGCGACGGGGACGAAGCTGTCGACCAACCCGAACTACACGTTCATCTATCCGGTGTTCAACCCGTTTGTGGCGAGCGGCCCGCAGTACTTCAGCGCGTTCTCGCCCAACACGCAGGGCTTCACGCTCAACATCACCGCGCCGATCAAGATCGGCGACATCACGTTCCAGTCCAACATTCTGGGTCAGCACCTCGAAGAGCTGACGACGAACGGTTGGGGTCAGCTCACGTTCAACGGCGTTCCGTCGTCGAACACGAAGATGACCATGGACAAGATCGGTGGCGGCGTGACGTTCCCGGTCCCGATCTTCGGCACGAAGGTCGCGATCAACCTGAGCGGCGACTACGAGCACCTGATTCGTCACGACACCACCGCGTACGCGTACGCGATGGCCCCGGGCAACCCGACGATCCAGAACCCCGGGTTCCAAAACTCGCTGACGGGTCTCGACCCCACGAACGCCGCAGCGCTTGCGGCCTACGCGGCGGCGGGCGGCGCTCCGGTCCTGTACTATCCGAACTACGTCGACATGATTCACGCCACGGTCGCAGCGGGTGCGAGCGTGCCGTTGTCAAGAGACGTGGTCTTCGCGGCTGCGTACAACAACCAGCAGTACGGCGGACGGTACGGCACCACGCTGGGACAGAACATCAGCGAGACCAAGCAACAATACCAGGGCACGCTCACGTACAACATCCCGAAGACGACGAGCTCGGTCTCGTTCCTCTTCCGGAACCAGGTGTACAAAGACGGCGTCCTCCCGACGTACAACTTCAACGGCAATCGCGAAGACGTGACCTTCACGGTCCGTTTCTAGCGCAAGCCGAACGACCTGTACGTGCGAACGGCCCGGGACCGCGAGGTCCCGGGCCGTCGTCGTTGTAGCCTCACCGACGATGCGTGTGCTTTTCGCGCTCGTTGCCGTTGCGCTCGTCCTGGTGCTGGGTGCCGTCCAGCTCGCCTCCAGTGCTGCGTACGGCGACCTCGCGAGCCGGCCGTCGTTTCCCGCTCTGCTGCACGGGATCGATCCATCGTTCTTGCGGGCGTTCATCGGCGGGCCGCGCGCGCGTGCCGCTGCGGCGATCCACAACGGCGATCTCACCACCGCGCGAGCGCTCCTCGCGACGCTGCCGTCTGACGCCCAGACTGCGGACCTGCGGGGCCAGCTCGCCGAGCGCCGCGGTGAACGCGACGTGGCGATCGACGAGTACGTGCGCGCCGGAGATCTCGAGCGCGCGCAGGCGCTGATCGACGAGCTCGCCACACGCGACGCGCCGCGCGCCCTGTCCGACCAAGAGCGCCTCGTCGAACGACTCAGCGGTGATCCGAACGCAGCCGAGGTCACCGGTCAGGCGTGGTGGCGTCTGGGGGAGCTCCAAGCGCAAGTCGGCTATCAACGGCCGGCGCAGCGTAGCGCGCTCTGGCGTGCGGCCGAGATCTCGTACGAGCGCGCCCTCGCGTCGGCACCGAACGAAGAGACGTACCTCCTCGCAGCGGGCTATCAATCTCTCGCGAACGGTGATGCGCGTGCCGCCGAGCGTTGGTACACACGTGCGGCTCAAGTCGTCCCCAACAGCGCCGACGCCTACCGCGGTCTCGCCTGGACGGCTGCCGTCAGGCGCGACTGCGCCGCTGCGACCTCCGCCGCGACGCGGGCGCGCGCGCTCGACCGCACCGCCGTGGCGCGCGACGTCGCCGCCGATCCGCTCTTCGGTCCCGCCCTGCGCGCCTGCGGCGTCGCGCCGGCGTGATCGTCGCCGTCGATACGCAGCTCGCCGTCGGCACTGCGACCGGCGCAGGGATCTACGCGCGCGACCTCGTGCGCGCGCTGCGTGAGACCGGAGTTGACGCGCGCGCGCTGCAGCGGCCGAGTTTGAATCCGTGGCGCTTCGATCGCCGCGTGCTTTGGGACCAAGTGCTCCTCCCGCTCGAGGCGGCGCGCAGTCGGGCGTCGATCCTGCACGCGGCATCGGGGACGCTGCCGCTCGTGCGCACGGTGCCGACGGTGGTGACGGTTCACGACGTCGCGTGGCTGCGCGTACAATCGCACACCCGCGCGTATGCGCGCGCGTACTTCGGTGCGCTGCAATCACACGCATACCGCGGCGCGGATGCGATCGTCTGTGACTCGCACTTCTCGGCCGACGAATACCGCACGCTGATCGACGCGACCGCAACCCCCGACGTCATCTATCCGGGCGTCGATCCGCGTTTTGCGGCGTTGCAGCGCCGGCCCGACGACGCACCGTTCGCGCTCGTCGTCGGGACCGTCGAAGCGCGCAAGAATCTCGCGCTGCTCGTCGAGACGCTTCCCGCGCTTCCGGCGCTGCGTATCATCTCGGTCGGTCCGCCCACGGCGTACGCCGATATCGTGCGTGCGCGCGCCGCTGAGCTGCACGTCGCCGATCGCCTCGAGCTGCGCGGCTACGTCTCGCGTGAGGAGCTCGACGACCTCTATGCGCGCGCAACATGCGCGCTCGTTCCTTCGCGCTACGAAGGCTTCGGCTACGCGCTCGCAGAGGCGCTCTGCGCGGCGCTCCCGACCTTCGCCGCACGCACGTCGTCGCTTATCGAAGTCGCGGGCGACGACGCGGCGCTGTTGCCGGTCGACGATCCTGCGGCGTGGATCGAGACGCTGCGCGCGTTTCTCGTCGCGCGTGACGCCGCGGAAGAGAACGCGCGAACGCGTCGAGCAGAGGCGATCGCGCGCTTTTCGTGGCCGACGGCGGCCAACGCGATGGCGGAGATCTACCGCCGCATCACCTAGGAGTGTGTCGGGCATTGCCCGACACGCGACGACGCGGCGGACCGCAGCGAAGCGAGGACCGCGAAGGATTCACCGGAGGTGAATCCACTAGACGAGCACCGACTCAGGCAGACGAACTTCGGCGCCCGACGGGCGCGGCGGCTCGTGCACACGCAGTATATCCTGCTTGAACCGATTCGGCGCGAGCCACCGGTAGAACAACGGGACGATCACGAGGGTGAGGACCAGCGAGCTCAGCAGCCCGCCGATCACGACGATCCCCAGGCTGCGGCGTACCGCGGCGCCCGGTTCGAGCGCAAGCGCGACCGGCAACATCCCGGCGACCATCGCGAACGTCGTCATGACGATCGGACGAAAGCGCGTGCGTGCGCTCTCGATGATCGCTTCGAGCTTCCCGCGACCGCGCCGCCGCAACGTATTGGCGTAGTCGACGAGCAGGATCGAGTTCTTGGTGACCAGGCCGATCAGCAAGATCGCACCGATGAGCGAGTAGAGGTTGAGCGACTGGTGGGTGAGCGCGAGCGAGCCGAGCGCGCCGATCGCCGCCGGCGGGATCGCCAGGATGATGATCAGCGGAGTCCGATAGCTGTTGTAGAGCGCGACCATCAGCAGATAGACGAGGATGAACGACGCCGCGAGCGATCCGCCGAGCAGCCGCAGGGTCTGGTCCATCATATCGGAGCTGCTGTTCGCAGATGTCGCGACCGCGACGGCTGCGGGAAGATGCGCTGCGGTGAGGCGGGCGCGGAAGTCGCGCAGGACGTTGGAGAGCTGCGCGCCGGGCTGCAGGTTCGCTGAGACATGGACGACGTTCTGACGGTCTTGGCGCGTGAGCAAGTTGGCGGTGGGCAGATAGCGCAGGTGCGCGATGTCGCCGATGTGGACGAGTCCGCCGGCGTTGGTGCGAATCGGCGTCTGGAGTACGGTGTCGAGCGACCCTTGATCGCGGCGCGGATAGATCACCTCGATCTGCACGAGCCCGTCGGGCGTCGTGATCTGCGAGGCGACGGCGCCGCCGAACGCGGCGCGGATCGCGAGCGAGGCTGCGCCGATGCTCACGTCCATCGTGCGCGCGAGATCGCGGTCGAAGACGACCTCGACTTGCGGCGAGACGTTGGTCGCACTGTTGACGACGTCGCGCGCGCCTTTCGTCGCCCGCAGGACGTCGGCGACGCGGTTCGCGTACGGCCCGGGCTCGCTGCCGTCGGTCGTCGTGATGAGGAGATCGATCGGCTGCGCCGCGCCGCCGGTTTGCGACGTCGCCTGATAGACGATCGTTTGTGCACCGCGTGCACGCTGCGCTGCGAGCGCGCGCAGCCGCGCGATCACGCTGTTGACGTTCTCCTTCGCCTTGAGATAGAGATGGATCTCGCCGGTGTTGCCGGCTTGCACGAAGCCGCCGAACGGCGCGTAGTATCCGCCGTAGCTGGTTTCGACCGCCTCGAACTGGTGTGACGCGTTGAGCTCGCGATCGAGCGGCGCGAGGATCCGGCGCGTGTCATCGAGCGGCGTGCCGGGCGCGAAGGTGAACTGCGCGAACACTTCGCCCTGATCGCCGGCCGGGATATAATCCTCGCCGACGACGCCGAGCGGGACCAGCGCGAACGCAGCGACGAGCAGGAGGAGCGTCGTCGCGATCCACGGCGCTGGATTGCGGAACGCCTTGGCGAGCACGTAGCGCGCGTACCAGTTGCGCAGACGCTCGAACTGCTGATTGAACGTCTCGATGATCGGCCACGGCTTCCACGTCGAGCGCATCGACCACAGCCCGGCGAGCGCCGGCGTGACCGCGAACGAGACGAAGAGCGACGTTGCCGTCGCGACCGCGACGACGATCCCGAACTCGGAGAGCTGACGGCCGACCGGCCCGCTCAAAAACGCGATCGGGAGGAAGACGACGATATCGACCAGCGTGATCACGATCGCCGCACTGCCGATCTCGCTGCGGCCCTTGAGCGCAGCCTGCGCCGCCGGCTCGCCGCGGTGGCGGTGACGCTCGATGTTCTCGAGCACGACGGTCGAATCGTCGACGAGCGTCCCGACGACCAGCGACATCGCGAGCAGGGAGACGACGTCGAGGGTCAGGTGGAGCAGGTACATCACGAGCAGCGTGACGGCGAGCGAGGTCGGGATCGCGACCAGCACGACGACCGCGTTGCGCCACGAGCGCAGGAAGAACAGCATGACGAGCGCGACGAGCGCGATCCCCTCGACGATCGTGCGCACGACGCCGTCGACTTGCTGCGCGGAGAACGTCGCCGAGACATGGTCGACGCGGAAGTGCACGTCCGGGAATTGGTTCTGGTAGGAGGCCAGTTGGTGAATCACGCTGTCGGCGACCGTGATCTCCGACGCGCTGTCGAACTTGTGGATGTCCATGCCGACACCCGGCTCTCCGTTGAGCGAGTTGAAGACGCGAACCGGGGTCGAGCCGTATTGCACGGTCGCGAAGTCGCCGATTCTGCGGTTCGCCGAGAGCGCGGTCCACGGTGAGAGCGCGCCGACCATCGGGTTCGTCGCCAGCGCGGCGCCGGCGCTCATGCTCGTGCTCACCTGCGGCGCAGGTCCGCTCGGCGCGGAGCTCGCGGGCGGCGGCGACGGGAGCGGGATGGAGAGCCGCTGATCGACCCCGGCGGGGGTGCTCATCGGGAGCGTCGAGCTCTGCACCGGCGCCTGCGCGCTCGGTGCGGCCGCACTCGGACGCGGAGGCGGCGGCGCTTCGGCCGACGAGCTCGCAGCTGCGGCCGCCATCCCGCTCGTCGGTGCACCGGCGAACGAGACACCGCTCGAGAGTTGTGCTGCGCCGCCGCTGTACGCCGGCGTGACGCGGATCGGAAGCGCGGCGATCATCGGCGGCGTCGGCAGATCGCCGCGCACGTCGATCCGCGTCTCCTTCGCACCGTACGCGATCCCGCCGGGCGCGCGCACGTTGTTGGTCTGGATCGTCGAGATGACGTCGCTCAGGGTCAGATTCGCGGCGGCGAGCAGCGCCGGATTGACGACGACGTTGTAGGCTGCTTGCGGAAGACCGCGCACCGCCGCGTCCGAGACGCCGTCGGTGTTCTCGATCGCCGGCATGATCTGCGCGTTCGCGAGCTGCGCGAGGCGCTCGGGGGAGAGCGTCTTGGAAGTGAGCGCGAGCGAGACGACCGAGGCTTGACTGGGATTCGCGACGCGGATGTACGGCGCGAGCAAGTCGCTCGGCAATTGCGAACCGGCGGACGCGACCGAGCGCTGCACCCAGGCGAGGTCGGCGTTCGGATCGCTGCCGAGCCGGAACGTGCACGTGATCGTCGCCTGCCCCGATTGAATCGTCGAGTCCATGTGATCGAGGCCCGGACCGCCGGCGATCTCGTTCTCGAGCGGCGCGACGATGTTGTCACGAATGAACGTCGTCGAACCGCCGGCGTACGATAGCTCGACCATGACGGTCGGTGCACCGACGCCGGGCAGCGCTTGAATGACGAGGTTTCGCGCGGCGAACAGGCCGCCGAGCAGCATCACCGCCGCGAAGACGAAGACGAGCGTCGGGCGATTGATGGTCAAACGCGTGAGCGACATCAGTTGCCCACCTGATCGCCCGCGGCGACGCCGGACTGCCCGTCGCGCACGAGCCGTGCACCCTCGGCGATCCCGTCGACGACCGCCGCCGATCCGTCGCTGGCGAGCGTCCGCACCGCGACGCGTGCGACCCGTCCGCCGCGCACGGCGTAGACCGCGTCGTTGGTCACGTCAGCGTACGCGCTCACCGGAACGACGGTCCCGTGGACGGGCGCGAGCGCGAGGTGCGCGGTGACCGGGATCCCGGCCCGCCAGCGGTGATCGGCGTTGGCGATCCGCACCTTGACGATGAAGTTCGTCGTCCCGGGCGAGAGCTGGTCGAGAACCGCCTCGACGACGCCGTTCGCGCGCTGCGCACCATCGGTCGTGACGATCGACGCCTGCTCACCGCCGCGCAGCGCGAGCGCCTGCGCAGCCGATGCGGGCAGCATCGCGTACATTTGGGTGTCGTCGTGGATCGTGAAGAGTTGGCGGCCGCTGGGGTATTCGCCGATCGCGCCGCCGATCGACGCGATCACACCGTCAACCGGCGAACGCAGCTGCGTGCGCGCGAGCTGGAGCTGCGTCTGCGCAACCGCCTGCTGTGCACCCGAAACCGCGGCGCGTGCAGCAAGTATTTGCGATGACTCGATCCCGGCGCGCCGCATCGTGCCGTCGGCGCTCGCGCTCTGCACGGCGAGGTTGAGCTGCGACTGCGCCGCCGCGACGGCGTGGCGATCTGCCGCGACCGTCACCCGCATCCCGTCAAGCGTTTGATCGGGAAGATATCCCTGACGGTTGAGCGTCTCATCGCGATGCAGGTCGAGTTGCGCTTGGTTCAGGGTCGCCTGTGCCTGGCCGAGCGCGGCGCGCGCCACGGTCACGTTGCTTGCATACTGTGCGATGTTGACGGACGACTGATAGCCCTGTTGCGCGTAGCGCGCGCGGTTCTCGGCGACGGCCTGCTCCGCCGCGGCGAGAGACGCGCGCAGATCGTCGCTCTCGAGCACCGCGAGGAGCTCACCGGCGTGAACCCGCTCGCCTTCGTGGACGCGAATCTCGGTGATCGGTTCGTTCAACGCGGCCGAGACGCCGACGTCACGCGACGGCGCCATGATCCCGGAGATCGAGATCGCCGGACGGACCGCGCCGATGCGGGCCGTGACAAGTTCTACTGAGGGCGCGGGCGAGGCGCTCGACGTGGGATTCGCAGCGTTTGCCGCGCTGCACGCGGCCAGCGAGGACGCAGCCAAAACAATGAGCGTGCTACGCGTGACATGACCAAGGTCGAAAGATGCGGGCAACATCGTGCTCCGAGGGTATCATCGGACGCTGAATGCATCGTGAACGGGGCTTGCGCGTGTTCAACGGATCGGAGGATACTGCGGGGGTGGCGAAACCTGCGTATTTTATGATTCTGTGCGTATTTTGTTGATCGAGGACGACACGCGACTCTCCGCCGTCGTGCGTCAGAGCCTGATGGACCGCGGACACGTCGTGGACGTCGAAGCGAACGGACGCGGCGGTTTGGATGCGGCGAGTTCGAACAGCTACGACGTCATCGTGCTCGACGTGATGCTGCCGGGGCTCGACGGATTTTCGGTGCTGCGCAGCTTGCGTCAACAAGCGATCGCGACACCGGTGGTGATGTTGACCGCGCGTGATGCGTCACGCGACGTCGTCGCCGGACTCGATGCGGGCGCCGACGACTACGTGCGCAAACCGTTCGTGCTCGCCGAGCTCGAAGCGCGCTTGCGCGCGATCACGCGCCGCGACCTCACCGACGCGCCCGCGCCCGCGCAAGAGCTCGTCGTGACCGACCTCGTCATGGACCTCGCGTCGCGGCGCGTGCGGCGAGCGCAGCGCCCCATCCCGCTCTCGCCGCGGGAGACCGCGTTTCTGGAGTACTTCATGCGTCATCCCAACGTGCTGATCCGGCGCACAGCCCTCGAAGAGGCGCTCTGGGAGAGCGACCGCGACACGATCTCGAATCTGATCGAAGTCTACGTCAGCCGTTTGAGGCGCAAGCTCTCTGCCGGCGGTGAGCCGAATCTGATCGAGACCGTGCGCGGGATCGGTTATCGTTTCGGAACGGCGGTCGCCGATGCTTGATTTCCGCTCGCTGCAAGGGCGGCTCACGCTCGCGTACGTCGGCGCGCTCCTGTTGACGCTGTTGGCCTTCTCGTTCACCGCGCTCCAGCTCGTCTCGCTCAGCCAGCGCAACGCGCTCGACGCCCGCCTCACGCACGTCGCAGAGGGTCTTCGCTCGTTCGCGGTGTGGCGCGACGGGGTCTT
Source organism: uncultured bacterium (assembly GCA_964483365.1). Taxonomy (GTDB): domain Bacteria; phylum Vulcanimicrobiota; class Vulcanimicrobiia; order Vulcanimicrobiales; family Vulcanimicrobiaceae; genus Vulcanimicrobium. The sequence continues at coordinate 10,488 of CAZABL010000095.1, forward strand.
CCAGCGAAGCGGCGTCAACCCGGTGCGTGTCGCGCAGCTCGACGGAACGTTCGCGGAGTCGACGATCTTCTCGCCGAGCGGCGCACTGCTGTTCTCGACCACGCCGGCGATCCCGGACGCGATCCGCCGCGTCGCGGCGAACCCGCATGCTGCTGCGTGGGCCGGCGCGGTCGGCGGAGCCGCGGGCGGGCTGCGCGCCGGGATCGTGCCGATCGTGCGCGACGGAGTGACGCTCGGCAATGCAATCGTGTGGCACGACAGCCTTCCGGAGCGCGCATTCGCCGCCCGCATCTCCTCGCTGTTCGCGTTCGCGCTCGCGATCGCGGCACTCGTCTCCATCGTGGTCGGCGCGCTTGCCGCGCGTGCCGGCCTTCGGCCGTTGTACGCGATGACGGACGCCGTCGCGGAGATCGAAGCCCACGACCTCTCCCGACGAGTCGGAACGATGCGGATGCCGCGCGAGATCGAGCGACTCGCACAGGCCTTCAACCGCATGCTCGACCGACTGCAAGCCGCATTCGAACGGGAGCGTCAGTTCACCGCCGACGCCTCGCACGAGTTGCGCGCGCCGTTGACCGTCATTCGTGCCACCGCCGAGTACGCGCTCGAGACCGACCGAGAAGGTTCGCAATACCGCCGCGCGCTGCACTCGATCGCGCTCGAAGCGAACGATCTCGAGGTCTTGGTGCGCGGTCTGCTCAGCACCGCGCGCGCTGAGTCCAACGGCCCCGCGCTCGGCGCCTCATCGGAGATCGCCGCCGTCGCGTTCGATGTCGTCGAAGAGCTCTACCCGATCGCGCGCGCACGCGGAATCACCGTCGTGCACCCGTTCGCCGACGAGCTGCGTGTCGCGCTCGACCCCGACGGGATGGCACGCATCGTCCGCGCCGTCCTCGACAATGCGATTCAACACGCCGCCCGCGGCGGCACGGTGAGCGTCGCGGTCGAGCGGGGGACGCACGACGCAACGCTCGTCATCACCGACGACGGTCCCGGGTTCAGCGGCGAAGCGTTGCTGCACGCAACCGAACGGTTCTGGCGCGACGACCCGTCCCGCCAGCGTCGCGACGGAACCGGAACGGGCCTCGGCCTCGCAATCGCGCAAAGCATCGCTTCCGCGGCCGGCGGCACGCTCGCCCTTCGGAACGCGCCCCAAGGCGGAGCGATCGTGCGCGTCACGTTGCCGCTTGCCGCACCCGTAGCGGCGACCGTCGACTAATAGATCGGCGAACCCGGCGCGAACGGCGCGACCGATCCGTCGTCCGGTGCGAAGATCAGCCGCATCGGATACGTCGAACCGCCTTCGGGCATCGTCACGATGTGCAGGCGACGGAACGTTCCGGGATTGATCGTGTCCTGCCAAATCTTGAACTTCGAGAATGCCGCGAGTCCGTGGGCTTGGATCAGGAGCCCGTCGATCAGGAACGTTCCGGTCGCCTTGCCGCCGCGCGGGTTCGCGTAGAGCGCGACGGCGCGCGGGCCGCGCGTTTGATTGACGAGCGTCACCGTGATCGATTGCTCGACGCCGTAATCACCGGCGAGCGCTTGGCCCTCGCGCAAATTCGGGAGCGGAAGCTGCCCGATCGGGATCTCGAGATCGTCGCCGGCCACGTCGTAGGTGCGGTCGAAGTAGAACGTCGGCACCGGATAGATACCGCGCGCGTGCAGCGCACCGCCGGAGAGAAGCTGCGCCTGGTTCACCGACTGGTCGAGCGGTGCGTCCGCATGCTGCGCGATCAGCGAGAGATCGAGCGGGTCGCCGTTGACGAGCCGTAACTGCAAAATGCTGTTGACGACGGTTTGCGGCGGGAGCGGGTGATCGACGATGTTCATCGTCTCGCCCGGCGCGATCGTGACGATCGTTCCCTCGTTGCGCGCCTCGCGCACGAGGAAGCGCCGCGTCGAGAGATGCCCGACCTCCATCTCGTTGGCGCCTGGTCCCGCGATCCCGGCGATCATCTGGATCGTCGCGGGTGCGTTCGAGCCGTTGTGCGCTTTGAGGAGAATCCGCCGCGCCGGTTCGGTTCCGGGGTTGTAGTGATAGTACAGGAAGCGCTGCGCGGTCTTCGTGTCGAGATGCGCGGTGAAGAGAACGCCGTCGGCGGTGAGCCGCTCGGGATAGTCGCTCACCATCAACTGGACCGGATTGATGCGCGGCAGCGCGTCGTTCTCGATGTTGACGCGCGTCATGCCCGTGACGGTGAAGTAGCCGTTCCCGGCGATCGTGACGGGGACGTCGACGGTCAGATGGTTGTCGAGCTTGAGGTCACCCCGCACGGGGATCGTGTCTTGCGGGACGTTGACCGATGCCCCGGGACGCACGCGCGCGGCGCGCGTCACCGCGGTCGTCAACGCTTCGCGCAAGAACTCGGGCGAGGCGGGATCTCCGGTCACGCGAATCGACGTCTCGTCGGCGGCGGCGCCCGCGGCGTAGGCGACCAGGACGGGGACCGTGCGCACGACGCCGCGCTGGTCGGTGACCGTCACGGTTGTGCTTCCGAGCTTGAGCCCGTCGACGAAGAGCACACGCTGCTGCTGGTCGACGACGGCGCTCGCGATCGTCGGATCGGCGCTCGTGACGGTGATCGACCCCAGCGCGCTGTTCACCCGCGCGGAGGCGCGCTTGCCGGGCTCGACGCCGATCTGCGGCGGGTCGACGATGATCGGCGGGAGCGTCGGCGAGGGCGAGGGGAGCGGCGTCGGTGTCGCCTCCCCAGGTGCCGCGGGCGACGGCTCTGCTGACGCGCCCGGTGATGCGACCTCCGGAGAGGCGGGCGGCGACGGCGCGGGAGACGCGAACGGCGACGGCGCGGGAGCGACGGACGGCAGCGTCTGCGGAGACGCGGGCGGCGCCGCCGGTTGCGCGGGCTGCGACCACGGCGACGACGGCGTTGGAACGGCCGTCACCGGCGGGTTGACGGGGCCGGGCGGCGGGGTGACGGCCGGATTCACCTGGGCCGACACGGCGAGCGTGACGGCGCACAAAAGGGCGATCTGAGTAAACGGCGCGGGGGAGACGCGTCGCAAGCGGTTCCTTTGCGGGCGGACGATCTATGCGATCTTCTGCTGCGCGGGCTCTCGAGACACGGCGGAAGCCAAGAGCGTCTTGTATCCGACGTTCGGGAAGAGCACCGTTACCAAATCCTTCTCGGCCCGCTCGACCGTGCCTTGTCCGAACTTCGGATGGTAGACGACGTCCGCGATCCGGTAGCCCGACGAGGCGAGGACGCGATTCCCGTGCAGGCAGTTGTCGCACGCCCCGCAGGTCTCGGCCTCGTAGTCCTCACCGAAATAGTTGAGGATGAAGCGGCGGCGGCAGCCGGTCGTCTCGGCATACTGCAACATCATCGCCAGCTTGGACTGGTCGTACTTCTTCTTCGTCTCGTAGTTCGCGAGGTTGAGGACCATCTCGCGCTGCTCGCGCGCCGCGTCTGTCAGCATGTACGTTCCGCGCTGCGCGTTCTCGATGAAGCCGCTCTTCTTGAGCAGCGCAAGGATCACTTTGAGCTTGGTGAGCGGGAGCTGCGTGATCTTGCGCAGGTCGGTCAGGCTCACGCCGCCTTCTTGCGCGCCGAAGATCTCGAGCGTGCCGAAGACTTTCTGCACTT
>CAZABL010000096.1:0-525 GCA_964483365.1 uncultured bacterium
TGCCCGGAAAGCCACTCCGGAATGGCATCCCCGTCCTGACCTGCGACAGCCATAAGCGCATCGCGAAGACGCTTGGCTGCGACGCCGCTCGTCTGCGCTGCGGGCCTCCAGCCGGTGCCGTGCGCCAACACGATCCACGTGCTGTCGAATACCGACGACGAGATCGTTGCCTGCGCCGCAGACGGCGTCATGACCGGCATCCCTGGCGATGGTCGTTCCCCGCGTTCGTAGGCACGCACGAGCTCGGCGAGACGCCCCGCATATACGGTGCGGTGTGCAGCACTGACGCGCCTGTTTCCCGAGACGATCCCCGGTGAGAAGCGCATACGGGTCAGTGACGTGGAATGTCCGACGTAGGGGACATCGCGCGCGATGGCGTCGAGTTGGTGGAGCGTCTCGCCCGAAGGCTCGTCCGGCCACAGTATGCGGACGACGGGATCATTGGGACGCACCGCCGGAAACCGTCGTGGCTGTCGACCTCGACGGCTCGGCATTACGGAAACGTTGCCACCGGATCCGGTTTTC
>CAZABL010000096.1:535-13556 GCA_964483365.1 uncultured bacterium
ACTGGCTTCGATGAGCGGCGGCGGCTGCCGTTCGAGCCATTCGAGCGCCGCGCGCTCGTCGTCGCGCTGGCCGCGAGCAGCCCAAGATGCGACGAGCGCACTGAATACGCGAGCCGGCTGAGGCGGCCAATCGCCTTGCGCGTTCTCGGCCTCGCTTGTCGCGTAGCTGACGCCGTTGAGATACTCGATCTCAAGCGACAGCATCCGCGGTCTCGCCCTCTCCGCCTTCGCCATGGAGTGCCTTCTCGCGGCTCCGGCGCACGATCTCGACGAGCTTCGGCTGCGGCGTCAGGCGCAGTGGCTCGTCGCAAAGCATAAGACCTGCAGACCGTGCAGCTTCGTATGCGCCGCGATACAGGGCAAGTGCCTCGTCACGCTTGATCTCGAGCGCTTCTGTCGTTCCGTCTGCGCGCACCACCTCGAAGGGCGCCGGGCCTTCCGGAACCAGATCGCAGCGTGAACGAAGCGCGTAGCCTTGACGGTCTTGCTCAATGACGGCGAGCAGCGCGAGCGCGGCAAGCAAAGTGCGCGCAGCAGCATTCCGTTGCGCATCGCCGAATCGCAATCGCCGCAAGCCTGCCAGGGAAAGCACGACGACATGCTCGGCGTAGTCCATCGTCACGCCGAGAGACACGACGGAAGGCGCAATGTTCCCGTGATTGATCTCAGACGGCCGGACTTGCTTTGCACCTTTCCCGACCATGTTCTTGTCTACGTCCCAGCCCGCCGAACCGACGTAGACCTCGACGCCACGCAGAACACCGAGCGGATCGATGCGACTCCCGGTTCGGCGACCTGCGCTGCGCGCTGCGGTCTCGCCCGTACGGTCGTTCACAAGAAACGACTCGACCGGGACGTTGACGCCGATGATTTCACTGACGATCGTGCGCGGAAACTTCGCACCCAAACCGCCACCCTCACCCGTCGAATTCCATGCACCGAAGACGAGTGCCGTCGGCGAGGTCTCGACAAGCGCGCTCGCGTCGGCGAGGGTAGCGGTCTGCAAGCGACGCCCGATCTCGGATGTCATGAACGGGGTTCCGTCCAGTGCGCTATCGCGCAGAATTGCGTCGAAGACCCGATGCGGGGCGTCGAGCGACGTCACCTCGCCGACATCGGCAAGGTCGGTCCCTGCGAAGTCCACCGCGATGCGCGGCAGTGGGAAGACACCGTCCCGTGCGGCCTCGAGCAACGCTTCTTCCAGTCGATTCGCCTGTGACTGAACGCTGTCAAGCAAAACGCACCACTGCGTCTCGCCGTCAACGCGCCGGCGTTCAAAGACATGCTGGGGAGGCGCATTACGGCCCTCACCCGGATACGTCGGCGGGAAAACCTTATCATTAGCGCCGCCGGCCGGCTGAAGACGGCGCCGGCGGCGAATGGCAGCGTGGCCGTTGATCGCCTTCGTAAGGAATTCGAGCGTGCATTGCATGACGAAGCCTCCCCCGTGGGCTAGCAGTGCGGTTGACGAGAGACCGCTGGCGCTTCCTAAGGCGAGGGCTCGATCATCATTGATCGAGCCCTTGCCTTACTGCCGGCGGTTTAATGCTTTGTACTATGAGGCAAGCGTTTAGTCAAGCAGGTGGATGATTCCAGGCACGACACTTACCACCCATATCCATAATCCCGCCCATATCACGGCGGCCTCATTGAAGCTGGATTTGCGTAGCCAGTGCAGTCGACACTACGAAAGCAGGAGGGGAGATGCGCTCAGCACCTCCCCTCCTGGCGTATACTCTCGCACCGCGTCCCGCGCGGATGCAGACTTATTGAGCCAGCTGGCGCAGCACGTACTGCAGGATCCCACCGTGGCGGTAGTACTCCGCCTCGTCGGGCGTGTCGATACGCACGAGCGCGTCGAACGTCGTCGTCTTGCCCTTCGCGTCGGTCGCCGTGACCTTCACCGTCATGCGCGGCTCCAGCTTCGCGGCGATCCCCGTGATCGCGAACGTCTCTTCGCCGGTAAGGCCGAGCGAGTTGCGCGTCTGACCCTTCGGGAACTCCAGTGGGAGAATCCCCATCCCGATCAGGTTCGAGCGGTGGATGCGCTCGAACGATTCCGCGATCACCGCCTTGATCCCCAGCAGATACGGACCCTTCGCCGCCCAGTCGCGCGACGAACCGCTACCGTATTCTTTGCCGGCGAGGACGATCAGCGGCGTGCCGTCGGCGCGGTACTTCTCGGACGCGTCGAAGATCGACATCTGCTCGTTGGACGGCAGGTAGCGCGTCACGCCGCCTTCGACGCCCGGTACCAGCGCGTTGCGCAGGCGAATGTTCGCGAATGTTCCGCGCACCATCACTTCGTGATTGCCGCGACGCGCACCGTACGAGTTGAAGTCCGCGTGCTGCACGCCTTTGCTCAGCAGGTACTTCGCCGCCGGCGAGGTCTTCGCAATGTTGCCGGCGGGCGAGATGTGATCGGTCGTGACCGAATCGCCGAGAACCGCGAGCGCGCGCGCACCGCTGATATCCTTGAGAGCTGCCGGCTGCTTCGGCATTCCGTCGAAATACGGCGGACGCTTGACGTACTCGGACTTGGGATCCCACGCGAAACGCTCGGCGGTCGCGACGTTCATCGACGCCCACCGCTGGTCGCCCGCGAACACGTCGGCGTAACGCTGCTTGAAGAGCGCATCGGAGACAGCGGCGCTCATGACCTGTTCGATCTCCGAACTGCTCGGCCAGAGATCTTTGAGGTACACGTCCTCACCCGCGGCGGTGCGGCCGAGCGGCTCGGTCGTGAGATCGATGTCCATGCGGCCGGCGAGCGCGTACGCGACGACGAGCGGCGGCGAGGCGAGATAGTTCGCGCGCACCTGCGGGTGGATGCGACCCTCGAAGTTGCGGTTGCCGGACAGCACCGCGGCGACGATCATGTCGTGCTCGGCGACCGCCTGCGCGACGTCCTCGCCGAGCGGACCACTGTTGCCGATGCACGTCGTGCAGCCGTATCCGACGAGGTTGAAGCCGAGCTGGTCGAGATACGGCGTGAGCCCGGCCTTGGCGAGATAGTCGGTGACGACTTTCGAGCCCGGCGCGAGCGACGTCTTCACCCACGGTGCCGGACGCAAGCCCTTCTCGACCGCTTTCTTCGCGACGAGCCCGGCACCGATCAGCAGCGCGGGGTTCGAGGTGTTCGTGCACGACGTAATCGCCGCGATCACGACCGCACCGTCGCTGAGCTGCGTGCGCGGTTGTGCCGCGACGGCCGTGCCGCCGCCTTCGTTCTCGAACAGCGAGACCGACGCCGAGGGCGTGCCGCGCTGCGTCTGCCACTCTTCGAGCGCCTTGTTGAACTCGGACTTCACACTCGGAAGCGGAACGCGGTCTTGCGGACGGCGCGGCCCGGCGAGGTTCGGTTCGACCGTCGCGAGATCGAGCTCGAGCGTGTCGGTGAAGCGTGGCGCCGGCGAGTCGTCGGTGCGGAACATCCCCTGCGCCTTCGCGTACGCTTCGACGAGCGCGATCTGCTCGGCGCTGCGGCCGGTGAGACGGAGATAGTCGAGCGTGAGCGCGTCGATCGGGAAGATCGCGACCGTCGAGCCGTACTCGGGCGACATGTTGCCGATCACGGTGCGATCCGCGACCTGCAGCGACGAGAGTCCCGCGCCGTAGAACTCGACGAACTTGCCGACCACGCCCTTCTTGCGCAGCATCTGCGTGACTTGCAGCGCAAGGTCGGTCGCGGTGACGCCTTCGCGCAGCTTCCCGGTGATCTTGAAGCCGATCACTTCGGGGATCAGCATCGTGACGGGCTGTCCGAGCATCGCCGCTTCCGCTTCGATCCCGCCGACGCCCCACGCCAGCACGCCGAGGCCGTTCGCCATGGTCGTGTGCGAGTCGGTGCCGACGACGCTGTCGGGATACGCGACCGGCGTTCCCGACGGGTGCGCCTCACCGCCGCCGCCCGCGCCGAAGATCACGCGCGCGAGAAACTCGATGTTGACCTGGTGAACGATTCCGGTGTCGGGCGGAACAGCGCGGAAACCGTCGAGCGAGGCCTGTCCCCATTTGAGGAACGCGTAGCGCTCTTTGTTGCGGTCGAACTCCAGCTGCGCGTTCTTCTCGAACGCGTCGGGCGACGCCCACGCGTCGACCTGCACAGAGTGGTCGATGACGAGCTCGACCGGCTGCAGCGGGTTGATGCGCTTGGGAGCGCCGCCCATCTCCGCAATCGCGTCGCGCATCACGGCGAGGTCGACGACGCACGGGACGCCGGTGAAGTCCTGAAGGAGCACGCGGGCCGGCCGGTACGCGATCTCTTTCTCCACTCCGCCCGGTTTCCACGACGCGAGCGCCTCGATGTCGTCCTTCGTCACCGAGCGTCCGTCTTCGAACCGGACGAGGTTCTCGAGGAGGATCTTGAGCGAGTACGGGAGCGTCGTCAGGTCGAAGCGCTTCGCGAACGCGTCGAGACGAAAATAGGTGTACTCCCGGTCGCCGACGCGCAGCGTGTCGCGCGCGGAGAAGCTGTTCGGATGGACCTGCGTGTTCACAACGGCTGCGGTTCGCCGGAAATCGTCGCCAGGCTCTCGGAATAGCGTCCCAGATTTGTTGACAGTTGTCCCACGATTCGGGACAATGACGGTCGATGCGCCGCGACGATCTGCGGCCCGCGCTGTTCGGGACCGCGCTCCGTGACCGAGTTCTGACCCGCCTCGCGCTCTCGGAGAACGGGCTGCACGTCCGCGAGCTCGCACGCCAGGTCGAAGCAAGCGCCAACGCGACGCACCGCGTCGTGATCGCGCTCGAACGCGCCGGCGTCGTCGTGTCACGCACGGTGGGGACGACGCGCATCGTTCTGCTCAACCGCCGCTGGTACGGTGCGCTCGAGCTGCGCGCACTGCTGTTGCGGCTCGTCGACGCCTACCCGGAAGTTCGCGAACGCTCTCGCACGTTCCGCGAGCGGCCGCGCCGGATCGGGAAACCACTATGACGCTGCGTGACGGCGCAACGCTTGTCGACGTCGCGTTCGCGGCGTGCACCGTTCTCGAACGCGCCGGCGAGACGGCGGTGCTGTGTGGTGGAAGCGCAGCCGCCTATTACGTGCCCAACCGCTACGATTCGCTCGATCTCGACTTCGTCGTGCAGGTCGGCGCGGCGCCGCACATCGTCGATCGCGCGCTCGCAACGCTCGGCTACGCTCGCACGTCGACCGGCTATTATCGTCACGAGCGCGTCCGGTATACCGTCGAGTTTCCCATCGGCCCGCTCGCAATCGGGCGCGAAGCGGTGACTGCATGGCGCACCGAACGCCGCAACAGCGAGCTGCTCCATGTCCTCACGCCGACCGACGTCGTACGCGACCGCTTCCTCCACTTCTGGGCCTGGGGCGATCGCACCGCACTCGACATCGCGCTCGCCGTCGTCCGCGCACGCGACGACGTCGACCTCGACGCCGTCCGCGCCTGGACCCGTCGCGAACGCGACGCCGATCCTTCTTACGACGCCTCCCGCGTCGATGAGTTTTTCAACCTCCTGTCACCCTGAGCTTGTCGAAGGGCGCTGCGCGCGTCAGCGCGCTGCCTGAGCTCGTCGAAGGCAATCGGGCCACGATCGCTTCGACGGGCTCAGCGAAACGGGGCCCTTCGACAAGCTCAGGGTGACAGAGCGGGCGCAAACTTACGCGAAGATCGTGCGCGGGGAGCCGTTCGAATAGCCGTCGACGCGCAGCGATTTCTCGCCGCTGAGCAGCTGCCAGAGTGGTTCGACGACCAGCTCTCGGCGCCAGGGCGTCAAGTCAACGAGATCGCCGAGGGCTTCGGCGGTCTGGGGCGCTTCGCGTGCGATCCTCTCGAGAGCGGCGCGCGGCAAGAGCAGCGTCGTCGGCAGGTCGTTCTCGGCGGCGAGTGCGCTGACGAGTACTGCCATGGTCGAGACGAGCGCTTCGCGCTGCGGGCCGAGCGGCTTGGGAGCGCGTGGCGGTAAGAGCTCCTCGGGAATCTCTTCGCCGCGCTTGATCGCCTCGATAATGCGCTCACCGAGGTTACGGCGCGTCCCTGCGTCGATCCGCCGCAGTTGCGCGAGTTCTTCGACGCTCTTGGGGTGCAGTTGCACCAGCCCGACCATGACGTCGTCAGGAAGAACGTACTTGAGCGGGATGTTGCGCTCTCGGGCGTAGCGGTCGCGCAAATGCGCGAGCTCGTTGAGGATCCCGAGCTCGCGGCGGTTCATCCGAGCGTTCCCAGACACACGCAAGTACAAGCGCTTGGGGTCGGGACGATACGCGCGCAGCTCGACGAGCCCGTGCATCTCCTCGTCGGCCCACTCCTCGCGGCTGCGCGCTTGCAGCTTTTCACGCAGCCGGTCTTCGAGGTCGAACAGATAGCGCACGTCGTCGACGAGGTACTCGACTTGTTTGGGCGTGAGCGGACGCGTGCTCCAGTCGCTGACGGTCTGCGATTTGCGCAACGTCACGCCGCACAGGTCGCGAACGAGATCGAGCAACGAGATCGACAGCCCGTAGCCGGCGAACGCTGCGGCAATCTGTGTGTCGTACGCGCCGCGCGGGAGCGTCTCGAACGCGTCGGCGAGGATGCGCAAATCAGACGAGAGCGCGTGGCCGACAACACGCGCATCGGCGAGCGCGCGCACGAGCGGCCGCAAATCGGGGACCGCGAGCGGGTCGACCAGCGCAACGCCGTCGTCGAACAGCAGCTGCACCACCATCAGATGCGGTGTGTACGACTTCTCGGTATGGAACTCGGTATCGATCCCGACGCGCGGTGCACGCGCGACGCGCTCGCAGATCGCGGCGAGCGACTGCGGGTTATCGACGACGATCGGTGTCATTGCGAGGGCGCGCTCGAGGCTTCGGGACGTTGCGGATTTCGGCGTGGGATGTGCAGGTGGTGTTTCTCCGCGTAGTTTTGCGCCGGCGTGACGATGCGCGCGTCGATCGTATCGGAGAGCCAGTTACCGCCGACGGCGAGGACCGTGCAGATCGGCACGGCCACCACGCACATCGTGTAGATCTGGCGCACGAGCGGGACGCGCAGCGCAGCTGCTGTCTGCGTCGCGATCGTTCCGCCGAGCCCGGGGATGATGCGGACGACGATCAGGAACATCGGCGAGCCGATCTTGAAGTGGCGCGCCCAGCGCGGCAGCTTCTCGATGTTCTCGCAGACGTCGAACGCGGCCGACGTGCGCAGCGCGACCACATATCCGATGATCGCGGCAAGTACCAGACCGGCCGCGTTCACGACCGAACCCCAGACCGGCCCGAACAGCACGCCGTTCATGATCGCGAGCGCATCGGTGACCGAGAACGGCGCCGACGCGACGATCGCGAACACCAAGATCGCCAAGGGCATTGCAAGCCAGCCCAGCGCCGCGAGCAGGTGTTCGACCCACGAACGGTGCGAGACGACCAGCGCGGCGAGCGCAAAGGATGCGACCAGGATCACCACCGCTTCGAGGCGGCGCAGCAACCGTATAGACGCGGCACTCACCGACTGCGCATGTTGGCGGCGGCTGGCCGTACGCCTGCGATTCTGGGAGAACCGGTTGCAAGAAGAGCCGAGAAGCGCTCCTAAAACACGTGAATTCAGGGGTTGACCCTCGCGGTAGGCGGGGTGTACGATTTGCCAACCTCGAGGTATACACGCAAACGAGATATGGGAGGGCGGCTTGACGTCGCAAACTCCACCTGGCAAGGTAGCACCGCTCGGCTGATTGCGCGCCGGTGCGGTGACTTCCACGAATCACCTTGACAAAGCGCACTAAAACGTTACGGCAAGGAGGGGCGGTAAGTCGCACGAATGACTCCGCAAGATCCACCGAAGGAGTCGGTGTCGTAGTTACCGAGTGGTAGCTGCGACGTCACTCAAAAAGACGACGAGGGGTCGCGCCGATTGGCGTGGCCCCTCGTCTTCTTCTTTATTCAAGCGCTGCGATCTCGCGCCGATCGTTTGCATCGTCGCTCGGTGCCGTCGCGAGAAACGCGTCGAGAATTTCGATGCCGACCGCGCCGCTCGTCGCGCGCAGGCTCAGCGCGAGCACGTTCGCGTCATTCCAGCGTCGTGCACCGGCCGCGGTGACGGGATCGCCGCACAACGCGGCGCGTATCCCGTGCACCTTGTTCGCCGCGATCGAGATTCCAGTCCCCGTCCAGCAGCAGGCGATGCCGACATCCGCGCGTCCGCTCGCGACGGCTTCGCCCACAGCACGCCCGATCGACGCCCAAGCGTTCGAGCCGTCGAGCAGCGCACCGTACCGAGTGACGTCTACTCCGCGGCGTTCGAGCTCCGTGAGCAGAGCGTCGGTCAGGGGGCCGATGTCATCAGAGCCGATCGCAACGCGCATACAGATTCCTCCACGCTGTAGCGGAGCGGAAGCGTTCGGTCCATTATTGGTACACCGTGATGGTATTCGCCTCGATCGTCCCGTCCGGATCCGCCACGCCGTAAATATCGACCGTCGACCCCGATCCCGGCGTCGCGCCGCGCGGGTTGATGATCGTCCCTTGATGGAGGCGCACGTTCCGGTAAGCGTTCGGACCGGTCTGGACTTGCATGTCGAAGCGCTTGAAGTACGTCACGTAGCCATGGGCGGTGTTCCGCTGGCGCGCCTGCTCGTTCTGCAGCGCTCCGCGTAGGAGATCGATCCCCGTCCGAATCCACGGGTCGGTAGTCGTGTTGGGAGGAAGGGTCGGGACGACGATCGGCGTCGGGTTCGGGTCGGGTGCCGCGGGCTGGGCGCCGGCAAAAGACGTCGCCGCGAGACCGAGAACGAGCACGCCGGTGGCAAGAAATGACGGACGCATGGTACGAGAGGAACGCAAGGGCCTAGGCGAGCGGTTCCGGTGACACCGATTCGTGACGCTTCGACGGTTATCGTCGCGCGCGACGCGAGCGATGGCCCGCACGTCTTGCTGGTACGGCGCAGTGCTCGCTCGACCTGGTTGCCGGATCGCTATGTCTTTCCCGGGGGCGCCGTCGACCCCAGCGATGCGGCCGCGATCGACCTCTTGCGCGGCGCGGCGGGGAACGTCGATCCGGCGTACGTCGTGACCGCGGTGCGCGAAACGTTCGAGGAGAGCGGTCTGCTCTTCGCCGACCGTCCCGTGTCCCACCGAGCGCGCGCTGCGGCACGTCGCGCGCTGCTCGCCGGGACGAGTTTCGCGGCCGTGCTCGGCGAGCTCGGCGTCGGGATCGACGCGACGCAACTGCGCTACTTCTCGAACTGGGTGACGCCGGCGATGGAACCGCGCCGGTTCGACACGCGCTTTTTCGTCGCGCGCTGTCCCGACGATCAGATCGCGGAAGCCGATGCGGCCGAGGTGTTCGACGGACGGTGGATGCGACCGCAGGACGCGCTCGACGCGCATGCGCGCGGCGAGATCGGGCTCATCTTCCCGACGATCAAGCATCTCGAGCGCATCGCGCCGTTCGAAGATGTCGATCGTCTGCTCGCGTATGCCGCGCGCAAGACGATCGTCACCGTTTCGCCCGACGTCAGCGAGGAGCGCGTGTTCTCTCTCACGCCGGAGCTCGAAAGCACATGGTGACGCTCGGCCCCCGCGTCGCGCGCGTGCGCGCGAACAACCCGTCGCCGATGACGCTCGACGGGACGAACAGCTACGTCATCACGGCCGCCCCCGGCGAGCTCGTCGTCATCGATCCCGGTCCCGAAGACCACGCGCAGCGCGCCGCCCTGCTCGCGGTTGCGCGCGAGCGCGATGCGCGCTACGTCGCGATCCTCGTCACGCACGGCCACCCCGACCACGCGCCGAACGCGGCGCCGCTGGCGGCGTGGACCGGAGCACCGGTGTACGCACATCCCGAGGCACGTTTTCCGCACGACCATGCTCCCGCCGACGGTGAGCGCTTGACATTCGGCGATGCGACGCTGCGCGCTCTGCACACGCCGGGACACGCGCGCGATCATCTCGTCTTCTATCTGGAAGACGAACGTGCGCTTTTCACCGGCGACGTCGTGATCGGCACGGGCACGGTCGTGATCGCGCCGCCCAACGGTGAGATGCGCACCTATCAGCGAACGCTCGCGCGGCTGCGCGAGGAACACGGTGACGCCGCCGCGATCTACGGCGGTCACGGGCCCGAAGTGCGCGACGTCGCAGCGAAGCTCGACGAGTACATCGCGCACCGCGCGGCGCGCGAAAAACAGATCCTCGCCGCATTGCGGATCGGCCCCGCGACGTTACCTGCGCTCGTCGCGCACATCTATCGTGACGTCGACGGGCGGCTGTGGCCCGCCGCCGGACGTCAGGTACTCGCGTATCTCATCGCGCTGCAAGCCGAAGGGATCGTCCGCGGCGAGCAACTCAGCCGCCGCGCGACGGACGAGGAGCATGCGCTCCTCGATCCCGACCTCTCCCGGCTCGACGAGAATCTCGGCGCGGATGTCATCCGCGCCGAGCTCGGCTACGGCAACAACGAGCCGCTGATCCGCTACGCTCTCACGTCAACCCCCTCGTCAGGCTGAGCTTGTCGAAGACGACCCAGTACGTCACCGCGCTTCGACGAGATGAGATGAGAAGGCCGGTCCCCAAGGCGGGATGTCTTCATGTGAAGCCCGCGCGCACTCGAGGTGCAAAAAGGAGACCGACCTTCATGGCCAAGGGTAGCAAATCGGCGGCAAAAACCAAAGTGCCGAAGCCGGCTGGACGCGTCACAATCGGAATCGATCTAAGTGACCGGGCAAGCGCTTTCTGCGTACTCGACGCTTGAGGGCTAGCGGGGCGGCGCCCTTCGACAAGCTCAGCGGGGCGGTGCCCTTCGACAAGCTCAGGGTGACAGAGGGGGCGTGATAAGGCGGAGGTCGGTTAGCTGATCGCGAGGACGACTTTGCCGAACTGGTCGCCGGCGAGGACGCGTTCGGCGGCCGCGACGACGTCGTCCATGGCGTAGACCTGGTCGACGGCCGGCTTGATGCTGCCGTCCCACATCTTGAGCATCTCGCGGAAGTCGCTCGGCGAACCCATCGACGAGCCCAACACATCGAGCTGCTTCCAGAAGATGTCGAAGAGCCGGATCGTCGACTGCGGCGTCGTCCCACCGTACGTGACGACGCGGCCGCCGTAGCGTGTGACGGCGAGCGCTTTGGCGAACGTCTCGCCGCCGGTCGAGTCGACAACCAGTGACGGCCCGCCGTCGATCGCGCGCACGTCCTTCTCCCACTTCTCGTTCGTCTTGTAGTTGATCGCGACATCGGCGCCGAGCTCTTTGGCGCGCGCGAGCTTCTCCTCGTTCGACGACGTGACGATCACCTTCGCGCCAATCTTCTTGGCGAAGATGAGCGCGAACGTCTGCACGCCGCTGCCCACGCCGGGGATCAATACGACATCATCCTTCGTGCAACGGCCGCGCGAGACGAGCGCGCGGAACGCCGTCAGCCCACCGAGCGGAATGGCCGCCGCTTCATCGTCACTCAACGACGGCGGCGCGGGGTGGACGACGGCGGCCGGCACGGCAACGTACTCAGCGAAGGTCCCGTCCTCGGGCATCCCGAGAACGTGCGCTTCGCGGCGCCACACACGCTGATCGTCACCCCAGCCGACGGTAGGATCGATGACGACGCGGGTTCCGACGGGCGGTCCCTCGACGCCGACACCAAGCGCAGCGACGGTTCCGACGCCGTCGGCGCCCAGAATCGTGGGAAGCTTGATCCCCGGATAGAGACCTTGCGTGATGAAGACGTCGCGGCGGTTGAACGCTGCGCGCGCGATCTTGACGAGGATCTCGTCGGCCTTGGGCTGCGGCGCGTCGACCTGATCGACGCGCAAGTTCTGCGGCCCACCGATCTCGTGCAGGCGTACGGCTCTCATGGCCGGGCCCTTCGCGCTAGTGCAGCCCGAAGACTTGCAGGATGTGGTGCACGAGATGCGTGACGCCCGGCGGCACGAACTCGCCGAACGCAAAGATCGCCGCGAATGTACGCGTCGGACCGACGGTCACCCAGGGGAGACCGGCGAGAATCACAATTCCGACCCCGCCGGCGAGCGGCGCGATCCCGGTGAGCCTCGTCCGCGCGACGATCGTCCCGGCGAGGAGATCGCCGATCCGGCGATGACCGGGCAACAGCGAGAGGAGCGCGCCGATCACGAAAATGTCGATCGCGCGCAGCAGACTACGCACGAACGAACGCCCGAGTCCGATCCCGCCCCCGCGCAGCGCGTACACCTGCAAGCCGAAGGCCAACTTACCGAGCGTCGTCCCGAGGAGCGCTTCGGTGATCCACACGTAGAGCAGCGCGATCGCGACGCCGAACGCGAACGTCGTGTCGAAGCCGCGTTCGGAGTTCGTCGGCAGCCCGGTGATCGGATTGATCGCGATCAGCGCGTACGCGAAGGTCGTGACGACGTACGAAACGAGCGCCACGTCGAGCACGAACGCGGCAAAGCGCCCAAACGTGTACGAGAGCGGGTTCCCGAACGTGAAGCGAGGGCGTAGCTCCGCGACGCGGCTCGCCGGCGCGGCGGGCTGCACGTCGACCGAGATCACGCGCGGGCGCGCAACCGGCGCTCCGACGTGCGGCATCTCGATCGTCGGCTGCTGGTCGTCGTCCCGCGGCGGGTCCGTCACGTTCGAATCTACCGGCGCGCCACGTGCCGAGTTTCGCCCGACCGCTTGCTCGCTCGGCACAGGCGTTGACGGAGCGCTGCGGCGGGTCTACGCTGTGAACCCAACTGTCCCGTGCGACGGAGGTTTTCTATGGAACGTTCGTCCCGCAAGGTCATCGACTGCCGCGACTATCCCAACGAGGTGGGCTGCACGCTTGCGATCAGCGGAAGCGAGGAAGAGGTAGTCGCGACCGCACGCCAACACGCAGTGACCGTGCACGGGCACGAAGACAATCCCGAGCTCGAAAAGATGCTCCGCATGGGCTTACGAGACGAAGAACCCGTCGCACACTAAGCAGTCCCACAACATCCCGTCACCTTCGTCTCACCCGTCACCCTGAGCTTGTCGAAGGGCGTTACGGCGCAGCCGTTGTCCGAGCTCGTCGAGGACGTCGTTCCACGCACGCTTCGACAGGCTTCACGCTTCGACAGGCT
>CAZABL010000097.1:0-13408 GCA_964483365.1 uncultured bacterium
AGCCCGTGACCTCGTAGTCGAGCGAGGCGTAGCCTTTGGTGCGGCTCTTGAGCTGATCGAAGTAATCGACGATCACCTCGATGAGCGGGATCTCGTAGGTGAGGATCACGCGTCCGTCGGCGAGATACTCCATGTTGTTGAGCGTCCCGCGTTTGTTCTGCGTGAGCTCCATGATCGTCCCGACGTAGTCCGGCGGCGTGATCACGGTCGCCTTGACGTACGGCTCTTCCATCAGCGCGATCTTGTCGCGCGGCGGAAGCTTCGCCGGGTTGTCGATGTTCTCGATCGTCCCGTCGGTCATCGTCACGCGAAAGACGACCGACGGCGACGTCGCGATCAGGTCGAGGTTGTAGTTGCGCTCGAGCCGCTCTTGCACGATCTCCATGTGCAAGAGCCCCAAGAACCCACAGCGGAACCCGAAGCCGAGCGCGATCGACGACTCGGGCTCGAAGTGCAGCGCCGAATCGTTGAGCGCGAGCTTCTCGAGTGCGTCGCGCAGCTCCGAGACTTCGACGCCTTCGTTGGGGTAGAGCCCGCAGTAGACCATCGGGACGATCGGCTTGTAGCCCGGGAGCGGCTCCGCCGCCGGATCCTCGGCGAGCGTGATCGTGTCACCGACGTCCATGTCGCCGAGCGACTTGATGTTCGCGATCACGTAGCCGACGCCGCCGACGCCAAGCGACGCGGTCTTGCGCATCTCCGGCTTGAAGACGCCGACTTCGGTTGCTTCGTAGACGCGACGATGCGCCATCGACATGAAACGCGAACCGGCGCGCAGGTCGCCGTCGACGACGCGCACGTACGCAACGACCCCGCGATAGGGATCGAATTGGGCGTCGAAGACGAGGCCGCGCAGCTGCTTGGCGCCGTCGGCGTTCGGCGGCGGGATCCGGGTCACGATCGCCTCGAGGATATCCTCGATCCCGATCCCCTCTTTCGCCGACGCCGGGATCGCCTCGTCGCCCTCGATCACCAAGAGCTCCTCGATCTCGCCCTTGACGCGCGGGACGTCGGCGGCGGGGAGATCGATCTTGTTGATGACCGGGATGATCGTCAGGTCGTGCTCGAGCGCGAGGTGATAGTTGGCGAGCGTCTGCGCTTCGATCCCCTGCGCCGCATCGATGACCAGCAGAGCGCCTTCACACGCTGCCAGCGAACGCGAGACCTCCGAGGAGAAGTCGACGTGCCCGGGAGTGTCGATGAAGTTGAGCTCGTACGTCTCACCGTCGCGCGCCGTGTACGTGAGCGTGACGGGATGCATTTTGATGGTGATCCCACGCTCGCGCTCGAGGTCCATCGCGTCGAGCAGCTGTTCTTCCATCTGGCGCTGCTCGACCGTCTTGGTGAACTCGAGCAGACGATCGCTCAGCGTCGTCTTCCCGTGGTCGATATGCGCGATGATGCAGAAGTTGCGAACGCGCGCGGGACCGCTCGTCGCGGTGGCGGCGGAGGGCTGGATCACAAGATCAAGAGGAGAGATAACACGCGGTGTAGGTCTGCGGCGTGATGATGTACGAGAACACCAGCTGCAGCACGATCAGGACAACGATGAAGGAGAGGTCGAGCCCGCCCAACGGCGGGATCACCCGGCGGACCGGGGTAAGTACCGGTTCGACCAGCATCGCAACATAGTCCGCCCAGCGGCCCCGAATGCTGGGGATCCATGACAGGACTGCGTAGACGAGCATGATCAGCATGTAGAGCCGGAAGACGATCCCGACCAGTTGCCAGAGCGAACACATGATTGCCACGCCTACTGTACGCCGCCGGGCTCGGGAAGTGTCGCCATGACCTGCTGGGGCACGCCACCCAGGAACGGCTGTGGATCGATCGCTTCGCCGTCTTTCATCACTTGATAGTGCAGATGCGGTCCCGTCGACTCGCCGGTCGAGCCGACGAACGCGATCGGTTCACCCTTGGTAACGTGCTGGCCAGGACTGACTGCGACGCGCGAGAGGTGCGCATACCAGGTGTGGTAGCCGTTGCCGTGGTCGATGTCGACCTTGTTCCCGAACCCCCCGGGATCCCAGCCGGCACTCACGACGGTCCCCGCCGCGGCTGATCGCACGGTCGTGCCGTAGTCGGCGGCGAGATCGACGCCCTTGTGAAACTCGGGCCATGGGTCGTGCCGCCAGCCGAAGGCGGAGGCGACGTAGCCATTGACCGGCATGATCGAGGGGATCTGCGCGATCATCCGTTCGCGCGTGATGCTCGCCAAGCGGCGCAGGTTGAGCACCCGCAACGCAAGGCGCTGCAGCCGCGCGGCATCGGCGCGCGTCGCCAGTGACGCCGAGGCAAGGTGCCGTAACCGCGCCTGAACTTGGGCGAAATCGCCCGCACCCCCAGCGCGCGGCACGGCAAGCATCGCGTGCTGATGCTTGCCCTCCTTGTCGGCGCCGATCAGGTGCCGGATCTCGGCGTTCTCCTTCTGCACCGCCCGCAGCTGGCCGGCCAACGCATCGGCCTGCGAGTCGATCTGTCGCAGCTGTGACTGCTGGCGCGCGGTGAGCGCCTGGAGTGCGTTGACGTTCGCCTCGGCGACCTTGAGCTGGTAGGTATGGATCCCCACCGCGCACAGCAGCATCGCGATCACGATCGCGCCGATCGCCGCGAGGTGGCGGCGCGTGAACGTCACCCGGTAGACGCTGTAGCCGTCGGGCGGGATGATCTTGACCAGGAACGTCTTGCGGACGACGTCGTTCATGAGGCGGCCGTCCGCGCTCTGGCGATCGCCGCCAGTTCCTCTTCGGACGGGTCCTGCGCCGGCTTGAAACCTTTCACGGCCTTGCCGTACGTCCGCGTCTCCTCGCGCGAGTAGATGCTGCTCAGCACCACCCCGTCGCCGTCCCGGTTGAGCAAGGCGAGCGCGTACGAGAGTTCGGACCCAACGTCCGTGAACGCGTTGTAGCGGACGAAGCCGATCCGCGGCACCTCGGTGCGCGCGACTTCCTCGAGGGCTTCGAGCCGGCGCGTCGCGTCCAGCCGCGACTCGGCGAACTGCGCTGCCGCACGATCCAGCGCGGCAAGCCGCTCCGTCGCGCGCAGTGCGTCGCCCCCGCCCAAGAGGGCGTCGTGGGTCTCGAGTACCCGCTTCATTGCTTTCAGACGCGGCGCCGCGACGAGCAGATGATAGCCGCCCGTCACGACGACCACGCCCGCCAGAGAAGCGAGCACGACCGTCAGTATATTCTGCATCAAAGAAAAGGCCAGGACGAGGGCCAGGTGGCTTGCGGCACACGGAGGTGTCCGCTTACCGTTGCTCCCTTCCGGGCCTGGCGGGGTTCACGGATTTCCGTTGCGCGAGGCCCAACCCTCGTCAAGGCTGCGCCTATGATAGCGGGCTAGGACGCTTTCGTGAACCCCTGCGGGATCTCGAAAAGGCCGGCGTCCGCCGCGCCGAGCGGGTGGAGATTGCCACGTTCGGTGAGGAAGCCAAAGCCGCCACCGGTCGCTTGTGGAGCCGGCGAGGCACCGGCTGCCGAGAGCTTGACCAGTGAGTACAGGGAGAGCCGGTCGGCGGGCGGGGTCGGCCCGCTGCTCGACGCCGAGAAGGTCGGCCGGCAGCCGCCGGCAGGCGGGGCGACGACCTCCACGGGACGCTCGGGAAGCGCACTGCTGCGAATCGGGCACGACGTCACCGTGGGACGGGTGATCGCCGGAAGGTACTCGACGCTCTGGATCGAGCCGCCGCCGTTGCGGCAACTGCCGGTCGCGTTGCTCATCGTAAAGGTCGCCGTCGTTTCGTAGCCACTCGCGGATTGGTTCTCGATGCGCTCGGCCGCGAGTGCGCGCGTCGTCAGCGTGAAGGTGACGTTCGCGGTACCGGGCTCTTTCGGCGGTCCCGGTGCGTTGGGGCGAGCCGACGACGCCGGCGCGGGAGCCGCGCTCGCGGCCGGCGAGGCGTCCGTTCCGCCCATCGTATACGTGCGCTTGGCGAGGTCGAGCTGCACGACCTGACCGAGATCGCATTTGCGGATCGTCGCAGTTTGCGCGGTGACGTCGTCGACGCGCTCCCAGCCGTTCCAATAGCTGTAGTGCATGACGTGCGGCTGCAAGAACGAGTTCACCATCGCAACGAGCGGGGTGAACGCGCCGGTCATCGTCCGCTGCAGCGATGCCTGGATCGCGCTACTGAGGACCTCCGTCGCGGCGGCATTGCCGATCGCGTTCGGATTCCCACCGCTGATGAGCACATTGGCGAGCGAGCCGAGATTCGGGCGGCGCTTCGCCGCCGGCGCCTGTGCGAGCGGTGACGGCGTCGAGGCGCGCGCTGCGGCAAGGTCGCCTTGGAAGTTGCCCGGCGGCGGCGGCGATTCGTTCACGACGACGCGCACAACCTCGTCGTAGGCGAGGCCCGGCGGAGGGGCCGCGCTCGGTGCGGTCGGCGCGAGGAAGGCGGCGAACGCGATGGCCGCGCTCGCACGAAGGAGCTGACGAACCATCGTGCAGTCTTCGCCCGATGGTCCGTCATGCCCCCGCCGTGTGACGGCGCGGCCTGCTAACGATCCTCTGTCAGGTCGCTCATCGTGTCCGGTTGCGCGCCGGTGACCTCGCTCATCACGCGACGGCCATGCTCTTGGGCGGATTGTTGCGCCGCCGCTACGGTCGCTTGTGCCGTCTCTTGGAGCACTGCGCGTCCGTGGGAGACAACGTCGCCGCCGACCGCTTGTGCGCGATCGATCAGCTCTTCACGCAGCGGGCCGATCTTGCGCCGTTCGTAGTCGCTCGCGGGGATCGCGAGCCCGGCAAGAAAGCCAACCGCAAGCGCGCCGAGCGCGAGTCCGAGCGGGTTCTCCACCGCCATTCCCGCGCGCCGCACGATGCCGCGCACATCCTCGCGATCCGGAAGACGTTCGCGTGCGGTCCCGAGCGTCCGCTCGACACGCGTTGCGACGTCGCCGATCGTCTCTTTCACCGTCTCGACGCGGTCGTTGATCGCGTCCTTGGCGCGGGCCGGGATGTCGGCCTTATAGCTCAACGCCTCGACCGTGTCGTCCATCCGCTCGCGCGTCTCTTCTATCTCCCGCCGGATTTCGCTCGGGTCTTTGCCCATTCAACATCCTCCTTCACGGTCTGCGCCGTTTGCTCGGGGACGAGCGGCGCGGCTTGTTGCAACGTCTTTTTTGCGCCGATCGCCATCGCGGCGGCGACGACGCCGTACACGACGGCGACGATCAGCGCTGCGGCCCATGTCGGCAGCACGATCGCGAGCGCGGCGATCAGGCAGGCCGTCAGCGCACCGAACGCACCCAGCCCGAACAGCGCGCCGCTGCCCAACATCCCGGCGGACGCCGCAACCGGTTTTGCCTTTTCCGCAATCTCGGCGCGCGCGAGCGCGATCTCGGCGCGCACCAGCGTCGTGATCTCGTCGCCCAGCTCGCGCAGCAGCACGGGGATCGGGCGATCGGCTTCGCGCGGCGCGTCAGGTCGCATAGCGTCCGCCTCCACCGTCGTAGCTGTCGTCGCGCTCGGAATCGGCGGCATACCGTCGTGCGCTCGACGACTTCAGGAATCGCGCGGCGCCGAAGCCGACGACCGCCGCAGCCCCCGCCAACGCCCACGGTTGGCGACGCGCGACGTTCTCGAGATCGCCGACGAGACGGTCCGCATCGGCGTCCTGCAGATAGCGGCCGACGCTTTCGACCGCACCGGCTCCCTGATCGACGAGATCGGCCACCGCGCCGAGCGTCGGATTGTCCCGCAGGTGCGCGCCGACGTTGTGCAAGTCGCTCCCCACCGAGCGCATCTGCTGCCCTAACTGCGTGGTCCGTTCGTCGACTTGACGGTTGATGAACGACTTCGAACGATTTGCCGCATCCGACGCGGCCTCGCGGACTCCCGCTTTGTCCATACATCCCCCAGCAGAAACGTGCGTCGGGCCTGTCATACCCACTGCTCGAGGGACGATGCCCGCGGCGGCGCTGGATTGACAAGGGGACGGGCGACAAACGAGCGGAAGACGTCGTTGTGGCCACCGTAACGCCGCGTCGTTCTCCCGCCCTCGAAGCGGTCGAATTCGATCACCTCGAGCTCTGGGTCGGAAACGCCAAGCAAGCCGCGCACTTCTACTGCACCGCCTTTGGCTTCGAGCCGCTGGCGTACGCCGGTCCGGAGACCGGCGTGAAGGACCGCGCGTCCTACGTCGTGCGCCAAAACGACCTCGTCCTGGTGCTCACGTCGACGCTGCAGCGCGACGACGCGATCGGCCGGCACGTACTCGCCCACGGTGACGCCGTTCGTGACGTCGCGTTGCGCACGCCCGACGTGCGCGAAGCATTTGCGAGCGCGGTTGCTGGCGGAGCACCGGCGGTTGCGCAACCTGTCGAATCCGAGGACGCCGACGGCCGTGTCGTGCGCGCTGCCGTCGCCACCTACGGCGAGACGGTGCACAGCTTCGTTCAACGCGACGACTACCGCGGCGTGTGGCTGCCGAATTTCGTTCGCTGGGACGCTACCCCGCGCACGGCGCATCCGGTCGGGCTCACGCGCATCGACCATTGCGTCGGCAACGTCGGTTGGGGCGAGATGGAACGCTGGTGCGAGTTCTACGCGCGTGCGTTCGGCTTCACCCAACTGGCGAGCTTCGACGACAAGGACATCTCGACGGAGTACACCGCGCTGCGCTCCAAGGTGATGCAGAGCCCCGGCGGCAAGGTCAAGCTGCCGATCAACGAGCCTGCCGAGGGGCGCAAGAAATCTCAGATCGAGGAGTACCTCGAGTACTACGGCGGCCCCGGCGTGCAGCACGTCGCGATCGCGACGGACGACATCGTGCGCGCCGTACGGGCGTTGCGGGCGAACGGGGTCGAGCTGCTGGACACGCCTGCCTCGTACTACGAAGCGCTCAAGGAGCGAGTGGGCGCGATCGACGAGGACATCGCGATCCTGCGCGACCTGAGCATCCTCGTCGACCGAGACGACCGAGGGTACATGCTCCAGATCTTCACCAAGCCGCTCCAGGACCGTCCGACGCTGTTTTTCGAGATCATCCAGCGACGTGGATCACTCTCGTTCGGAAAGGGCAACTTCAAGGCGCTCTTCGTTTCGATCGAGCAAGAGCAAGCGAAGCGCGGCAATCTGTAAGAAAAGCACGACGATCTGACGGGAAGCTCAACTCCTGACGTTGCGATCCCGATAATGTTGCCAATGAGGGATCGCTCCTTCGCCGATTTCATGGTCGGCGCGCTTGCCTGTATCTCCGTTCTAGGCTTCTACGCCGTCCTCAAGGAGACCGAGTTCTACCAAGAGGAGCGCCGGCGTCGCGCCGCCGAGCGCTGGACCCTGCCGCGCAAGAAGCGCCGCCGGCGTTCCCCCGAGGACGACTGCCGTCACTGCACGGGAAGCGGCCTGTGCCCGGAGTGCGCTCCGGAGAACTGTCGGGTCTGCAAGGGCTCCGGCCTCCAGCCGCGCGACGAGGCGCTCGTTACCCGCTTAACCGCCCTGTGGGACGGCGCTGGTTAGATGAACGGGTGCGCGTGACCGCTCTCGGCGCGCGCGCTTGCGGCTTGGCCGCGCTCTTCTTCTGCGTGTGCAGCACGGCGGCGTCGGCCGACGTTCCCCCCCTCGTTCATCCCGGCTCGGCGCTCGGCACGATCGTCGGGCGTCCGGGCGTGACGCACCCCGCGCTCAACGTGGGCACCTTCCGCGTCGCCGCGGAGGACGGGGAGCTCCTGATCGTCGGCGGCTGGAGCATGGGGTCGATGCGCGTGCGCGTCGTCTACCCCGACCGCACCGTCGTACTCGACGCGACGGACAACCTCCCCGGACATCGTCTCGGCGTCATGCTCCCCTCGGACGCGGCGGGTGCCGAGCGGATCGAGCTCAGCGCGAGCGTGGTGCGCTCGAGCGGGATCGCGCGGCTCGTGCAGCCGATCGCGCTCGCCGACGCGATCTCGTACGGATCGTGGTGGGTCGCCCTCTTCGGCTTCTTCCTCGCGCTCGCCGCCGTCTTCGGCGTCGTTGCGATCGCGATCCGTTGGCCCTCGGCGGCGTGGTACGCGCTGCTGCTCTTCGGTGAGTCGTTCGTCCTGTTGCCGAACCTCGGCATCGTCCGTCCGCCGCCCTTCGTCAATCAGCCGCTCTTCGTGATCCTGCTCGGGCTCGTCGCGTTCGGCTCGGTCGGCGTCGGGGTCACGTTCCTGCGCGAACCGCCGCTGCGCAAGCGCACGATGCGCGTGCTGTGGGCGATCGCGGCGGTCGAGACGCTCAACGGGATTCTCGCGAACTTGAGCGAGGGCTTCTGGTTCCCATACCATATCGCGTTCTCGGCCGTCGTCCCGGCATCACTGCTCGTCGTCGCCGTCAGGGCGGCACGGCGCGGCACGCCGTTTGCGTGGTATTACGTCGCTGCGCTCGCGTTCACGATTCTCGGCGCGCTCGCGCAAGAGTCCCTCAACCCGCTTCTCCCCTTCTACGCGTCGGCGTTGGCGCTGCAGGCGCTCTTCCTCGCCTTCGCCTTGGCGCTCGCGTTCCGTGAGCGCGAGCACGAGCGCGTGCGTCTCGAACGTTTGGCGACGGTCGACGGACTTACCGGTCTTGCAAACCGTGCGGCCTTCGACGTCGAACTCCAGCGGGCGTGGGACCGCGCGGCGCGCGCCGAGACGCCGCTCGCGGCGTTGATGATCGACGTCGACGAGTTCAAGCGCTACAACGACGCCAACGGACACCTCGCCGGCGACGATGTGCTGCGCCGCGTCTCGGCGCAGATCGGCGCGCTCGTGACGCGCCGAGACGATCTTGCCGCGCGCTACGGCGGCGAAGAGTTCGTCGTGTTGCTCCCCGCGACCGACGCACCGGGCGCGCGACGGATCGCCGAGCGCATTCGCGAAGCGATCTCGGCGCTCGCGATCCCGAACCGGACGGCGGCGGGACGCGTCACGGTGAGCGTCGGCGTCGCGTCGCTCGTCGCGGACATGTCGCGTCCGCCCGAAGAGCTGATCGCGCGCGCCGACGCCGCACTCTACAGCGCGAAGCAAAACGGCCGTGACCGCGTCGAGTCCGACGAGTTCACCAGCACGATGCTCGCCTAGGTCTTGGGAAGAAAACCGAGCGAGATCCAGGGGACGTAGGCGATGATCAGCAGCGCCACGAGCAGTGCGGCGAGGTAGGGCAGGATCGGAACGACGACCTCTTCCGGATTCGCCTTGCCGATCGCGCTGGCGCTGAAGAATCCGACGCCGAGCGGCGGCGAGAACAAGCCGACACCCATCGAGAGCACCGCGACGATCGCGTAATGGACCTCGTTGATCCCCGCCGCACGCGCGACCGGGAAGAGCAGCGGTCCGAAGAGCACCATCGCCGGGATCCCTTCGAGGACCGAGCCGAGGATGATGAACAGGATGATCGAGACGAACATGATCCCGGCTTTGCCGCCGGGCGCGTGCCCGAGGATCTCGGCGAGCTGCTGTGCGAAGCCCGATTGCGTGAGCGCCCAGCCCATCGCCGTCGCGGTTGCGATGATGAGCAGGATCGCGCCGGCGAGCGCGACGGTGTCGATGAGCGTCGGATAGAGCCGTCGCCACTCGAACTGGCGGTACACGAAGATCCCGATGAGCAGCGTGTAGAGAATCCCGACGACGCTGACCTCGGTCGCCGTCGCGATCCCGGAGACGACGAAGTAGCGAATCACGACCGGCAGCACGAGACCGGGGATCGCGATGATCAACGCCCGTACGACGGTTGACATCGGCGCGCGCGGCGCGAGCGCGACGTTTTCGCGCTTGGCGTTCCACAGCGCGACGGCGATGAGGAACAACGCGCAGACGAGCGCGGGCAGCAGGCCGGCGGTGAAGAGTGCCGCGATCGAGACGCCGGTGACCGAGCCGATGATGATCAGCACGAGACTCGGCGGGATCGTTTCGGCCATCGCGCCCGAGGTGGCAAGCAGCGAGATCATCGAGCTGCGTCGTTCGCCCCGGCGCTCCATGTCCGGAAACAGCACCGGCGCGACGGCCGCCATGTCGGCGATCTTCGAGCCGGAGATCCCCGAGACGAGATACATCGCGGCGACGAGCACGATCGAAAGACCGCCCCGCAGATGGCCGACGAGGGCTGCGAGCGCTTCGACCAGGCGCCGCGCGACGCCGGTCGTCTCCATCAGCAAGCCCAGAAAGATGAAGAGCGGAACGGCGAGCAGCACGAGGTTCGAGATCCCCTCGTCCATCCGTCCGACGACGGTGCTCAGCGGCACCGACGTCACGATCGCAAGATAGCTCAGCGTCCCGACCCCGAACGAGAACGCAATCGGGATCCCGATCGCGACGCACGCGCCGACGAGGACGACGAAGAACAGGACCAGATCGACGAGTGTCCCCAGCGAGACGATCGCCGCACGACCGAACCACACCGCCGCGCTGATCGCGACGGCGGCGGTGACAACTCCGGCGACGACCCCCGGATCGCTCTCGCTCAGGTGCAAGAGCGCGAGGATGAGGATCAGCGCCAGCCCGACGATCACCGCCAGCACGATGTACGAGTGTGGGATCCCGAGCGCGGGCGTCACGTCGATCTGTTCGAGATTGAAAAACCGGATGCTCGGCGGCAAGAGCTCGAGGACGAAGATCGCGGTGACGACCGAGGAGATCGCCTCGAGGATCATGCGCACGCGCGGCGACGCGCGCCGCGCGAGCACCGAGAGCCGGATGTGCTCCCCGCGGCGATACGCGACGACCGAGCCGAGCATCGCGAGCCAGAGCAAGAGGATGGTGGCGAGCTCGTCGGTCCACACCAGCGGCTGGCGCAGCACGTACCGCGTGAACACGCCGCTGGCGAGGATGACGATCTCGACAAGGACGAGGAACGCAGCGACGGGCTCGGTCACCAGGCCGATGACGCGATCGATCGCGGTAGCCCACGATCGGCGATAGGTGAGCTTGACGGGCTCGACCGCGCTTTCGGCTATCGCCATGCTATGCGAGCTTGGGCGTGTACTTTTCGAGTGCGACCCACGCCTTCGGTCCGAACTCGGTCTTCCAGCGCTCGTAGTACTTCGCCTCGACCAGCTTCTGCTTGAAGCTGTTCTTGTCGACGTCGTTGAACTGCATTCCACGACGGGTCAGCTTGTCGCGGACCGACTTGTTCAGCAGCACGTTGTCGTTGCGAGCCGTAAGGGTCGCGGTGCTCATCTCGTGCGCGACGATGTCCTGGACGTTCTTGCCGAACCGGTTCCAGACGTCCTTATTGACGAGCGACCAGTAGCCCGACCAGATGTGGTCGGACATCGACACGTACTTCTGCACCTCGTAGAACTTCTGTTGGTCGATGAGGAGCAGCGGGTTCTCCTGGGCATCGACGACGTGCGTCTGCAGTGAGGTGTAGAGCTCGCTGAGCGCGATCGGGCTGGGCGCAGCGCCGAGCGACTGGAAGGTGTCGACGCGGATCTTGCCCGGCGAGACGCGGATCTTGAGCCCGGCCATGTCGGCGGCGTTGCGGATCGGCTTGGTCGACGTCGTGATGTCGCGGAAGCCGTTCTCCCAGATCTTGTCGAGGCAGACGATATCCTTGGCCGCGATCTCGTCGCGAATCACCTTGCCCAGATCGCCGTCCATCGCGCGGAAGACGGCCTCGCGATTCGGGAACGCGTACGCGAGGTTCTCGATCGACGCGACGGGGACGATCGCATTGAGGAAGGCGCCCGGCATGGCGAGCATATCGACCGCGCCGGTACGGAGCTGCGAGATCATCGCTTGATCGCTTCCCAGCACGCTTGCCGGGAACGATTTGATCTGGACGCGGCCGTTGGTCGCCTTCTTGATCCGAGCAAACGCTTCGACCGAGCGAACGTTGACGGGGTGCTCTTGCGGAAGATCGTGGCCGTACTTCAGGTCGAAGTCGGCAGCGCGGGCAGGCGTGATGATTCCGATGCTGGCGAGTGTCGCCGCGCCTCCGACCACGAACCCCTGACGGCTAACAGACATGCAGGACTCCTTCTGCGGTGGAAACTTCCGCCGCACGCATATCACAACTACGGCGCAGGTTGTTCGTCGTTGTGGTGCACTCTGGCCTGTCGCCGATTGCGCCTCGTCGGCGACGCAGGAATTCTGCGCGACGGCGTGACTTTCATCACCCCATGCCGCAGGGACCGCTCGAGGGCGTTCGCGTCCTCGATTGCTCAACGATGATCGCCGCGCCGACGACCGCCGCAATGCTCGCCGACTTTGGCGCCGAGGTTATCAAGCTCGAGCGACCGGGCAGCGGCGATCACTCACGGCGGTACGGCGCAACGAAGAACGGGATCGGGCTGTACTGGAAGGCGCTCGGACGTAACAAGAAGAGCGTCGCCCTCGATCTCCACGACGAGGCAGTGCAAGCGCTGCTACTGCGGTGGGTCGGCTCGTTCGATATCTTCATCGAGAACTTCCGCCCCGGAACGCTCGAGCGCTGGAACCTCGGTCCCGATCGCCTGCTTGCGGCTGCGCCGCATTTGGTGGTCTTGCGCATGACCGCGTTCGGCCAAGACGGTCCGTATCGCGACCGTGCCGGCTTCGGCACCCTCGCCGAGGCGATGACCGGCGTCGCCTCGGTTTCCGGGTACGACGATCGCCCGCCGCTCCTGCCGGCGTTCCCACTCGCCGACATCATGGCCGGGCAAGCAAGCACCGCGGCGGTCTGCGCCGCGTACGCACGGCGCTTACGCACCGGGGACGGCGAGGTGATCGACTTCGCGATCTACGAGGCCGTGATGAAGCTCGTGGAGTCGCAGATCACCGAGTACGCCGCGAACGGCACGCTCCATCGCCGGCTCGGCAATCGCATGGAAGACACCGCACCGCGCGGCGCATACCTCTGCCGCGACGGCGGCTACGTCGCGCTCTCGGGAAGCACGCAAGAGGTCGCGCAACGCGTCTTGCGCACGATCGGCGGCGACGCGCTCGTCGACGATCCGCGCTTTCGCACCAATGCCGACCGTGTCGCGAACGGAGACGCGCTCGACGCGCTGATCGACGCCTACTGCGCGACGCGCACGCGTGACGACGTGATCGGGGTGCTCAGCGAGGCCGGCTGCGCCGTCGGCCCGCTCGAGTCCGTCGCGTCCCTGATGGAGAACCCGCAGATCGTCGCCCGCGGATCGCTCGCGACGCTGCCCGACCCCGATCTCGGCGAAGTCGTCATCAACAACAGCTTCCCGCGCTTCGCGCACGCCGGTGCACCGCAGCTCGAACCCGGCGCGACGAGCGTCGGCGAGCACACACGCGAGGTGCTCGCCGACGAACTGGCCCTCTCCGAGGACGAACTCCGCGAACTCCTCGGCGAACGCGTCTCACCCTGAGCTTGTCGTGCCATGCTGAGCTTGTCGTGTCATGCTGAGCTTGTCGAAGCACGCGTCCAGGCTGAGCTTGTCGAAGCCCGTCGTGGGTCATCGCGCTTCGACAAGCTCAGCGGGGGTGCGCGCTTCGACAAGCTCAGCGTG
>CAZABL010000098.1:0-12961 GCA_964483365.1 uncultured bacterium
CGTTTCTGTACGGAACCCGGCAGCGCGCGCCGGCCGCAAGAAGCGCGCCGACCACCCCAGTTCCCAGCGCGCCGGTACCGCCGGTAACAACGAAGGTGCGATCCTGGAACTCCATGCCTCGCCTCCGCCAAACGTCCGTACCAATTGCGGTGCGTTGTCCAGCAGCGCGACACCTCCATGAGCGGTGTGTTGTCGCCAAAGCAGGGCAGCGATCTCCGACTTGACGCGGATGACACCCCCGAGGTTGCCAGAACGCGGGTCTCCGTAGAGCTCGTCCACGTGGGCGTCGAGTCGTCGACCTTGTCGAGTAGGCGGCTCATCGTGACTGAGTCGCACGATGAATGTGACGACGGCCGCGCCTCTGCGCACGACAACGAAGCTCCAGTTCGGCATCTATCGGGACGGCGACAACAACCTCGACGAGGTCCAGTCGCCCGTGATCGACCAGGCGTTCGAAACGAGTGCCGCGGACCCGAGCATCGCGATCGATGTCGAGGATTTTACGGCGCGCGATGATTTCGCGTCGGATGGAGGGCGGCGCACGGAGTCGTATGCAATCCGCGACGGTGGCGTCGACGGAGCGGTCCACGAGACGAAAGAAGGCGATCCATCGTCGCGTTCACGCCTCGCGGCCTTCGTAGCACATACGCTGGACGAAGCCGAGCGCAACGGTGCAAGGCAGACGTGGCTCGACCTGGTCGACCATGGTGGTGCCGACGCCGGCGGTCTGGAGAACCATCGCGGCGGACTGATGCGTTCGGACGACATGGCGGGTGCGATCGCAGACGGGATCGCGCTTCACGCGAAGGCGCATCCCGAGGACGCAGATCGGCGCATCGATGGTGTGGTTGCGAATCAGTGTCTCATGGCGACACTGAGTTTTGCGAGTGCGCTCTCCCACGCCGGCGTCCGATATTTAGCGGCGAGTCCGGAAACGATGCTCGCCCCCGGCGTTCCGAGTGGGGTCGCTGACGCCATCGCTACGCACGAGGACGATCCGTCGGCGATGGCATCGGCGATGGTCAAGCAAACCATGCACGCGCGCTACGACAGCTTCGAGGGTTCGTATGCGCCTGCAGCGGCGTTCGACGTGATTGACTGCGACCCCACGAAGATTGCGACTATGGAAAACGCAGTGCGCACGCTCGATGGCGCCCTCGCGCGAGCCGCGTCGCAACCGCAACTCGCCGATGCGATCCGCGCCGATGCGAACACCGTCGACGGCATGGCGCGCTTCACCGATCAGCCCTTTCCCTATAAGTCCGACCGGCCGGCACTCACGCTTTACGACGCGTTTGCCAAGGATGCGCAGCTCCCGCGCGATGTCCGCGCCGCTGCAGCGAACGCCGAGAAGGCCGTCGGCGGTATCGTGCTTGCGCACAGTGAGAGCAAAGGCTTTGCGGCGTTCGGCGGGACGAGCTACACCGATGCCGCAGGCCCCACGGTGCATTTCGCAACGAGCGCTGCCGAGCGCGATCCGTGGGCGCCGAAGATTAGCGAGACCGATACCGCGTTCTATGCGAAGGTCGGTGCCGACACGCTGGATCGAGCGCTACACAACGTTTAGCGACGGACACCGCGCAGGAAAGGTGATTGTCGACGATAACGAGACTGTCGACAAATGAACGCTAAGCCCAGACGTCCCGTCCTTCGAGCGTCAAATCGCCCGTTCTTGATCGTGGGGATCGTCGGCTCGCTGGGCGTGGCGGCTATGATGTACACGCTCCCGCCAGACACTCTACGGAACTTCGCCTTGGTTGGGAACCTGGTTGACGCTCTCGCGCTTTGTGTCGCGTTGTTCGTCAACGTACGGTACGGCAGATAAGCCACTTAACTACGATCTCTGCTGTGTTCGAGCTCGAGCGTGATCAAGCGTGCGAGTAGGGTCGCCGGGAAGAGCTGGCCGATCACCGATTCGAGGTTCGTGACCGAACGAGCGAACGGGTCGATAGGGACGATGTCGCCGTATCCGCTCGTGGTGATCGTCGTAAGGCTGAAATACACAAAGGTTGCGATAGAATGCACATCGCCGATGCGAGCGGGCGGACCAAACGCGCCGGGGACCAGCGACTCGATGAGCCGGTCGAGCAGCGCGAACGCCATCGCGACATTCAAATAGATCACGACGGCTCCCAGGACACGATGCGGGGTAACGCGTCCTGGTCCGAAGACGACGTAGCCGACCACGCCGGTGAGGGCGACCAGGAACAGCAGCCCGGCGGCGAAGTCGAGCGCCTCGGTCCGTTCCGACGGCCACCCGACGCGCAGCACAGTGGCGGCGACCTCGACGGCGGCAGCGAGCAGGACCGCGGCAATCGCGAAGCGGCTCGGCCACACTACGGCGATGACCGTGCCGACAACGACGAGGCCCACGACGACATTGACTCCCATCGGCACGTGCGTACGTCCGCCTAGCGGAATCAGCACGAACAGGCCGATCGTCTCGAGCACGACCAGGGCTGTCAAAATCCATTCGCGTGAGTCGGCACGCGGACCGTCGTCAGCGGGCGTCACACGGTGTCCTACGCTCGCCCCGCTACGACTGCCTTGGTCGGCGGCGCCGGCGCCCTACCGGCCGCTCCGTCGCCTCCCGTAGGTGCGGCGTGGGAGATGGTGAGCCGCCGCGATGCCGGAAGAAGGCGCACCATGAGTTCTATCGCGGTTGCGGGGGAGGCCGAACGGTGGTCACGCCGCAGAGCGAAAAAGACCGCGCGACTTGAGCGGATCGCGCGGTGGATGACAGGTAAGCTCCTCGACCCCACCGCGATCGTCGACGCCCTTCAGACGCTCGTCGAGCCCGGAGACGCCGTCTCGCTCGAAGGCGATAACCAAAAGCAGGCCGACTTTCTCTCGCGCTCGTTCGTGCAGGTCGATCCGACGCGCGTGCACGACGTTCGTCTGTTGATCTCCAGCGTCAGTCGGCCCGAGCACCTCACGCTCTTCGAGCGCGGCATCGCGGAAACGCTGTACTTCTCATACGCGGGACCGCAAAGCGTGCGCCTCGCGCAACTGCTCGAGGATGGGAAGGTCAAGATCGGCGGGATCCACACCTACATCGAGCTCTACGCTCGCATGTTCGTCGACCTGTCCCCCGACGTTGCGCTCGTCTGCGCCGAGGCTGCCGATCGCGACGGCAATCTCTACACCGGGCCGAACACCGAAGACACACCGACGATCGTCGAAGCGACGGCGTTCCACGACGGCGTCGTCGTAGTGCAGGTGAATCGCATCGTCGACGAGCTTCCGCGCGTCGATATCCCCGCCTCGTGGGTCGACGTCGTCGTTGGTGCCGATAAGCCGTATCAGCTCGAGCCGCTGTTCACGCGCGACCCGCGCCAGATCACCGAGCTGCAGGTGCTTCTCGCGATGCTCGTCATCCGCGGCATCTATGAACGCCACGGGGTGACCTCGCTCAACCACGGGATCGGCTTCGATACCGCCGCGATCGAGTTGCTGCTGCCGACGTACGGCGAGCACCTTGGCTTGCGCGGAAAGATTTGCCGCAACTGGGTGCTCAATCCGCATCCGACGCTCATCCCCGCAATTGAGAGCGGTTGGGTAGAAAGCGTCGCGTGCTTCGGGAGCGAGGTCGGGATGGAGGACTACACGCGCGCGCGTCCCGACATCTTCTTCACCGGTCACGACGGCAGCTTGCGCTCCAATCGCGTCCTTGCGCAACTCTCGGGTCAGTTCGCGGCCGATCTCTTCATCGGTTCGACGCTGCAGATGGACGCCGAGGGAAACTCTTCCACCGTGACGCGCGGACGATTGGCGGGATTCGGCGGCGCGCCCAACATGGGCAGCGATTCGCACGGTCGACGGCACACCAGCGCCGCGTGGTTGGAAATGATGAAGACGAAGAACCCGACGGACCGCGGGCACAAGCTCGTCGTGCAAGTCGGCGAAACGTTTCATAAGGGCGGCGATCGCGCGATCGTCGAGACGCTCGACGCGGTCGAGGTCGGTCAAAAAGCGGGGAT
Organism: uncultured bacterium; assembly: GCA_964483365.1. Taxonomy (GTDB): domain Bacteria; phylum Vulcanimicrobiota; class Vulcanimicrobiia; order Vulcanimicrobiales; family Vulcanimicrobiaceae; genus Vulcanimicrobium. The sequence continues at coordinate 3,981 of CAZABL010000098.1, forward strand.
GCCGATCGCGCCGATCATGATCTACGGTGACGACGTGACGCATGTCGTGACCGAAGAAGGCGTCGCGTATCTCTACAAGACCGACGGGTTGGACGAACGCAAGGCGGCTATCGCGGCGATCGCGGGCGCGACGGAAGTCGGGCTCGAGGCCGACCCCAAGCGGAGTGCCGAGTTACGCGTGCGCGGTATTGTCGCAACCCCCCAGGATCTTGGCGTGCGGCGTACCGACGCGAGTCGTTCCCTCTTGGCCGCGCGCAGCATCGACGATTTGGTCGCGTGGTCCGGCGGTCTCTACAAGCCACCGCTCCAGCTACGCGGCTGGTAGCGTGACCGTGAGCGCGACGCTCGAGGTGGAACTCGCATCGGCGGCGGTCGATGCTTTGATCGACGAAGCACAGCTGACGCCCAAGCCCGCGCTCGTCGACCGACGCGGAAACGGCGCGCATCACGACCTCGACGTGGCGCGGCTAGAGCGTTCCGCGCACGCGCTCCAGGACGGCTTCGAGGAGATCGCGCGCGCTGCGGTAAGGGCAACGCCCTCGCTCGCGTTGCGCGAGGAGCTCGGGCGCATCGGGCGCGCGATGGAACAACGGATGCAGAACGCGACGGATGGCCACAATGCGCACCGCGGTGCGATTTGGGCGCTCGGACTTCTCGTCGCGGCGGCAGCGCAGCGCGGAGCGAACGCGCCGGCTCGCGAGATCGCAGATGTCGCAGCGCAGATCGCGCGCCTCCCGGATCGATTCGCGCCGCACCTCGTCAGTCACGGCGAGCGCGTGCGGTTGCGCTTTCACGCCGCGGGAGCACGCGGCGAAGCGCAACGGGGCTTCCCGCACGTCGTTCGCCTGGGCCTCCCCGCGCTGCGGCGTGCGCGTGCCCGCCGCGCTCGCGAACAGCACGCGCAGCTCGACGCGCTCATGGCGATCATGAGCAGCTTGGACGACACCTGCCTGTTGTATCGTGGCGGCCGCGCCGCACTCGACACCGCGAGGAGCGGCGCGCGCGCCGTGTTGGCCGCGGGCGGAACGAGCGGTACCGAGGGATTGCGTCTCCTGCACCGTCTGCACCACGACCTGATGGTGCTCTGGGCCTCACCGGGCGGGAGTGCCGATTTGCTCGCCGCAACGTTGTTCCTCGATCGTCTGGAGACCGGATCATGGAGACACTGACCTTTACGTACGTCGCCAAGCAGCCGCTGACCGAGCGCGCCCACGTCGGCGTTGTCGCTTCGGGCGATCTGGAAGTTCTGATCGAGCCGAACGGCGACGCGTCGTCGTCTCACGTGCAGGTCCGCACGAGCGTCGATGGGTATGCGCAGATCTGGACCGCGGTGCTCAATCGCTTCTTCGCGCACTTCGATCGCGCCGCGTCGATCGAGATCAACGACTTTGGTGCGACGCCGGGAATGGTGATGTTGCGGCTCGAGCAAGCTGCGGAGCTCGTGCAGTGAGAGCTGACTTTCTCGCGCGCCGGAGCGTCACCGAGCTGACCGCCCGCGAGCGTGCCAAGGCACTGCTCGACGAGGGAACGTTCCGCGAGCTGCTCGGCCCGTTCGACCGGCTCGAATCGCCGTGGCTCCCGCTGCAGCAGATCGTCCCGGAGACCGACGACGGCGTGATCATCGCGCGCGGCACGCTTGCCGGAACGCGCGCCGTCGTCATCGCGATCGAAGGGAAGTTCCAAGGCGGCAGCATGGGCGAAGTCTCGGCGAGCAAGATCGCCGCCGCGCTTGCCCACACTCGGCATGATTGCGAGAACGGCGAGCCGATCGTACCGGTGTTGTTGCTCGAGACGGGCGGCGTGCGGCTCCAGGAGGCCAATCTCGGGTTGGCCGGCATCGCGGAGATTCACGCCGAGATCGTCGCACTGCGCCGCATCGTACCGGTCATCGGCGTCATCACCGGCACGGTGGGATGTTTTGGCGGGATGTCCATCGCGGCCGCGCTCTGCAGTTATCTGATCGTCACGCCGCAAGCGCGAGTGGGGCTCAACGGGCCCGACGTCGTCGAGCAGGAAGCGGGGATCGACGAGCTCGACGCGAGCGACAAGCGGCTGATCTGGAGTTTGATGGGCGGCGAGCAGCGCTACGAAACCGGTTTCGCCGACGCGCTTATCGACGACGACGTGGACGCGTTGCGGCGCGTGATCCTAGAGCTCTCCGCGCGCGGCGTTCCTGCGCGCCACCGCAGCGAACAAGTCGATGAATATCAGCGCCGCTTGCGCGCGATCGATCCCTCCGCGCCCCCCGACGGAGCCACGTTGCGACGGCTGTGGGCGAAGGGCGCGGGGTCATGACGCAGACCGCAGTCGCGTCGAGACGCGGGCGGATTTGGTTCGACGCCCTCACGAATGACGTCGATCACGTAGAGACTGGGCTGCGCAGCGTCCTCGTCGCGGACGCGACGCTCGGCGGAGAGCGCGTTCGCGTGCTTTCCGTCGTACCCGATCCGAACAACCGCTTTCCGCGCGCACGGCACGGCGAGCTTGGCCTCGACGAGGGCTGGGCGCTTGCGCGTCACGTTCGTGAGGCGATCGAAGCGGATCGCGCGGGGACGAAACGGCCGATCCTCGCGATCGTCGACGTCAAGAGCCAGGCTTACGGGCGGCTCGAAGAGCTGCTCGGGATCAGTTGGGCGTGCGCCGCCGCGACCGATGCGTACGCAACGGCCCGTCTTGCTGGGCACCCGGTCATCTCACTGATCGTCGGATCGGCGATGTCGGGCGGCTTTCTCGCGCACGGATATCAGGCGCATCGCCTGCTCGCATTCGACAATCCGGGCGTGCAGGTGCAAGCGATGGGCAAGGAGTCTGCTGCGCGCATCACGCTGCGTTCCGTCCAAGAGCTCGACGAGCTCGGCGCGCAGGTGACCCCGATGGCGTACGATATCCGCTCGTTCGCGAAGCTCGGGTTGGTGCACGAGCTCATCGGCGACGTCGATCCCGATGCTCCGAGCCAAGAGCAGATAGCGCATGTCGCCGAGCGCATCATTGAGGCGATCACGGACGTTCGGCGCGATCCCGGTGATCTCACCACGCGATTGGAGAACCCGCAGGCGCGCGCGACGCGTGCGGCATCGCTCGAGGTGCGACGGCGAATGGCAGAGCAATGGAATCGCTCCGCACGCACGACCTGATCCGGTTGCGCGAGTCGACCGCGTTGGTGGTCGATGCGACGCCGCCTGCGTGGGTCGAGATCGCGCTCGCGGATGCTCCGTGGGTCGTCGTTCGGCGTGCTCCGCTTCGCGGCACACGAGTCCCCGTCGGTGTCCGCGGAGCGACGCGCGCGCAACGGTTTGCGGCGTTCGTCCCGCTCGCGGAGATCGTGGAGCGCCGTTCACCCGAATCGCTTCTCCACGCTCCCGTCACGCGTGAGCGCGCCGCGGCGATCCCCGCGCTCGCAGCGCTGGAGCGCGTCGCGGACGTGATAGCGCGTTACGGGTGTCGCGGCGGCCCCGGCGGCAGCGTCGGCTTCGAGCTAGCGAGCGGTGTCGAGACGGCGCGCGCAGAGAGCGATCTCGATCTGGTACTGCGCCATCCGGAAAGCCTCACCCGCGATCGCGCGCGCGCCCTTCGCGACGCACTCGTCGTCGCTGCCGCTCCGGTGCGCGTCGACGCGATCCTGGAGACGCCGATCGGCACGGTCTCGCTTCTGGAGTTCACGAGCGACTCCGAAAGGGTCGTCGTGCGCACGCAAGATGGCCCGTTATTGTTGTGCACGGATCCGTGGACAATGGGGATGAGTGTCGCGCTGGACCACGCCCCGTGAGCGTCGCGTTCCTGTTTCCCGGACAGGATGCGCTCGACGTCGGACTTCTCCATCAGCTTCCACACCATCCGGAGGTCACGCGGACGCTGCGCGAAGCAAGCGCCGTGCTGGGCGTCGAGATCGCGGAACTCGACCGTGCCGAGGCGTTGCGTTCGACCGTCGCGGTCCAGACAGTGCTGCTCATTGCGGGCGTCGCAACCGCACGTGCGCTGATCGCAGACGGGGTAACACCTTCAGCCGTCGCCGGGATGTCGATCGGTGCGTTCGGCGCCGCGGTGACCTGCGGGACCCTCACGTTCGCAGACGCGTTGCCGCTCGTGCGCCTGCGGGGCGAGCTGATGCAGACGGCGTTCCCGAGCGGTTATGGCCTCGCGGCGATTCTCGGTTTGGACGAGCGCGAGATCGATCGCATCGTGCAGGACGTGGCAGCGCAAAACATGCCGGTCTTCGTCTCGAACGTCAATGCACCACGTCAGATCGTCGTCGCCGGACGTGACGAGGCGCTTGATACCGTTGTAGCACGCGCTCTCGCGACGGGTGCTCGCCGCGCCGAACGCCTGCCGATCAGCGTGCCTTCACACATCCCACTGCTGCAACCGGTCGCGGATCGTCTTGCGGCAGCACTAGCGAGACTCGTCCTTCGGGCGCCGTCGATCCCGTACGTTAGCAATCGTGGCGCGCGCGTGCTCTACGATACCGATTCGGTCCGCGACGATCTCGCAATGAGCGTCGCGCACACCGTCCGGTGGTTCGATGCGCTCGAGGTCTTACGCGAGCTCGGCGCGCGGGTTTTTGTCGAGATGCCGCCCGGACACGTCTCGACCAGGATCGTTGAAGAGTCGCTGCCAGACGTACGCGCGGTTGCGGCGGGAGAACGTAGCCTGCGCTACATCACCGTCGTCGCAAACCGCGAGGGGACGCCTACGTAAGTTCGACGCAGAGGACCGATGCTTCGCCGCCGAGTCCCTCGCGCGCGTGCCGCCGTGATGCCTCGAGAATTACAGCCGCGGGATCCTCGGTGTTCGCGGCGAGCGCGGCGATCGCGCTGTGGGTGACGCCACGCGTGCCGAACGGTTCGCCATCGCGATCGCGTGCATAGGCGACGCCACCGCTCACGAGGACGAGCCAATCACCGGGCTCAACGATGACCGAGTTGTCGGCATACGTGTCGCTGCCGTCGACTCCGAACAATGAACCTGTGTTCGGAAGGTGCCGATGCTGCCCCGCGGCGTTGACGATCATGCCGAGATCGCATCCCGCCGAGGCGTAGGTCATCACGCGTCCGCTCAGCATACCGAGAAAGACGGTTGCAAACGACGGGTCTCCGCCGTACTCGTGCATGGTTCGCCGGAACGTCGTGTTCGCAATGTCGAGCACGCGTGCCGGTGCGTTCGCGTCGGCGCTCGCACGCACGACCCGATGCAACGAACGCGCGTGCCGCTCGCTGCGCAAATCCATCCCCGACACGTCGGCGAGCAGCATCGCCGTTCGCTCGCGGGCACAGGGGAAGACGTCGAGCACGTTGCCGGAGCGTGCGGACTCGCCGCGCGCCTGGGAGTACCAGAGAGAGCGCGGAGAGCGCGCGCCGCGCACAGCTGTCGTCGTCATTGCTATCCCACTTCTTCGAAGAAGTGCAGCGCGCCGCACTTCTCGCAGGTGTGGAAGCTGTGACGCCGCGCCAGATAGCGGTTTCTCCAGCGCGCCGGTGTCATGCCGTTTGCGCGGGCGAACTGTCGAGCGAAATACGCGCCATCGCGAAAACCGACGGCCTCGGCGACGGCCGTCACGCTCTCTTTGGTCGTCAGCAGCAACTCACGCGCCGCGATCAATCGACGTTCGATGATCCATGCCGTGATTGGCCGACCCGTCTCCTTGCGTACGACATAGGTCAGATACGACGGAGAGTAATTCAGAGCTTGAGCGACCTGTGCCAGGCTGATTCCGTCAGCATAGTGCTCTTCGATGAACTGTTTGACGCGTTCCACCACGAACGACATTCCCATACCTCGTGATTCTCAGGATGGAAACGAGAATACGAGTTCCGTGTGGCGCGAGGCTACACCAATCTTGTCGCGCCCATGCTCGATTCTGCTATAGATGGTAACGTTCTACGCCAAAAATCGGATCATCGGGGCGCGCAAGTTAGACATTTGTCGTAACGCGCTAGGAGGGCGCGGGGATGCAGGTCGACGGCGGCGGGCTCACCGCGGGGGTCGGCGTGAATGTGAGTTCGATAGGATACGCCGAGGCGCCGTCGGTCATATACACCCCGGTCACCGTCCGGCGTTCGCCCGGGGCGAGCGCGAACGCCTTGACGAGGTAGGGCGTCGACGGGTTACGCGCCGGCGGAACTTCGGTCGGCGCCGGATCCCCGTCGAACCAGATCGACGTCGTCGCAGCGCCGCTTGACGCCAGTTCGTTCAAGTAGACCGTTTGCTCGGTCGCAGTCGGATTCGCGAGCTGGAAGACGACGGGACGGACGACGCCGTAATCGCCGGCTAACGGACGACCGCCTGCGAGCAAGTTTGGAAAGTCCGGGGTTCCTTCTTTCGCCCCCATCCCGACCGTGACGGAAGAATCTTCGTTGCTACCCGCCGTGTAGGCAAGCGTGAGCGGCGCAACGTTGCGAAGCGCGAACTCACCGCTGCGCCCGTGCCCGTCGCTGGGAAGCGGCGGCTGCGCGAGGAGCGTACGCGGATCGACGCCCGCGCTTGCCGCGACGACGACGACACGAACCGGTCCGCCATCGAGGACCCGCACATCCTCGACGGCTGTGACGAGCTCTTGCGGCGCCATTGCTCGCATATCGAGCGGGAGAACGAACGGCGCGTCGGGTGTCGTCGTCGCGACGAGGCTTTCCGCGCTCGCCCGTGCGCGCAGATACTGCGCAGTCGCGCTGTGCCCTACGCAGCCGTAGTCGAGCGATGGTCCGTACGCATTGCCGACGATCTGCACCCGTGACGGTGCAGAGATCGCCTGCAGGACGAGGAAGAGCCGCAGACCGCTCGTGCGCGACGCGTGGTAGATGTAGGCGCGCGCCGCATTTCCGACGTCGATTGTCGAGTGCTGCCGAAAGAGAACGCCGTCGCTCGAGACGTATTCAGGATCGTCGCTGTAGAGCAGCAGCGACGGGTCGAAGCGCCCCAGACTCTCGATGTGCAGTTGCACTTGCGTCGTGGCGTCGACGTCGGCATACACACCGCCACCCGCAACGTGGACAGCGACTGCCGTCGCGAGCAACGTTCCGGGTCCAAACGTCGACGGGAGCGTCGGCGGTGCGACGGTGAGCTGAGCGCCGGGTTGGAGCTGCGCGGCGCGCGCGATCGCGGCTTGAATTTGCGCGAGCACGAACGCTTGTGAGACACCGCCCGCAAGCGTGATGTCGACGGAAGCGGGGATGACCCCGGCGGGGACTGATGGCATCGCACTCGGAGTCGGAGACGGCGTCGTTGTCGGTGTGATCGTAGGCGTTGGCGTCGGCGTCGACATCGGGATCGCTTGGGCGTACGCCCCCAGCGGCGTCGCGAGCAGCACCGCGCAGAGCGCGAGCGCCGCTCGCGTCGTCCGCAGGATCATCCCTTGGCGGCGTGCGCCCGTTGCGTGCGCGCGTGCAGCTCGCGCAACGCTGCGAGTTCCTGGGCCGTCGGCGGCGGTGTCGTCTCGACGTGGTCGGCGACCTTGAGATCCCAACCGGTTGCCTTCTTCGCACCCTCGACGTTCACGCCGGGATGAACCGAGACGAGGGTGAGCTCTTTGGTCACCGGATCGGGCCGCAAGATGCCGAGATCGGTGATCACGATCGAGGGGCCGCCGCCCGGTGCGCCGGTCTTTGCGCGTGCATCGCCACCGGTCAGGAAGCCGGCCGAGGTGACGAAGTCCATCTTCGGCGGGAACGTGCGCGCGTTCTGCTCGATGATGATGAAGACTTCTTTGGCGTTCGCCGCGATCTCCGGCGCGCCGCCGGCGCCCGGCAGACGCACTTTGGGCTTGTTGTAGTCGCCGATCACGGTCGAGTTGATATTCGCGTACTTGTCGATCTGCGCCGCGCCGAGAAAACCGACGTCGACGCGTCCGCCTTGCAGCCAGTACGCAAAGATCTCGGGGACCGAGACGACGGCGTCCGCCGTTTCGGCAAGCTCACCGTCGCCAATCGACAACGGGAGGACGTCCGGCTTCGACCCGATCGTTCCCGATTCGTAGATCAGGACGCACTCGGGGGCGTGCATCGCGCGCGCGAGGTTCGCGGCCGCGCTCGGCAAGCCGATCCCGACGAAGCAGACAGTTCCGTTCTGCAGCAAGCGCGCCGCGGCAACCGTCATCATCTCGTTCTTCGTGTATTCCGCGCTCGCGGTTCCGTTCGTCGTCGCCGACACCGTTAGACTCCCATCGTCATGCTGAGCTTGTCGAAGCGGTCGATGCTCTTGAGGAACGCCGCGTGATCGGGCGTCCCGAGGACGTGCTGTTCCATCCACGCGGTAAACGTCTCGCGCTCGCGCGACACGTCGTCCCATGCTTTGCAGAACGCGTTGTCGCGCTGATAGTAGCCGTGCGCGTACGACGGATGCGCACCGCGCGGCACGACGGCGACCGCCGAGATCGCCCAATGCGGGAGCACCACCGCGTTCATCGGCGCATCGAGCGTGTCGACGACCTCCTCGACGGTGACGATGGCGCGCTTCGCCGCCATCGCAGCTTCCTTCTGGATGCCGACGATCCCCCAAAGGAAAACGTTCCCTTTGCGATCCGCCTTCTGCGCGTGCACGATCGTGACGTCAGGATTGATCGCCGGCGTTGCCGTCAGCTCTTCCCCGGTGAACGGGCACGTGATCGTCTTGATGTTGGGATTGTACTTGGGGAGATCGTTGCCGACGTAACCGCGCAGCACCGCGAACGGGAGATGCGACGCGCCTGCCTTGTAGCGCGCGGCCATGTCGGCGTGCGCGTGCTCTTGGATCGCGAGCGGCTTGGGCCAGCCCTTCTCGACGGCGTCGCGGAACCGGTGCAGCGAGCCGACGCCGGGGTTGCCGCCCCAGGAGAACTGAAGCTTGCGCGCGGTCCCCATCCCGATCATCTGATCGTAGATGATGTCGGGCGTCATGCGGATCAGATCGAGGTCCGTGATCCGCTGGCGGATGATCTCGTGGCCGGCTGCGAACGGGATCAGATGCGTGAAGCCCTCCAGGGCTACCGTCTGTCCGGGCCGGACGTACTCGGC
>CAZABL010000099.1:0-9441 GCA_964483365.1 uncultured bacterium
GTCACAGTGTCACAGTGTCACAGTGTCACAGTGTCACCAGTGTCACCAGTGTCACGCTGAGCTTGTCGAAGCGCGCGTCCCGGCTGAGCTTGTCGAAGCCGTCGAGAGGCACCGCGCTTCGACAGGCTCAGCGGGGGTGGGCGCTTCGACAAGCTCAGCGTGACACGAACTTTTAGCTGACGTCTGCCCAGGCTGCGACGGTGATGTCGACGTGGCCGTCGGCCTTGCCGATCGCGATATGCGGTGGCGGGAGCGCGCGCGTCGCGTCGCGTTCCATCGTGTTGTAGCTTCCACGGGTGACGCGAAACGCGACACGCGCGTCGCGATGTACGCGTAGCGCAAGGCGGTAGTGACGCGCATCGACACGATCCATGCGAATCTCGGCCGGCGACCACGCGCTGCGGTCGGTGGAAAGGTAGATGTCGTCGCCGGGCGGCGTGCGCGCAGGAACAGTCACGTCGATCGTGACGGTGACCATCGTCGCGTCATTCGCATCGCTTTCCGCGACGGGCGCGAAGATGAACGCGCTGCGCGGAATCTCCGTCGCCGGTTTCGCACTGCGGTCGAGCGGCTGCGGCGTGACGCCGCCGTCATCGCCGACCGCAATCGCGATCGGCTTGCCGGGGACGACAGTCGCGCACGAGGCGCCTTGCGCGAGACGCAACACCGCGCCGCCGCCGATCGCGAGGCGATCGCCGTTGCAGGCGAGCGGGACGACGCGGAACAGCAGCGCCGACGTAGCGGCGACGAGCAGTACGTGCATCACGGTGTGATCGCGAACGTCCAGCGCGGGGTCCAGCGCGTGCCGCCCCAAGCGAATTCGTAGGCGCGCCCCACGTCGAGCCCGATGTTGGGGAAGGGACGGAACCGTGCGTCGCCGCGGATCTCCCACTGCGGCAAGCCCCAACCGTGGAACTGCGGAAAGTCTTGATGGTGCGTCAGCTGCAAGCGCACCGCCGTCGTCGGCTCGGGCGTGAGCTGGACCGCGATGCTCTCGGCACGCGTCATCCCCGCGCCCGTGTACGCATTGTGATCGGGCCACGGCGTTCCGTCGGGTGCGATCGCGGGCAGTAACGTTCCCGGATAGAACAACGCCTGCGCGGTCGGATAGACGTCGCTCGACCAATCCGCCGTGTATCCGCCGAACAGTGTGACTTTGCGCGAGAGCGTGCGCGACGCAGTGATGCTCGTCACGAGGTCGTCACGATGGTGCGGGAAGCTGTACCACGTGCGCTCTGCGTCGAATGTGGCGCCGATTCGCGTTTGCAGCGGGCCGCGCACGACCGGCGTCGCGATCGAACCGTCGATCGCATGGCGCCACACGGTCGTGTAGTTTCGCGCGTCTGGGAGCTGCACGAGCAGTCCGCCTCGCTGCGCGTCGTAACCGAAGCTCGTGAGTACACTCCACGTCAGCCCGGCGAACAAGGGGCGGTCGGGCGTGCGCAGGCTCAGCGACGTCGAAGAATACCCACCCGACGCGAGGCCGAGATCGACGCGCGCGATCGAGCCGTGCAGCATCGCGGTCGTGAGTGCGCCGTGGCTGCTCCAGCCGTACGTCGTTCCGGTCGCATCGAGGCTCGCGGTCGAATGCGAGCCGAGGCGCGTGTAGGCGTTGAGCCCGCGCACCGAGGTCCCGCGCAACGGCGCGTCGATCGAGCCAGCGACGTAGGCGTCGTCACCCGAGACGACCTGATGCTGCAGCGCGAGTGCGGCGCCGGTTCCGTCGATCCACCGCGCGTGCACTGCGGTCAGCGCGTTCGGCGACCCGAACAGCCCATACGGCTGATCGAACGTCGCGCCGCTCAGACTCGTCGCGCCGAAGCCTGCCGCGGTCGCGAACGTGTAGAGATACGACGGGACGGGCACCGCGCCGACCGACGTGGGAAATGCGGCGGGCGAGAAACGCACGCCGGTGCGCGGCGTGATCGCGGCGTGCTTCGCACGAATGAACGCGCTCCGCTCATCCACCTCCGGAAACGCGAAACGCGCTGCGTCGATCGGTGCCGCCGCCGCGGCGCCGAGCGCGCGAGTCGTCGTCGACGCGCCGGTCGCGGTGTCGAGCAGATCGACGCGCGGATCGTCGAAGTCGAGCGCGATCGCGTCGGCGCTCGTGACCGTTGCGCGGTGCGTCACGCTCGCATGTCCCGCGAGCAGGACGCGGTCGGTCTTGAGATCGACGTACGCAGCGTCGGCATGCGCGTGCGTCCCGTCATCGAGCTGCAGCGTCGCGCCGTCGCGCGCGACGATCGCGAGCGTATCGGCGAAGAAGAAGAGCGTGCCTCCGTCCAGGCGCGCGATCGCACGCGCGTCCACCGCGGCCGGCAACGCGGCGATGCCCATGGCGGCGGTGAACGCGAGTGCGCGGCGCATCAGTGTGGCGGCAGGTTCGGGTTGGTGCCTGGGCGCGGCGTCTGATAGCCGCCGGGCGGCGTCGGTCCGACGCCCGGGATGCCGCCGGCCGGCGGGAAGATTCCGCCCGGCGGGAAGGGATTGCCGTTGAACGGCGTCGGGATCGCGCCCGGCCCCGGTTGCGATTGGTTGGGACGCTGATCGCTCCACGCGTAGACCGTCACGCGCGCGACCTGTGCGTCGATCTCGCGCACGAAGAAGTCATGCGGAGGCGGCTCGAGCCCGTTCTCGCCGACCTCGGCCTGCTGCCACGAACCGCGCGTCACGCGGAACGCGAACTTCGTTCCGGACGCGAGGCGGCGCACGGTGCGATAGTGCAACGCGTCGACCCGATCGAGAAGGATCGCCTGCGGGTTCCATTGGCTCGCGTCGGTGCTGATATAGACGTTGGCGTTGAGTGGCGTGTTCGGCGGAACCTGAACGAGGAAGACGACGGGGACTTCGCGGCCGGTGATGCGCTGACCACCGTTGATCTCCGGCGCTGCTTGCGGCGTCGACTTCACAACGGCGTACGCCGTACGCACTTCCTCAAACGACGCGTCTTGCGCGAGCCGCTGCTTGGTGAGATCGAGCTCGGTGACCTCATGCGTCTGCGGATCGATGATCGCGCGCGCGAAGAGCTTGGGTGCCGGCTGCAGCGTCGTCGGCTGGCCCGTCTGGTAGTCGACGATACGCGGCACGGGGACGAGCTTGAAGGCGTCACCGGAGGTGAAGAACACGTAGCCGTTGCGGACGTCGAGGATCTGCCCGGTGAAGCGCACGACGTTCTTGTCCTGCGCGCGACTGGGGAGTGTCCCCGCGGCGAGGGCGACGATGGCGAGCAGTACGGCAACTAGGCGTCTCACGGTGAGAATTGGATCCCCAATTGCGGCGTCCAGCGGAGGTTCGCGAAGTTGAAGTAGTACGACCGGAAGATGTCGACCTGCACCTGGCGGGCGAGGCGGAAGTGTGCGTCAGCGTTCACCTGCCACGGGGGCTGACCGTACAGCCCGGGGATCGGCGCCGGCCAATCGTGATGGTTGACGAGCTGCACGTTGAGGCCGAAGTACGTGGTCGGCGTATAGACGAGGCCGAGCTGCGTCGTGCGCGTGGTTGCGAAGCCCCGGAACGCAGCCATCCCCGTGAACGTGCCGAAGCTGTTCGTGAGCGAGTTCGCGGGGACCGGATACTCGGCGAGCTGCTGCGCGCCCCAATAATCGCCCGTTGTCGCGCTGCTGTAGACGAGGTACGCGTTGAGCTTGTCGAGCGTGCGCGACAGCGACGAAGTGAAGTTCGTCTGATCGACGTGGTGCGGGATCGAGTACCACTGCCGCTGCTTGTCGAGGCTCGCGGTGAGGTTGTAGAACTTCCCCAGCCGCAGCGACGGCGTGTAGAGGGTGTAGCCGACGTACTTGTACCAGAGGTTCTGCGGGCCAGGCTGGTAGGTCAAGTACCCGCCCTCACCATACTGGTCGTGCGCGTAGCCGATCCCGCTGCGGAGACGGAAGAAGAGCTGCGAGCCGATCCCTTTGCGCGCGAGCCGGTTCTCGAATCCGGTCCACGAAAGAGACATGTCGATCGGGTGCTCGAGCTGCAGCGGGAAGAACTGCTTGTCGAACGCGACGTTGGGGATGCCGAGCAGAGTCCAGTTGTACTGGTCGAGGTTGAAGGCGAGCCCCGAGCGCTTCAGGGCGGCGTTGAACTGCACGTTCGTGTAGCCGGAGGCAGAGATCGGCGGGTTCTGCGGTCCGCCGGGCTGCGCTTCGGTGATCTGTTGAAAGAGGCGGCCTTCGAGGTTGTTCGAGAAGCGCTTGTAACCGATCAGGTTGTACTGTCGCGTCTCTTGCGTGAGCGGATCGATCGACATCACGATCCAGTCGCGGTCCCACACGAAGTGCTGGTCGAGCGCGAGATAAGTGCCGTTCACGGGGTCGTTGCGCAGGTGCAACGCGGTCAGACTGTGCGCCGAGCCGTTGAAGGGCTCTGAGATATCGAAGCGCGCGCCGAAGAAGCCGTTCTCGTAGAAGTGCGAGTTCGACGAGAACGTGACGACGTAACGTGGGGTGGGCACGTACACGGGGCCGATCGCGCGCACGGCCGCCTCGTCGAAGATCACATTCGTCTTGGGGATGATCGTCGCGCCCTTGGCGACGATGTACGCCTTCTGACCGGTCAGGTCAGGGAAGTAGAACGCGTCTCCCGGCTGTTGACGCCCGAGGTGCGGGTCCGCGAAATTCAGGCCGAAGTAGGTCCAGCGGTCCGGTGTCGCGTTCGCCGGCAGGAAATAGGAACGGTCCAGGTCCGGATAGCCGGCGAAGCCGGCGCCGACCTCGTGGACGTTCCCGCTGTCGAGATGCACGTTGCCTGCGATCAAATACCGGTTGAGCTTGAGGTCCATCGCGAACGTCTCGCCGGTGATGATCGTCCCGTCCGAGAGGCGCACGCGCACGTTCCCGTCGGCCGTCACTTCGTAGCGGTCGGAGTAGAACGTGACGCGTTTCCCGGTGACATCGAGACTCGTCGGCGGAGCCGCGTCGGCGCGTGCGAAAACGCTCGCGATGTAGACCGTCGCGAGCATCGCGAGCAAGAAAGGGCGTATCAACAAGGTTCGCCGTTCCGCCCTGCGGGAGGCGTGCTCCTGCGCAAACCCGAACCGCGCGGCTCGGGATGCCCCGCATACTCGTCTTCGTCATGGATTCCGCAGGCGTGGGTGCTCTTCCCGATGCGAACGCGTATCACGATGCTGCAAACGCGAACACCATCGGGAACGTCGCTGCGCGGCTTGGCGGGCTCTACCTACCAAACTTCGAACGTTTGGGCCTCGGCCACATCACGGCTGTGCGCGGCGTCGCTGCCGCCGATACGCCGCTCGCGACCGTCGGCCGCCTTAGAGAACGGTCAAAAGGAAAGGACACCATCACCGGTCATTGGGAGATGACCGGCGTCGTGACCGAGGTTCCGTTCCCGACCTACCCCGATGGCTTCCCCCCCGAGGTGATCGAGCGCTTTACCGCGATCTGCGGCAAACCGCCGCTCGGAAACCGTGCGGCGTCCGGGACGGAGATCATCGCGGAGCTCGGCGAGGAGCATCAGCGGACCGGAAGGCCGATCCTCTATACGTCAGCCGATTCCGTGTTCCAGGTCGCGGCGCATGAGGAGACCGTCGCGCTTGCGACCCTGTACGACTGGTGCGAGCGCGCGCGCGCAATGCTGGTTCCTCCGCATGAGGTCAACCGGGTGATCGCTCGACCCTTCGTCGGCGTCCCGGGAAGCTATGTCCGCACGCCGAACCGTCGAGACTACGCCATTCCTCCCCCTCCGACCGTACTGGATCGGCTCGAACGTGCCGATATACCAGTACACGCGGTGGGGAAGATTTGCGACATCTATAGCGGTCACGGGATCGCGTCGTCTGTGCGTGTCGCTGATAACGGCGAGGCCGTAGACCGCGCACTCGCATTGGCCGACGCTACGGACCACGGGCTGGTGTTCGTCAACCTCAACGATTTCGACACCAAATTCGGACACCGTCGCGACGTGCGTGGGTACGGCGACGCACTCACGCGGCTCGATGTGCGCATCCCCGAGCTGCTCGAACGCGTCCGGCCCGGCGACGCGCTCATCTTCACGGCCGACCACGGCTGCGACCCGACCCAGCCCGGCAGCGACCACACCCGCGAGTACGTGCCGTATCTCGAATACGGGCCGGAGCCCGGCCGCGATTTCGGCATCGTCGAGGGGCTTGGGCACGTCGGTGAGCGCATCGAGGCGCTCCTGGGGAAGGTCCGCGCGTGAGCGCGCTCGAGACGCTTCGCACGTCGATCGACGTCCCCGTCGGCGTTGCGGTCCCGCACGCGCCTTCGCGGCCGCGCTGGTATCTTGCGGCAAAGCGTGCGCTCGACATCACGATCGCCCTCGCCGTGCTCGTCGTCACGTCGCCGTTCATCTTGCTTGCCATCGTCGGAATCGTCGTCGTGAGCGGGGGGAACCCGTTCTATCGGCAAGATCGTGTCGGTCTGAACGGCCGGCGCTTCCGCATGTTCAAGCTTCGCACGATGGTGCGCGACGCACATGCGATGCTGCCGGACCTGCGCAAGTTCAACGAAGCGGACGGCCCGGTCTTCAAGATGCGCTGCGACCCACGGCTGCATCCGCTGGGGTCCTTGTTGCGCCGGACGTCGATCGACGAGCTGCCGAACTTCGTCAACGTGCTGCTCGGCGACATGTCGGTGGTCGGGCCGCGGCCGCCCTTGCCGGAAGAGGTCGCGCACTACGACGCGTACGCGCTGCGCCGGCTGGCGGTGAAGCCGGGGGTCACCTGTTTATGGCAGATCTCCGGTCGCTCGCACCTTTCGTTCGACGAGTGGATGGCGCTCGACAATGCGTACATCGACACGTGGTCGCCGTGGGTCGATCTGACGATCGTCGCCAAGACGATTCCGGCGGTACTGCGGGGGGTCGGAGCGCATTAACCCCCGCCTGACGGTCGTCGCCGGCAGGCAGACCCCGCGCCGACTTGCGCGGTCGACCATTGTTGTCATGGCGGCGACGCTGGCGTCGACCATCCTGGGGTTCGTGCGCGAGGTCGTGTACGCGCGCGCGTACGGAACCTCGTGGGAGCTCGACGCCTTCTTGGCCGCCGCGGTCGTCCCGACGATTCTGTTCGGTGTCTTCAACGGCGCGCTCGTCACGGCGCTCGTGCCGATCTTCTCGGACTACGTCGCAACCGATCGCGAGAAAGAGGCGTGGCACCTCGCGTCGACGGTCGTCGTGATCTTGGTGATCGCGCTGTCGATCGCCGCGGCGCTGGGCGCGTGGCTGGCGCCCTGGTACGTGCCGCTGATGGCGCGATTCCATCGCCAGGACCAGCTGCTGCTCGCGATCCGGATGACGCCGTGGCTCATGCCGACGATCGTGGCCACGAGCCTTTCCGGTGTCGTGGCGGCGCTGCTCAATGCCTACCATCGCTTCGGCGCCGCGGCGACGCAGGGCGTCGTCGCGAACCTGTGCGTGGTCGGGTTGGTGACGCTCGGCCAGCCGTACCTCGGTCCGTTCGCGCTCGTTTACGGCGTCGTCGCGGGCGCCTTTGCGCAGCTGCTGGTGATGCTTCCCGCGTTCTTCTCGCTGCGGCGCTTCCGGCTCGCGCTCGACGTCCGTCACCCGGGCGTCACCAAGCTGCTCGCGGTGCTCGTGCCGATCGCGATCGGTTCGGCCGCCGGGCAGCTGGCGATGTTCTTCGATCGCTATTTTGCATCGAGTCTATCGCCTGGGACGATCTCGGGGATGAACTACGCGGTCAAGGTGGTCGGATTTCCGCAGCAGATCTTCGTCACCGCGATCGCGACGGTGATCTTCCCGCTGTTTGCTAGTCAGTTTGCGCACAACAACGGCCCGGCGATGCGGCGCAGCATCACGACGGGTCTGCGACTTGTGATCTTCCTCACACTTCCGTCGGCGTTCGGGCTCTGCATGCTGGCCGGTCCGATCGTGCAGACGCTCTTCGAGCGCGGCGCCTTCACGGCCGAAGCGACGGTCCTCTGTGCGCAGCTGCTGCCGTACGCCGCGATCGGCCTGGTCTCGCTCGCCGCCAACGTGGTTCTGACGCGCTGCCTGTTCGCGTGCAACGTGGTGCGCACGTCGATCGCGCTCTCGGTCTGCACCGTCGTGCTCAACGTGGTGCTCTCGATCGTCTGGCTGCCGTGGCTGGGCGCCCGCGGGCTCCTCCTCGCGAACGCCGTCTCGCAGACGACCCAGACGATCGCCCTGCTCTTCGTCGCGTGGCGCGCGCTCGGCGGCTTCAACCTGCGCGGCGTCTTCGTTTCGCTCTGTAAGGTGGGAGGGTGCGCGATCGTTATGGCCGTCGCGCTCGGGGCGGTGCAGGTCACACGCAACCCGCCCGCGCCGAACGGGATCGCGCGGTGGACGAACCTGGGCGAGCATCTGCTCTTCGGTGCGTTCGTGTTCTTGCTACTCGCTCGACTCGTCGACTCCGAGGAGCTGCACCTGGCGATCGACTTGCTGTTGCGCCGCCGCCCGCGTGACTTGGTCCCGTTGCCGTGATCTTCCACCCGCTCACGGTCACGCTACGCCACGAGGAGCATGTGCCCGTCGATGCCGCGAGCGCAGCGGTTTATGCGTTGTGCGCGCTCGTCGTGTTCTTGCTCACGCGCCGCCGGCCCGCGCTGGGCGTTGCGGCCTTGCTCGTGCTCGCGCCGTTCGATCTCGCGCGCTACGTGGGGCCGACGACGCTCACGACGCTGAAGTCAGGGCTCGTTGGACTGCTTGCTGCGCTGGCGATTGGGCGCGTCGATCTCGGCGCGTTACGGACGTTTCCGGTGCGCGCGATGCTGCTTGGCTTCGCGTTCGTCCTCGTCGCGATCGGGCTCAGCGCCACGCACGCGCTGTATCCCGGCGCAGTCGTCCGGGAAGGGTTCAAGAGTGCGGAGTACCTGGTGCTCTTTCTCGGCGCGACGGTCGCGTATGCGACCGATCCTGACGACCGGCCTTTTTGGCGCGCGCTCGAGATCAGCGTCGTTCTCGTTTGCTTTTCCGCGCTGGCCGAGTACCTCGTCGGCGCGCACAACGGGATCTTCCTCGGTAATCATCATCCGTTTCCGCGCATCGCCGGTGCGCTGGAAGGCCCGAATCAGCTCGCCGGCTATCTCGACGTCGCGATCCCGGTGCTCTTCGCGCGCAGCCTCGTTCATCGCGACCGTATACTGGTCACGGTGCTCGTGCTTGCGTGCGTGACCGACGTCCTCACGTTCTCGCGTGCCGGCTTCATCGGTGCGGTTGTTGGGATCATCGCGGTCGCGCTCATGCTGCGGCCGCCCGGGAAGGCGGCGTGGCAATTCGCGTTCGGGGCGATCGTTCTCGGCGTGCTTGGGATCGTCGCTGCGGTCAAGGCGGGTGTGCCGGCCGGCTACTTCTCGCTGGATCAAGCGACGCAGAGTGCCGATCACCTCGCAAACCGGTCGCTGCTTTGGCATGCGGCCGTAGCGCTTTGGAGCACCTCGCCCGTGTTCGGGGTTGGCGCCGGAAACTACGAGCTCG
>CAZABL010000099.1:9541-12886 GCA_964483365.1 uncultured bacterium
GGCGCCGGAAACTACGAGCTCGAGCTCGCGCGTGTCGGCTTGCAGGACGTGCGCACGCACGCGAACAGCCTCTATCTGCAAAGCCTTGCTGAGACCGGGATCGTCGGGCTCGTCGCGACCATCTCGTTTTTCGCGATCACGATCGCGATACTCGCACGTGCCGGCATTCGGCGCCCACTCGTCGTCGGTGCGCTCGGCGCGACGCTCGCGCTCGCAACGCATCAGATCTTCGACGATTTGTTCTTTTTCCCGAAGGTCGCATCCGCGTATTGGCTGGTGAGCGGCGTCGCGGTCGCTGAGATCGCCGCTCGCCGGCTCTTCGAGCGTCGCCGCGCCGCGGCATACGCGCGGCCGGCTGCCGCTCCCGCGAAATGAGTACGGCTCACCAGCGGGTGGCGCTGGTCGTGCCGTTCTTCGGCAACGACTTGCGCGGGCGCAAAGAACGGTTTGCGTACGATTTCGCGACCCACCTCGCGCTCGAAGGCGTCAGTGTCGAGGTGCTCACGACAACGGCGCGCGACGAGTCACCGGACGAGAATTTTTACCACGCGGGGAACGACAACACCGAACCGTTCTCGATCCAGCGCTTTCGCGTCACCGCGCCCGATCGCGTAGCGTACGCCGAGGCCGTCCTCGCGCTCGAGCAGGACGGTCGTCCGCTGCAGTCGCGCGAGTACGCACTCGTCGATGAGCGGCTGCGCAGCGCCGATCTGCTCGCACACATCCGCGCCGTCGGTGACACCTACGACGCCTTCGTCTTCGTCGACGCGACCGCGCCGACGACGGTCCGCGGGGTGGCTGAGGTCGCGGAGCGCGCCCTGCTGCTTCCGCTCCTCGACGACGTACCGCTAGCGCGCCTTCCGGCGGTCGGCGAGGCACTCCGTCAGGCGCGGCTGCTGCTGTGCACAACGGAGGCCGAAGCGGCGCTTGCCGTCGAGGTCGCGGGTCCTTCGGTTCGTTCGCGCATCCGCATGGTCGGCATGGGGATCGACGTCGTGCCGGTCGGCGAAGTCGACGCGGAGCGGATTCGCCGCGCGATGCGCGGTCGTTCGTACGTTTTGGCGACGGGAGACGACGCGTTCGCGATCGCGTCGATGCGTTCGACCGACACCGCGGTCGTCGAGCTCGAGACTGCCGCACGGCGCGATCGCGCCGCGTTGTTCGCGTGCGCACGCGCGGTCGCAATCACCGGCGAGGGGCGCGGGGTCGTCCCGGAGGTTGTTGAGGCGTGGGCGTATGGCAAGCCGGTCATCGCGCCCGCGACGATTCCGGGCGCCGCGACGCTGATTCGGGAAACGGGCGCCGGTCGCGTGATTCCTTCGCCGCAGGAGTGGCCGTTGGCGCTCGCGGAGCTCGGCGACGACGCGACGCTGCAGCGGCTTGCGGAGCCCGGCATCGCGTACGTCGAGCGACGCGGCTCCTGGCAGCTCGTCGCGCAGCGTGCGAGCGAAGCGATCGACGCGATTGCGGCACTCGATGACGGTCGCTCGCGAGACGCGCTGCTCGCGCAGATCGCTTATCTCTATCCGCTCGTCCAACGCCAGCGGCGGGTGATCGAAGCAATGCGCGTAAGCCGCTTCTGGCGGCTTCGCGACAGCTGGTTCGGCTTGAAGCGACGGCTCGGAATCGGCCCGCTTGCCGACCCGATCCCGGAGCCGACGACCGATGAGCGCGCCGCCGCGCTCGCCGCGCTCGGCGACCCGTATCAACTCTTTCGCGATCGCCACCGCTTGCGTCCGGAAGACGTCGATCGGATGCGCGCGACGATCCGCGTGCTGCCACGCACCGTAACCTTTGGCTTGCTGGTCGATCTGCGCGGCCGCGAGCTCGATGGCGTGCGCGAGTCGCTGCGGTCCCTGAGCGACCAAGTCTATCCGCATTGGAACGCGCGGCTGCTCATGGACGACGATCTCGGTGACGAGGCGCGGCATCAGCTGGACGCGATGATCGCGGAAGATGCGCGCTTCCTGCGAGCCGGCGACGACCGCTATGGCGACGCAGCATTCGTCGGCCCCCTTGACCCGCACGATCGCTTAGAACCGCACGCCCTCTTCGAGTGCGCCCTCGCGCTCCAGAACGACGACGCTGACGTGGTCTATTCCGACGAGGATTGCATCGACGAGCGGGGCGTCCCGAGCGACCCGTTCTTCAAGCCCGACTGGTCGCCAGAGACGCTGCTCACGCGTGACTATGTCGGGCGGATGCTGCTCATCCGCCGCAGCGTCGTCGAATCCGTCGGAGGCGTGCGCGACGTCTTCGAGAGCGCGCGGTGGTACGACACGCTCTTACGCGCCACCGATCGAAGCGATCGCGTCGTCCACATCCCGCAAGTACTCTACCACCGCGACGGGCGCAATGCGTCGCGTGGCGCAGATGTCGCGCTCGCCGTCGAGGCGGCGCTGCGCAGGCGCGGAGAGCACGGACAGGTCGAGCGCCTCGAGAACGGCGTCGAGGTACGTTTCGCTGTCAGTGACGAGCGCGTCTGTATCGTGATCCCGACGCGCGATCGTGCCGACTTGCTCGAGCCGTGCCTGCGTTCGATCTTCGAGCGCACGACGCACCCGTCGTTCGAGGTGGTCGTCGTCGACAACGGGAGCCGCGAGTCGCGTACGTCGGTGCTCTTGGACGAGTGGCGCTGGCGCGAGCCCGAACGGTTCCGCGTGCTCGCCGATCCGTCAGCGTTCAACTATTCGCGGCTGAACAACGAAGCGATCGCGAGCACCGACGCCGCGTTCATCGTCATGCTCAACAATGACACCGAAGTGATGACGCCGGACTGGATGAGCGCGATGCTCGGCCAGGCACGGCGACCGGCGATCGGTGCGGTCGGGGCGACGCTGCTCTATGACGACGACACGGTGCAGCACTCCGGCGTCGTCCTCGGTATCCTCGGTCTCGCCGGGCATGCGCACCGGTTCCTCTCCGGGCATTCTGCCGGGCATTATGGCGCGCTGCAGCTGGACACGAATTACCTCGCCGTCACAGGCGCGTGCCTGATGGTCGAAAAGCGCAAACTGCTCGAGGTCGGGGGACTCGACGAATCGTTGGCCGTCTCGTATAACGACGTTGACCTTTGCCTCAAGCTCCACCGAGCAGGCTATCGCAACGTTGTTGTCCCCCGTGCGCGGCTCTATCATTACGAGTCCAAGAGCCGTGGGGGCGACGATACGCCGGCGAAGGTCGCGCGCGCCATGCAGGAAGTTGGGCAAATTCGCGCTCGCTGGCCTGCTTGGTCTGTGCGCGACCCGTATTACAATCCAAATCTTACTGTCGACGCCGAGGACTTCTCGCTCCGCCTATGATTGCGCGCATCCGCTCGAGCCAGTTCGTCCGACACGGTTCGAT
>CAZABL010000100.1:0-12701 GCA_964483365.1 uncultured bacterium
CCGCCTTCGAGTCCGCCGACACGGTCAACCGTGTCGTCGCGCTGTTGGTCCGCTTCCCGGAGATCCACAGCGTTCGCTCGCATCCCGCGGACGCGACGTTGACGCTGTCCTTTGCGATCCGCACACGGCTCGACCGCGTCGCCGCGAAAGCGCTGGGGGAGCGCGTCACGGAGCACGTACGGGCCTTCCTCGATCTGCGTGGTGAGTCGCCCGCGAAGCTCGGGGTGAGCGTCGACCGCGATGCGGCGGTGTCATTCGTGCACGTCACCCGCGACGCCGCGTCGTTCGTCCGCGAGGAGCTCGAGCTGCTCGTCGCGCTGTTCGTCGACGCCTTCGGCGAACGGCTCGTGCGGGACGGCGCGGCGACGCTGCCCCTCGACGACGACCCGGCGGCACGCGACGAGCTCGTCGAGGTTGCTCTCGACGCGCTGCGCGATCCGACGCAGCGTCAGCGGCTGGTCGGGTTCCGCGAGGAGTCGCGGGTCCTCGTCTACTTCGTTCATACCGGGAAACGCGCGAAAGCCAGGGCCAGATCGTAACGTCCACTTCCGTCACCCTCCTCGTCGTCGGCGACGTGGTCGGCGCTCCCGGCCGCGAGGTCCTCAAGAAACATCTCGCCCTCGTCCGCGAACAGCACCACGTCGATGCCGTCATCGCCAATGGCGAGAACGCGGCGGGCGGCTTCGGCCTGACGGTCCAGACCGCCGACGAGATGTTCGCAGCCGGCGTCGACTTCATCACCTCGGGTAACCACATTTGGGACAAGCGCGAGTTCCGGGGTGCGCTCGACGAGACCGATCGCATTCTGCGTCCCGCGAACTATCCGCCCGGCTCGCCCGGACGCGGCGCGGGGACGTTCAGCGTGAACGGCGTGACCGTCGCGGTCGTGAACTTGATGGGACGCGTCTTCATGCCGCCTGTCGACGACCCGTTCCGTCTGGGCAAGGAGCTCGTCGACGAGCTGCGAGCGATCACGCCGGTGATCGTCGTCGATGTCCACGCGGAAGCGACGTCAGAGAAAATGGCGCTGGGCCGGTGGCTCGACGGCCGCGTCTCCTTCCTTTATGGAACGCATACGCACGTCCAGACGGCAGACGAACAGATCTTCCCGGGCGGGACGGCATACCTGACCGATGTTGGTATGACCGGTCCGTCCGACGGCGTGATCGGAATGGAATCCGCCGCGGTGATCGAGCGTTTCACGAGCGCAGTCTCTGAACGGTTCACGGTGCAGAAAACGGGTACACGTCAGTTTTGCGCGGCGGTCGCGAAAGTCGACGTTGTTACCGGACGCGCGCTCGACGTCAAACGCATTACTCTTCGAGGCCTGGCATGATCGAGCACCCGAGGACGCCGGCATCCGGTGTCCTCAAAGTCTCTGCTCAGTCCAACCCGAACTCCGTTGCCGGCGCGCTCGCCGGTGTCTTGCGCGAAAAACCTGGCGCTGAACTGCAAGCGATTGGAGCGGGAGCGACCAACCAAGCGGTGAAAGCAATCGCTATCGCCCGTTCTTATCTGCAGCCCAGCGGGATCGATCTCGTCTGCATCCCTGAGTTCACCGACGTCGAGATCGACGGCAACGTTCGCACCGCGATTCGACTGCTCGTCGAACGGCGGGCGCCGCCCGCTCCCGCTCCGCCTCCCCCACCACCACAACAAAACGCGTGACCGTCGACTTTCATTCACATACAACCGAGTCCGACGGAACGCTCCCGCCGGCAGAGCTGGTCCGCAAGATGCGCGACCGCGGCGTCTCGTGGTTCTCGATCACCGATCACGACACGACCCGTGCCTACGAGGGCCTCGAGACACCGGGACAACGCGTCATCACCGGGATCGAGATCAACACCACGTGGGACGGCTCGGACGTGCACGTGCTGGGCTACCGTATCCCGACCGGCGCATCGCCGCTCGCGGATATCCTCGAGCGCAACCGTGCCTTCCGGCGCGGGCGCGTCGACACGATGGTGCGCGGCCTCAACGCAGCCGGCTATCCGATCACCGCGGAGCAGGTCCTCGCGGAATCCGGCGGCGGTCACGCGATCGGCCGTCCGCACGTCGCCAAAGCG
Source organism: uncultured bacterium (assembly GCA_964483365.1). GTDB lineage: Bacteria > Vulcanimicrobiota > Vulcanimicrobiia > Vulcanimicrobiales > Vulcanimicrobiaceae > Vulcanimicrobium. The sequence goes on from CAZABL010000100.1 coordinate 2,070, forward strand.
CTGGTTCGTCACGGGATGATCCGCGACGTCGACACCGCCTTTCGCGAGCTGCTTTCGCGCGGAAAACCCGGCTACGCGCCCTCTCACCACATCACACCGCTCGAAGCGATCGCCGTCGTGAGAGACAGCGGCGGCGTCCCCGTCCTCGCCCATCCCGGCCGTCTGAAGGACGACTCGATCGTCGAAGAGCTCGTGGAGGGCGGGCTCGCCGGGATCGAAGTCTTCTATGCGACGCACACGACGCAGCAGGTCGCGTCGTATCGTGAGAAAGCGAGCCGCTTCGGGCTCGTCATGACCGCCGGCTCCGACTTCCACGACGAGCGATGGAACGCGCGCGGCGTGGGAATGGATGTGGACGAGGACGACCTTCGTCCGTTCTTGGCACTGGTGGCGTCGGCGTAAACGCCGGGGCCAGCAGCGCGTTGATCATTACTTGGCGCTAGGAATCTCGAGGAGTACATGACCGAAGACGAAGTCCGTCCGTATGTTGGCAAACCTGTCCGTCTCACGATGGACGACGGGCGCGTGCTCGCGGGTACGCTCCACTCGGAAGGCGACCACGGACACGGACACGCGCACTACGCGGTCGTTTCCGATCCGGTCAAAGCTGGCGGGGAGAAGGTTGTGGAGATGATCCACGGCGCCGAACGCATCACGACGATCGAGGACGCCGCGGACGATCCGGCGGCGGTGGAGTAGGCGATGGTTGACGATCTATTGCTTCTGGGCGCACGCCTCGCGGTCGGCTTGGGCCTCGCCGCGCACGGGGCGCAAAAAGCATATGGATGGTTCGAGGGACCCGGGCCCGATGGCGCCGCCGGATTCTTCGAGTCGGTCGGGTTCAAGCCAGGCAAGGCGATGGCGGAAGCAGCGGCATACGACGAGATCGTTGCAGGGCTCTTGATCGCAGTCGGGCTGGGCGGTCCGATCGGTCCGGCCGCATTGATCGCGAACCAGGCCGTCGCCGCCACGTCGGTGCACGCCAAAAACGGGTTCTTCGCCGCGGACGGCGGCGTTGAGGTCAACGTGCTCTATTCAGCCGCGGCGCTCGCGTTTGCGGCGAAGGGATATGGGCGCCTCTCGCTCGACGCGGTAATCGGCGCTGAGAAGACGCTCCATCACCCGGTACTCAAGACGCTCGGCCTTGCGGCCGCGCTCGCCGGCGCGTACGCGATCCTCGGCCAGCGTGACCTCGGACCGCCGCCGGGGACGCTCGCGACGCCGACGGTCTCGGGCCGCGAAGCGAACGGCACGTCGGCACCACAGCCCGCGAAGAGCTAGGACAGGCCGTCCCGCGGTGAGCCCCGATCGCCGGTGGCTATGCGCAACGCGTGCGCTCAAGCACGCGCGCACCGCGCAGCGACCGGCGATCGGGGCCGAAGCGGTCGCGCCGCTGTTTCACGGCACGACGTATTTCGTCCGCATCGCCTTCACGATCACCAGCCAGAACGATGCGGTGATCGCGGTCGATGCGGCGGACGTCCAGACCGCGATTGCGTACGCCACGCAAGCGGCGACGCCGATCTCGCAGTACGCAACGCTCTACGGTCCCAACGCGCTCGCGATCGCGCCGGCGATCGTCGACTTTGCCGTCACGATCGCCGATCCGTCATATACCGACGCGCAGCTCGGCGGATGGGCTGACACGATCGCGCGGCAACACGGCTTGAGCGCTGATGCGTGCATCGCGGTCCTCAACCCGCAGGGTGTCGTGAACACCGACGCCTCCCTATCGAGCGGCGTCATCGGGTATCACAGTGTTGCGACGTTGCCGTACCTGATGGTCAACGTCACGGGCGCGGGTTTCACGATCGCGGACGCGACGGATACCTACGCGCTCGGGCTCAGTCACGAGCTCGCCGAGATGGTCGTCGACCCGTCTGCGAATGCGCAGAACCCCGAAGTCTGCGATCCGTGCGCCGGCAATTGCCGCGTCGACTACCGCGACTACTTCCGCAGCGGCACGCCACCGGCGTTCGTCGGCGGAGCGGGAAGCTTTCCGCCGTCATTCTCCTACGACTTCTTCATCGCAGCGATCGCGCAGCCGGCGTACGTGAGCGCGTGTCCGGCGCCGGCGGGCGGTTGCGCGTACGCACCGCCCGCGACTTCTCCTTAAATCGGTTCGGGTCTCCCCGGCGCTCCGGTTCCCGCGTCGGCAGCGAGATCGATCCCGACGCGGCTGCGGCTGCGCGAGTAGAAGAAGTACACGATCAGGCCGATCACCAGCCACGTCAGGTACGACGTGATCGTCAGCATCGGCAGGCCCTTGACGATCAGATAGACCGCACCGGCCGCCGAGAGCAGCGGGACGACGGGACTACCCGGTACGCGGAACGAGCGCTTCATCTCCGGGCGCTGCTTGCGCAGGATGATCACGCCGATCGAGACGAGCGCGAACGCGGCAAGCGTCCCGATGTTGACCAGATCAGCGACGATGTTGAGCTGGCCGATCCCGGCGACGATCGCTACGATGATCCCGACCAGTGCCGACGAGAGATACGGCGTGTGGAACTTCGGGTGGACGCGCGAGAAGACCGCGGGAAGCAGCCCGTCGCGCGACATCGCGAAGAAGACGCGGCTCTGACCGTAGAGCATGACGAGCAGCACCGTCGTGAGCCCCGCGATCGCACCGACGGCGACGATCGCACCGGCCCAGTTCAGCCCGATCTGGATCAGCGAGAACGAGACGGGCGACGGAACGTCGAGACGCTGATACGGGAGAATCCCGGTGAGGATCGCCGAGACGATGATATAGAGGATGGTGCAGATCGCGAGGCTGCCGATGATCCCGCGCGGCAGGTCGCGCGCCGGATTACGCACCTCTTCGGCCGACGTCGAGACCGCGTCGAACCCGATGTAGGCGAAGAACACAAGGCCCGCGCCGTTGACGATCCCTTCCCATCCGAACGGTGCGAAGGGGTGCCAGTTCGCCGGGTTGACGTGACCGACGCCGACCGCAATGAAGAACACCACGATCGCGAGCTTGACGGCGACGATGATCTTGTTGACGACGTCGCTCTCATGGGTGCCGCGGATGAGCAGCACGCTGATGAAGATGATGATGAGGAAGGCGGGGACGTTCAGGATCCCGCCGGCGAACGGGTTCGTCGCCCAGGCCTTCGGGATCACGATCCCGATCGTGCCGAGAAAATCGGTGAAGTAGCCGGACCAGCCGATCGCGACGGTCGCAGCACCCAAGGCGTACTCGAGGATCAGCCCCCAGCCGACCACCCAGGCGATCAGCTCCCCGAGCGTCGCGTAGACGTAGGTGTACGCACTCCCGGAGACCGGGACCGACGAGGCCAGCTCGGCATAGCACAAGGCCGCCAGAGCGCTGACGATCCCAGCGACCACGAAGGAGAGGACGACCGCCGGACCGGCGCTCGTCGCGGCGGCCTTGCCGGTGAGCACGAAGATGCCCGTGCCGATGATGGCGCCGATCCCCAGCGCGGTCAGCCCCCACACCCCGAGCGTCTTCTTGAGCGCATGCCCCTCGAGGTCGGTCCCGGCATGCTTGAGCAGGTCGTCGAGCGGCTTGACGCGATCGAGCAAATTCATCGAGGCGTGTTTCCACCTATGAGTGCAAGCGCCCGCCTTGCCGTCTCCTCGGCAGCGGAAGAAATTGCCACGAGTCTCTCCTCTTGGGCATTGACGAGTCCCGGGTCCTTAAGGAACCGGTGGTTGATGCGCACGTTCGCGATGCTCGCCGCCAGCGCCGCCCGGAAGAAGTGGAGCGCGCACTCGACATCGCTCACCAAGTGGACATTGTGCAGCCTGGCGGCACGTTCGGCCAGCAGCATGCCCTCGGCGCACATCCCGGCAACGACCAGGGGCGCCTCCGCGGCCTCGCGCAGCGCCGCTTGCAGCGCGTTGGTCCGCCGCCGTTTCTCCTCGTCGGTCTGCTTAGGGAGCGCCATCGCCACGACCACGCGCCCGTACGCCTCCTCGTCGATGGAACGTGCCGCTTCGAGACGTTCCCGCAGGACGTCCGCGGCTTCCGCGATCGCCATCGCTTCGTCGCGAACATCTGCGTGGCGCTCGCTCGCTGCGGTTATTCGAGCGACCATCGCGCAGAGCGCCGCGCCAAGGGCTGCGACGATCGTCGCGGCGCTGCCGCCTCCCGGCGTCGGGTCGGCCGAGGCCAGCCTGTCAAGATACGCATCGATTCCGTTCACCCGGCGGTCTACCAGGGATGAACCCTCGACGCCTCGCGGCGAAGAAGGTTCGCGTCGCGCCGTTAGAGCTGGTTTCAACAAGCACGGTCGCTCCTACACTCACACGCAAAACCAAATAAGGGACCACACAACCGTGCAAACTCTCGAGAAGGCGCGCGGCGACGTGCGCGATCTCGCGCTCGCCGATGCCGGAAAGTCGCGCATCGAGTGGGCCGCGACGTTCATGCCCGTGCTCGGGCAGATCAAAGAGCGCTTCGCCAAGACCAAGCCCCTCGCGGGCGTGCGGGTCGGCGCGTGCCTCCACGTCACCACCGAGACCGCGAACCTCATGCTCGCGCTGCAAGCAGGCGGCGCCGACATCGCGTTGTGCGCATCGAATCCGCTCTCGACCCAGGACGACGTCGCCGCTGCGCTGTGTGCGCACTACGGTATTCCGACGTACGCGATCAAGGGTGAGGACGAGAAGACCTACTACTCGCACATCGAGGCCGTGATCGCCGCCAAGCCGCACATGTCGATGGACGACGGCTGCGACCTGGTGACGACGATCTACACCAAGCACAACGCGCTGCTCAAAGAGATGATCGGCGGCTGCGAGGAGACGACGACCGGCGTCATCCGTCTGCACGCGATGGAGAAGGACGGCGTGCTGCCGTACCCGGTGATCGCCGTCAACGACGCGCTCACCAAGCACATGTTCGACAACCGCTACGGCACCGGACAGTCGACCCTCGACGGGATCATTCGTGCGACCAACGCGCTCGTCGCCGGTTCGACGGTCGTCGTCGTCGGTTACGGCTGGTGCGGCCGCGGTGTCGCGTCGCGCGCGAAGGGCCTGGGCGCGCACGTGATCGTCACCGAGATCGACCCGCGCAAGGCGCTCGAAGCGAAGATGGACGGCTTCGAGGTCATGCCGATGGCGGAAGCAGCGAAGCGCGGCGACATCTTCGTCACCGTGACCGGCAACTATCACGTGATCCGCAAAGAGCACTTCGAGGTGATGAAGGACGGCGCGATCGTCTGCAACTCGGGGCACTTCAACGACGAGCTCGACCTGGATTCGCTCCAGGCGCTCTCAACCGGCAAGACGACGCCGCGCGCGTTCGTCGAAGCGTATGCGCTCAAGAACGGCCGCACCGTTCGCGTGCTGGGCGAAGGCCGCCTGATCAACCTCGCCGCCGGTGAGGGTCATCCCGCCGCGGTGATGGACATGTCGTTCGCCAACCAAGCGATGGCGGCGGCGTATCTCGCGCAGAACTACAAGACGCTCGAGAAGAAAGTCTACTCGGTGCCGGACCACATCGACGAAGAGGTCGCGCAACTCAAGCTCGCGGCGTTCGGCATCACGATCGACACCCCGACGCCCGAACAGGTGAAGTACATGGCGTCTTGGAGCGAGGGCACCTAGCATGGCCTATCGTCGTTTGTTTACCTCGGAGTCGGTGACCGAGGGTCACCCCGACAAGGTCGCCGACCAGATCTCCGATGCAGTGCTCGACGCGATCCTCAAGGACGATCCGGTGGGTCGCGTCGCGTGCGAGACGTTCGCGATCACCGGGCAGATCCACATCGCCGGTGAGATCTCGACCAAGACCTACGTCGACATCCCCAAGATCGTGCGCGACACGATCAAGGATATCGGCTACGATCGCAGTGCGGTCGGCTTCGACTACGAGACCTGCGGCGTCAGCGTTTCGGTCGACGAGCAGTCGCCCGATATCGCGATGGGCGTCGACGAGTCGCTCGAGGTCAAAGAGACCGGTAAGCACGACCCGTTCGAGCTGACCGGCGCGGGCGACCAGGGTATGATGTTCGGTTTCGCGTGCCGCGAGACGCAGCAGCTGATGCCGCTGCCGATCACGCTCGCGCACGATCTCACGCGTCTGCTCGCGGCCGCGCGAAAGAACGGCGTCATCAAGTATCTGCGTCCCGACGGCAAGTCGCAGGTGACGGTCGAGTACGACGGTCACAAGCCGGTGCGCGTCGACACCGTCGTGATCTCGACGCAGCACGATCCTGATATCCCACTCGACCTGATCCGCCGCGAAGTCAGCGAGCAGATCATCGATCAGGTGATCCCCAAGGGCCTGCGCGACAACAATCTCAAGATCTTCGTCAACCCGACGGGCCGCTTCGTCATCGGCGGACCGAAGGGCGATGCGGGGCTGACCGGCCGCAAGATCATCGCCGACACGTACGGCGGGATGGCGCGTCACGGCGGCGGCGCGTTCTCCGGCAAGGATCCCACCAAGGTCGATCGTTCAGCCGCGTATGCCGCGCGCTACGTTGCAAAGAACGTCGTCGCGGCGGGACTCGCGGAGCGCTGCGAGATCCAGGTCGCGTACGCGATCGGCGTCGCGCACCCGGTCAGCGTGCTGGTCGAAACGTTCGGGACGAACGCGATCCCGGAAGAGAAGATCGCGGAGCTCGTGCGCAAGCACTTCGATCTGCGTCCGGCGGCGATCATCCACAACCTCGACCTGCGTCGCCCGATCTACAAGCAGACGGCGTCGTACGGTCACTTCGGCCGACCCGAACTCGATCTGCCGTGGGAGAAGCTCGACAAGGCCGAGGCGCTGCGCGCCGACTCCGGCCTCAAGGGCGAGGTCGATCGAGAACTCGCTCCACTGACTGCCTGAACACCCCGAGAGAGGCGCCGAGCGGCGCCTCTCTTCATAGCCGGAGCGAGACGCCGGAACGCGGGCGCGGTCTCCTGCGTTATCGAGGCGACACGTCTCCACGCGTGATGAGGTAACCATGTTCCGCAAGTCCCTTCTGGCGCTCGCCACCGCGGCGATCGCCGTTCTTCCAATCGCGGCCTCGGCACAATACACCGGGGACACCCTGCTCCCGTCACAAACCGTCGTGAGCGGCGCGCTCGAACAGGCGATCAACAGCAAGGCCGCCAGTGTCGGCGACCCCTTCGTCCTGGACGTCCAAGCACCGTATCCGGCCGACGATCAGCGGTTCGCGGGCGCGAAGGTCTACGGTCACGTCTCCGCCGTCACGCACGCGAGCTTGGCCCGTAAGGGCGTCGTGCAGCTCGCCACCGATCGCATCGTGCTCAACGACGGCACGACGGCCTCGCTCAACAGCCAGATCCTGTCGATCGACGCGCAAGGCAATCGCTCCAACAGCACGATCAAAACGATCGGCGGCGCGGTGATCGGCAACCTTCTCGGCAACTACATCGGCAAGCACATCGGGACCGACGTCGGCGGCGCGATCGGCGCGATCGGCGGCGCGATCTACGCTGCAAACACCGGCCAGAACATCACCCTCAACCAGGGCTCGCAGGTCTCCGTGAAGACCACGCAGCCGGCGACGATCCTCCAGCGGCGTCAGGCCGGCGGCGCCTACCCGAACCAGCAGTATCCGAACCAGCCGAACGGACCCTACCCAACCCCGTATCCGACCCCCTATCACTAAAGCCCCTGAGCTTGCCCCCCTGCTGGTGGACCGAGTGCGATCGTACTCGGTCCACCATCTTTTTTGAACGTCAGGGTGAGCCGCGCGCTCACGGTGACTTTCGAGTCATGCTGAGCTTGTCGAAGCACACGTCCCCGCTGAGCTTGTCGAAGCGTTCGTGGCACGATGTCCTCGACGGGCTCGGACGGGACGTGTGCTTCGACGAGCTCAGCATGACAGGGGGTTATCGCATCGCGACGCGCTCGGCACCAAGCCACTCCGCCATGCGCTGCAGCTCGTCGCGTAACGGCGGCATGATGTCGGCGCGCTTGACGTGATCTTCGACGTGCGTTGCATGGACGCGCAGGACGCGCGCCTGGCGGTCGTGCTTGAGATCGACGCGCGCGACGAGACGATCGCCAAGCAGAAACGGGAGCACGTAATATCCGTGCACCCGTTTGTGCGCGGGCGTGTAGATCTCGATGCGGTAGTCGAAGCCGTAGAGCTCGCGTGCGCGTGCGCGCTCCCACACGACGGGGTCGAACGGCGAGAGGACCGCGTTGGCGTTGATGCGGCGCGGGATGCGCTGCGCGTGCCAGAGATATCGCGACCCGCGCAAGCCTTCGACCGTCACGACGCGCAGCTCGCCGCTCTCGACGAGCTCCGCGACACGTGCACGAGCGTCGGCGAGATCGAGCCGGAAGTAATCGCGCAGGTCGCGCTCCGCGGCGACGCCGAGCGCGCGTGCCGCGATGCGCACGAGCTCGCGTTGCGCATCGGCCTCGCTCGGCGTCGGTGCGCTTAGAATGGAATGGGGCAGCACGCGTTCGGGGAGATCGTAGACGCGCTCGAAGCCTTTGCGATAGGCAGTCGTGATCTCGCCGCACCAGAAGAGCGCCTCCAGCGCGATCTTCGCGTCGCTCCAGCCCCACCATGAGCCCTTGCCGCGTGTTCCCTCGAAGCTGCTCGCCGCGAGCGGGCCGCGCTCTGCGATCGCTGCGCGAAAGCGAGCGAGCACGTCGGGCTGCTCGGAGACGATCCGGGCGACCCGTCCCCAGGTCCCGAGCCCGCGCTGTGCGCGTGCCATGCGCCAGCGCATCAGCGGGTGGAGCTCGAGCGGGAGCAGCGACGCCTCGTGTCCCCAGTACTCGAAGAGCGTCCGGTCCGGGCCGTAGGCCGCGCGCTCGAGCACTGCGGGCTCGTAGGGGCCCAGTCGCGAGAACAGCGGCATGTAGTGGGCTCGCACGACCACGTTGACGCTGTCGATCTGGAGCAGCCCGATGCGGGCCAGGACGCGACGTAGGAGCCGGCGGTCGACTGCTCCGCGTGGCCGGGGATCGGCGAAGCCTTGCGCCTCGAGTGCGATGCGTCGTGCTTGAGCAAGGGAGAGATCGGCGCCCACCTTCGGGCCTTCCCGGGAATCAGAGGGCGGTCATGCAGAGAACCACTTCACTGGCCGCCGCGGCGGCACTCCTGGCGTTGGCGGCACCGGCTTCGGCCCAGCAGGTGGTCAACGACAACGGGACCGACGCCAACGGCCCAATCACGATCTTCAAGAACTACGTCGCCGAGCCGAGGCCGGTGCGCGTCGTGATCGACGGCCAAGAGGTCGACGACCTGACGCAGATCAGCTATGCCGACATCACGGCCGGTGTCCACCGCGGGCCGAACACGATGACCGTGGTGTGGAACGGACCGGTGCAGCAGCTGCACGTGAAAGTCGCGTTCGCGCCGAGCCGCAACGCCTTCAAGAACGTTGCGGAGATCAACGCAAACGCGCAACGGGATCCGTCGCTTCGCGCGGCGGGATCGAAGACCATCAGTTTCACGATCCCGGGATAACAGGGCTCACCCGCGGCGACGGCGGACTCTTTGCTATGGCAAGCGTAGCGAGAGACGTCGCCGCGGAGCGTTCGTTGGCGCTCCTGGAGGGATTGTTCGGCGAACGCCTGGGCACTGACGTCGCCCTGCGTCTGTGGGACGGAACCCACATCGACGCACCGGCGCCGCGCCTCACCTTTTCCGTGAAGACACCGTATGCGCTGCGTGCCGCGTTCACGCCACCGCTCGATCGCAACCCGGGACGCGCGTACGTCGAAGGCTGGATCGACATCAACGGCAACGATCTCGAGGGCGCGATCGACGTGCTCGATCAGTGCGTCGGGGCGCTCTCGCCGTTCGCGCTCGCGCGTTTGGCGACGCAGCTCGCGCGCTTGCCTGCAGCGCCGAAGGTCGACGACGACCACGGTGCGCACTTGGTGGGCAAGCGTCACTCCAAGGCGCGCGACGCCGCAGCGATCGGCTTTCACTACGACCAGCCCGTCGCGTTCTACCGTTCGATCCTTGGCGACGAGCTCGTCTATTCGTGCGCGTACTGGGACGAGGGCGTCGCCGACGTCGGCGCGGCGCAGCGCGCGAAGCTCGACTACGTCCTCGACAAGCTGCGTTTGCGCCCGGGACAGCGTTTCTTGGATATCGGCTGCGGCTGGGGCGGCCTCGTGATTCGCGCGGCGCAGCGCGGTGCCCAGGCGTTTGGGATCACGTTGTCGCGGCGCCAGCATGAAGAAGCGGTGCGCCGCATCGCCGCGCTGGGCTTAGAGGACCGCGCGCACGTCGAACTGCGCGACTACCGCGATCTCGGCGACGAACGCTTCGACACGATCGCGTCGATCGGGATGGTCGAGCACGTCGGACGCGAGCGCTACGGCGACTACTTCGGCGCCGCGCACCGCGCGCTGCGTGAGGGCGGTCTGTTTCTCAATCACGGCATCACGTCGCAGGGCCGCGACGGGAAGGGGTTCCGCGCCGGCGGCGACTTCATCGGCCGCTACGTCTTCCCGGACGGCGACCTCGTCCCGATCGACGTGTCGCTGCGCAGCGCCGAAGCCGCCGGCTTCGAGGTCCGCGACGTCGAGAACCTCCGCGAACACTACGCGCGCACCCTGCGCGCCTGGGTCGCGAACCTCACCGCGAACCGCGACTTCGCCATCGAGACGACCGACGCACGAACCGAACGCATCTGGCGCATCTACATGGCCGGCAGCGCCCG
>CAZABL010000101.1:0-12149 GCA_964483365.1 uncultured bacterium
TTCGACGAGCTCAGGGGAAGACGCGCGCTTCGACAAGCTCAGCGTGACGGAGCGTGACGGAGCGTGACGGGGGACGGGGGCGCTAGCGGTGGTGGAGGGCGGTGCGCGTTTGGGGCGGTGATGGCACCATGCGGCGCACGTAGACCGCGTTTGTTTTGTAATCGAACCAGAGGTCGTAGGCGTGCAGCAGATCGGTGCCGAGGACGCCGTCGAGATCGTCGCTCCCAAAATCTGCGGACGTGACGTCGACCGTTGCTTCGTGCGTAGCGACCCCGGCGAACTCGATGAGCGGGACGCGGGCGGTTTCGACGCTCACGAAGCCGCCGACGCCGCGGACGCGGCTGAGCGTCGCGTCGTGGAGCGAGTTGAAGTCGGCGCGATCGGCGTACCCCGCCTGGAAGATGCTGCGGTTCGCGCCGGTGTCGAGGACGGCGCGCGCGCTGCTCGTGCCGGCGCGCAGACGGATCGCCGGCGTCTTGTCGTCGAGCGCGACGGGGATTCCGGTCGTGTCGAGCGGCGCGCGGAAGTGGTCGGGGCTCGAGACCTCGACGGTACCGTGCGCGACGTCGACGTGAACGACCGAGTCGGCGAAGAAGTCGAAGCCGAGCAGACCGGCGATGCGTGTGTGGTCGTCGGGCCGGAACGGCATGCCCACGACGCGCGTCACGACGTTGTGCATGCGCAGCGGGCCGATCGTCATCTGCGGGACGATGGTCGTCGTTTCCGGGAACGAACCGAGCGTCGCACCGACGCGGCGGCCGTAGCTCTCGAGTTGCTGCTGCTGAACGACGCTCGGATCAATCACGATCCCGGCCGCGCCGGAGTCGAGCAGAAAATCGTAGACACCGTTCTCGACGACGACGCGAACGACGGCCAGTCCGTTGACGAACCGCACCGGCAAGCGCACCGGACCGGGGTGAAGGCTCGCGAGCGGGAATTCGAGCAGCCGACGGTCCGCGGGCATCTCGAGATCGCTCGCGTCAGGCGTCTCGTCGAGCGTCCGGTTCACGAGGATCTGTTCGCGTTCGTTGCCCAGCGAGTCGATCGTTCGTACGCGTGACGGCTCGGGAACGCCATCGACGATCCGGTAGTCATCGTACGTCGTCATGTAGCGCCGGCGGCGCAGGATCACGTCCTTGCGTGCGACGTAGCCGGTGCGCTTGTCGATGTAGTACCAGGTGTGGCGTCCAGTCGGCGGATTCACCTCGACGACATAGGCGTTGAGTGGAATCGACTCGCCGAGGAGGTGCACGTTGCGGTCGTCGGCCGGGTCGCGCAGCGCGTGTTCGCTGACGGCGTCGTGCAGCTCGTGTATCCCGCTGTAGGAGTAGACGATCCCGTTGCGGTTCTGCTCCCAGTGAACGCCGTGAAGGACGCCTTTGACGTACGTGAGCGGGCCGAGCTGCGTCGTCTCGCGCTCGTCGCGTCCCCACCGGTTGACCTTATACGACCCGACCGTGCCGTCTTGGAAGAGACGCCAATCCTCGAGGATGGTCAGGTTGCGGCCGTGTTCGTGACCGTTCGCACGGTCGTAGACCGCGCGAACCTTCGCGAGCGTCGCTGCGCTTGGGACCAGCCCCGACGGTTCGTCGTCGTACGCCGCGGACGCAGCGGCGACGGTCGCGCAGAAGACGGTGAGCAGGATCGCTGCCCACCGCACGTGCCGCCACCCCGAGACGTTCAGAGGGAGCCGGATGGCCCCATCGCCTCCAGGCGCTTCTTGAGGTCGACCAAAAAGCCGCTCGCGACCGCGCCGTCGACGACGCGGTGGTCGAGCGACAGGCAAACGTTCATCATCGAACGGACCGCGATCGAGTCATCGTCGCGCACGACGGGTCGCTTCACGACCGCTTCGGTCGTCACGATCCCCGCCTGTCCGGGGACCAGGATCGGCGCGGACAAGATCGAGCCGTTTGCGCCCGTGTTGTTCACGGTGAACGTGCCGCCGGCGAGATCGTCGGCGCCGAGGCGGCCACGGCGCGCCTTCTCGATCAGCTCGCCCGCGGCAAGCGCGAGCCCTTTGATCGAGAGCTGATCGGCGCCGCGGATCACCGGAACGATCAGATTGCCGTCCGCGGCGATCGCGATCCCGACGTTGACGTCGCGGTGCACACGAATTCCATCGTCGGTGAACGAGGCGTTCATGAGCGGGAACGCCGCGAGCGACTCGACAACGGCGCGGATGAAGAACGGCAGCAGCGTCAGCTTCACGCCGTACGCCGTCTCGAACGCGTCCTTCTCGCGCGTACGCCACTTCCACACGTTGGTGACGTCGACTTCGACCATCGTCCAGGCATGCGGTGCGGTGTGCTTCGACTCGACCATCCGCTGCGCGATGATCCGGCGCGCTTGCGTCAGCGGAATCAGCTCGCCGGGGCGTGCGCTCGCGTACGTGGGGCGCGCGCTGCTTGGCGGCGGCACGGTGTATTGTGTGTTGTCGGCGGTGATCGTCGCTGCGACGCCGGCGCTCGGACCCGCCTTTGCCGCGGCGAGGATGTCGTTCGCGGTGATGCGCCCGTTCTCGCCGCTCCCGCGCACGCGCCCCAGGTCGATCTGATGCTCACGTGCGAGACGCCGAACGGCCGGCGAGACACGCAGCCCGCCCGGCGCTGCGACGGCGCCGTGCCCGTTGGTCCCGCTCTGGCCGTTGTGCGACGCCGTCGGCAACGTCTGCGCCGGCATCTCACGGACCGCGCTCGGCGCGGCGACCTGCTCGCTCGGCGAACCGCTGCCGACCGGCGCCGGCGTCGTCGCCGCGCCGACCTCGTCGATCACGGCGATCGCCGTGCCGATCGTGACGGTCTGCCCTTCTTTGACGAGCAGCTCTTTGATGACGCCGGTGACGGGCGCGGGAACCTCGGCGTTCACCTTGTCGGTCGAGACCTCGACGAACGCCTCGTACTTTTCGACGTTGTCCCCGGGCTTCTTGAGCCACTGCGCGACGGTCCCTTCGGTGACCGTCTCGCCGAGTTGCGGCATAGTAATCGTGGTAGGCATGTCAGAACTTCGCCAACGAGCGCATTGCCTCGACCATCTCATCGGTCGAGATCATGAACTCTTCCTCGAGCGGGAGCGCATACCCCATCGCGGGGACGTCCGGCCCGCACAGACGGCGGATCGGCGCGTCCAGGTCGAAGAGCGCCTCCTCGGCGACCATCGCGCTGATCTCTGCGCCGATCCCGCCGAACTTGTTGTCTTCGTGGATGATGAGCAGCTTGCGCGTCTTGCGCACGCTGTCCAGAATGGTGCCCTTGTCCATCGGGCGGATCGAGCGCAGGTCGATCACCTCCACGCTCACGCCGTCGCCCTCGAGACGGCCGGCGGCGTCGAGCGCCTGGTGGACGTTATAGCCGTACGAGACGACGGTCACGTCGCGGCCAGCCTTCTTCACGTCGGCCTTCCCGATCGGGATCGTGTAGTAGCCGCCCGGCACCTCGCCCTTGACGCTGCGATACGTCTTCTTGTGCTCGAGGAAGAGCACCGGATCGGGGGACTCGATCGCGGCGTTGAGCAGGCCCTTGATATCGGCCGGCGTCGAGGGCGCGAGGATCGTCAGCCCCGGGACATGATAGAAGAGCGCCTCGATCGAGACCGAGTGCGAGAGCGCACCACGCACCCCGCCGCCGTACGGCGTGCGAATGACGAGCGGACACGTGTAGTCACCGTTGGAGCGATAGCGGGTCTTCGCCGCTTCGCCGACGATCTGGTTGAACGCGGGATAGATGAAGTCGGCGAACTGGATCTCGGCGACCGGACGCAGCCCTTCCATCGCCATCCCGATCGCGATCCCGACGATCGACGCTTCGGCGAGCGGGGTGTCGACGATGCGCTTGGGTCCGAACTCTTCCAAGAAACCCTTGGTGATGAGGAAGACGTTGCCGCGTGCGCCGACGTCTTCGCCCATGATCAGGACCCGGTCATCGCGCACGAGCGCGTCGTGCAGCGTCGCCCGCACGGCCTCGACGTTGCTCATCACGGTCGCGGCTTGTTGTTCCGCGCCGACGGTGGTCGCCATTACTTGAACTCCTGCCACGGGCGGTAGTCACCGGCCACGACGTTGGTGTAGAGAGACTCGGTACTCGGATACGCTTGCGCTTCGGCGGCGTCGGTCGCGTCGTTGGCTTCCCGCAGCACCTCGGTGCGCAGCGCCTTCACGCGCGCTTCGTCGATGATGCCGGCGTCGACGAGCCGCTGCTCGAAGCGCGGCACGGGATCGAGTTTGCGCTGCTCCTCGATCACTTCCCGCGAGCGATACGTGCGGTCGTCGTCGTCCGTCGAATGCGAGAGGTAGCGGTAGCACTTCGCCTCGACGATCGACGGCCCGTCGCCGCGGCGCGCGCGCTCCATCGCTGCGTTGACCGCCTTGTAGGTCGTGACCGGATCGAACCCGTCGCACACCGTCCCGGGGATCCCGTAGCCGGGCGCCTTGTCGGCGACGTTCGCGATGTTCATCTGCATCCGCTGCGGCGTGGAGATCGCCCACTCGTTGTTCTCGACGAGGAACACGATCGGCAGCTGATGGACCGCGGCGAAGTTGACCGCCTCATGCCACTCGCCTTGCGACGTCGCACCCTCGCCGGTCGTGCACAGCACCACCCGGCCGCCCTCGTTGCGATAGGCGAACGCATTCGCAACGCCGACCGCGTGCGTGCAGTGTCCCGCGATGATCGAGGAGATCGAAAGCACGCCGAGATCGTGGTTGGTGTAGTGGTTGGGGAACTGGCGTCCGCCCGAGCGGTCGGTGACGCGCGCGAACATCGAACTGAGGATTTCGAAGGCCGACATCCCGACGCCGAGCGCGAGGCCGAGGTCACGATAGTAGGGGACGAGGACGTCCTTGCCGCGCACGAATGCCATCGCGGCCCCGGCCTGCACCGCTTCGTGTCCTTCAGAGCCCAACGCGAACGGGATCTTTCCCTGACGGTTGAGCTGAAAGCCTCGATTGTCGAGCTGCCGCTGCAGGAGCATGTTGCGGAACATCGCGACGAGTTGCTCGTCGCTCAGCCCCCCGCGATCGAAGCTGGTCCCCGTACGCGACGCGGCCGTGGTTTTCGCCATGCGCTAGACCCCAATGGAAGTGAGAACCTCCGATCCTCGGCCGCGCGGTAGCCTGACTCCTGCGCGGCGGGACAAAGGTTCATCCCGCTACCGACTTCGGCGACCCCACCACCGCTCGGCTCCGGTTTCTCAGCAGCCGCCCAGATACGTGACAGCCTCTGTCATGTATCGCCTGCTACCGTGTGTGCATGATGCGCGATGAGAGCGCCGCGGTTGCCGATCCGCTCGAACAACGTACGGGTCCGTACGCCGTGCTGGCCTTCACCGTCGGGCTCGTCGTTGACGCGGCGGAGTCGGACGGCTGCTATTTGGACGATGAAGCGGGCGTCGCACTTGGCGCGCTCGCGGGCGCGCTACGCTACGCGGCGGGCGTTCCGGACGACCGCCGGTGGCGAGATGCCTACGGCGCGCTGAGCACGTTCGCCGCGCGAGCGGACGGCGTTCGGCTCGGGCCGGGCGGCCGGCCCGCCCTGTACACGATCCGCGCGTTTCTCCACGAGAACGCCGACCTCGCGGAGCGGCAGCCGTGACGATCGCAGACTTCAAACTCCTGATGATCGCGAACCTCATCGCCGGACGTCCTAGCGGGGTTCCTCCAGCCGGTCCTTCAGTTGCTGGAGCAGACGCCGCAACGTCTCGACCTCGCCCGGAGCGAAGTCAGCTGTTGCGCCGTTGATGATCGCGGCGGCGTGCTCGAGCAGCTCGCCGCGCAGTCCGCGGCCGCGCGCGGTCAGGTAGACGTGGGTCTTGCGGCGGTCTTGCTTGCTGCGCACGCGCAGCACGAGATCGCGCTTCTCCATCGCATCGAGCGCGGCGACGGTCGAGGGCTCCTGGATGCTCACCCGCCCGCTGAGCTCGCGTTGCGTGAGGCCTTCGTTCTGCCAGAGCTCGCGCAGGATGAAGTACTGGCCCAGCGTGACGTCGTGCGGCTCGAGCATCGCCTGCAGCTTTGCCAGAATCAAACGCGACGTCGCGCGGATCAGATACCCGACGCTGCGCGTCGTGTCGACGTCGAAGGCCACCGGCGCCCTCTCAGCCCGCGCGTCTTCCATCGAGGATCTCGGCCAGGCGGGCGGTGAGTGTCGATGCGCCGGGCGCGTCACGCAGCGTCGCGACGTGCGCATCGGCGACGCCGAGATAACGCGCGACGATCTCCGGATTCGCGAGGAGCTCCGCGCCGCTGCCCTCTGCCGTCACCCGACCGTTTTCGAGCACGTAGCCGCGATCGGCGATCGCGAGCGTCTGGCGCGCGTTCTGCTCGGCGATCAGCACGGCAACGCCGGTCTCGCGCAGGTCGCGCACGATGTGGAAGATCTCGTCGACGAGCGACGGCGCGAGTCCGAGCGACGGCTCGTCCAGGAGGAGCAAGCGCGGCTTTGCCATCAGGCCCCGCGCGATGGCAAGCATCTGCTGTTGACCACCGGAGAGATTTGCCGCCGGTTGATCGCGGCGCTCGCGCAAGATCGGAAAACGCGTGAGGTTCTCCTCGAGGCGTCGTGCGAGCTCGGCGGCGTCGACGCTGCGGCGAACGCCGTATGCGCCGAGCCGCAAGTTCTCCTCGACCGTGAGGCTGCCAAAGACCTCGCGCCCTTCGGGAACGTGCGCGATCCCGCGCGCGATGCGGCGCGGTGCCGGGACGACGGCGAGGTCCTCGTTCCCCCAGCGCATCGTTCCCGACGCGATGCGCACGAGCCCGGAGATCGTCTTGAGGAGCGTCGACTTGCCGGCGCCATTCGCGCCGACCAACGCGACGGTCTCGGTCTCGCCAACCTGGAGATCGACGCCGCGCAGCGCCTGCGCACTGCCGTAGCCGGCGGTGACGTTTTCGAGCGCGAGCATCAGGACATCGCCTCCGCCGCGGAACGGCCGACGTAGGCTTCGATCACGGCGTGATTCGCACGGATCTCGGCCGGGCTTCCCTGGGCGATCAGTATCCCCGCGTCGAGGACGAGGATGCGGTCGGCGATTCCCATGACGAGTCCCATGTTGTGCTCGACGACGAAGACGGTTGTGCCGGAGCGATGGATCGCGAGCAGCAGCGCCGAGAGCTCCGCCGTCTCGGCATCGTTCAGCCCGGCCGCCGGCTCGTCGAGCAGCAGCATCTTGGGACGTCCGATCAACGCGCGCGCGAGCTCGACGATCTTTTGCGTTCCGAGCGGCAGCGCGGTCGCGTCGCGGTCGCGCAGTGCGCCGATGCCGAGCGCGTCCAGCAGCGCGTCGGCGCGCGCGAACAGCGTGCGCTCTTCACGCTGCGCGCTCGGCAAGCGCAAGGCGTACGCCCACGGCGACGTCCGTGCGATCATGTGCGCGCCGGCGACGACGTTCTCGCGTACCGTCATCCCGGGATAGACGCGCGCGGTTTGGAACGTGCGCACCAGACCCAGACGCGCGACGCGATCGGACGGCAGCCCGCGCAGCGGCGCAGCGAAGAACGTGACAGTGCCCTTGTCGGCCGGATACAGGTTCGTGAGCAGGTTGAACAGTGTCGACTTGCCGGCGCCGTTCGGGCCGATCAGCGCGGTGAGCGTTCCGGCCGGGATCGTGAACGAGACGTCGCGCACGGCATGAACGCCGCCGAACGTCTTGTCGAGGCCGCGCGCTTCGAGTGCGATCGCGCTCATGCTGCCACCTCACCGGGTGCCGCGGTATCGCCGGTTCGCGCACGGCGGAGCCGCGCGAATGCCGCAGCGATCGCGCCGAGGATCCCTGACGGCAAGAACAGCAGACCCGCAACGAGGATGATCCCGGAGAACAGCGTCTTCGCTTGCGCGAGCGGCTGCACGATCGTCGGCAGCAAAACGAGGAGCAGTACGCCGAGCAGCGGTCCCGCCAGCGATCCTTCACCACCGATCACGAGCATCGTGACGTACTCGAGCGACCGCGGCGTCGAGACCATCTCGGGCGAGAGAAACTGGAAGTAGTACGCGTAGAGACTTCCGGCGATCGACGCGCACGCCGCGCTGATGAGAAACGCATAGAGCTTATAGCGCGGGACGTCGACACCCAACGCGCGCGCAGCGGTCTGGTCGGTCCGCACGGCGCGCAGCGCGCGCCCGAAATCCGAACGCACGAGGTTCACGAGCAGCACGAAGATCACCAGCGCGACCGCCCAGATGAGATAATAGTTCGCGCGTTGACTGTCGAACGTGTAGCCGAACACGCTGAAGTGCGGGATGTGCGTGAGCCCGGACGGTCCACCGGTAAGGTCGCCGAGTCCGACGTCGAGCGAGTCGATGAGCAGACCGAACGCGAGCGTCGCGAGCGCCATGAAATGTCCGCGCAAGCGCACGGTGAGCGCGGAAAGAAACGCCGCGCAGATCAACGAGACGATCAGTCCCAGCAGCACGCCGAGCGGCGGCGCGATTCCATAGCGCACCGAGGCGATACCGGCGACGTAACCGCCGATCGCGACGAACGCGGCGTGACCCAGGCTCACCTGTCCGGTATAGCCCATCAGGACATCCAAGCCCATCACCGCGATGAAGATGACGCCGGCGATCACGAACGAGCTGAGCGCACCGGTAGGGACGAGCGCGGGGAGCAGCGCGATGACGACGACGCCGACGAGCAGCGCGATCCGCGCCGCACGCGGTGATAGCCGCGCGGTGACGCCCAGGACGTGGTGTCCGCCGACGCGATTGTCCTCACGCCGCGCACCGCGTCCGAACAGCCCGTTAGGACGCCAGACGAGCACGACGATCAGCAGCGCGATCATCAGCGTCGTCGCGAAGATCGACGACACATACGCCGCGCCGAGCTGCTGCACGAGTCCCAGGCCTATTCCGCCGAGCAGCGCGCCGGCGAACGAGCCGATCCCGCCGATCGCAACCGAGATGAAGCCGTAGACCGTGAACAGACGCCCGCTGTCGAACTCGAGCGAGACGATCGGTCCGATCGCGATCCCGCTGAGCGCGCCGAGCACTGCGGCGAGCGTGTACGAGAAGATCCGCACGCGCCCGACGTCGATCCCCATCAGCGTCGCCGCGTTCGGGTTCTCCGCGCACGCGCGCAGCGCGCGCCCGAACGCCGTACGCGAAAGCACGTACCACAGGAGCGCGACGACGACCGCGGTGATGCCGAGCGCCCAGAACGCCTGTGTCGGAACGAGCAGCGCGCCAATGTGAACGGGACGGTAGCCCGAGAACGGTGGGAGCTGGTACGGCTGACTCCCCCACACCAGCAGTGCCGCGCCCTCGAACAGCGTGAGCAGACCGCTGGTCAGCATCACCATCCCGCTCGGCGGCAAGCGCCGCAGCCCCGGGACGAAGACCGCGACGGCGAGCACGACGCCGACGAGCGCGGCGACGACGAGTGCGGCGACCGCCGCCAGCAGCGGCGGCCACCCCAGCGTCACCTCGAAGCTGTACGTGGTGAGCGCGCCGAGGACGACGAACGCGCCTTGCGCGAGATTGATCGTCCCCGTCACGCGAAAGACGAGCGCGAACCCGATCGCGACGAGCGCGAAGACCGCGCCTTCGACGAGACCGCCGATCCCGATCTCGAGGCCGGAGATCATCTCAGAGCGGATCGCCGCCGGGCTTGCTGCTCGGGACGAACTGATCGCGTCCGATGTCGTAGCGCACGATCACGGCGTTGCCGACGCCCAGCCCGCGGTTGTCGCCGCTGTGGAAGTCGTACACGCCGTTGACGCCGACGTATCCGTGCAGCCCGAGGATCCAATCACGCAGCGACTTCGCGTTCGCGTTGGGTCCGAGCTTACGGAGCCCGTCGACGACGATCATCGCGGGATCCCAGGCGAGGCCTTGACCGAGGTCAGGCTTCGTCGGCGCAATCGCCTTGTCGAACGTCACCACCGCGGTCTTCAGCGGTCCGGTGATGTCTTTGGGATCGCGGAAGTACTGCACGCCGGCGAAGAAGAGCTGCTTGGGCAGGAACTGTTTGTACTGCGCCATCTGTGCGTAGATGATGTTCCCGTTGCCGGCGCCGACGGGGAGGTCGATCCCGGTCTCGGCGATCCCGCGCAGCACGGTGCCGAACGGCGTTCCGGTCGTCCAGCCGACGATTGCCTGCGGGTTCGCACCCTTGATGCGCTCGAGCTGCGCGGTCACGCTGACGTCGGTGGGATTGAAGTGCTCCTGTGCGACGATCTGCGTGCCTTTTTCCGCCGCGACCGCGTTCACGAAGTTCCGCTCGGCGTCTTGGCCGGTCGCGTCCGTCGACGTCAGCAGGCCGATGCGCGTCCAGCCCTTCTTGTGAAAGAAGCGCGTCATCGCGATCGCTTGATCTTTGGTCGAGACGCTCGACGAGAACGTGTAGCTGCCGTGCTCGGGGTGGATCCCCGGCGAGAAGCAGAACTGCGACGGTCCGTTGTCTTTGACGAGCGCTGCCATCGCGTTGCACTGCGCGACCAGCGTCGAGCCGAGCACCACCGGCACATGCTTGCCGATGATGCCGTTGGTGAGCTGCACCGAGACTTGCGGATTCGACTGGTCGTCCTGTAGCACGAAGTGGATCGGGCGGCCGTTGATCCCGCCCTTCGCGTTCTCGGCCTTCTCGAGAGCGGCGAGCGCCTGAGCCTGTTCCTTCCCGAGGAACGCGGCGCTGCCCGTCATCGACAGTACGACGTCGATCTCGTACGGGGACTTGTCGGCGGCGGCGCTCGCCGGGACACCCGAGGCGAGCATGGTCGCGGCTAGCGCGACGGACAGGATGCGAAGCGAGTGGGGAAGTGTCTTCACAGTGATCTCCACGAGCTGATGGTTCAGGCGGTGAATGATTCTTCCGCCAGTTTGCAGAGAGGATGGCGGCGACCTCTCGTGGGATATAGTTCATCAACCTAAGCATTAGCCAATGCAAGCGAGGGACGACCGATGCTGTCAGCCGCCGAGAACGAGCGCCTCACCCGCGTGACCGGCGACGCCCCGATGGGGCAGATGATGCGCCGCTACTGGGTTCCGGCATGCCTCTCCGAAGAGGTCGCGGAGCCGGACGGGACGCCGATCCGCTCGACGATCCTCGGGACGCCGCTCGTGGTCTTCCGCGACACCGAGGGACGCCTGGGCGTCCTCGATGAGCGCTGCCCGCATCGCTTGGCGTCGCTCGCCCTGGGGCGCAACGAAGAGGGCGGTATCCGCTGTGTCTACCACGGCTGGAAGTTCGACGTGACCGGCGGCTGCATGGAGATGCCGACGGAGCCGCCGGGCTACGCGTTTCGCGACCGCATGCGCACGCGCAGCTATCCGGTGCGCGAGGCCGGCGGGCTGGTGTGGGCCTACCTCGGTCCGGCCGAAAGCGAACCGCCGTTCCCCGACTACGACTGGACGCGGCTGCCCAAAGAGCAGCTCGCGTTCATCAAGATGGGCGAGCGCGTCAACTATCTGCAGGCCGTCGAAGGCTCGATCGACAGCTCCCACAGCTGGTTCTTGCATCGCGACACGATCTGGGATTGGAAGAAGCGCAGCGAGATCTCGAGCGACCTCTCACCCAAGCTCGAGGCACAGGATGAGCCGTACGGCTTCCGCTACGCCGCGATCCGCAAGCCGAACGCGAACCCCGAGACCGAGAAATACATTCGCGTCACGCAGTTCATCGTGCCGTTCACCTCGTTCATCCCGCGCCCGCTCGAACGCGAGAAGCCGGCGCACGTGCAGATTTTCGTCCCGATCGACGACACGCGCACGATGTTCTACGGCCTGTTCTTCAGCCAAAACGGCGCGCCGGTCGACGAAGAACAAACGCGCCGCACGCATCACTGCGTCCCGGGCGTCGACCTCGACCGCAACTGGTTCCGCATCGCGAACGTCGACAACTGGTTCAACCAGGACCGCGAAGCGATGAAAAACGGAAGCTACACCGGCATCAAAGGCTTCGCCAACCAAGACATGGCCTGCCAAGAATCAATGGGCCCCGTCGTCGACCGCTCCCAAGAACACCTCGGCACATCGGACGTCGCCATTATCCGCATGCGCCGCCGCATGCTCGAAGCCGTCCGCCGCTTCGAGTCCGGCGAACCCCTCCTCGCCCACGACCCCACGATCCCCTTCGACCGCATCAAAGGCGACCAGGCCATCATCCCAACAACCGAACCCTGGCAGAACGTCGGTAGCTACGAGACAATCGTGTCACGCTGA
>CAZABL010000102.1:0-11666 GCA_964483365.1 uncultured bacterium
CGCTCGCGCCGTGCGCGAGTGCGACGAGCACGAGCGCGATACCGATGACGGCGAGGATCGCCAAGCCCGACACGGGGCTGTTCGAGGAACCGATCAGCCCCGCCATATAGCCGCAAACCGCGGCGACGATGAACCCGACGACGACGACGTAGACGACCGCGACGATCGTGAGCGGCACGATCATCGCGCGCAGCGGACCGCCGGCAAGAAACGCGCCGAGCAGCACCGCAAGCGGGATGAGCGACGCGATACTGATGAGCGCCACGATGCCGATCGGGATGTCGCGTTCGGTGCGCGGGAGCGCGTCGCGCTCACCAGCCGCGGCGCGACGCGACGCCGCCATCGCCGAACGCAGGCCGTTCCACACCGGAACCGCGAGTCTACCGAGCGTCCACAACGCCGCGACGCCGATCGCACCCGCGCCGATGAAGCGAACCTGGTGGCGCCAAACCGTGGTCGCGACGTCAGCGGCAGCGCCGGCGACGGGATGCAGCGCGGTCAGCAGAGGTGTCGCGATTCCCCAGGCGATCACCAAACCGGCGAAGATCGCGACGCCGACGGAGAGGCCGATGAGGTGTCCCGCACCGAGCAGCGCGAGCGAGAGACCGACGCCGATCCCCGTCGCACCGGAGCCGACGCGAAAGAAGACGCTGAGTTCGCCCGCGAACACGCGTGTCGCGATGACGGCAGCGAACGCGGCCGATGCGATCGCGCCCCATACGACCGCGAGCAGTCCCGCCTTCCCTTCTTCCGCTGCTTCGCGCGACGTGGTGCCGACGCGCAGCACTTCGGCGGCGGCGACGCCTTCGGGATACGGCAAGTCGGATGTCGTGACGAGCGCGCGCCGCAGTGGGATCGTGTACATCACGCCGAGGATTCCGCCGACGGCGCACACCCCGAACGACTCCCAGAACGGAAAGCCCGTCCACCACCCGACCATCACCAAGCCGGGAAGGACGAAGATGATCGACGAGAGCGTTCCGGCGGCGGAGGCGACCGTCTGCACGATGTTGTTCTCGTAGATCGTCGCGTTCTTGAAACCGCGCAGCACCGCCATCGAGATCACTGCGGCGGGGATCGACGACGCGAACGTCAGCCCGACCTTCAGGCCCAGATAGACGTTGGCGGCCGTGAAGACGAGCGTGATCGCGGCGCCCAAGATGAGCCCGCGCACCGTCAGCTCGGTGCGCCGCTCGCCAGCGGCGTCGCGGGAGGCCGTCAACGTCGATTCCACCCCGCTGCGATACGCGCCGGCGCGCGAAGCGGCCTTCGGCGAGCAGGCGCTACGCGATCTCCAGACCCGGTTCGGCGTGCTTGCGCGCGTCGAAGGCCCGCTGTGCCTCCCGCACGGCGGCCATATGCTGCTCCGCCCACTGGGTCAGCGCCGCGAGCGGTTCGGTGAGCGTCGCGCCGAGCGGGGTGACCGAGTACTCGACCCGCGGCGGGATGACCGCATACGCGGCGCGGGCGACGAGGCCGTCGCGCTCGAGGTCACGCAGCGTCTGCGTGAGCATCTTCTGCGAGATCCCGTGAATCGCGCTGCGCAGTTCCGTGAACCGAACCGGGCGCCCGGCACTTGCCAGGGCGCCGATGATCAACGTCGCCCATTTGTCGGCGATCCGGTCGAGCAGCTCACGCGCAGCACACGGCCCGGAGTAGACGCCTGGATTAACAGTATCCATTGAGAAACCAAGCCACTTTCGAGTGCCTGCTTGCGACCGGAGAGTCGGTATGTAATAGTGACCATTGTTCAGCATGCAGGCCGCCATCCTTTCCACCAACCGCCGCTCGCTCGATGCCATTTTGGTCATCCTGCGATTCACGCTCGCGATCGTCATGTTTCCGCACGGCGCACAGAAGGTGCTCGGGTGGTTCGGCGGCTACGGCCTGAACGCGACGGTGTCGGCGATGACCGGGATGCTGCACATCCCGGCGCCCCTCGTCTGGCTGGTGCTCCTGGTCGAGTTCTTCGGGCCGATCCTGTTGGTGCTCGGCTTGCTGACCCGCATCGCCGCGATCGGGATCGCGATTGACATGCTCGTCGCCGCGCTCATGGTTCACCTCCAGTTCGGGTTCTTCGTCAACTTCAGCGGACAGCAGAAGGGCGAAGGGATCGAGTTCCACCTTCTGATGATCGGGATCGCGGTCGTGCTCGCCATCGCCGGCGCGGGCAGATACTCGATCGACGCCTCATTGGCGGACTCACGGGCCGCGGCGAAGTAACCGAAACTCGCCAGAGGACGGCCAAGAGGACGAACCTTCCTGCTCTGGCCGCTTCGACGATCGGCTCGCTGATATCACAAAGAGGGAGCGTGGCGTTTCGCCATTAGGCCGAAGCGCAGCACCGGCCGTTATCCGAAGCGTTAAGGCGAAATGATGGAAACCGACCTGCGCGAATTTCTCACGCTCTCGTACGGAGAACTCGAAGAGCTCAACCTCAAGGCCAAGCAGCAACGCAAGGAACGCGTCCCGGCCGACAAGATCCAGGACGAGCGCCTGAAGTACCTCGAGCGCGAGAACCGCATCAAGGCGGTCACCGTCCTCTTCAGCGACCTCGAGGGTCGTTTGCAGATGCTCGACTACGACAAGAAGTTCTTGTTGAAGTCGTACGACAACCTCACGTTCGACGGCTCGTCGATTCGCGGCTTCACCGCGCAGCGCGAAAGCGATCTGCGCTTGGCGCTGGACTGGAGCGCGTTTTACTGGGCACCCGCCGATTACTTCGGTGCCGGCAAAGTCCTGGTCTTCGGCGAGGTCCTCGACCGCGAAGGCAAGCCGTACAGCGCCGACATCCGCGGCGTCCTCAAGCAGCTCTCGACCGACTATTACACGCGCGAAGGCTACACGCTCAACGCCGCTAACGAGATCGAAGGCTTCCTCTTCAAAGGGCTCGATGCCGAGCGCCGTTTCCACGAGACGGGCAAGTTCGAGTACGCGAACACCGGCGGCTACTATCACTCGCTCCCCGGCGATCCGCTGCGCACCTTCATCGACACCGTCGCCGAAGTGCAGCGCGCGATGGGCTTCGAGAACGAGAAGGACCATCCGGAGGTCGCGCCCTCACAGTTCGAGATCAACTACAGCTACGGTGAAGTCGTCGCCGCGGCCGATCAGATACAGCTCTACAAGCTGATCTGCCGTCAAGTCGCGACGCGCATGGGGATGACCGTCAGCTTCCTGCCCAAGCCGGTCGTCGGCGTGAACGGCAACGGGATGCACACGAACATCTCGATCAGCAAGGGCGGCAAGAACCTGTTCTGGGATCCCAAGGGCGAGGAGAGCCTGAGCGGCTTCGCGTGGGAGTTCGTCGATCGCATCCTCACGCACGGCAACGACATCTGCTTGATGCTCAACTCCAGCGTCAATGCGTACCGCCGGCTCGACCCGCACTTCGAGGCGCCCAATCAGATCAAAGCGTCAGCGGTCGACCGCGGCTCGATGGTCCGCATCCCGATCGGCAACGAGCGCAGCTCGCGCGTCGAAGTGCGCTCCGTCGCGCCGGATGCGAACCCGTACATGGTCATGCTTGCGGTGTTCAAGACGGGGCTCGAGGGTTCGAGAACGCAAGGTCTGCGTTCGGCCGAGCGTTATCTCCCTGACAACATCTACGACGCGATCACCAACTTCCGTGACGCGGAGTGGACGACCAAGATGCTCGGCGCCGACGTCAAGGAGCGCTACGCCGACCTGAAGCAGGGCAGCGCCGATCGCTGCCCGCGCCTCCTGGGCACGTTCGTGAAGCCCCAGGAAGTGCAGTACCACCACGAGATCTACAACCAGTACCTCTGGAATCTGTTCTAGAGCGCGGCACGCGCAACGGCCAGGAAACGGGCTGACTTCGGTCAGCCCGTTTTTTTACGCAGCAGTGCGGTGTTTGCGAACGAGCAGCGGCAACGGTGTCGCGAGGAGCAGGATCACGCCGAGCAGCCGTGCCGCATCGGCTTGTGCCAACGTAGCGGCCTGAGCCGAGACGAGCTGCGCGAGGGTCGTCGCCGCGTGCGGTCCGTGCGCGACGGCAAACTCCCGGATAACGCTGCGCGCGAACGTGATGCTCCCTTGCAGCGCATCTGCTTGCTGATCGAACGAGCGGTTGATCACGGTGATGATCATCGCCGAACCGACCGAACCGCCGATCTGCATCCCCAGACGCACGAGCGCGAGCGACGGACCGACGGCGGTCGGATCTACTGCGCGCATGACGACGACGTTCAACGGCATGTACGCGAGCCCAAGGAGGAACCCGCTGACGAGCTGCGAGACGACGAACGTCCCGAAATCCGCGGTCGACGTCATGAGCTGCGCCTGCCACCACCAGGTGAGCGCGTACAGCGCGGTGCTGACCGCGACGACCACGCGCATGTCGATCTTCGGCTTGCCAAGCAGCCAGTGCACCACCGGATACATCGCGATGACCGCTAGGGCGCGCAGCATCATGAACTGTCCCGAGAGCGAGGTCGTCAGGTGCATGGTCTGCTGTGTGTAGACCGGCTGCAAGATGAACATGCCGTAGAACGCGAATCCCAGCATGAAAAAGACGAGCGTGCTCGCCCACACGGGGCGCTGCCGCATGACCTGCAAGTTGACGGCGGGTGCGCTCGTTCCGCGCAGCTCCCACCACACGAACGCCGCACTCCCAACGACGGCGAGCACGGTGAAGAACACGATTCCGGGATCGTTGAACCAGTCCAGACGCTCGCCGCGTTCGAGGACGTATTGGAGCGAGCCGAGTCCGACGGCAAGCAATGCGATCCCGATCGCGTCGACGCTCATGCGCTTGGGCGCTTCAGGATCGCGCAGCACCCAGAGCACGAGCGCAACGGCGACGATTCCGGGCAGGACGTTGACGAAGAACACCCACTGCCAAGAGAGATTGTCGGTGAGGTAGCCGCCGAGAACCGGCCCGATCGCCGGTCCGATCGGGACTGCGAGACCGAAGAGCGCTTGACTCTTGCCGAGTTCGCTGGGCGGATACGTGTCGCGCAGAATTTGCTGCGCCGGGATCATCAGCCCGCCGCCGAACGCACCTTGCACGAAGCGCAGGATGATCTCTTGGTTCAGGCTCGTCGCCATGCCGCACAGCGCGGAGACGATGGTGAACCCCGCGATCGAGGCGACGAAGTAGGAGCGCCGCCCGAAGCGCGCTTGCAGCCACGGCGACAACGGGATCACGATGACGTTCGCGATGATGTAGGCGGTGACGAGCCAGGTCCCCTCATCGGTCGAAGCGCCTAGCGCGCCGTCGATGGTCGGGAGCGAGACATTGACGATCGTCGTGTCCGCGAGCTGCAGCAGCACCGCGAGCATCACGGCGACGACCACCACGGTCCGGCGCCATCCGTACTCTACGACCGAGGTTGACATGACAAACAGTATGGTCTGTTTGTATTTGTCCGTCAAGTCTGGTATGCTGAAAGGAGATGGGATACCGCAAGGGGCTCGATAGCCGGGAGGCGATCGTCGACGCAGCCGCGAGGGTCGTCCTGGAGCGCGGCTTCGACGCCACATCGTTCGGCGATGTCTGCGACATCGTTGGGATCTCGCGCGGGAAGCTGACCCACCATTTCCCGACCAAGGAAGCGCTGTTCGAGGCGATCACCGAGGACCGGTTCAACCGCTTCCGCCGCCGCGTCATCGATCCGTTGCTCGACGAGTCCCGAGATCCGCGGGAGCGGATCCTCGGACTGTTCGCGTCGTTCCGCACGGTGTACGCGGAGCCCGAGCGCATCCCCGGCTGCTACATCGGCCACACCGCGATGGAGCTCGCGTCGCGGACACCGACGATGAACGAACAGCTGAGCCGGGTGCTCGACGAGTGGCGCTCTGCGGTCGCGCGCACGCTCGTCGCCGCTGGACGCCCGCCCGACGTCGCCGCACGGCTGGCATTTCTCACGATCTCCGCGATCGAAGGCGCGATTCTGATGGCGCGCGCCCAAGTCGATAAGAGCACAATCGTCGAAACGCTCAACGAACTCGAACGCGTCCTGCTGAGCCCGCTTCCCGCGCTCAACGCGTAACGTCGAAGTCGAACACGAGCTCCGTGCGTTCGAGCGCAAGCAATCGTCGCTTCGTCGCGGCGCCGCCGCGCGCGGAGAACCCGCCTGACTTCCCTCCCGCGGCGAGGACACGGTGGCACGGCACGATGATCGGAATCGGGTTGCGCCCGAGCGCTTGTCCCACCGCGCGCACGGCGCTGGGTGCGCCGATTCGTTCTGCAATCTCGCCGTACGTCGCGACGGCTCCGACCGGAATCGCACGCACGACCTCGTAAACACGTCGCTCGAACGGCGGCACGGACTCCAGATCGATCGGAATCGACGAAAGGTCGCTCATCTCGCCGTTCAATAGCGCGATGATCGAGTCGATCGCGGTTTGCACGAACGCCGGTGCCGTTATCTCGCTGGAGCCGGGGAAACGCGCGGCCGCTCGATCGCGGGTTCTCGACGCGTCCGTCTCCGGCAGTTGTACGCCGACGACGGAACGCTCGTTCCACGCGATCCCGCACGGCCCGGCAGCCGTCTCGAACACCGCGTATCCGATTGCCGTCGTCACGATTGCAACCGCTCCCGATACGCATCGCGGTCTTGCGCGCTTCGCGAGGCCAGGAGCGCGCCGCGCAGCGTCCCTTCCTCGACGTACTCCACGATGAACGAGCCGCTCGCCGACGTTCCCTCTTTGAGCACGGCCGCTCCAACCGGGTCGCCGACGAACTCGAAGCCGAGTTCGAACACATCGCTCCAAAAAAACGGTATGTACCGGTAGGCGTCATCGGCGCCTGCCATATTTGCGCCCGCGACGGTCCCGGAAGAATATGCGTGATCGAAATGTTCGACGCGCGTGAGCGTTCCGCGCAGGCTCGGAAATCTCGCCACGTCGCCCGCAGCAAAAATATCTCGTGCCGACGTGCGCAGACGGTCATCGACGACGATGCCGTTGTCGACTCGCAGCCCTGCGCGCTCCGCAAGCGCGACGTCCGGCTCCACGCCAATCCCGACGACGACGGCTTGACAAGCGACCCGCTCACCCGTCAGCAGCACGACGCCGCTCACGCGACCGTCCTGACCTTCGATCGACGCAACGCCGGAACGGAAGACCGTTGTCACGCCGTGGCGCTCGAAGAGGCTCTGCGCATACGCTGCGAGATCGGTGCCAAACCGCGCGTACAGTGCGTCCTCATTGGTGACGACGGTGACCTCGGCCCCGCCGCTTCGGAGCGACGCCGCCACTTCCATGCCGATGAACCCGCTGCCGACGACGATGATCCGCTGGGCCGCAGCGCGCACGGCACGCAGCCTCTCCGCGTCTTCGTACGTGCGCAAGGTGAATACGCCCTCGAGATCGACACCCGGAATCGACAGACGACGCGGCTGCGCGCCGGTCGCAAGCAAAAGCCGTCGATAGCGAATCACTTGGCCCGCTGCGAGCTCCAGCGTGCGCTCTCGCGGATCGAGCCGCTCGACCGCGACCCCGACGTGTAGCGCCACCCGGTGCTCGAGGTACCACGTGCCTGGCTGCACCAGAATCGTCTCGATCGCGGCACGCGCCTGCAAGTACTCTTTCGACAGCGGCGGCCGTTGATACGGCGGTGCCCACTCCCGCGTCACGAGAGCGATCGCCCCGTTGGCATCGCGTTGGCGAATCGCCTCGACCGCCGTCGCCGCAGCGACTCCGCCCCCGATGATCACGTACTGAAAATCGACCATCGACGAAACGACTATGCGACGAGGTGACGCTCGAACCATGCGCGGGAGAACCGCGTCACCTCGTCGAGCGCACCGGGCTCTTCGAACAGGTGCGTCGCGCCTGGGACGACGACGAGCTCGGTCTTCGCCTCCATGCGGCTGATCGCGTCCTGGTTGAGTTTGAGCACGATCGTGTCGTCGCCCCCGACGACGAACAGCGACGGGGCGCGGACGAGCGGCAGCGCGTCGCCGGCCAAGTCCGGTCGGCCGCCGCGGGAGACGATCGCGCGCACGACATCCGGCATGCTCGCTGCCGCGACCAGTGCCGCTGCCGCTCCCGTGCTCGCGCCGAAATATCCGACCGGGAGGGTCGCAGTATCGGGCCGGTCGAGGACCGTACGCGTTGCGGCGGAAAGGCGTTCCGCAAGCAGGGCGATGTTGAAGCGAAACGCGGCCGTACGGCGATCGACGGTGTCCTCCTCGGCGCTGAGGAGATCGGTCAAGAGGGTCGCGAAACTTGAGCGGATGAGCTCGTCGGCGACCAGCCGGTTGCGCGGGCTGCGCCTGCTGCTCCCGCTGCCGTGCGCGAAGATGACGATCCCACGCGCACCGTCGGGGACATCGAGCGTCGCGAAGATCTGCGCGCCGCCGGCCGCGACCGTCAATTCAGACACCCGTCTACCGCATACCCCGCCTGCAGAGAGCGAACGCCCATGAACCTCGAGCAGCTTGAACCCGGACACCGCGTCGAAATGTACGTCTCGCCGACGTGCCCATACTGCGCAGACGCCCGCGCCGACTTCGACCGCCGGGGATACCCATACACGACGTACGACGCCCAGAACGATCCCGCGCAACGAGCTGCGATGTTCGCGCACACCGGCGGCGATCCAACCGTCCCCGCGATACTCGTCGACGGCGTGTACGTTCAGTCCGGTTGGGGCTCACCGCCCCGCGGTTGAACGGTCTACTAACGCGCGCCGGTCGGCGCGCTGATCGCCCTCGTCAGGCGGGGACGGCAAACGTGCCGGGACTCTTCGCCGTGCCCTGCCATGCCGGGGTGCGCTCTTTCCTTGCCTGTGCCAGCCCGCGCTCGACGCCGGCCGCGTCGAAGTCGGTCGTGTACACCGGCGTCCCCGGCTGTTGACGCCACGATTCGCTCAGCGAACCGGCGTCGACGGGATCGAACCCAATCTCGTCGACGAGCGTCATCACGCATTCCTTCGCCTTCGCATCATCCCCGGCGACGGGAAGCGCGACGCGGTCCGGTGCTCCCGGCGGCTTGCCCAAGTCCAGCAGATGCTGCGCGTAGATGTTGTTGAACGCCTTGAGGACCGGTCGCCCCAACTGCTGCGAGACCCACTCACTCTCGGTCATCCCGTCTTCGATCCCGGCGATGCGGCCGTCGCGCTGACGCGGATAGTAGTTGCCCGTATCGACAACGATAACGCTGTCCGGAACGCCGTCGAACAAATCCTTCGGCAAGTCGACGATGTTCTTCTCGGGAATCGTCACGATCACGATCTCTCCGCTTTGCGCCGCTTGCCGTGCAGTAACGGCCTTCGCGCCGGTCTCTGACGCGAGATCGGTAAGGCTCTGTGGCCCACGTGAGTTTGCTACGTAGACACGGTGGCCAAGTTTGGTGAAAAGCCGCGTCAGCGTACTCCCGATCGCGCCTGCGCCGATGATTCCGATGTGCATACTGTTGTGATACCTCGTCACGAGACAACACGAAGAGTTTCACAGGCGTTTCACGACCGGCAGCAGCGCAATCGAGGGGGTCTCTCCCTTGCCTCGAACACAGCCGTCCCGTGACTTCAGCAATCGACGAACTCGTTCGCAACGCCGCGGCGCATGAGGCTGACTTCGAAGGCCCACGCGCCGTCATCCCTGCCAAACACGTTACGATCGTGACGTGCATGGACTCGCGCATCGACAACTTCCGGATCTTCGGGCTGGACTCCGGCGAAGCGCACATCCTGCGCAACGCCGGCGGCCTCGTCACCGAAGATGTGCTGCGCTCGCTCGTCCTCTCGCAGCGTCTGCTGCAGACGCGTGAAGTGATTCTCATGCACCACACGAATTGCGGTTTGCACGGTACCGACGAGGCGGCCCTACGCGCCCAGATCGAGGCCGACACCGGGCAACAGCCGCCGTACGCGTTCGGTGCGTTTACCAATATCGACGAAGCCGTGCGCACCGCGATCAAACGCGTGCGCGAACATCCGTTTCTTCCCCACCGCGACCACGTACGCGGCTTCGTCTATGAGGTCGAAACGGGGCACGTGCGCGAAGTCGTCGTCTGAACTCAGGCCCACCGGTTTCGGTGGTCCTCCCGGGCTCGGTGGAATGGTACGTTAGGCGCCACTATTGGTGTGGGGAGGACTCATTGTGTCCGCCGTTCTCTCGCCGTCCGTCGCCGTGATGCGTCTTGCCGCACCGCACGTGCGGGCGCGCACGGGAATCGCCGCGTGCGCCGTCGTCACGGCGATCTTGGCGTTCTTCCATCTCGGTGCTCCGAGCTTTTGGTACGACGAGGCGTCGAGCGCGCAATTTGCGCGGCTTCCGTTCGCGCAGCTCGCGGCCACGCTGCAGCAGCAGGACGGGTTCTACGCGTTCTACTATCTGCTGCTCCACGGCGTGTCGCACCTCAGTGAGAGCGAAACTGCGCTCCGCGCGCTCTCGGCGCTCGCGGCAATCGGCTTCACGCTCACGATTGCCTGGCTTGCCTACCATCTTGCCGGGGCGCGTGCTGCCGTCATCGCAGCGATCGTCGCGACGATCAGCCCGCTGGTGCTCGGCGCGGCACGCGAGGCACGGCCGTACAGCCTTTTCTTGCTCCTCGCGACGTTGCTGTCGTGGGCGTTCGTACGCGCGGGCGAGGAACCGACACGCGGGCGGTGGATTGCCTTCGTCGCGGCGAGCGTGCTGGCGTGCTACGTACATCTCTTTGCGATCTTCGTTGTCGCGGCGCACGCACTGTGGGCGCTTCTCTCGCGGCGCGACCTCTACCGTCGTGGACTTCTGCCCTCGCTCGTCGTGATCGTCGCCGCAGTCGCCCCGCTGATCATCCTCGTGAGGGGGAACGGGGACGTGAACGCGTGGATCGCCCGTCCGCGCGCGCATGAGGTTGCCGCCCTCCTCAACGTGTTCAGCGGTTCGACGAAGGCGCTCGCGCTCGTTGCGCTCGCGCTCTGCGCTGCGGTCGCGCTCGAAGCGCGGCGCACCGGGAGGATGACGCGCGAACCGTGGCTGTTCGTTGCCGTCTGGCTGCTTGCGCCGATCGTTCTGGTCTTCGCGCTCTCGCAGCTTCGACCGATCTTCGTCGATCGGTATCTCGACGGCGCGTACCCGGCGTACGTGCTCCTCGTCGCGATCGCACTTGCGCGCCTTCCGCTCGCCGCGTCGGCGGGAGTACTCGTTGTGCTCACGGTGCTCATGCTCAAGCCGATGGCGCTCCAGTATCATGCGCGCAACGAGGATTGGCGCTCGGCAACCGCGTTCGTCCTGGCGGCAGCACGTCCGGGTGACGCCGTCGTCGTGTACCCTTCCTACGAGCGGCGTGGATACGAGTACTATCAGCGGCGTCTCGGCGCGACGGCACCACCGGACGAAACCGTCGGATCAGAGGACGCACCGAGGACCCCGCCGTTGCCGCCACGAGCGCTCCACGCGTCGCGCCTCTGGGTGATCCTTGCGCCCCGATTCGACCCCGCCGCGACGACGCTCGTCAACGACTATCTCCGGCCACGCGTCCTGCACTCGCGGCTTGCATTGCGCTCCGGCTTCGACGGCTCCGTGACCGTGTTACGTTACGATCAATAACCTCTCGGGTGGCGACCCCGACTGCTGGCCGTTCGGAACCGTCCGGACGGCGGATTGTGCGTGCGCCGTCGCGGCGGTACGATTTCACCGTGATCGAGACCCGACGGCGCTACCACCTGTGCTTCGCAAGCATCACAGAGGGTGACCTCAGCTCGCCCGCCA
>CAZABL010000103.1:0-11397 GCA_964483365.1 uncultured bacterium
TCGCGCACGACCTTGCCCTGCGCGTCGATGACCTGAGCCATTACGCGCTCACCTTCGTTTTCACGGACTGCTGGATCAAAACGAGACCGTTCTTCGGCCCGGGGACCGGACCGCGAACGAGCAGCAGATTACGCTCGGTGTCCGCGCGCACGACTTCCAAGTTCTGGTGCGTGATGCGGTCGACGCCGTAGTGACCCGGACGGCGCGAACCGCGATGGGTGTGGCCCGAGTTGGTGTCGCCGTTCGAGGCGGGCTGACGGTGGATCATCGAGCCGTGGCTCGCGCCGCCGCCGCTGAAGTTCCAGCGCTTGATACCGCCGGAGAAACCGTGGCCCTTCGAGACGCCGACGACGTCGACGCGGTCGCCCTGCGCGAAGCCCTCGACCGTCACGGTCGCGCCGAGCTCCACGCCGTCGATACCACGGCGAAACTCACGGATCGTGCGCTTCGGCGTCACGCCCTGCTTCTTGTAGTGACCCACGAGCGCTTTGGTGAGCCGCTTGGGCTTCACGTCGCCGAACGCCAGGGCGACGGCCTCGTAGCCGTCGCTGTCTTTCGTCTTCTTTTGAACCACGGTGCACGGACCAGCTTGGATCACGGTGACCGGAACGCTCCGGCCGTCTTCCGTGAACACGCTGGTCATCCCGACCTTGCGGCCGATGATGTTCTTCACGTTGATCGATCCCTCTGGGATATCCACGGATCCTGGCGTATCAGTTTCGCCTTCCGCTGCAACGCCAAAAAAAGCGCCGCGGCGGTGGACCACAACCGCCACAGTCTACCTGAGACGGGCAACTGCGTCAAGCTCGGCCGGTCCGTTTGCCACGGGGCCTGGCGTTGCCCCTCCCCCCGCCGAGTGCGCAAGCGCGTTTCCGGGTCCGAGGCGTCGAGAAAGCTCTGCTCTGGGTGTACAGCCCGAACTCGCACTTCCAATGAGGGAGTCGGCAGCTAGTGTTACTTCACAACAAGAAACTGCAGTATACGGTCCGGGTCGACGAGGCGAACCCGGCCTTCGCACGGATGTGCCTCGAACAGTTCGGCGGGCCGCAGGGTGAGCTCGCCGCGGCGATGCGGTACTTCACGCAGGGGTGGGCCGAGAGCGACGTCCCCCGGCGCGACATGCTGCTCGACATCGCGACCGAGGAGCTCTCGCACCTGGAGATGGTCGGTCAAATCGTCGTTGGCCTCCTCAAGGGGAGCAGGAGCGCGACGATCGACGAAGTCGAGGGCTCGTACCTGGGCGAGTTGGTCGACGGCCGCCACGAAGAGTACCAGCAGATGGCGTGGATGGGCTCGCAGGCGATTCTGGGAGGTGGCGGACCACGACTCACCGACTCGTCCGGCGTCCCCTGGACCGCGGCGTACATCGACACGATCGGTCACCCGCTCGCCGACCTGCGCTCCGATATCGCCGCGGAGGCGCGGGCGAAGATCACCTACGAGCGCCTCATCAAGCTGTGCCCCGACGCGGGCGCGCGCGACGCGCTCACGTTCCTGATGACCCGTGAGGTCGCGCACCAGAAGATGTTCGAGAGCGCCCTGGCTGCGATCGAGAACAACTTCCCGCCGGGGAACGTCCCGCCCGACGAGCGCTTCACCCACGCCTATTTCAACGATTCGAAGAACGGCGCGGCGAGCGACAAAGGCTTCAATCTCGCCAACTCGCAGGGGCTGTGGGAGTTCACGATGAGCGAGCCGTCCGCAGCGACCGGTAAGGAGCCCGAGCTCCCCGATCCCAAGCCGTCGGTCGCCAGCGCGATGCAGCCGATCCGGGTCGACGAAGCGCTCCGTCAGACCAGCCGCACGCCTCGCGGCGAGAGTTCCGGGGAGAAAAAGCGCTAGGTCCTCGCCAACACCTCGGCGCGCTGCTCCACAATGTCCAGTCCCACATCGAGGGCGCGGACGCTGTGGGTCAGCGCGCCGACCGAGATCAAATCGACGCCGCTCTCGGCGACCGCCCGGATCGTCGTCTCGTCGATCCCGCCGGAGGCTTCGAGGAGCGCACGACCGTCGGTGCGGTGGACCGCCTGCGTGAGCTGCAGCGAGTCGAAGTTGTCGAGCAGGATGATGTCGGCGCCGGTCGCGAGCGCCTCGTCGAGCTGTGCGAGCGTGTCGACCTCGACCTCGATCTTCACCAGATGCCCTGCGTGCGCGCGAGCAGCGGTGACGGCAGGGCGGATCCCGCCGGCGATCGCGACGTGGTTGTCTTTGATGAGGATCGCGTCGTCGAGCCCGAAGCGGTGGTTCGCGCCCCCGCCGTGGCGGACGGCCGCCTTCTCGAGCGCGCGCAGCCCAGGCGTCGTCTTGCGGGTGTCGGCGACCACCGCGCGGGTCCCGGCAACCGCCGCGACCAGGCGCGCCGTCGCGGTCGCAACGCCGGAGAGGCGGCCGACGAAGTTGAGCGCGGTCCGCTCGCCGGTCAGGATCGCGCGCAGCGGTCCGGAGACTGTCGCAACCTTCGTCCCGCGCTCGACACGCCCGCCGTCGACGACGTGAACGTCGACACCGACGCGCGGGTCGAGGAGCGCGAAGACGCGCTCGAAGACCACCATCCCCGAGATGACGCCGGTGCCGCGCGCCGCAAGGTGCGCGACGCCTTGCGCGCCGGCGGGGACGATCGCGTCGGTCGTGAGATCGCCGGCGCGGCCGAGATCCTCGCGCAGCGCGGTGCGGACGATGTCGTCGATCAGCAAGGGGTTCATGAAGTCCTCGCGAGTTGCGGGCGTTCGACGAAGCTGCGGTGCGCCCACCGTGCGTCAGTGAACGGATAATCGGCGCGAAAGTGAGCGCCGCGGCTCTCGCAGCGCGTCAGCGCAGCGCGCGCAACCGCGGCGGCGACGAACGCCGCGTCTACGACACGATCGTCCTGCGCGCTACGCTCGATCGCGGCGAACGTCTCGAGGGCGCGTGCGATCCCGGCTGCATCGCGCACGACGCCGAGGCCCGCGCTCGTCGCTTCGCGCAACGCGGCCAACATCGCGCCTCGTGTGGAAGCGGCAGCGCGAACGCGCCGATCGGCGAGCACCGGCGGCGCAATGCGTTGCAACGCGGTCGATGCGATATCGTGTCCCGCACGCGTTCCGAACACGAGCCCTTCGAGCAGCGAGTTGCTCGCGAGGCGATTCGCACCGTGAACGCCCGTCGCTGCCACTTCGCCGCACGCCCACAAGCCTGGGACCGACGTGCGGCCGTTGGTATCAGTCGCGACGCCGCCGATCGTGTAGTGCGTCGCGGCGGTCACCGGAAGCGGTTGCGTGCGCGGATCGATCCCGGCGCGTTGTGCGGCCGCGAAGATCCCCGGGAAGCGCTGCCCAAATCGTGCGCCGATCGAGCGCGCATCGAGGAGCACGTCCTTGCCGGACGCTTCCGCCGCGCTGACCGCGCGTGCGACGACGTCGCGGGGTGCGAGATCGCCGCGCGGATCGAGGCCCTTCATAATCGGCGTCCCGTCTGCGTCGACAAGGATCGCGCCCTCACCGCGGACCGCTTCGCTCACGAGCGGGAGCGGATCGGTCCCGACGCGCAGCGCAGTCGGATGGAACTGCACGAACTCGAGATCGGCGAGCGTCGCGCCGACGCGGGCCGCGAGCGCGATTCCGGAACCGCGCGCACCAGCCGGAGTCGTCGTGCGTGCGTACAAGCCGCCGAATCCGCCCGTCGCGAGAATCACCGCGCCCGCGCCGACGCTGACTTCTTCCCCGTTCGTCGTGACGAACGTCGCGCCGACGATGCGGCCGTCGGCACGCTGCAGCAACGCGGTCGCGCGCAGGCCTTCGTCCAAGCGAATGTTCGCGCGGGCGCGGGCTGCGGCGAGCAGCACGTCAACGATCGCTGCGCCGGTCGCATCGGCTGCATGCACGATGCGCCGCCGACCGTGCGCCGCTTCGAGTCCGAGCGCAAGCCGTCCGTCGACGTCGCGCGCGAAGGGGACGCCGAGGCGCACGAGCACGTCGACCGCAGCCGGTGCTTCGGACGCGAGCGTCTCAACCGCGTCGTGTTCGACGATTCCGGCGCCGGCAGCAACCGTGTCGTCGGCATGGAGGCGCGGCGAGTCGTCGCGAGCGAGTGCTGCTGCGACGCCGCCTTGTGCCCACGCCGAGGCCAAGTCGCGCCCGAGCGGCGTCTCGCTCGCGACGAAGACGCTGCGGCCGTCGACGGCGAGCGCCGCGGCGAGACCCGCGACACCGGCGCCGACGATCAGAACATCCGTCGTCATCGCACGGCCATCATCCGTTCGAGCGACGCGAGCGCGCGCACGCGCACGGCCTCGTCGACGACGATCTCGTCCTCGAGGGTCTCGAGCGCGCGCAGGATCTTCGGCAGGCTGTTGCGCTTCATGTGCGGGCACAGATTGCACGGCCGCACGAACTGCACGTTCGGAAACTCGGCGGCGACGTTGTCGCTCATCGAGCACTCCGTCAGCATCACGACGCGCTGCGACGCGTGGTCGCGCACGTAGTCGATCATCGCCGCCGTCGAACCGGCGAAGTCGGCTGCGGCGATGACGTCGGGCGGGCACTCCGGATGCGCGATCACGAGCACGCCGTCGTCGCCTTCGCGCAGATTCTCGACGTCGACGCCGCGGAAGCGCTCGTGCACCTCGCAGTGCCCGTGCCACGAGATGATCTCGACCGACGTATTCGCCGCGACGTAGTTGGCAAGGAACTCGTCGGGGATCATGATGACGCGCGGGACGCCGAGCGACTCGACGACGCGCACCGCGTTCGAGGACGTGCAGCAGAGATCGGACTCCGCCTTCACCTCCGCGCTGGTGTTCACGTACGTGACGATCGGGACGCCGGGATACTGTTCGCGCAGCGCGCGCACGTCCGCAGCGGTGATCGATTCGGCGAGGGAACAGCCGGCGCGCGCGTCGGGGACGATCACGCGGCGATCCGGGTTGAGGATCTTCGCCGTCTCACCCATGAAGTGCACGCCGCTCACGAGGATGACGTCGGCTTGCGCGCGTTGCGCTTCACGTGCGAGCTGGAGTGAGTCGCCGACGATGTCGGCTACGCCGTGGTAGATCTCCGGCGTCTGATAGTTGTGCGCGAGGATGATCGCGTTACGTTCGGCCTTGAGCCGGTTGATTGCGTCGACATACGGTGCGTGGATCGGCCACTCGGCGGCCGGGATCACGCTCGCGACGCGGTCGTAGATCGGCCGGGTTCGCTTGGCGATCTCAGGGGTGAAAGGCAGGAGCTCTACCATGGGATGACCTCGTAGGGCGACGCGGTGTCGCCGCTACTTCGACTGAATCTGAGAAAAAGCGGCTCGGTTGCGCCTACCGGATCGCGATCCCAGGGTCCGGCCGTTCTGCCAAGACATCGTGCCGGAAGCGAAACACCTCAGCCGGGCGCCCTGGGGTCCGGCGCCGCTCGCCGGTCCCCTCGACGATCCGGGTGTCCTCCACGAGCCGGCGGAAATTGGGGCGGTGCAGCCGCATCCCGGCGAGCGCCTCGACGGTGCGCTGCAGCTCGGAGAGCGTGAACGTCGGGGGCAAGAGCTCGAACACGATCGGGCGGTACTTGATCTTGCCGCGCGTCCGGCCGATCGCGGTCGCGAGGATCCGCCGGTGGTCGAGGGCCATCGGCTCGCCGAACGAGGCCGAGCCGCCGGCCGCTTCGGCGACGCCGCCGAGCTCGTAGAGCAGCTCGTAACGCTCGAGGACCGCCTCGTTGTTCCACGGCGCGCGACCGAGGCCGAACGCGATCCGCGCCCGTTCGCGCAGCATCGGGTCGTCCGTGTGGGCGATTCGCTCGGTCACGAAGGCCACGACCTCGTCGCGCAGCCGCGCCGCGAGCCGCCGCCCGTCTTCCCATGGGAAAAACCGGTACCAGTCGGACCACGTCACATCGTGGGCGACCTGTGCGAAGGCCTCGGCTCCAACGAGCGCAAGATACCCGACGCTGACGACACGCGGGCCGTCGAGTTGCTCCCGGCGGTCGCGCACGCGGTCGCCGAACGTATAGAGCTGCTCGAGATAGCCGACCCGCAGCGCGGCCTGTTCGGCGATGAGTCGACGCGCGGCGAGCTCCAGTGTGCGATCGCTCTCAGGCGCGAATGGACCGCTGGGCAATCGTGCCGGCGTCCGCGCGAGCGTCATGACGAGCGGTGTGTCCTCTCGCACGGAGACCACGACCGCGTCGATGCTCAGCCGCACCGCCGCTTCCACGGCAAACTGCCTTCGTCACCCACGCACGCTCGCCCGCCACGTTATAATCGCGGCGGATGACGTTTCAGCGACGACTGCTCCTGGCCGCCGGGGCCGGCTGGCTCTTCGACGCGATGGACCTGCTCCTGGTCGGGAGCGTCGTTGCGGCGGTCGGCCGCGCGTGGGATCTCCCCAAACCCGTCGTCGGCGGGATCATCACTGCGAACCTGTTCGGGATGTTCCTGGGCGCCGCGCTCTCGGGTGTCGTCGCCGATCGCTTCGGCCGCCGCGCGGTGTTCATGTGGACGATCCTGGCCTACAGCCTGCTCACCGGGCTCTCGGCGTTCGCGTGGAGTGCTGCCGCGCTCGCCGCGATCCGCTTCTTCGCGGGTCTGGGTCTAGGCGGTGAGCTTCCCGTCGCGAGCACGCTGGTGAGCGAGTTCGCACCGACCGCGCAACGCGGCCGCACCGTCGTGCTGCTGGAAAGCTTTTGGGCGTACGGCAGCGTCCTCGCCGCGCTGATCGGCGCGCTCGTCGTTCCGCTGCACGACGGCTGGCGCATCGCGCTCCTCTTGGGGACGCTGCCTGCGCTTTACGTGTTCGTCATCCGGCGCGCGATCCCAGAATCGCCGCGCTGGCTGCTCGCGCGCGGGCGCGCACGCGAAGCAGCCGAGGTTGCCGCGCTCGCGGGGATCGAGCCGCAGCATGAACAGCTCAACGTGCGCGCGTCGCTGGCGACGCTATTCGGCCCGGTGCTCGCCAGGCGCACCGTGATGCTGTGGCTGTTGTGGATCGCGCTGGTCTTCTCGTACTACGGGATCTTCACGTGGATGCCGAGCCTGCTCGCCGCAAAGGGCTTCACGCTGCGCGAAGCGCTGTGGCTCAACCTCGCGATCGCGATCTTCCAGATCCCGGGGTATTATGCAGCGGCCGCGCTCGTCGATCGCGTCGGTCGCAAGCCGACGCTGATCGCGTTTCTCATCTGCGCCGCGCTCGGCTCGTTCTTCTTCGCCGGTGCAACGCTCGCCGCGGAGCCGAACGTCGCTGCAATCGTCGGTTGGGGCGGGGTGATCGCATTCTTCAATCTCGGTGCATGGGGCGTGACGTACACCTACACGCCCGAGCAGTATCCAACCGCGATCCGTGCAAGCGGCGCTGGGCTCGCTGCGGGTGCGGGACGTTTCGTCGGCGCGTTCGCACCGTCTATCGTGCCGGTGCTGCTCGTGCGCTTCGGCTCACCGTATGCGGTCTTCGTCGTGTTCGCGCTGGTGATGTTCGCCGGTGCACTCGTCGTGCTTGCGCTCGGTGAAGAGACACGCGGTCAATCGCTTGAAGCGCTTACAGAGGAGCGGCTCGCGGCCGCATAAAGTTCGCCCATTTCACACTTCTTTC
Organism: uncultured bacterium; assembly: GCA_964483365.1. GTDB lineage: Bacteria > Vulcanimicrobiota > Vulcanimicrobiia > Vulcanimicrobiales > Vulcanimicrobiaceae > Vulcanimicrobium. Next base: position 7,547 of record CAZABL010000103.1, read on the forward strand.
ACGATCGACGTAGTATCGTGGTGAGGCCTGCAGCAAACGCAGAGGAGGCTCGCCATGACGACACGGGCGTTCTTCATCTTGGTGTCCGCCGCGCTGTTCTCGCTGAGCGCATGCGGAGGAGGAGGAGGCTCCGGCACATCATCGATGGGTGGGGTCCCGCCCGCGCCGTCGACCGATAGCGGGATGACCGCGACACGAACAACCGCCACCGATACCGACGTCGCACCGGAAGCGCCGGACGCAGACGACGGCGTGGCGATTCTCAATCTGCTCAAGCCGTCGGTTACGATCGGTTCGACGATCGATCCGACGAACGGCGATTTCAATCCCTACGGACTCGACGTCGCCAAGACGACGGCCGGCAACATCAACGCCGGTGATCTGGTCGTGTGCAACTTCAACGACAAGGCCGGCGTCGAGGGCAACGGCACGACGATCATCGCGCTCGCTCCGCAACCCGGCTCGACGCCGCGGCACATCTTCCAAGGCGCCGTGATCAAGGGATGCGCCGAGCTCGCGCTCGCGCCGAGCGATGCAATCTGGGTAGCGGCATTTTCGGCCAACGACAACCCGATCATCACGCCGACCGGAATGGTTCGTGAAACATTTGCGAATGGACCGTGGCACGGCCCGTTCGGCCAAACGTTCTCACCACACACCGGCCCGTTTGCAAACGCCGCTGCGTTTTACGAGAGCAACGCGGGTGACGGGAGCATCGTACGCATCGACATCAATGCGAATCAGCCATTCAAATTCGATGTGATCGCGACCGGATTTGCGTTCAACGGCGGCGCGCCGGGAAGCATCCTTGGGCCGTCCGGATTGCAGTACGACGCCAAGCACGACCGGCTCTACATCGTCGACGGTGCCGACAACTCGTTGTGGGCGTTCCGCGACGTGTCGACCATCCCGGCCGGCGGGATCACGATCAAGGGCTCGACGGCGACCGGCCCGTTCGCTGGCCGCGTGCGGCGAATCTTCGCCGGCGCGCCGCTGAACGGTCCGATCAGTTCGGCGCTCTTGCCGAACGGCCACATCGTGCTAGGCAACACGCTCGATCCCAATGGCACGAACTTGATGGTCGAAATCGCGCCGGCGAGTGGCCGCGTCGTGGCGACGCGGAACGTCGAGTTCGGAGCGGCTGGAGCGATCTTTGGAATGGTCGCGACCGGGACGAGCGACGACAACGTCAACCTCTACTTCAACGACGACAACGACAACGCGGTCAAGCTCTTGAGCCGCTGACCGCGCCCGGCGAGGCGAGGTCGTCCCGTTGGCCCGACGAACCCCCCGTCCATGGCCACGACCACGCCTCGCCGCACCGTCGCGTCACCGTTGCCGACGGACTTTTTAGGGATCGACGCGCTGCTGCACGACGACGAACGGCTGATCCGCGACACGGTGCGCGCGTTCGTGCGCGACCGTGTCCTCCCGAACATCGCGGACTGGTTCGAGCACGGCGCATTTCCGCGTGAGATGGCGCGCGAGATCGGCGAGCTCGGCTTGCTCGGCATGCACTTGAGCGGCTACGACTGCGCCGGGGCGAACGCCGTCTCGTACGGTCTGGCCTGTCTCGAGCTCGAAGCCGGTGACTCCGGCTTTCGTTCGTTCGTCTCGGTGCAAGGGTCGCTGGCGATGTTTCCGATCTGGGCCTACGGCAGCGAGGAACAGAAACAGCAGTGGCTCCCGCGGATGGCTGGGGGCGAGGTCATCGGCTGCTTCGGCCTGACCGAGCAAGATCACGGCAGCGATCCGGCCGGGATGCGCACGACCGCACGGCGTTCGGGTTCCGACTATGTTCTCAACGGAACGAAGATGTGGATCACCAACGGCGGGATCGCGGACGTCGCGATCGTTTGGGCGCGCACCGAACCGCAGAACGGCGACGCGGGTACGATTCGCGGCTTCATCGTGCCGACGAACACGCGCGGCTTCTCGACGAACGACATCGAGAAGAAGCTCTCGCTACGCGCCTCAGTCACCTCGGAACTTGTCTTCGAGGACGTGCGTCTCCCCGCCGACGCGATGCTCCCCGGCGTCGAAGGTCTGCGCGGACCGCTCTCGTGCCTCAACGAAGCGCGCTACGGGATCCTATGGGGCGCGCTCGGCGCGGCGCGCGCGTGCTACGAATGCGCGCTCGACTATGCAAAGACGCGGATCCAGTTCGGCAAGCCGATCGCGGGCTTCCAGCTCACACAGGAAAAGCTCGTGAACATGATGCTCGAACTCAACAAAGGACTGCTTGCCGCCCTGCACATCGGTCGCATGAAGGATGACGGCATCGCGCACCCCACGCACGTCTCGTTCGGGAAACTCAACAACGTGCGCGAGGCGCTCGCGATCTGCCGCGAAGCGCGCACGATCCTGGGCGCAAACGGAATCACGCTCGAGTACCCCGTCATCCGCCACATGAACAACCTCGAAAGCGTCCTCACCTACGAGGGAACGAGCGAGGTGCACACGCTCATTCTCGGCCAAGCGCTCACCGGCGAAAGCGCCTTCGCGTAACGCGCGAAGCAGCACACGGACGTGGTCAAGCTCGTCGTTCAAACCGTCGTCTGGATCGCCTTCACCGGATTTCTCCTGTTCCTCGGGGCGGGAACGGTGAAGTGGCCGGCGGGTTGGTTTTTCGTGATCGAAGAGGGCGTATTGGCCTTCGCTGTCGGCCTTTGGCTTCTGCGGCGCGATCCGGCGCTGCTGCGTGAACGCCTCGCGCCGATCGTCCAGCGCGAGCAGAAGCCGTGGGACAAGGCGCTGATGCTCGTGCTTCTCGTCGGCTGGTATGGCTGGCTCGTGTTCATGGCCCTCGACAGCGTGCGATTCGGGTGGTCGACTGTGCCGATGTGGGCGCGCGTCCTCGGCGCGATCTTCATCGCCCTGAGCATCTTCATTGCGTGGCTCACATTCCGCGAGAACAGCTTTGCCGCACCGGTCGTGAAGATGCAACAGAACCGCCGCCAACGCGTGATCTCGAGCGGTCCCTACCGCTACGTGCGGCACCCGATGTACGCCGGCGCGATCTTCTTTTTCCTTGGCGCACCGCTGCTCTTGGGCTCGCTTTGGGGGCTCGCGTTCACGCCGTTCTTGATCGCCGCGCTCGCTGTGCGGGCGGTCAACGAGGAGCGCATGCTCGTCGCGGAGCTCGACGGCTACGCCGACTACGCCGCACGCGTGCGAAGCCGCCTCGTCCCGCTCGTCTGGTGACCTCTAGCGTTTGAGGACGCGCGCGAGCTTGTCGAAGAGACCGTTGATCGAGCGTTCGTGGGCGTCGGCGAAGCGCTTCCAGAACATGCGGCCTTCGTCGTCGGAGAGCGTCGCGACAAGGCGGTGACGGAGCAGCACCTTGCGACCGTTCTGCTCCAGCGTGAAGGTGTGCGTCCCCTCGACGCCGTCGTTGTCGATCCGCCACACGATACTGCGTTCCGGCTCGGCGGTGTCGAGCACCGCGTGCACGCCTAAGTGCCACTCCTCCGTCGTCCCCGGCGTCAGCGGCCCCGGGCTGCGCATGAAGGGCTGCGCCGCAAACGGCCAGATCGCGTCCTGCGAGGTCCCCATCTCGCTGAGCAGTTGGTAGATACGGCGCGGCGTACCGGAAAAGGCTCGCTCGTAGACCACGTCGATCGGCGTCGGCATGCTGGCCTGTTTCTGAACAAAAACGAACAAGCCCCGCGAAATTCGCGGGGCTCGTCGCACGGGATCTTCTGCTCTCGGTTCCTATGCCTTGAGCTCGATGTCGACGCCGGCGGGGAGATCGAGGTGCATCAGCGCGTCCATCGTCTTCGGCGAGGCCTGAAGGATGTCGATCAGACGCTTGTGCGTGCGCATCTCGAAGTGCTCGCGCGACTTCTTGT
>CAZABL010000104.1:0-11182 GCA_964483365.1 uncultured bacterium
CAGCTCGCCGACCGAACGGATGCGGCGGTTGCCCAGATGGTCGATGTCGTCCTTGTGGACCTTACCGGTCGCGACCTTGATCAAGCGGCGGATGACCGCGATCATGTCTTCGCGGGTGAGCGCCTTCTTCTCGATGTCGGGGATCCCGATACCGGCTGCGTTGTACTCACGCTCGAGCTTCCCGCTGAGCTTGTAACGGCCGACGCCGGCGAGATCGTAGCGCTTCTCGTCGAAGAAGAGCGACTCGAGCAGCTTCTCGGCGTTCTCCGCGTTCTCGGGTTCGCCAGGACGGAGCTTCTTGTAGATCTCCTTGAGCGCGTCTTCCTTGGTCTTGACGTCCTTGTCTTTTTCCAAGCAGTTCGCGATCATCGGTTCGTTGTCGAACAGCGCGAGGATCGCCTCGTCCGTCTCCCAATCGAAACCCATGTCCGGGCGCGACAGCGCGCGCACGAAGGTCGTCGCGTAGATCTTGCGGTTCTTGTCGATGCGAACGCCGATCGTTCCCTCGGTCTCGTCGTTCTTCGTCCCGTTGTCGGTCTCGAACTCGATCCAGGCACCGCGGTTGGGGATGATCGTCGCGTTGTACGTCGGGCGGTTGTTCGTGTCGACGTCCTGCAAGAAGTAGACGCCGGGCGAACGCACCAGCTGGCTCACGATCACGCGCTCCGCGCCGTTGATCATGAACGTGCCCTTGTCGGTCATGAGCGGGAAGTCGCCCATGAAAATCTCTTGGTCCGGGATGCCCTTGATCTCGCCGGACTCCGCCGTGATCAGACGGACCCGCACGCGCAACGGCGCGCTGTACGTCATGTCGCGCTCGCGGCACTCCTCAACGGAATACTTGGGCTCGCCGAGACTGTGCTCGCCGAACTCCAACACGAGGTTGCCGGTGAAGTCCTTGATCGGTGAGATCGAGTCGAACGCTTCCTTGAGCCCATCGTTGATGAACCACTTAAAGGAAGCTTTCTGCAGTTCGATCAGATCGGGGAGCTGCAGGACGTCCGTGATCTTCGCGAACGAGTGGCGCTGGCGCTTGGGTCCGGGGTCCTCGGGAAGCTCGACGGTGAACGCTTCCTCGGGAACATGGAAGCTCGCGCTTGCGATGTTCTGCTGTTTGACCGCAGTCGACGCGCCGTTGCCGGTCGTCGTCTCCGGCTCAGCCGCCTTCTTGCGGCTACGCGTCGTCTTGGGTTTGTCCGCCGTCGTCTTCGTCGCCATTCTATTTCTAGGGAATCTCTCTGCGTGGGCTCACGCGCGCTCGGGGGATCAGCCGATAAACGCGAAAAAGGCAAGGTCCACCCCACCTGAGTGAGGGGTCCTCGCTCAATCCGTTATGCCGCTATCCGCCGAGGGGCATAGGGCGGTATCTTACCACCGGGTGTCCAGGGGCGTCAACCCTCTTCGTGTCATCCTGAGCTTGTCGAAGGAGGTCGCGGCGGAACGCTGCTGCCTGAGCTTGTCGAAGGCTCGTCAGCCGCCGCGGTTCGACAGGCTCACCGGGGAGGCGCCCTTCGACAAGCTCAGGGTGACAGTGGCGCGGGATGATCAGGCCGCGTCGCGGCCGTGCGCGGTGTAGGCGGTCGTGTAGACGGGGGTCGTGCGGACGCTGTCGACGGCGGCTTCGAGGGCGCTATGGCGATCACGTTGGCAGCTGCAGCGGCGCAGACGATCGCCCGCGCAGCCGTCGTAATCGTGCTGCGCGAGGGTATGCCCGCACGGGCAGAGCACCAAGTTTTCCATAGAAGGTTCCTCCTTCGACGTCCGGGCCATGGAGCAGTCTTACCCGTCCCCACGGTTGGGTTACGCCTGCTTGCCCACTCTTTGTGGAACCCGCGCAGTGCGAGGAAGGCTGCACTGGACCTCAGGCAACCGGCATTGCTCCAGCCGACGCACGGACTTCCCGCACGACCGGCTTGCGTCCGAAGTGCAACGTGAAGGCGGCCTCCAGGGCGCGGGTAAGCGCGCCGACCGCGTCGGGCTGCATGAGGGCCACGATCGAGCCGCCGAAGCCGCCGCCCGTCATCCGCGCCCCATAGACGCCCGGCACGTCCCGGGCCGCCTCGACGAGCAAGTCCAGCTCCGGTGCACTGACCTCGTAATCGTCACGCAACGCTTCATGCGAGGCGTTCATGAGGGCGCCGGCCTCGGTGAGGTCGCCCGCCCGCAGCGAGACGGCCGTCGCGAGCACGCGGGCGTTCTCGCCGACGACGTGGCGAGCGCGCCGCCGCAGCGGTTCAGGGAGCGAAGCCGCCTTGGCGGCAAACGCCGCGACCGAGACGTCCCGCAGGGTGCGCACTCCCAGAAGCCGCGCCGCTTCCTCGCTCTCGGCGCGCCGCTCGTTGTACGCGCTGCTCGCGAGCTCGTGCCTGACGCCCGAGTCGGCGACGACGATCGCCGCGCCGGGCGGGATCGGCACAGGCGAGACGTCTTCGGTGCGGCAGTCGATGAGCAGCGCATGCTCGCGCACCCCGTACACAGACGCGAGCTGATCCATGATCCCGCTGCGCACGCCGACGAACCCGTTTTCCGCCTCTTGCGCGGCGTGCGCGAGCTCGTGCGGGTCGAGCGCGACGTCGGAGATCCCGAGGAGCGCCAGCCCCACCGCGAGCTCGAACGCGGCCGAGGACGAAAGTCCCGCGCCGAGCGGGAGGGTCGTGCGCACCGCGAGATCGGCTCCGCGCAGCGGCCCGCGCCGGGCCAGCGCGAGCGCAACGCCCTGAGCGTAGTCGCTCCACATACCGCGCGGCGCCGCGTTCGTCTCATCGAGATCGAACTCCGCGGTCTCACCGCATTCCATCGAGCGAATGCGAACAACGCGATCGTCGCGCGGCGCGGCCGCGACGACCGTCGAGCGATCGATCGCGAGCGGAAGGACGAAGCCCTCGCTGTAGTCGACGTGCTCGCCGATCAGATTCACGCGCCCCGGCGCGCGAAAGAAGCGCGGCGCGCGTGGGCTCAGCGCCGCGAACGTATCGCGTAGCCCGTTGAGCTCGATCACGCTAACTCCGGGATGCGCGCCCGGAGCTCGGCCGCCGTCTCTTCCGGGAGCGTATCGTTGATGAACGTTCCCGCGCCGAGCTCCGAGCCGGCCAGGTACTTCAAACGGTCCGCGCTGCGCATCGGCGGCGAGAACGCGACGTGCAGATGATAAGGCGCCTCGCCCTTGGGTCCTTGGCGGATCGCCATGACGTACGGAAACGAGACGTCGAACAGCGCGTCGAAGCCGACGAGCACGCGCTTGAGCAGACGTGCGAGACCGCGTACCTCACCGTCGTCGAGCTCGAGCAGCGTGCGCATGCAGCGCTCGGTCACGAGATGCGTCTCGTACGGGTAGCGCGCGAAGAACGGGACGTATGCGACCCAGCCGTCCTCGCGCGCGATCAGACGGCGCTCGTCCTTCACCTCGCGGTCACGCACTGCGCACAGGAGGCAGCCGCCGTGTTCGTCACGATATGCGGCGGCGCGTGCGAGCTCTCGGGCGAAGACCGGCGGCACGAACGGATAGGCATAGATCTGACCGTGCGGGTGCGTGAGCGTCACGCCGATCGCCGCGCCCTTGTTCTCGAACGGGAAGACCGTCTCGATCTCGGGCCGCGCGAACAGCGCGCGGGTTCGATCGCGCCAAACGCGCACGAGATGCTCAATGCGGCGCACGGAAAGGTCGGCGAGCGTCGCGTCGTGCCGCGGCGTGAAGAGCACCACCTCGCACGCTCCACGCGCCGGCGCGACGGGTTCGAGCGCGTTGCCCGCGACCGACGGCTGCGGCGGATGGCGGTGCAACGACGGAAAGCGATTCTCGAAGACCACAACATCGTACGTCCGCAGCGGCACCTCGGTCGCGACTCCGCCCGGCTTCGTCGGACACAGCGGGCAGCGGTCCTCGGACGGAAAAAATGTCCGCTCTTGGCGATGCATCGCCGTGACGACCCATTCACCCAGCAGCGGATGCCAGCGCAGCTCGCTCATGGGGAGGGCGGTGGTTCCGCCTCGTCTTCGTCGTCGTCTGCAAACGTGTACGCGATCAAGTAACGCCCGTCGGGAAGGGTTATCTCTTCCTTCACCATCCCGGGGTCGGTCATCTCAGGAAGCGACAGCCGCTGTCTGCGCGAGCTCCTCGAACGTGAGCAGCGCCGACGCGACGACTTGATCCATGTTGAAGTACCGGTACTCCGCCAAGCGTCCGACGAACGTGACGTGGCGCTGCGCCGCAGCGAGCACCGCGTACTTGCGATAGAGCTCGCGATTGTCGGGCCGCGGGATCGGATAGTACGGATCGCCGTGCGCGCTAGGAAACTCGCGGCCGAGAATCGTCTTGTTGCCGCGCTGTCCGGTCAGATGGCGGTAGTCGGTCGTGCGCGTGTACGCAATCTTCTCGTCGGGCTCGTTGACGACGCCGACGGGCAGACCTTCCGTGCGCGCGTCGACCGTCTCGAAGGTGAAGCGCAGCGACCGGTACGGGAGCTTGCCGAACTTGTACTCGAAGTACTCGTCGATCGGGCCCGTGTAGATGACGTGATTGAACGTCGCACGCTGCGCGATCGACGCGAAGTCGCAGCCGGTGGCGACGTCGATGCGCGGGTTCGTGAGCATCCGTTCGACCATCGCGGTGAAGCCGTCGGCGGGCATCGCCTGAAAGCGATCGCTGAAGTAGCGGTCGTCGTCGTTCGTCCGCGTCGGGATGCGGCCGCACACGGTCGCGTCGAGCTCGCTCGGATCCAGACCCCAGTGCTTGCGCGTGTAGCCGCGAAAGAACGTTTCGTACAACTCCCGGCCGACGCGCGAGAGGATCGTGTCCTCGGACGTCTCGATGCGGCGCTGCGGCTGCGCGCGTTGGGTGAGAAAGGCCTCGACCCCCGCTTCGTCGAGATCGAGACCGTAGAGCTCGTTAATTGTCGTCCGATTGATCGGGATCGGCACGAGCCGTGCGCCGACGCGCGCGAGGACCCGATGCTCGTACGGGATCCAGTGCGTAAAGCGGCTCAGGTACTCGATGACGTGCGCCGCGTTCGTGTGGAAGATGTGCGGACCGTACTGATGGTAGCGCAGGCCGCGCTCGTCGACCGGATCGTGCGTGTTCCCCGCGAGGTGCGGCCGCTTATCGATGATCAGGACGCGCGCGCCGAGTTGGCTCGCGAGGCGTTCGGCGATCGTGCTCCCGGCTAAGCCGGCGCCGACGACGAGGTACTCGTACACAAGAGTCCGTTCTCCCAGGGCGCTCGGGACGCCCCTACGCCGCGTCGACGTCCTTGGAGGCGATACCCGCGCGCAGCAACTCGGCCGCCGTGCCGTAGCACGGGCACGCGCAGCGTTTGAGCCCCGCGTCGTCGATCACCCGTACGCGCGCATAGCCATGACCGACTAGCCCGTCGTCGACGAAGCGGCCGAGGACGGTGACGACGCTCGCGCGCCGCACGCCGAGCATCATCGCGATCGTGTCTTGCGTAATCTGAATCTCGTCGCCGATACGGTCACGCGCAACGAGTAGCCATTTTGCCAAACGTTGTTCGATCGTGTGCCGTGCGTTGCACGCGACCCACTGACCCCGCACTGCCATCACGGCCGCGGCGTAGCGCCGCGCCGCCTCGCGCAGCGCGGGTTCGCGCTCCATCGTGTCGATGAAAAACTGCGCCTCGAGCCGCGCGAAACGCCCGGGCGACTGCACCATCCACGTGTCGACGGTCGTCTCCATCCCCATGATGACCTCGAGCCCGACGAAGCCCTCCGCGCCGGCGCAGTCGACTTCGACCATTCCGTCGTTTTCGAGCGGCCGCAGCGTCGAAACCATCCCCGAGAGCGGAAACCAGATCGCGTCGATCGGCGTGTTCGGCGCCTGCAGAACGTCCCCGATCCCGCCGCCGTGGGTCGTCATCCGCGACTCGAACAGCGCCCGCATCACCGGCGAGAGAGCGTTCAAGAAGCGATTCTTTTCCGAGACTCCCGCTACCATCGCCCGATCCTGTACCCGCTCGCGTATAGGACCATTTTCCTCATTCTTGCGCATCCGGGACGGGCAGTACGCAAGAAGCCGGACATCCCCCGCAAAGATTGGCCAGCAAACGTGCAGGCCCGTACACTGTCGATCTGCGGACCATGCTCATGGCCCCCACCTACCCATGCCGGCCCGGGTTAACCGCGGATCGTCAGGCGAACCTCCGTGCGAGCGTGGTGCGTCCGAATTTCGACCGCATCGACGAGCGCTCGCATGAGTGGTAGGCCGCGGCCACGCTCGTCGCGCCGCTGGACGGGCTTCCACGATCCTTCGTCCTCGACGCTGACGATCACACTGGTTCCGTTCGCCTGTGCCCGCAGCCGTACAATACCTGGGCTACCGCCGTAGGCGTGCTCGACGGAGTTCGCGACCGCCTCGCCGGTGGCGGTCAAGATCGCGAAGATGCGGTCGTCGTCGAGCGCGAGCCGCTCGAGGAAACGCCGCAGCGAACGCCGCACCATCGGCACCGCCATCGGAAGCGCCGAGAACGTAAAGGTGAACGTTGTCGACGGCGCGTCGGCGCTCGTGATCGTCAGCGCTGCAACGTCGTCCGTATTGTCGCGCCCGGTGAAGACGCGTTCGAGCAGCGCGCGGGCCGGCTGATCCTCCGCTGCGCTGCGCGCGTTCGTGCTCACCGCGTCGAGAAGCTCCGCCTCGCCCGCGACGACGTCGCGCGAATGTTCGATGAGGCCGTCGGTATAGAGCGCGAGCTGCGCGCCGGGCGGGATCGTGAAGGTCCAGTCGCTCGCGCCGATCTCGTCGCCGATCCCCAGCGGGAGCCCGTCCTTGGGCAAGAACTGGACCGCGCCGTCGACGAGCGCGAGCACCGGCGACGGGTGTCCCGCACAGGCGTACGTCACGACGTTTTCGTTCGGCTCGATGATCCCGAAGATCGCCGTCACCATGACCGGGTTCGAGCGCATGTTTACGATCGTGTTCGCACGTTCGAGGACGAGCGAGGGCGAGTTCGGGTTGAGCACAGCGGCCCGAAACGTTTGACGCACCTCGCCCATGACGATCGCAGCGCGTAAGCCGTGACCGGCGACATCGCCGATCGAAAACGCGATCCGTCCGTCGGGGAGGCGAAACGCGTCGTACCAGTCGCCGCCGACGATCGCCTCGTCCGTTCCCGGACGATATGCGGCGTCGAAGCTCACGCGGTCGTCAACCGGGAGTCCTTCGGGGAGCAACGCCCGCTGCAGCGTGTCCGCGACGTGATGTTCGCGCGCGTAGACCTGCGCCGCGTCGACGCTGACCGCAATACGCAGCGCAAGTTCGTCCCAGAGGTCGATCGTATCGGCAGCGGAGCCGTCGCGATCGCGGCGGACGGCGACGCGCATGACGCCCAAAGTTCTGCCGCGGGCGACCAGGGGGATCGTGCGAACGGGCCCCTTGAGCCGGCCGGTCGAGGCGAGGGTCGTCCGGATCTCGCCCTCGTCCAACTCGACGGAGAAGCCGTCGGCCACCGCCGGGACGACGACGCGCCCCACCGCAGCCAGCGTTTCGGCATAGTCAAACGACGCCGCGAGTTCACGACCCGCGGCGACGAGGAGACGCAGCGAACTGGCGAGGCGTCGCTCTTCGACGGCGCTCATTCTTGGCAGCGATACCCTTGCTTGCTCGACCTTAAACGCTTCCGCTGCGCTACAGCGTGAAGGAAGATCCACCCAGACGCTTCCGCTGCGCTACAGCGCGTCCCGCTGTGCAGCGGGACGTCGGGGCCGGATCGCGCATATCTCATTGCGGATGCTGGCCACGAACGCGCTCACGGTCTTCGTGCTCGGGATACGCCACGGCGCCGACCCCGATCACCTCGCCGCGATCGACGGCGTGACCCGTAACGCGTACCCCCGTGCTCCGTTCTTCTCCCGCTTCGTCGGGACGCTGTTCGCGAGCGGCCACACGGTGATGGTCCTGGCCATCTCAGCCCTGGTCGGGCTCTTGGGGACGAAGCTCGCGGCGCATGGGTCGACGATCGAGACGATCGGCACGTGGATCAGCATCGTCGTCCTGCTCGCGATCGCGGGGATGAACCTCGCGCAGCTGCATTCCGGCGCCTACCGCGACGGCCGCATTGCGCCCGGGGTGAAGACTCGTCTTTTGCCGCGCGCCCTGCGCGAAGGGAACAGCCCGTGGCTGGCCGTTCCGATCGGGCTGCTCTTCGGGTTCGGCTTCGAGACGTCGAGCCAGATCGCGACCTACGCGGTTGCGTTCGCCGCCGACGCCGGCATCGTCGGCGCCTTGATCGTCGGCGTGACGTTTTGCGCCGGGATGCTCTGCACGGATACGATGGACAGCGTCGTCGTTCACCGGCTCGTCGCATATCGTAGCGAGATGCTTCCCGAGCTCATGCGCGTGTGGATTCTGTCGGTGACGGCGCTCGCAATCACCGTCGCGGCGTACGAGCTCGCACAGCTCCTCGGCTGGAAGCCACCGTTCAGCGATCTTGCCGTCTCGCTTGTCCTCGTGAGTGCGCTCGCGATGGTCTTCGTGTACGTATTCGCGCGGACGCGACGGACGATACGACGACCTCACGTTTCGTGAATCTTCGCTTCGCGAAGCTTTTGCAGCACGAAGGTACGAAGGCGTACCGAAGATAACAGACCGCGCCGATGCCCAACGCATCGGGCGGTCACGTCGTGTTCCGTCTCGACGGATTCCTCGATATTAGCCGTTATCCCGAGTTCCGCTCGCTGTTCGAGAAAGCGCCGCGGGTCCCGATCCTCATCGACTTGCGGGACGCTGAGGGTGCTGATTCGATCTTCCTCTCCGAGCTTCTGCTCTTCCGCCGGCGGCACGCGCCGATCCCGGTCGTGACGCTCATTCGCCCGGGCAGCGAGCTCGCTCGCATCTGCGAGCTTGCGGAGATGGGGAAGCGGGTCGACATTTTCGGGGACCTTGACGCCGCGGTGAAGGCCCTCGACACGCACATCGGCTAAGGCCCACTCCGAATGAGCGCCGCGCTCCTGATCGCCACCGTCGCCGCCGTCGGCGTCCTCCACACGCTGGTCCCCGATCACTGGGCGCCGATCGCGGTGCTGGCCCGCGCGCAAGGATGGTCGCGCCAGCGTACTGCGGTCGCAGCGGCTGGCGCCGGCTTGGGACACGTCGTCTCGACGCTGCTGCTCGGCCTGCTCGTCTGGGCGCTCGGCGCCGCGGTCGCGGTTCGGTACGGGACGCTGGTGAACCATCTCGCCGCGCTCGCGTTGATCGCGTTCGGCGCCTGGATCGGCTGGTCGGGGTGGCGCGAGGCCCACGGCGCGAGCGAACACGGGCACGATCACGTCGGGCACGCGCACCTTCATCGCCACGGCGACGGCGTCGAGCACGTCCACTTCCACCAGCATCACGATCCGCACGTGACGCCCAGTGGCGGTGCCGCCGTCATGCACGAGCACAGCCACGCGGTCGCGGGGCGCAGCGCGCTGCTCTTGATCCTGGGCTCCTCCCCGATGATAGAGGGGCTCCCTGCTTTCTTTGCGGCCTCGACCTACGGAGTGCCGCTCCTGGCGTTGATGGCCGTCGTCTTCGCACTCAGCACCATCGTGACGTACGTCGCGGTCTCGGTCGCCGCGATCGCCGGGATGGAACGGGTCGCCTTTGGGCCGCTCGAGCGCTACGGCGAGGCGCTCAGCGGCGCCGTCGTCGCCCTGGTTGGGGTCTTCGCGCTCGTCACGGCCTGAGAGCGGACGCGTCGCTCGCTCGACCGGTGCATCTCCGAGCGCCGGTAACGTAGACTAGATCGGTTTCGCAAACGTTTGAGCACGCCGATCAACGGGTAGCTTGCTTGCGATACGTGCCTTTGCGCGTGGGTTTTTCGTTTGATTTCGAGAGACCCGCGCGTCTCGTCATCCCCGTCTCAGCGCCAAGGAGTCCGTATGCCGCCTACGGCCGTCGTCAGGAAGAAGACCAGCGCAAAGCGACCCGTTACGAGCAACGGGTCAAACGGCGTTCCCGTCAAGCCGAAGGACCAAGGTACCGACGTGAAGCGGCAGTTGCTCAACGCACTGCGCGCCGTCGCGCGGGGCGACTTCTCGGTGAAGCTCCCAACGACGTGGGAAGGGCTCGACGCCGACATCGCTGAGGCCTTCAACGAGGTCGTCGCGCAGAACGACCGCGTGCTGCACGAGATCGAACGTATTTCGACGGTCGTCGGTCATGACGGACGGCTCGGTCAGCGCGCCGAGATTCGCGCACCCGGCGGGTACGGCGGCAAGCTGATCGCGATCAACCGCCTCATCGGCGACCTCGCGCTCCCGATCGCCGAGACGAACCGCGTGCTCGGCGCCGTCGCACGCGGCGACCTCTCGCAGCAGATCGCGCTCGAAACCGACGGCCGTCCGCTCAAGGGCGAGTTCTTGCGCAGCGCGCGCACGATCAACGGGATGGTCGATCAGCTCAACGCGTTCGCCGGTGAAGTCACGCGCGTCGCGCGTGAGGTCGGTTCCGAAGGGATCCTCGGCGGACAAGCGCATGTGCGCGGCGTCGCCGGCACGTGGAAGGACCTCACCGACTCGGTCAACTCGATGGCCGGTACGCTCACCAACCAGATCCGTAACATCGCCGACGTCACGACCGCCGTCGCGAACGGGAACCTCTCCAAGAAGATCACCGTCGAAGCGCGCGGCGAGATTCTCCAGCTCAAAGAGACCATCAACACGATGGTCGACCAGCTCAACACATTCGCGGCCGAAGTCACCCGCGTTGCGCGTGAGGTCGGTTCCGAAGGACGCCTCGGCGGTCAGGCCGACGTGCGCGGCGTCGCCGGCACGTGGAAAGACCTCACCGACTCCGTCAACACGATGGCCGGTAATCTGACCTCGCAGGTTCGTAACATCGCCGAGGTCACGACCGCCGTCGCGAAGGGCGACCTCTCCAAGAAGATCACCGTCGACGTGCGCGGCGAGGTGCTCGAGCTCAAGGGCACCATCAACACGATGGTCGACCAGCTCAACTCGTTCGCCGGCGAAGTCACGCGCGTCGCGCGTGAAGTCGGTACCGAGGGTCGTCTGGGCGGTCAGGCGCAGGTCGAAGGCGTCAGCGGTACGTGGAAAGACCTCACCGACTCGGTGAACTCGATGGCGACGAACCTGACGAACCAGGTGCGTAACATCGCAGAAGTCACGACCGCTGTTGCACGCGGCGACCTCTCCAAGAAGATCACCGTCGACGTCAAGGGCGAGATGCTCGAGC
>CAZABL010000105.1:0-11067 GCA_964483365.1 uncultured bacterium
CGCAGCGCGAGTTCGTCGAGCGCGTCGAGCGTCACGACGATCGGCAAACGACCGATGAACTCCGGGATCAGCCCGAACTTGAGCAGATCCTCGGGCATGAGCGCCTGCAGCAGCTTCGAGTTGCGCGCGTCCTTCTTCGACTCGGGATTCGCGCGGAAGCCCAGCGAGTTCGACGCGACGCGCGACTCGATGATCTTCTCGAGGCCGTCGAACGCGCCGCCGCAGATGAACAACACGTTGGTCGTGTCGATCTGGATGAACTCTTGGTGCGGGTGCTTGCGGCCGCCTTGCGGCGGGACGTTGGCGGTCGTCCCTTCCAGAATCTTGAGCAGCGCCTGCTGGACGCCCTCACCGCTCACGTCGCGCGTGATCGACGGGTTTTCGCTCTTGCGCGCGATCTTGTCGATCTCGTCGATGTAGACGATGCCCTTCTCGGCCCGCTTGACGTCGTAGTCGGCAGCCTGGATGAGCTTGAGCAGGATGTTCTCGACGTCCTCACCGACGTAGCCGGCCTCGGTGAGCGAGGTCGCGTCGGCCATCGCGAGCGGAACGTCGAGGATCTTGGCGAGCGTCTGCGCGAGGTACGTCTTCCCGCTGCCGGTCGGACCGACGAGCAGGATGTTCGACTTCTGCAGCTCGACTTCGTCGGAGCCGCCCGTGCCGCCGGCGTTCACCCGCTTGTAGTGATTATAGACCGCGACGGCAAGAGATTTCTTCGCACGTTCCTGACCGATCACGTACTGGTTCAGGATGTGGTTGATCTCTTTGGGCTTCGGGATGTTCCGCAGCCGCAGATTCTCGTCGACGTTCTTATAGAGCTCTTCTTCGATGATCTCGTTGCAGAGCTCGATGCACTCGTCGCAGATGTACACACCGGGGCCCGCGATCAGCTTACGCACCTGCTCCTGCGACTTGCCGCAGAAGCTGCACTTGAGCTGACCCTTCTCGTCCCCGAAACGAAACATGCGTCGACCTACAGGTTCTGAGTGTTGGGAGAGACCGTACGGTTTTCCTTAGAGAACACCTGGTCCACGATCCCATACTCCAGCGCTTCCTGCGCCGTCATGTAGTAATCGCGCTCGATGTCCTTGAGGATCTTGTCCACGGGCTGCTTCGTCGTGGCTTCGTAGATACCGGCGAGCGTGCGGCGCGTCGCAATCAGATCGCGCGCGTGGATTTCGATGTCCGTCGCCTGGCCACCCACCTGCTGGACCCACGGCTGGTGAATCAAGATCTTCGAATACGGCAGCGCGAAGCGCTTCCCGGCGCCGCCGCCGGTCAACAGGATCGACGCCATCGAGGCGGCCATCCCGGCGCAGATCGTCGCCACGTCCGGCTTGATCAATTGCATTGTGTCGTAGATCGCCAGCCCGGCGGTCACCGACCCACCCGGACTATTGATATACATGTCGATGTCCTTGTCGGCATCCTCGCGCTCCAAGAACAGGAGCTGCGCGATCACCAACGAGGCCATGCCGTCGTCGATCGGTCCGTGGACGAAGACGATGCGTTCTTTGAGAAGGCGCGAGTAGATGTCGTACGCGCGTTCTCCGCGTGCGCTCTGCTCGACGACCATCGGTACGAGATGTCCCATTCGTCCCTCCGAGGACCTAGGCGCTTGCGTCTTCGGTTGCGGGGACGCGCTTGGCCTGCTCGATCAGCTTGTCGATGGTCTTCGTACGGACGATTCCGTCGATCAGTGCCCCGACGTTGGACTGCAATGCCTGCACGATGCGCTCCCGTGGCTGCCCATACTGAGCGGCCAGGGCATCGAGCTCCGCCTCGACGTCGGCCTGCGTGGCCTCGACGCCTTCCTTTTTCGCAACGGCTTCAATTAAGAGGGTCGTCTTCACGCGGCGCTGGGCCTCCTCGCGGAACGAGTCGCGCAGCTCCTGCTCGGACTTGCCTGCTTGTGCCAGGTAGTCGTCCCACGAGATCCCGGCACGTGCGATATATTGCTGAGAGTCCGCCAGCAGCGCGTCGATCTCGCGCTCGACCAGCACCTCAGGGAGGGGGAAGTCGTTGGCGGCGACCACCTTCTCGAGCAGCTCTTGCGACATGCGTCGGCGTGCGTTCTGGCGGACTTGCTCGTCCAGCCGGCGCTTGACGTCGGCATGCAGATCGTCGAGCGTTTCGGAGCGGGAGACGCGCTTGGCGAACTCGTCGTCGAGCGCGGGCAGCTCGGGCTCCTTCACCTCGTGGACGGTGATCGTGAAGACCGCGTCCTTACCGGCGAGCTCGGTATTGCTGTAGTCGTCGGGGAAGTGCGCGGTGACGTCCTTCGTCTCACCGCTGGTCATTCCGACGATGCCCGAGGCGAAGCCGGGGATGAACCGCTCCTCTTGGATCTCGGTTTCCTGGCCCTGCGCGGTGCCGCCGGCGAACGCGACGCCGTCGATCTTTCCTTCATAGTCCAGCGTCGCGACATCGCCGAGCCGGACCGGACGATCGACCGGGACGAGCGTCGCAGCGTCGCGGCGCATCTGCTCGAGCGCGCGATCGACATCGGTGTCGTCGGCGGTTTCCTTGACGTCGGTGATCTCGATCCCGCTATAGTTCTGCGGCTCGATCGGCGGACGCACCGCGACGACCGCCTTGACACGCAGCGGCTGGCCTTCTTCTTCGGGGACGAGCTCCATCGTCGGCCGCGCGAGCGGCTCGATGCCGTGCTCCTCGACGGCCGCGGCGTACTTCTGCGGGACGAGATCTTCGAGCGCGCGATCGAGGATGACCGCGGAGCCGTATTGGTTCTCGAAGATCTTGCGCGGAACTTTGCCCGGACGGAAGCCGGGGACTTTCGCATTGCGGACGAGTTTGCGGAACGCAGCGTCCTGCGCCGCGGAGAACTCCTCCGGCGTGATGCTGATCTCGAGCTCGACCTGCGTGGGGTCGAGCGACTTCAGCGTCGAGGGCACAGTAGCGAAAGACCTCCGGAAGTGGGGACGGCGGGCAACCCGCCCGCCGTCGCATAAGACTGGAGCGGAAGACGAGATTTGAACTCGCGACCCTCGCCTTGGCAAGGCGATGCTCTACCGCTGAGCTACTTCCGCAAACGCCGGACCGCTATTCGCAGCTGCCCGGCGTCAACCCTCGGAGTTTATCCCGGCGGTATGAGCGCCGTCAAGGGCGCAAGCGGTCTTTGGGCACGCTGAGACTCGAACTCAGATGGGTTTCCCCACTGGAACCTAAATCCAGCGCGTCTACCGATTCCGCCACGTGCCCCCGACCGCGCGCTTTCGCCCCGGGCGGCGCGTTCACCGCCCGGGGAGCGCACGCTTAGGTGAGGGTGAACGTCAGCTCGCCGAGCTTGGAGATCGTGCTGCGGACGCGATCGCCCGGCTTGAGCCAGACTTGCTTCTCCTTGGGCATGCCGTAGATCACGCCTGACGGCGTTCCCGTGAAGATCACGTCGCCCGGCTGCAGCGTAACGAGCTGCGACGTGTAGGCGATGATGTTCGCGCAGTTGTGGATCATCTGCGACGTGCTCATGTCCTGACGCGGCGTCTTCTCGTCGTTCACGAACGTCTGCACTTGCAGCGTCTGCGGATCGGCGATCTGATCCGCCGTCACGACCCACGGTCCCAGCGGCGCGAACTGATCCGGCGCCTTTCCGGGGAGCCATTGTGTGAGCTTGTACTGCAAGTCGCGCGCCGTGAAATCGTGACCGATCGTGTAGCCGAACACGTGCGAAAGCGCCGACGCCTCCGGGATGTTATGACCGCCGGTCCCGATGATCATCACCAGCTCGGTCTCGTAATCGAAATGCGAGCCCGGAACGCGGCTGAGCGCGATCGTCCCCTTGTGACGATTCAGCGACGCGGTGTACTTGTTGAACAGCTCGGGGTCGGCCGCGGCCTTTTCGTGCACTTCCGCCAAGTGCGCCGCGTAGTTCAAGCCGACGCAGAGGATCTTCGACGGGTTCGCGACGACCGGGCCGTACTCGACGGCGTTCGGATCGCGGATCGCACTTGCCGGCGCGTTCGCGGCGATGCGCGCGAGCGATCCGATATCGCCGGCACCGACGACGACGTCGTCGATGTGCATCGGCGGGTTCGCGATCCCCATGCTCTTGGCGGCGGCCGCGACGTCGACGATTCCCTTCGACGTGCGGATGCCGAGATGATCGACGCCGTTGTCGCGTAGCGTCGTGAACGTCAGCCCTTTGACGGCGCTCTTGACCGTGTCCGGGTTCGTAGCCGCGAAGACGGGTCGCGCCGTCGCGACCGCACCGCCTGCGGCGACACCAGCCAAAAATGCACCACGAGTCGAGATCATTGGCAGAACTTTCCTCCCACGGCAGGGGCAGGAGGCGTTCTTCGTCCAAGCGGCATGCCCTTGGGCGACCGTGCTACGATGGTTCGGGCCTTCCGGGATGTAGCTCAGCTTGGTAGAGCGCCGCGTTTGGGACGCGGAAGTCGCAGGTTCAAATCCTGTCATCCCGACCACGCCCCGTCTGTGCGCCGGTGGTCTAACGGATAAGGCATCCGCCTTCTAAGCGGAACGATGGGGGTTCGATTCCCTCCCGGCGCGTTTTATAGTCCGAGCGCCATCGAATCTGCGCGCGGATCGCCGCCGCCGGCCAGGGTTCCCCGTTCGTGATCGATGACGATCGCGTGCGCGTGGCCCATCGCGTTGTCGTACGGGCCGATCGTTGCGACGCGGTGGCCGCGGGATTCGAGGCCCGCGACGATCTCTTCCGGCATCCGGGACTCGACGACGACGGAGTCGTGCGAGGTGACCTCGGGACGACCCGGAATCGACGGCCGTCCGTACACCCAGCGCGGTGCGTCGAGTGCCTGCTGGACGTCCAGGCCGCGGTCGACCAGATGGTGCAGAAACTGGACCTGGACTTGCGGCTGGCCGTCGCCGCCCATCGTCCCGAAGACGATCTCCGGCTTGCCGTTGCGCAGGAACATCGGCGGCGAGAGGGTGTGGAGCGGTCGCTTTCCGCCTTCATAGCAGTTCGGGTTGCCCTGTGTGGTCGAGAAGTACGCGCCGCGGTTGTGCAGCACCACGCCGGTCCCGTCGGCGACGATCCCCGAGCCGAAGTTCATGTAGAGGCTCTCGATCAGCGAGACCGCCATTCCGTCCTCGTCGACGACGCAGAGATAGATGGTGTCGCCGTGGTCGAGTCCGCTGTGGCGAACCGAGGCACGCGCCGGATCGATCGTCGCGCGCAACGCGCGCAGGTTCGCCGGGTCGAGCTCGCGCTCGATCCCACTCGCCCCGAACGCGGGATCGCAGAAGCGTTCGTCGCGGATCGCGTTCGCGCGCTTCATCGCTTCGACCGCGAGATGGTTCCACAGCGGTTCGTCGACGTTGCGATCGCCCGCGAGCATCCCCATCGCGAGCAGCATCGTCGAGCCTTGCGAGTTCGGCGGATGCGCGAGCAGTTCGCCGCCGTCCCAGTCGAGCCGCAGCACCGTCGTCTCCTCGGTGCGATGCGCGGCCAGGTCCTCGAGTGTCATGAGATTGCCGAGCCGGTTGAGTTTCGCGACGATCTTTTGCGCAACCGGGCCTTGGTAGAATGCATCCGCGCCGTCACGGCGGATTGACCCGAGCGTCTCCGCGAGATCGGGGTTGCGGAGCACGTCGCCGGCGCGCGGAACGCCGTCGCTCAGGAAAACGCGCGTCGCTTCGGCGTCCACGCGCAACAGCGGCTCGTTGAGCGACAGATAGTTTGCGACGACGTCCGTTGCCACGTAGCCTTCGCGCGCGTAGTGCTCGGCTGAAGCGAGCAGCTCGTCCAGGCCCTGTCGCCCGTGCGCACGGCCGACGTCTTCCCACGAACGAACGGCGCCGGGGACCGTGACGGTGAGTGCGCCGCGCTGCGGCAGAACGTGACCGGCAAGACGTCCCAGAGAGGCTGAGCGCGGCGTGCGACCGCTCCCGTTATACGAATGGGTCCGCTGCGTGCGCGGGTCGTGGACGATCCAGAACGCGTCACCGCCGATCCCGCAGCTCGCCGGATAGACGACGGTCAAGACCGCGTTCGCAGCGATCGCCGCATCGACGGCGTTGCCGCCGCGACGCAGGACGTCGACGCCGGCGGCCGTCGCCAGCGCATGCGGCGTGGCGACCATCGCACGCGTGGAGCGTGCGACGGCGCGCGAGGGCCAGGGGCGCGTTCGTTGGGCAATCACTTGACTCGCATCTCCGTCACGTAGATGGCCTCATCGGGGCGCGGATTCCATTGTAACCGTTTCGTGGTCCCATAGAGGTCTTCGTACTGGAACAAAAAGAGCCAGGGCGCGTCGTCGTGGATGACGCGCAGGGCCCTAGCGTACAGCGCCTTGCGCTTGGCCGCGTCGAGCTCGTAGCGCGCATCGTCGACGAGCTTGTCGACGGTCGGGTTCGCGTAGGTCGAGGTCGTCGCGCTGCCGACGAGCTGCGAGCTCAGGGTGTTGTCGGCGTCGTTGGTGATGTTCCCCCAGCCCAGCATGTACATCGGTGTCAGATCGCGCTGCAAGGCCTGACGATAGTAGCTCACCCATTCCTGCGGGCGCACGTCGACGTGCACGCCGACGGCTTGCAGCTGACCGGCGACGGCCAGCGCGACCTCCTTGTCGCCGTTGTAGCGTCCTTGCGGCGCGGCGAGCGTGAGCGTCAGACCTTTCCCGTCGGGATATCCCGCTTTGGCGAGTAGCTGTTTTGCCTTCGCCGAATCGTGCCGGTACGGCGCGACCGTCGTGTCGTAGCCGAAGAAGTTCTCGGGGATCGGCTCACCGAGTTCGTAGGCGCGTCCGCCGAGCACCGCTTTGATGATCGCCGGCACGTCGATCGCGTAGTTCAACGCTTGCCGAACCAACGCGTTTTGTTGCGGTCCGGGCTTCATCGTGTTGAACGCGATGTAGAGCACACGGTCGCTTCGCACGCTCGCCATCCGTGTCGTCGTTCCGCCGGCCAGCAGCGTCCCGTACTGGTAGGGAACGTTGGTGATGAGGTCCGTCGCCCCGGTGCGCAGCGCGGCGACGCGCGTCCCCGCTTCCGGAATCGGCTTGAAGACGACGTGTGCGACCGGCGGCGCCCCGCCCCAGTAGTGCGGATTCGCATCCAGGTCGAGCTCGTCGTCGCGACGCCACGTACGCAGCACGTACGGACCCGTTCCCATCGGATGGTCCTGCATGTACTGATCGCCGTGCGCCTGCCAGAACTTCGCGTCGACGATGAAGATCGGCCGCGTGATCGCGGGCGGGAGCGGCGTCGGACGTTTCGTGACGAAGCGCACCGTATACGGCGACGGCGTCTCGACGCGCGCAATCGTGTCGACGCGCGGGACTTGCTGCGATTTGTAGGCGGGGTCGAGGATCCTCTCGACGGTGAACTTCACGTCGGCCGACGTGAACGGGTCGCCGTTCGAGAACGTCACGCCGCGACGGAGCGTGAACTCCCACACGGTCGGCGCGGTGCGCTTCCACGACGTCGCGAGTTGCGGGAGAAGCTTCGACCCGTCCGGCGAGCGGCGGGCCAATGTGTCGTAGAGCTGCAGGTGGACGTTCGTGTCGGAGGTTACCGACGTCTTGATCGGGTCGAGCGTGGTCGCGTCGACACCCTGTGAGATCACGACCGTATCCGGGTCGGCCGCGCGGCCCGGGACGGCGGAAAGCCCGAGCGCGGCCAAGGCCAACGCTGCTACCAGAACGGGGCGGAAGCGTCTCATGCGAGATTCGCTTCTCTGTATGGCAAAAGGGCCCATTCGACAATCGGCGTATGCGCGGCCCATGAGCGGTCACCGATGATCGTCTACCTCGTCCGCCGCGCGATCGGGGCACTGTGGGCGCTCGTCGGCGTTGCGATCGTCGTCTTCTTGATCCTGCATTTGACCGGAGATCCCGCCGCCGTGATGATGCCGCCCGAGGCCACGGCACAGGAAATCGCGGCGTTCCGCCACGAGGAGGGCTTCGACCGGCCGTTGCTCGTGCAGTTCGCCTCATTCGTGGCTGCGGCGGCGCACGGCGATCTCGGGATCTCGCTCCGTCACCAAGAGCCCGCGATGACGCTCGCACTCGAGCGGCTGCCGGCGACGATCCTGTTAGCCGGGGCTGCGATGCTCATCGTCGTCGCGATCGGCGTGCCGGCCGGCATCGTCTCGGCGCTGCGCCCGCGCACCGCGATCGACTACGTCGCGCGCATCGTCGCGCTCGTCGGACAGAGTGCGCCGACGTACTGGATCGGCTTGATGCTCATCCTCTTCTTCGCCGTCTCGCTGCGCTGGTTTCCGGCGAGCGGTATCGGTGACTGGCGCAATCTCGTGCTGCCGGCCGCGACACTAGGCTTCTTCTCCACCGCGAAGATCATGCGGCTGACCCGCTCCGCGATGCTCGACGTGCTCGACGCCGACTACCTGCGCACCGCGCGCGCGAAAGGCCTCGCGCCCGCGCGCGTCACGCTACGGCACGCGCTGCGTAATGCGTGGCTACCGATCGTCACGCAGCTCGGCGTCGAGTTGGGAACGCTGCTTTCCGGCGCGATCATCACCGAAACGGTCTTTGCATGGCCGGGTGTCGGCCGGCTTGCGGTGCAGGCGGTCTTCGAGCGAGACTTTCCGGTCGTCGAGGCCGTCGTCTTGCTCGCCGCGACGATCTTCGTGCTGCTCAACCTCATCGTCGATCTGCTCTACGCCGTGCTCGACCCGCGGATACGCTACAGCTGATGGCGACGCTCGCTGTTTCCACCGCCCCCGCCATCGAGCAAGCCCCACCGGCACGCGCCGCCGCTCTGCGCCGCATTGCGCGCGATCCGGCCGCCGTGCTTGGCGCGGTCATCGTGGCCGTCGTCGCGCTGTGCGCGCTCTTCGCACCGCTCGTCGCGCACGGCGTCGACCCGAACGCGCAAGATCTCGCCGCAACGCTGACACCGCCGATGTGGCTCGCCGGCGGATCGCCGGCACATCCGCTCGGGACCGACAACCTCGGTCGTGACGTCCTCGCCCGCATCATCTGGGGCGCGCGTGTCTCGACGATCGTTGGGCTCTGCGTCGTCCTGATCGGTGCGACGATCGGCGTGACCGCTGGTCTGGTTGCCGGGTACCGCCGCGGTGCCGTCGATGCGATCGTCGCGCGCGTCACCGACGTCCAACTCGCCTTTCCGCTCGTGCTGCTCGCCGTCGCGATCGTCGCGGTCGTCGGTCCGGGACTGTGGACCGTGATCGCAGCGATCGGCCTCACCTCGTGGGTCCAATACGTCCGCGTCATCCGCGCGCAGGCACTCGCTCTGCGCGAATCCGAGTTCGTCGTCGCCGCGCAAGCTTCGGGTGCGAATGCAACGCGCGTCTTGCTGCGCCACTTACTGCCGAATGTCGGCTCAGCGGCGATCGTGCTTGCGACGTTCGAGATCGCGCGCGCGGTCGTACTCGAGTCGTCGCTGTCGTTCCTCGGCTTAGGGGTTCCACCGACGACGCCGTCGTGGGGCGGGATGCTCGCTGACGGCCGACAGTATCTCGACACCGCGTGGTGGATCGCGCTCTTCCCCGGCTTGGCGATCATGATCGCGGTGATGGGCGTCAACTTGCTCGGCGACGGCTTGCGCGACGCACTCGATCCACGCGTGCGCTAGGGGAGGAATCTCGGCCGCGCCTATCCTACTAATGCCGGTCCACCCGAGCGTGGTGATTGTAGCTCAGCTGGTTAGAGCGCTCGACTGTGACTCGAGAGGTCGCCGGTTCAAATCCGGTCAGTCACCCCAGCCGTACAAGGGCGTTGCCGCGCGGCAGCGCCCTTGCCATGTGACGCGGAGAGCATCAACAACACGTCGAAACGCATCGTGCAAGCGCTCGTAGCTCAGTGGTAGAGCATCCGGCTTTTAACCGGTTGGTCGTAGGTTCGATCCCTACCGGGCGCACGTCTCGCCGATCGGGTCGCGGCAAGCGCTTGACGACCGCGGCCCGACTCGGTACAGTTCTTCTTCGAGCGCCGCTAGCTCAACGGTAGAGCAGGAGACTCTTAATCTCTTGGTTCGGGGTTCGAATCCCTGGCGGCGCACCAACTACAGAAGCGGCCCGGTCACTCGACCGGGCTGCTTCGTTTGTCTCTATCGCTTTTGCGCTTGACCGACCGCAGCGACAAGCGCCGCCGCGGCGATCGCGCGGTGGCTTACGCGATTCTTCTCGTCGGTCGCGAGCTCGGAGAACGTCTTGCCGAGCGGCGGGTACACGAAGATCGGATCGAACGCGAACCCATGCGGGCCGCGTTCTGCTTCCGCCACCACACCGTCGACCGTGCCGAGCGTCGCGAACTCGCGGCCGTCCGCGTCGATGAAGTGCAGCGCGCACACGAACCGCGCGCGGCGATCGTCACTTCCCGTCTCGGCCAACTCTGCGAGGAGCCGGCGTCGCCGTTCTTGCCAGCTGATGTCGGCGCCGCCGTAATACGCGGTCAGCACCCCGGGCCGGCGATCGAGTGCGTAGACCTCGAGGCCCGAATCATCCGCGACGACCGCGGAGGCGCGCCCTGCACGCAGCAGCTGCGCATGCAGCGCGCGCGCCTTGAGTGCCGCGTTGTCAGCGTACGAAGAGTCGCCCTCGAGCGGATCTTCGTAGTCCCCGTAGGACGCCAGCTCGAACGGTGACCCGGTGAAGATCTCCTCCATCTCGCGGAGCTTCCCGAAGTTCTTGGTCGCAACGTAGACACGCACGGCGGACTGTTACGACTCGTCCAGCCTGAGTACCGCCATGAACGCCTCCTGCGGTAGATCGACGCGGCCGACGCGCTTCATGCGCTCCTTGCCGGCCTTCTGCTTTTCGAGCAATTTGCGCTTGCGGGTGATGTCGCCCCCGTAGCACTTCGCCAGGACATTCTTGCGCATCGCTGAGACCGTCTCGCGGGCGACGATCTTTCCGCCGATCGACGCCTGGATCGGGACGTCGAACATCTGACGCGGGATGAGCTCCTTGAGCTTCTCGGTCAGCGCGCGGCCGCGGGTCGGCGCCTTATCGCGCGCGACGATGAACGAGAGTGCGTCGACCGGTTCGCCGTTGAGCAGGATCTCGAGCTTCACGAGATCGCCTTCTTTGTAGCCCGTGACCTCGTAGTCGAGCGAGGCGTAGCCTTTGGTGCGGCTCTTGAGCTG
>CAZABL010000106.1:0-11033 GCA_964483365.1 uncultured bacterium
GCCTGCGCTTCTTCGCCGCCGCGCGCGAACACGAAGACGTCGCCGCCCTTGAGGCGCACGACCTTCTTTCCGTCATGCCCGAGCTGCACGATCAGCGCGGTGATCTCGTCCTGGGAGAGCGTGTGCGCGCCGGCTTTCTTGCCGACGTAGATCTTCTCGCAGTCCGGCGGCGCAAGGCTCACGATCGCCGGCGAGGCGAGGTAGTCGTAGACGAGTACCTCGCAGCGCGCGATCGCGCGTGCGGCCTTCAACGTCAAAAGCCCGGGATCGCCCGGGCCGGCGCCGACCAGCCAGACTTTCCCGGTCCTGAGCCTGTCGAAGGGCGCCAAACGTCTATTCGTCGGCGTCGCCGCCGGCAGCCAACCCTGCGGTGAAGAGCGGCTCGCCGGTGCGGATGTGCAGCTCGAAGAGCTCGTCGAGGATGCGCGCGTGCATGAGCGCCTCGGCGCGGTTCTCGACCGCCTTGTCGCGGATCTTCGTAATCGCGCTGTGCAGCAGCTTCGAGACGATCGTGAGCGACATCCCGGTGATCAGCATCCGCTCGCGGTCCGTCAGGTCGGGGCAGCGCGCGAAAAGCCGCTCGAGCTCGGCCTCGCGGATCGACTCCGCCTTGTTGACGAGCGAGGTGATCACGGGGACCGCGACGCGCGACTGGTACCACTGCTGGAAGCGCTCAACGTGCTCCGAGATGATCTCTTCGACGAGCGGGATCGCTTCGCGCCGCTTCTCGAGCGTCACGTCGACGACGTCCTTGAGTCCGTCGACGTCGACGAGACCGACGCCGGTGATCCGCGCCACGTCGGGATCGACGTCGCGCGGCACCGCGATGTCGACGACGAACAGCGGGCGGTGCGGGCGCGCGAGCATCGCCTCAGCGACGTTGCCCGGCGTCAAGATGAAATGCGATGCTCCGGTCGAGGTGACGACGATGTCGGCGCTCTTGAGGGCGTCGATCAGCCCGGGCATCTCGGCGACACGCGCGACGTCGCCCAGCTCGCCGGCGATGCGCTCGGCGCGCTTGTGCGAGCGGTTGAGGAGCACGATTTCGGCCGCGCCTTCGGCCTTGAGCCGGCGTGCCGCGAGCGCGCCCATCTTGCCGGCCCCGATCACGAGCACGCTCTTGCCGTCGAGTGCGCCGACGTGTTCCTTCGCCTTGGCGATTGCCGCGGTCGCGACGGAGGTCGAGTCGCCGGAGATCGCGGTCTGCGAGCGCGCACCTTTTCCGGCTTCGAGCGCTTCGCGCAAGAGCGTGTGCAGCGTTTTGCCGAGCGAGCGCGCGCGCTGCGCCTGGACGTACGCGTCCTTGACCTGCCCGAGGATCTCGGCTTCCCCGATCAGCATCGAGTCCAGACCCGTGCTGACGCGGAACAGGTGATCGATCGCCTGCGTCCCGAGCAGCGTGTACATGTACGAGTCCATGTCGGACACGTCGCCGTGGCGGAAGTTCCCGAGGAACGCGCGCAGCTGTGTGACGCCCGACTCGTAGTCTTCGAGCTCGGCATAGATCTCGAGCCGCCCGCAGGTCTGCAGCATCAGGGCTTCGCGAACCGCCGAGTAGTCCCGCAGTGCGACGAGCGCTTCGCCCATCTTCGCCGGCGGGAACGCGTGGCGTTCGCGCACGTCGACCGGCGCGGTGTGATGCGAGAGACCAAGACAGACTAGAGGCACGGTGCGAACACCTCGGCGAGCGCGTCGTCCGCGGCCGCGATCGTGCGGTCGATGTCGGCGGGCGTGTGCGCGGTCGAGACGAAGCCCGCCTCGAACTGCGCCGGCGCGAAATAGAACCCGCGCGCGAGCATGGCGTGGAAGAAGCGCGCGTACAGGCCGACGTCGCTCGTCTTCGCGCTGGCGAGATCCGTCACCGGACCCGCGGTGAAAAAGAATCCGATCATCGAGCCCGCGCTCGCGACCGTGTGCGGGACGCCGCGCTCCCGGAACACCTGCGCCATACCACCGGTGAGACGCTTCGCGAGTCCCTCGAGATGCACGTAAAGGGGTGCTGAAAGCTGACGTAATGTCGCTATTCCGGCCGCCATCGCGAGCGGGTTCCCGGAAAGCGTCCCGGCTTGGAAGACGTTCCCGTCGGGGGTGAGCCGATCCATGACCGCTGCCGGGCCGCCGAACGCGCCGACCGGTAGGCCGCCGCCGATGACCTTACCGAGCGTCGTGATGTCGGGCAGGATCCCTTCGCGCTGCTGGACGCCGCCGAGCCCGACCCGAAAGCCGGTCATCACCTCGTCGAAGATCAACAGCGCGCCGTAGTCGCGCGTGAGCGAGCGCAGCGCCGCAAGAAAGCCCGGGACCGGGAGTACCAGCCCCATGTTGCCGACGTACGGCTCGACGATGATCGCGGCGATCTGCTCGGGGTTCTGTTCGAAGGCGGCGCGCACCGCAGCAGGATCGTTATAGGGCACGACGATCGTGTCGCGCGCCGTCCCCGCGGTCACGCCCTTGGAGTCGGGAACGCCCATTGTCAGCGCGCTCGATCCCGCGCTGATCAGGAACGCGTCGGCCGAACCGTGATAGCAGCCGGCGAACTTGATGATCTTCTCGCGACCGGTGACGCCGCGCGCGAGACGAATCGCGTTCGCCGTCGCCTCGGTCCCTGAGGAGCAGAAACGCACTTTCTCGACCGACGGCACGGCCTGCACGACCAGCTGCGCGAGCTCGGTTTCGTATTCGGTCGGCGTCCCGTACGACGAGCCGCGCGTCGCCGCGTCGCGGATCGCTTCGACCACCGCCTCCTGCGCGTGGCCGAGGATCATCGGTCCCCACGAAAGGACGTAGTCGAGATAACGGTTGTCGTCGAGGTCGGTCAGGTACGCGCCGTGCGCCTCTTTCACGAAGACCGGCGTTCCGCCGACCGCCTTGAATGCGCGCACGGTCGAGTTGACGCCGCCGGGGATGACCTTCTTCGCCTGCGCGAAGGCGGCTTCCGATCGGCCCCGATTCACGCCGTTCGCTCCGTGAAACACAGCTGTCGTGCCGACCGCGTCAGGCGCGCGGCAGCGCGCGTGGTCGGTGTCACGGGCGCAAAGCGCACGTGACCTCTCACGCGAGCGCCTTGCGCAAGGCGTCGTAGTCTTGCGGCGTGTTGACGTTGGTGAAGATGCGCGGGTCGTCGACCGGGACGAACGTCGTGCGCAGGCGGTCGATCACGAGGCGCAACGTGCCTTCGCCGCCGAGCAAGACCGGGAGACCTTCACGCACGAACGCCTCGCGTCGATAGAGCGCGGCGAGAGGTTCGATCCGCCCCCGTTCACCGCTGTGCCGGGGAACGATTGCATCGACGTCCGGCGAAATGTGCGCGGCGAGCGCGTCGATGTACGCGCCGTCGATCAACGGCGCGTCGCCGGCGATCGCGAACACCCACTCGCTGCGCATCTCGTTCATCGTCGAGACCAAGCCGGAGAGCGGACCGCGCAGCGGCCAGCGATCGACGACCTGCGGTACGTCGAGCTCGGCGTCGACCTCGGGCGGCAGCGTCCCCTTCGTCGAGATCCACGTCTCGCGACCCGGCGAGACGTTGCGAAAGACGCGCACGATCATCGGCACGTCGCCGACCTCGAGCTGCAGCTTCCCCGGCAACCGCGTCGCTTCACCCCCCGCTAGTATGCATACGGAGATCATGATCGCGTGCGCCGCAAATAGTCTTTGGCGAAGTAGGTGATGATGATGTCGGCGCCGGCGCGCGCCATCGCGGTGAGCGTTTCGTCGACGGTGCGTTCCTCGTCGAGCCAGCCGCGTTCGGCGGCGGCCTTCACCATCGCGTACTCGCCGCTGACGTGGTATACGGCCACGGGAAGCTCGGTCATCTGACGGACCTGGTGCAAGACGTCGAGGTAGGCCATCGCCGGCTTGACCATGACGATGTCGGCGCCTTCCTCGATGTCGAGCTGCACTTCGCGCAGCGCCTCGCGCGCGTTCGCGGGGTCCATCTGATAGGTGCGGCGGTCACCGAACGACGGCGTCGACTCCGCCGCTTCGCGGAACGGTCCGTAGAAGACCGACGCGTACTTGGCGGCGTACGACATGATCGCGGTCTTGGTGAAGCCTTCGTCGTCGAGCGCGGCGCGGATCGCGGCAACGCGACCGTCCATCATGTCCGACGGCGCGACGATGTCGACACCGGCCTGCGCGTAGGTGATCGCCGTGCGCGCGAGGACGTCGAGCGTCCGATCGTTGTCGACGTCGCCCGATGCGTCGAGGATCCCGCAATGGCCGTGATCGGTGTACTCGCAGTTGCACAGATCGGTGATCACGAGCAGCTGCGGGAGCGCCGCCTTGATCGCGCGGGTGGCGCGCTGGACGACGCCGTTCGGATCATAGTTGGCGCTCGCGATCGCGTCCTTGCTTGCGCTGTCGGGGATTCCGAACAGCAGCACCGCGCGCACGCCGACGGCGTCGAGCTCGCGGCATTCCGCGACGACGGTGTCGACCGAGTAGCGGTTGACCCCGGGCATCGAGCCGATCGGCTGGACGACGCCCTCGCCCTCGACGACGAAGAGCGGCTGGACGAGGCCGTCACGGTTGATGCGCGTCTCGCGAACCAGGCCACGCATCGCCGCGCTCGAGCGCAGCCGCCGCGGGCGGCGCGCGATCCGCAGGCGTTCGGCGACGGTCATGCCGGGTTCTCCAAGAGCAGGCGGGTCACAGTCTGTACGAATACACCCACGTCCGCGTCGGGTGCAACGACATCGGCCGGCCAGCCGCGCGCGGCGGCCGCTTGCGACGACGAGGGACCCATCGTGACGACCGCCGGACGTTGTCCGTCGTGACGGAGCGCTTCCAGGTACTCGGCCACCGCGCTCACCGATCCTGAAGAGGGGAACAAGATCGCGTTCGGGACGCGCCCCCCGAGGGCATGCCGAGCGCTGCCTGCGTCGGTCGCCTCGACGACCTCGGCGCCCGCCTGACGGAGCGCGGGGGCGATCCGCGACGGACGGTCCTGCGTCCGCGGAAGGAGGACGAGCCGTCCCCAGAGCGGCCCCGCGATCGCCCCTAGGAGCGCCGCGCCGCCGGCGTCGAGCAGCTCGTGGGCCAGGGAGGCGGCGAGCTCCTCACCTGCCGCGACGTCGTCGATTGCGAGGGTCGCCGTCCGGCTCCCGCGCAGCACGCGGTCGCCGTCGGGCGCCGCGATTGCGCCGATGAGCGCAAACCGTCCCTCGCTCCAGGTCGCGTGCGCCCCGACCGGCGCCTGGCAGCCGCCGCGCAGCGTGCGCAGAAAGGCGCGTTCGGCCCGCACCGCGATCGTTGCCGCGGGATCGCCGAGCAGGTCCGCCAATCGCGCCGCGAGCGGGTCGTCGGCGCGCGTCTCGATCCCGAGCGCCCCTTGCGCGACCGCCGGCGTCACGCGGTCGACGGCAAGCGGCACGGTGTACGTGGCGCGCACGCCCAGCCGCTGCATCCCCGCGCACGCGAGCACGATCGCGTCGTACTGACCTTCGCGCAGCTTGCGCAGCCGCGTGTCGACGTTGCCGCGGATGTCGTCGTAGCGCAGATCGGCGCGCAGTGCGCGCAGCTGCGCGCGCCGGCGCGGTGACGATGTGCCGACCCGCGCGCCGGGCGGCAGGTCCTCGAGCGACGGGAAACGTTCGCTGCAGTAGGCGTCGCGCGCGTCTTCGCGCGCGGTGATCGCTGCAAGTGTCATGTCGTCCGCGAGCGTGCTCGGCAGATCCTTACACGAATGAACGGCGTAGTCCGCACGGCGCTCGCGCAGCGCGAGCTCGAGCTCTTTGACGAAGACGTTGTCGGTGCCGATCGCCGCGATCGAGCGGTCCTGGACGGCGTCGCCGCGCGTCGTGACCTCGAGGACCGTCGACGGAATGGCCGCCGTCGCCAGGCGCGCCATGATCGCGCGCGTTTGCGTCATCGCCAGCGCGCTCGCCCGCGTCGCGCAGACGAGCGGACGCGCCTCCGACGGTTGCACGCCGGCTAGTGTATCGACCGCCCGCTCGACCTCGTGCTCGACTGCGCCGCGCGGCATCGCAGCGAGGTCGTCGACGTCGCGCTCCGAGAAATGTCGCATCACCGGCGCGCGCATCTCGGGCGGGACGACGGTCTGTACGCGCTCGCGCAGCGCACCGAGCGTCGCCGCGGCGCGCGCGTAGCGTGCGTCGAACTGGACCGCGAGCTCGTCACGGATCCGCTTGGTGAACGACGGCGAGAGCCCCGATGAGTCGACGGTCACGGTCAACGGTCCGGCGCGGTGCACGGCCGGCGTCGCGAAGTCGCCGCGTTCGGCGTCGCTTGCGTCGTTCACCAAGATCCCCGCCGCGCGTGCGTCAGCGACAATCGTCGCATTGGTCCTCTCGTCGTCGGTTGCAGCGAAGACCAGAACCGCACCGGCGAGGTCCCCGGCTGCATAGCCGCGCCGTTCCCAGCGGATCGTCTCGGTCCGGGCCAGCGACGCAAGCGTCGGCGTGAGCGTCGGGCTGACCACGATCAGCGTCGGCTGTGCGGGGAGAAGACCGCGAATCTTCCGCTCCGCGACCGCTCCGCCGCCGACGACGACGACGCGCCTGCCGCGCAGCGAAAGGGCGACGGGATACACAAGCCTTATCTTCAAGCCGATGCGATCCGTCCCCGCGCGCGCGGCGCTTCTCGGCGCGCTCTTCGCCGCGCTCGTCACCCTGCCGGGTCTTGGCGGCGGCACGCTCTGGGACAACAGCGAGACCGCTTACGGCGAGGTCGCCCGCGAGATCTTGCTGACGCGCGACTGGGTCGTCATGCACCTCAACGCCCAGCCGTGGTTCGTTCAGCCCCCGTTGTACTTTTGGATCGCCGCGCTCTTTGCGAAGCTTTTCGGGGTGACCGCGTTCGCCTTACGGTTGCCGAGCGCGCTCGCGACGATCGCGATGGGTGGTGCGGTCGGCTACGGGACGGCGCGGATCGCGGGCGGCCGGGCCGGGACGACCGCTGCCGTCGTCCTCTCGACGAGTCTCATGCAGGCGATCGTCGGGCGCCTCGCGATCATGGACGCGCTGCTCGATTTTGCGATCGCCGCAGCGATACTGTGGTGGTTTCGCGCCTTCGAGCCGTCCGGTTCACCGCGCCGCCGCGATACCGCGTTCATCTTCGGTGCGCTCGCGCTCGCGATCGGTGCACTCGCCAAAGGTCCCGTCGCCCCGGTCATCACGGTGCTGGTCATCGTGCCGTGGCTCGTGTGGGAAGCGCGGGCCGGCCGGATCGCAACACCGCGGCGCAGCGCCGTCGCGCTCGCGATCGTCGTCTTTCTCGCCGTCACCCTGCCGTGGTTCATCGCGCTGACCGCGCGTGTGGGGTGGCACGGCGTGAGCGAGCTGATCGTGCACTACACCGTCGGCCGCTACACCGGCGTGATCGAAAACCAGACCGGTCCGTTCTGGTATTACATCCCGGTCGTGATCCTCGGCTTCTTCCCGTGGATCGCGTTCGTCCCGGTCGCGCTCTACGCGGCGTGGCAGATGGCGCGCAAGCCGGAAGGCTCGTTCGCGCGTCTCGCGCTGGTCTGGACGATCGTCCCGTTCGTCTTCTTCAGCTTCGCGCACACGAAGCTCCCCAACTACGTGGCGGAGATACTTCCGGCGCTCTCGATCATCGTCGCGCTGTGGTTCGAACGCGTCGCCGAAGGCGCCGAGCGTCGCGCCGCGATCATCTCCGCCGCGACGATCCCCGTCTTCATCGGCTGCGTCGCGTTTGCGATCAGCGCGTTCTCACGCACCAACGATCTCGGCCTCGATCTCGCCGTCGTGAAAGCCGACTTCCAATTCCTCGGGGTCGCGATGCTCGTCGGCGGCATCCTCACCGTGATCGCGATCGCGCGTCCGACCTGGACGCCCGCGTCGCCGTACGTCCTCGCGGTCACGAGCGGCGCGCTCGTCCTCTTCATCGCCGTCATTGCGGAACCGGCGGCCGAACCGCTCAAGCCGATCCCGCCGCTTGCCAACGAGATCCAACGTGAACGCGGTCCGGACGATCACATCGCAATCCGCGGCGTGAGCGGCGGAAACGCCCTGATGTTCTACACCGAGCCGCCGATCGAGAATCTCAGTGACGACACGCAGGCGTACGTCTCGACGATCTGCCCGTTCTCGGCGGCGTGGGTCGTCGCGCGTCCCACCGAGACGCAGCACTTGATCGATATCGCGCAGTCGCTGCAGCGCACCGCCGAGGTCATCGACGTCGCGCCTGCCGGTTCGCACCCGCGCGCCGCGCTCGTGCACGTCTTCGGCAAACCGTGTCCCACCGATTGGCTCGAGCATCCGGTGAACCCGAAACTGCCGGCGGGATAACAATCGCGCCCGAGGCTCTGGCAAAAGGTACCAACAAGGCGTACGCTTGTGCGGTATGAGTTCGATCAACCGCAAGGACTTCGTTGCGGCGATCGGCACCATTGGAGCGGGCGCGGCGCTGAACGCGTCGACGCCGGCTCCAGCCGATGCAGCCGTAACCAAGCCCGAACCGCATCACGCGCCACCACACCCGACCGCGCCGCAAAAGCACGCCAAGAAGTACACGCCGCTCTCGACGATCCGCGAGGGCTACCTGTTCTTCACGCCGCCCGAAAGCGCGTTCATCGAAGCGGCGGTCGCGCGACTGATCCCGGCCGACGGCTTGGGCCCCGGCGCGAAAGAAGCCGGCGTCGCCTATTTCATCGACCAGCAGCTCAACGGCGCGTTCGGCGCTGCTGCGCACACGTATATGCAGGGCCCGTACGACACGGGGACGCCGGCGCAAGGATTTCAGCTCGGGATGACGCCCGCGCAGATGTACCGCGTCGGAATCGCCGCGGTCGACGCCGCCTGTCAGAAGCAGTACGGCAAGACGTTCGCGCAGCTCGCGACGTCGCAGCGAGACGCGGTGCTCGGCGCGCTCGAAACCGGAAAGCTCGCGTTCGACGCGTATCCGGCCAGTGCGTTCTTCGATCTGCTGATGCAGAACACGGTCGAAGGGTTCTTCGCCGATCCGATCTACGGTGGTAACCGCGACAAGATGGGCTGGAAGCTCATCGGCTATCCCGGCGTTGCGGCAGCGTATCTCTCGACGATCACACAATACGGCAAACCGTACAACGTCGAGCCGGTCTCGCTGCTCGATCTGCAGTCGGAGACGGCGATGCTTTCACCGGAGCACACGGAGATGATGCGCCGTCGCGGAGGGCAGGGCTAATGGCCGCAAAACGCATGCCCGAGGCGGAGTACGTTCTCGTCGGCTTCGGCTTTACCGCAGCGATCCTCGCCAACGAGCTCACCAAGGCGGGACACAGCGTCGTCGCACTCGAGCGCGGCGACTATCGCGACACCAACCCGGACTTCATGACGCCGCAGATTCACGACGAGCTCGCCTACGGAATCCGCAAGAAGCTCTTCCAGGATCCGGCCCGCGAGACGGTCACGTTCCGCAGCGACGTGCGTGGTTCGGCACTCCCGGTGCGCAACTTCGGCGCGTTCATCCCCGGCAATGGCGTCGGCGGTGCGGGCTCGCACTGGAACGGCGTCACCTGGCGCTTCTTGCCGACCGACTTCGAGCTGCGCTCGCACAACGTGGCGCGCTACGGCACCGCCCAGCTCGGCGACGACTGTACCTCCCAGGACTGGGGCGTGACGTACGACGAGCTCGAGCCGTACTACGATCGCTTCGAGCGACTCTGCGGAACGGCCGGCAAGGCCGGCAATCTCAACGGCGCCAAGATCAAGGGCGGCAACGTCTTCGAGGGTCCCCGCAAACGCGAGTATCCGAACCCGCCGCAGAAAACGTCGTACGCGGGAGCGCTCTACCGCGACGCGAGCGAGAAGCTCGGCTATCACGCGTTCCCGCTCCCCGCATCGAACTCGACCACGCTCTACAAGAACATCGAGGGCGTGCAGATGGGCGAATGCGTCTACTGCGGCTACTGCGAGCGGTTCGGCTGCGAGATGAGCGCGAAGGCGTCACCGCAGTCGACGCTCATGCCGATCCTGCGCGATCGCAAGGGTTTCGAGCTGCGCACGAACGCGCACGTGCTGCGCGTCGAGCTCGACTCGACGAAGAAGCGCGCGACCGGCGTGACCTATCTCGACGCCGCCGGCAACGAAGTCTTCCAACCCGCCGGCACCGTAATCCTCACCGCGTTCATCTTGAACAACGTGCGCCTCATGCTGCTCTCCGGTATTGGGACGCCGTACGATCCGGCGACCGGAACGGGACAGATCGGACGCAACTACGCCTATCAGGCGATGACGAACGGGACGGTCTTCTTCGACGACAAGATCCTCAACGTGTTCATGGGCGCCGGTGCGATGGGGATCTCGATCGACGACTTCAACGGCGACAACTTCGATCACACCGGCCTGGGCTTCATCAGCGGCGGAAGCACGACGGTCGGCTCGTACGGCTCGCGCCCGATCCAGTCGCATCCGGTCCCGAGCGGAACGCCGAAGTGGGGTTCTGCGTGGAAGGCCGCAGTCGCGAAGTACTACAACCGCAACCTGACGATCAACTCACAGGCGAGCGTCCAGTCGTACCGCGGCAACTACCTCGACCTCGATCCGACCTACCGTGATATCCACGGCCAGCCTCTGCTGCGCATGACGTTCGATTTCGGGCCGCACGAGCTCGCATTCTCGAAGTGGGTCGGCGCGAAGATCAGCACGCTCGCGAAGGCGATGGGCGCGAAGGCCTTCACGCTCAACACGCTCTCGCACTTCAACGTCGTCACCTACCAGAGCACCCACAATACGGGCGGCACCATCATGGGCACCGATCCGGCTCACTGCGCAGTCGACACATACGGCCGCAGCTGGGACGTGGGTAACGTGTTCGTCACCGGTGCGAATATGTTTCCGCAGAACGCGGGTTACAACCCCACGGGAACCATCGGCGCGCTGACGTACCGCCTCGCCGAGGCCCTTGTTAACAAGAAAGTGTCGGTATGAAACGATTCATCCTGAGCGCCGGCGCCGCATTGGCTCTTGGCGCACTGTTCCTCACCGGCGTCGCGCAAGGCGCCGCACCCGCAGCGAAGGGCAACGCGGCCCACGGCAAGACGCTCTTCGCAGCCAACTGCGCGCAGT
>CAZABL010000107.1:0-3821 GCA_964483365.1 uncultured bacterium
AACATCATCAACCTCGCGCATGGTGCGTTCATCATGCTCGGGGCGTACGTGACGTGGCAGCTCTTCACGAGCTTCCACGTCGACCCGTTCCTCTCGCTGCCGATCTCGTTCGTCGTGCTCTTCGCGCTGGGGTATCTCATCCAGCGGTGGGTCATCAACTGGGTCGCGCGCGCGCCGGTCCTCACGACGTTCCTGCTGACCTTCGGGCTCTCGCTGCTGATCGTCAACATCGCGCTTTTGATTTGGACCGGCGACACACGCGGGGTCTCGCCGTCCTACGCCGGGACGAACTTCACCCTTCTCAGCGTGACCGTACCATGGGTGAAGCTCTACACGCTCGTCGCGGCGCTCCTGATCACCGGGATCATGCACGTGTGGCTCACCCGGTCGCGGACCGGTCGTGCGATCCGCGCAACGTCGATGGATATCGGGGCGGCGCAGCTCACCGGTGTGCGCGTCGCGCGCATCTACGCGATCGTCTACGGGCTGGGTGCCGGTTTGGCGGGCGTCGCCGGAACGCTGCTCTCGATGTCGTACGCGCTCAACCCCACGATGGGGCAGCCGTTCCTGATCAAAGCGTTCGTGGTGTGTGTCCTCGGTGGGCTAGGCTCCGTGCAGGGCGCGCTCGTCGGCGGTTTGGCGTACGGCATCGTTGAGGCGTTTGCGTCGCAGTTCGACCAGACCATCGGCGGACAACACATCAGCGGCGCAGGGCTGCAGGACGCGGTCGCGCTCCTGGTGCTGCTCATCGTGCTCATCGTGCGTCCGACCGGGATCATGGGACGGGCAACGGCGTGACCCTGCGCGCGCAGACCGAAATCGCGTCGACCGCGCGTGTCCTACGACGCATCGGGCTGGGCGGGATCACGGGAAATCCGACCGCACTGTGGATCGCGGTCGGCTGCATGGTGCTGCTCCTCGCCGTGCCGGCGGTGCTGCCCGGCTATCAGACGCTGTTCCGGACGATTCTGATGTATGTCGCGCTCGCGTACGGGTGGAACGTGATCGGCGGCTACACGGGCTACGTCTCGTTCGGAAATGTCGTGTTCTTCGGCATCGGCACGTATTGCACCGCGATGCTCAGCAACCACGGCGCAGACGCGAACCTGGCCCTCGTCGCCGGCGTTGCGCTGGCGATCGTCGCGAGCGCTGCGTTCGCCGCGCTCGTCGGACTCGCCGTGCTGCGGCTGCGCGGGCACTACTTCGGGATCGCGACGCTCGGCTTGTCGCTCGCCGTCGCCGACATCATCGGGAACCTGGACGCGTTTGGCGGAACCGGCGGCCTGCGCGTCAACCAAGCCGACGAAGCGCACTTCGCGCTCTACTACTACGCCGCATGGCTCGTCGCCGCCGCAGCGATCCTGGCGACGTTTCTGATCGCGCGCTCGAAGCTCGGCTACGCCTTCGTGGCGATCCGCGAGAACGAGGATGCAGCCGCGGTACTTGGGATCGCCGCGACCCGCTACAAGGTCATCGCGTGGGCGATCAGCGCTGGGATCGCCGGGGCTGCCGGTGCGGTGTTCGCCGCCGGAAACGGCTTCGTCGATCCGAGCATCGCGTTCGCGGAGGACGCGAACGTCATCGCGATCGTGATGACGATCTTCGGTGGGATCGGGACGGTCGCGGGACCGTTCATCGGCGCGCTGATCCTGTCCGGGGCGAACGAGCTGCTCGCGCGCTGGTTCATCAAGATCCACTCGCTCTTCTTCGGGGCGATGATCGTGCTGGTCGTCCTGTTGCTCCCGCGCGGTCTCGTCTGGCTGATCGGCCTCAAAGGCGGGATGCGGACGTGGCTGCGCAGCCTCTCGACGTACAAAGCATGAGTACGGCAACGTCGTCGGCCGTCGCACTGCGGATCCGCGAGGTCGGGATGCGTTTCGGTGGGCTGTGGGCGCTGCGTGACGTCAGCTTCGACGTCGAGCGCGGCACCGTGCTCGGCCTCATCGGACCCAACGGTTCGGGGAAGACGACGCTGATGAACGTGATCAGCGGCGTTTACAAGCCGGCGACGGGCGAGGTGACCTACGAGGGGAAGCGCATCGCCGACGTGCCGACGCACGAGGTCTGCCATCTCGGTATCGCGCGCACGTTCCAGGTCGTCAAACCGTTCGTCAATCTGACGGTCCGCGAGAACGTAGCCGTCGGCGCGATGTACGGACGGGAAGGCGCGCACCGCTCGACGCGCGCGTCGTTCGAGCGCGCACAGGAGCTACTCGAGTTCGTCGGCCTGGCGCGCGTCGCCGACCGCCAGGCGAGCGATCTGACGATCCCCGATCGCAAGCGGCTCGAGGTGGGGAAAGCGCTCGCGCTCGACCCCGAGGTGCTGCTGCTCGACGAAGTGATGGCGGGCCTCAACGCAACGGAGGTCGACGAGGCGCTCGACCTGCTGCGCGCGGTCAATCAGCGCGGCGTGACGCTGATCGTCGTCGAGCATCTGATGAAAGCGATCGTGTCGATCTCGACGCACGTCGTCGTGCTGGCGGAGGGGAAGAAGATCGCCGAAGGCGCACCGGCCGACGTCCTTGCGGCGCCGGAGGTCATCGAAGCATATCTTGGCTCGCGCTTCGTCGAGCGCCAGCGGCAGCTCGAGGTGATCCGCGCCGAACGCGCGGAGGCGCTACGGCTGCAACCTCCGGACGCAACGTGATGGCGACCGCTGTTGCGACGAGCGCGCCGCTCGTCATCGAGAGTCTCAGCGCCGGGTACGGGGACACGCAGGTCTTGTGGGACGTCTCGCTGCGCGTCGAGCCGGGCGAGATCGTCGCGCTGATCGGCTCCAACGGTGCCGGAAAGTCAACGCTCCTCGGCGCGATCAGCGGCGTCGTGAAGACGTGGGGCGGGAGCACGCGCTTCGGCGATTGCGCCCTGACCGGACTCGAGCCCGACCGGATCGTCGACGCGGGCGTGCTCCAAGTCCCACAAGGCCGCCGGCTCTTCGGCTCGCTCACCGTCGAAGAGAACTTGCTGATGGGCGCGTACCTACGCCGCGACGACGAGGTACGCAGCGATCTCGAGCGGATCCTCACCTTGCTGCCGCGCTTGCGGGAACGCTACACGTTCCTCGCCGGCCGCCTCTCCGGCGGCGAGCAGCAGCAAGTCGCGATCGCGCGAGCATTGATGGCGCGCCCCAAAGCGCTGCTCATCGACGAAATGTCCCTCGGCCTCGCACCTGTCCTCGTCGACAGTCTCATCGAGATCTTGCGGCAGATCCACGAGAGCGGTGTCTCGATCCTGATGGTCGAGCAAGACGTGGAGACCGCGCTTGAAGTCTCGTCGCGCGCCTACGTCCTCGAAACCGGCCGCATCACGCTCCAGGGTCCGTCGGGTGAGTTGCTCAACGATCCCCAGGTGAAGAAAGCCTATCTCGGCGTCTAGGTCGCGACGTTTTATGCGGGTGTTCATCGTCGTCGCGTGTTTCGTCGCACTCTGCATGCCGTCGCGCGCTTGCGCTGAGCGCAGCGTAGAAGCCAAGGACGCCGGAATCGTGCTCGTGCCGGAATCACGGCGCCCCGTCTGGACGTGGCTCCGGCGCGCAACGGCCGAGAACGATTCGTTCATCGACGGATCGGCGATCGGAAACAACGAGCAGGTGCGCCGATGGAGGCCCGCCCCCCTCAAGAGGGGAGGGCGCGACTTTGTCAGCAGAGGCGAGGAGAGCGGCAAGGCAACGTCATTCGCCTTCACGGTGGGGAAAGACGTGTGGTGGGTGCTCGCGGATCGCCGGCATCACCTCGTCTACTACGGCGAACATTTCGTCCGCCGCGTGCGTGCCCGACGTCGACCTGACCGGGCCGCTCACGCGTGCGCCTGTTCAGATTGGT
>CAZABL010000107.1:3921-10258 GCA_964483365.1 uncultured bacterium
CGTGCCCGACGTCGACCTGACCGGGCCGCTCACGCGTGCGCCTGTTCAGATTGGTATGACGTCTGCACAGGTCATTGCGATCCTCGGCCCGGCGGCGAACCGCGTTCATACGCGCGCCTCACGGCGTTGGGGCCTCGGTTACACGCGACCACTGGTGCCCGAATCAGAAACGTGCATCGATGATCGCAAGGCGATCTTCGACGGCGACCGGCTTGTGGCGTACGAGCAATGGACCGGGTGCTGACGGCGGAGGTCGTCGCTTCACGCGTCCGGAAGCGCGCGCCGATGGTAGAGATCGAGGAACTACGCCGCTTGCCTTCGCCTGTGCCCAAACCTCAGGCGATCGCATTCGACGGCCAACGTTTGTGGATCGGCTCGAGGGAAACGTCGCGCCTGTACTCGATCGATCCGCAGTCGTGGAATGCA
The DNA here is from genome assembly GCA_964483365.1 of uncultured bacterium. Lineage (GTDB taxonomy): Bacteria > Vulcanimicrobiota > Vulcanimicrobiia > Vulcanimicrobiales > Vulcanimicrobiaceae > Vulcanimicrobium. The sequence continues at coordinate 4,348 of CAZABL010000107.1, forward strand.
CGCGATGAAGGCGTCGCGCCGGGCGTTCCGTGGGGCGCGGCGGTGGTCGGCGATGAGTTGCGCATCATCTGCGGCGAGGGCGAAGAGGATGTCCGCGTGATTCGGCGCTTCATCCCTGGGCACGGTTTTAAGCATGACAGCTTCGTCGCGCCCGACAACGGCACGGGATCGCATCTGAGCTTTGACGGCGACCGGCTCTACGTGAGTCAGTGGTACAACAAGCGTATCCTGTCACTGGACGAACAGGGCAAGGTTGGGACAGTTCTGACGTTGCCGCACGAGATCGCGGGACACACGATCGTCGACGGGAAGTTCTACTGCATTACGACCGATGACGAGAACGCGCACGAGTACTTCTTGACCCGCGTCGACGCGCGCAATGGCGGCGCGCCGAAGATCGACGACATCGCGCGCCTGCACTTTGATGCGCGCGGCCTCGCCTTCGACGGCGAGAAGTTCTGGACGAACCACCGCGAGCAGAACGAGACGGTCGCCTTCGCGCGACCCGACGCGTCGGCTTAGCGCGTCTTCTTCGGGACGGAGGGGAGCCCGAGGTGGCTCCACTCCATCCACGAGCCGTCGTAGACGGCGAGGTCCTCGAACCCGGCTTCTTTCAAGGCCAGCCACGCGCCGGACGCAGAGACGCCGCTCCCGCACGACACGATCGTACGTTTGCTCTTGTCGAGCCCGGCTTCGCGAACGAGTCGGTCGAGCGTCGCGCGGTCGGCGAGCCGTCCGCCCTGCGCGTCCTCGAGCAGAAGATTTCCGCTGATGCGTACCGCGTTCTTGATGTCGTGCTCCCGCTGCGCGTACGTCGTATCGCGCTGCGTCTCGACGAGCTGCGCATCGGCGTTGCCGTTGGCGGCGGCGAGGACTTCCTCACGCGTCGCGCGCAACGCGGGGTTCTCGCGCGGCGTAAACGTCGCGGGCTCGATCGTCGGCAGATCCGTTGAGAGCGGGCGCGCCGCTTGCGTCCATGCATCCAGGCCGCCGGCGAGCACGTACGCTTCGTCGTGTCCGTAGTAGCGCAGCATCCACACCATGCGCGCCGCGAACGGAATCGTCCCGGCGTCGTATGCGACCACGATGCTGTCGTTGCCGATCCCGTGCGCGCCCATCACGCGCGCAAACAGTTCCGGCGGCGCCACACGCGTGGCGTAGGGCGTCGCCGGATCCGAAAGGTCGTCGGCGTAATCGAGATGCACCGCACCGGGGATATGCCCGGCGGCGTATTGCTCGCGGCCCGATGGCATCGCGACCGCACCGCCGTGCGGAACCGAACGCGCATCGATGATCCGCAGGCGCGGGTCACCGAGAAGCGCTACGACTTCGGGGAGCTCGAGGAAATCGCGATGGGTCGGCACGAGGTCGTCTAGCCCGCCGCCTCGCGGCATCCCTTTCCCGTCACCTTCCCCCGCCATCTCCGTCACCCTGAGCTTGTCGAAGGGCGCCGTCGACAAGCTCAGGGTGACGGGTGAGCGTTAGACCGCGACCGAGCTGTTGGAGAGGGAGAAGCGCTTCTCGGCGTCGTCGGCGATGTACTTGCCGATCGCGAGCGACGACGTTGCGGCCGGGGACGGCGCGTTACGCACGTGCACGATCCCGTCGCCGCCCTCGAAGACGAAGTCGTCGACCATCTCACCGTCGGCGCGCATCGACTGCGCGCGCACGCCCGACGGGCCGGGGAGGCAGTCGTCAGCCGTGATTTCGGGGATGTAGCGCTGCAGCGCGCCGACGTACGCGGTGCGCACGAGGTCGCGATAGATCTCGCCGGCTTCGACCTGCCAGTACTTCGCCGCGAGCTTCCACACGCCGGGATACGTCGCCATATCCCATAACTGCTTGGGATCGATGGTGAAGAACGAGTAGCCTTCGCGCGCGAATGCCGGGACGGCGTTCGGCCCGAGCCAAATCGAGCCGTCCATGCGCGGCGTGAAATGCACGCCCAGGAACGGGAAGTTGGGGTCGGGGACCGGGTAGATGTTCCCCTGGACCAGATACGACTTCTCGGGCTTGAGGACCAGATAGTCGCCGCGGAACGGGACGATCTTCGGATCGCGCTCACCACCGGTCATGCGGGCGAGCTTGTCGCTCTGCAGCCCGCCGCAGGTGATCACGTACGTCGCCTGCACTTCGCCCTTGGGCGTGCGCAGCACGTTCACGTTGCCGCGCCGCTCGATCGACGTCACCTCGTGACCGAGGTACATATCGGCGCCCATCGACTTCGCGTCGTCGCCGTAGCTGCGCGCGACCTGACCGTAGTCGATGATCCCGGTGACCGGCGAGAAGATCGCCTTGATCCCGCGCGCGTGCGGTTCGCGCTCGCGGATCTGATTCGCGTCGAGGATCTCGAGATTGTCGATCCCGTTCTGCTTACCGCGCTCGTACAGATCGTTGAGGCGCCCGAGCTCTTCCTCTTCGGTCGCGACGATCAGCTTGCCGACGGGCTTCCACGGGATGCCCTTCGCGTCGGCGTACTCCCACAGCAGCTTGCGGCCTTCGACGCAGAGCTTCGCCTTGAGCGAGCCCGGCTTGTAGTAGATCCCGGAATGGATGACGCCGCTGTTGTGGCCGGTCTGGTGCTTGCTCCAGACGTCCTCTTTCTCGACGTTCGCGATCTTCAGATTGGGGTAGCGGAGCAGCAGCTCGCGCGTGGTGGCGAGGCCGACGATGCCCCCGCCGACGACAGCGATGTCATAGACCATGGCGGGGTCTATTCTCGCCGATCGGAGGGTCGCCCGCTACGACTTCCTTAGTGTCTCGGCGGCAAGGAACGGCCGAAAGGGAACCGGCCCGGCTTTCGCGGAGGCCTCCCTCTCATGAGTGTCACCGCACCGCGCACCGCCGCCCCGTTCCGCAACGAGCCGATCCGGGATTTCTCCGACCCGGCCGACCGGGCGTCGCTCGAAGCGGCGCTGGCGCGGGTCCGCGCGACCCTCGACGGCCGCTACCCGGTCGTGATTGGGGGCGAGCGCTTGCATGGTGCCAAGACGACGCCGTCGCTCAACCCGGCCCGGCCTTCGGAAGTCGTCGGGTACGTTGACGAGACCACGCCCGATCAGATCTCGCGCGCACTCGACGTCGCGACCGAGGCGTTCGCGACCTGGAAGCGGACGAGCGCGGCCGAGCGTGCCGACTTCCTGTTTCGCGCCGCCGAGCACGTGCGCCGCACGAAAGACGACTGGAACGCGTTGCTGATCCTCGAGGTCGGCAAGACGTGGATCGAAGCGGACGCCGACACCGCCGAAGCGATCGATTTCCTGGAATTCTACGCGCGCGAAGCGCTGCGACTCGCGAATCCGCCGCCGCTCACGCCGATCGCCGGCGAGCAGAACCATTTGCGTTATTTGCCGCTCGGCGTCGGCGCCGTGATTCCGCCGTGGAACTTCGCGTTCGCGATCATGGCCGGGATGTCGAGCGCAGCGATCGTCACCGGCAACACCGTCTGTCTCAAACCCTCGCCTGACGCCGCCGTCGTCGCTGCGAAGTTCGTCGATCTCATGCACGAGCTCGGCCTTCCGCCCGGCGTGCTCAACTTCGTCCCCGGCGAAGGAACCAGCGTCGGTGAAGCGCTCGTCACCGATGCGCGAACGCGCTTCATCTCGTTCACCGGCTCGAAATCCGTCGGCTTGCGCATCAATGAGATTGCCGCGAAAACGCAGCCGGGACAGAAGTGGATCAAACGCGTCATCGCCGAGATGGGCGGGAAGGACGCGATCGTCGTTGCCGACGACGCCGACCTCGACGCGGCCGTGCAAGGCGTCGTCGCCTCGGCATACGGTTTCGGCGGACAGAAGTGCTCCGCGTGCTCGCGCGCAATCGTCGACGCTGCCGTCTACGATCGCTTTCTCGAAAAACTTGTCCCCGCGACGCGCGCGCTGCGCACCGGCGATCCCGCATTCGCGGAGACGAACGTCAGCCCCGTCATCAACCAAAAAGCGGTCGACAAGATCCTGCGCTACGTCGAAATCGGCAAGCAGGAAGGGCGATTGCTGACCGGCGGCACGCGCGCGCCCGGCGAGGGCAATGTGATCGAACCGACGATCTTCGCCGACGTCGATCCGCACGCGCACATCGCACAAGAAGAGATCTTCGGCCCCGTGCTCGCGGTGATCAAAGCGAACGATTTCGAGGACGCGCTCGCGATTGCGAACGATACCGAGTTCGGTCTTACCGGCGCGCTGTATTCACGCAGCGAGGAGCGTTTGGCGCGCGCTCAAGACGACTTCTTCGTCGGGAATCTCTATCTCAACCGCAAGTGCACCGGCGCGCTCGTCGGCGGTCAGCCGTTCGGCGGTTTCAACATGAGCGGAACGGACTCGAAGGCCGGCGGGTACGACTATTTGCTGCTGTTCGTACAAGGAAAATCGATCTCGCGTAAGATCGCCGCACATGCCGCCGATGATCTCGCGGCGGGGATGGACTAGCGTTCCTTGATCGCGCCGGTCGCGACGTGATCGCGGCCGGCGGCTTTGGCAACGTAGAGCGCGTCGTCGGCAGCGGCGACGAGCCGCAGCGCATTGTGGTCGCGTAACGGTCTCGCTGCAGCGACGCCGCAGCTCACGGTCACGATCCCCTTGGGGTTTCCCTCATGCGGGATCGCTTGCGTGGCGACGCACGCGCGCATCGCATCGGCCAGCGTGACCGCACCGACGAGGTCGGTGGCCGGAAGAATCGCGCAAAACTCCTCGCCGCCGACGCGGGCGATCACGTCCCCGGGCCGGCGCAGCGCATCGGCGAGTCCGGCGGCGACGCGCTTGAGGCAGAGATCGCCGGCGATATGCCCGTAGCGGTCGTTGAACGACTTGAACAGATCGACGTCGATCATCACCAGGCCGAGGCTCGCCTCCTCGCGCACGGCGCGCCGCCACTCTGCCTCGAGACGCTCGTCGAACGCTCGGCGGTTCGGGAGGCCGGTGAGCGCATCGGTCCCCGCCAGCAGCGCCAACCGGTCACGCTCGCTTCGGAGCTGCTGTTCGTTGACCCGAACCGCCAGGTAGAGCCCGCACGCCCGGAGCGCGTCGACGTCGTCGTCTTCGTACTCGGTCCCATCGGCGGCCCGAACCCCGAGCGCCCCGACGACCTCGCCGTTGTAGAGCAGGGGGACAGCGATCGCACGCGAGCTCGCGGAGGTCTGGCCGCCGAGCGCGACCGCAATCCGGGTCACGTCCGCGGAGGACGATGTGACGGCACCATCCTTATAGAGGAGAAGGTTACTTGGGGCGGTTCCCAGGGCGAGGTTGACGGCGCTCGCTGCGAACAGCGTCGCAAGCTCGCCGGCAAAGCGGGGGAAGAGATCGACCAGCGGCGCCTCCGAGGCGAAGAGCTCCGCGGTCCGGCGGATGATGGCGGTACTGCGAGACTCAGGCAACCCAACGAGCACGCCGGTTGCTTCGCCGGCCTCGAGCAGCTTTCCGGGAGATGACGCCGACCCCCATTGACATGCTAGACGCGCAGTGGTAGTCTATCCGTCGTTGACTCTGACGCCTCGCCTCCACGGTGCGGTCAGTGATCCGGTCCGAAGCGGGCTGGGCGGCAGCGTCTGCTCCTTGAAAACTGAACAGTGCAGTAGCGCATAAGTCTGTGGGTCTCCGCCCGCTCAGACGATGCGCGACTCGAAAGAGTCGCGTTTTTGTTTGGGTCGGCGAGATTGAGTAGTCTGTGCTTCGCGGGTCTTCCGGCTCCACCGGATTTCCGCACCAGAAGTGCAGACCGTACAGTTTTATGACTGCGTCGTACGCGATGAGCGTACGGCGGATTCCGGTTCGCAACCGGGATCGTGACTCGCCGAGCGATCGGTGAGTCGATAGTCAGCGAAAGTTGAGAGCCTTTCAAAGGCTCCGAAAGTTATTTTTCGGAGAGTTTGATCCTGGCTCAGGATTAACGCTGGCGGCGTGCCTAACACATGCAA
>CAZABL010000108.1:0-9708 GCA_964483365.1 uncultured bacterium
GTAATCGTCCCACTCCTGTCACGCTGAGCTTGTCGAAGCGCGCGTCCTGGCTGAGCCTGTCGAAGCCGTTCGTGGCATGGTGTCTTCGACAAGCTCAGACGGCGGCTGCGCCGCGGCGCCCTTCGACGAGCTCAGGGTGACGGGGGGGATGACGGGGGACGGTTAGACTTTTGCTTCGAGCTCGCGCACGATTGCGGAGCACGACGCGCAGAGCGTCGGGTGCTCCGGGTCGGTGCTGAGCGGGAGGTACTTCCAGCAGCGTTGGCACTTCTGGCCGTCGGCGGGAACGACGATCACGTTTGCGCTTCCGTTCGCACTCGCGCCGAATTTGCGTAGCGACGAGACGACGAGCGCCTCGCGCACGTTGTCGCCGAGCGCGACGAAGCGATCGTAGAGCCGCGGCTCGACTTCGACCGTCGCGTCGAGCTGGAAGTCGCGCACGCCCTCGCTCGCCGCGACCTGCGCGCGCAGCTGCTTGAGGAGCGTCCACGTCGCGAGATCGTCCGTGTCGACGGTCGCCGGGCCGGGAAGCCGCAAGTCGAACACCGACTCCGCTTCGCCGCGCAGCTCGGGCTGCAGGTGCTGCCAGGCCTCCTCCGCGGTGAACGAGAGCACCGGCGCGAGCAACACGCACATCGTGCGGAAGATCTCGAGCAGCGCCGATTGCGCGCTGCGACGGCGCTTCGCGTCGGGGGCCGATGTGTAGAGCCGGTCCTTGAGCGCGTCGACGTAGAACGCCGAGAGATCGTCTTTGTCGAAGCGCTGGATCGCGAAGTACGCCTCGTGTAGGCGATACGCACGGTAGTGGTCGGCGACCTCGGCCGCAAACGCGTCGAGCGCTTCGAGCGCGAGCCGGTCGATCGGCTCCATCTCCTCGCGCGGGATCAGGCCTTCGGGCGTGAGATCGTCGATCGAACCCAAGAAGTACCGCAGGCGGAAGCGCAGGTTCTTGTAGACGTTGGCGACGTTCTCGAGCATCAACGGGCCGAAGCGCACGTCACCGGTGAAGTCGGTCGACGCCGACCACAGCCGCAGGATATCCGCGCCGTACTTCTCGACGGCCTCGGAGACCGTGACGTAGTTGCCCGCCGACTTGTGCATGGCGTGGCCGTCCTGGTCGACAACCCACCCGTGCGAGACGACTCGCCGGTACGGCGCGCAATCGCGCGTCGCGACCGAGGTGACCAGGTTGGAGCGGAACCAGCCGCGGTACTGATCGCCGCCCTCGAGGTAGACGTCGGCCGGGAACTCCATCCCGCGTTCGATGAGCACCGCCCGCCACGTGACGCCCGACTCGAACCAGATGTCGACGATGTTGTGCTCTTTCTCGAACGTCGTACCGCCGCATTTCGGGCAGGTGAGTCCGGGCGGCGCGAACGCTTCGACCGGCTCCGTCCACCACAGATCGGACGCGTTGCCCGCGTCGAAGGGACGCGCACGCATCGCCTTCCCGAACCGGCGCGCGAGCGTCGGGTCGAGGAACGATTCGTTGCAGCGCACGCACGACACCGACGGGATCGGCGTCCCCCACACGCGTTGGCGTGAGACGCACCACTCGGGATGGTTCTCGACCATCTTCTCCATGCGCTGCTCGCCCCACGCCGGGAGCCAGCGCACCGTGTGCACCGCGTCTTCGGCGCGCTGACGCAACGCGTTGCGATCCATCCCGATGAACCACTGCGCGGTCGCGCGGTAGATCACCGGATGCTTGCAGCGCCAACAGTGCGGATAGCTGTGCTCGTACGCCTCGCTTGCGATCAGCAACCCGGCGCTGCGCAGATCCTCGATGATTTTCGCGTTCGCGTCGAAGATGAACAGCCCGGCATACTTGCCAGCCTCGTCGGTAAAGTGTCCGGCGCCGTTGACGGGGTTGAGCACCGGCAGCCCGTAGCGCGCGCCGGTCTCGAAGTCGTCCTCACCGTGCCCCGGTGCGGTGTGCACCGCCCCGGTCCCGGTTTCGAGCTCGACGTAGTCGGCAAGCACGATCAGCGAGTCGCGGTCGAGGAACGGATGACGCACCGCCGCGCGTTCCAGCGCAGCGCCCGGGAGCTCCGCACGAAGCGTAGCCGAACTGCCCGTCGGGAAGCGCGCGAGCACATCGCCCGCCAGGTCGCGCGCGATGATCACGTCCTCATTGCCGACGCGATAGAGGCCGTACGTCGCCGTCGGCGAGAGCGCCACCGCGACGTTCGCCGGGAGTGTCCACGGCGTCGTCGTCCAGATCGCGACGGAGAGCGGCGCGCCGTCGTCGTCGGCCCCGAAGCGCTTGAGGATCTCGGCACGCTGCTCGGCGGTTGCCGGGAAGCGCACGTAGATCGAAGGCGAGGTGTGGTCCTTGTACTCGATCTCCGCTTCGGCGAGGGCGGTCTCGTCATTCCAGCACCACAGCGTCGAGCGAAGCCCCTTGTAGAGGTACTCGCGCTCGGCAAGATCGGCGAGCGTCTCGACGATCGTCGCCTCGAAGCGCGGATCGATCGTCATGTACGGATCGTCGAAACGACCGAAGTGACCGAGCCGCAGCATCTGCTCGCGCTGGCGGTCCAACCAGAACAGGGCGCGCTCGCGGCACTTCGCGCGCAGCTCGAGCGGGTCGGCTGCACGGAAGTCGAGCCCCAGATGCTTGAGCGTCTCGCGCTCGATCGGAAGCCCGTGCATGTCCCAGCCCGGAACGAAGTCCGCGTAGCGCCCGTCGAGCAGGTTGATCTTGACGAAGCTGTCCTTGAGCACGCGATTGCGTAGCGTCCCCATGTGGAGATCGCCGTTCGCGTATGGCGGGCCGTCGTGGAGGATGAACGGGTTGCCGCCGCGGTTCGCCTCGAGACGCTTGGCGTACGTGTCGTGTTCGGCCCACCAGCGCACCCACGCCGGCTCGCGCTTGGGAAGCTCGGCCCGCATCGGGAAGTCGGTCTTGGGGAGATTGAGGGTCGAACGGTAATCGCGGGGGGTCTGGGACATCAGACCAGCGGTCTTCTACGTGGCGGGCGCGACCTCCACGTCGCCGGAACGCTCCTGCGCCCAACTCTGCCGTAAGAGGAAGCCGCCGAGCACCGCATACCAGAGATAGACGACGTGGTGCGTCGCCGCCGCGGTCAACACGCCGCCGGCGACGAGCGCCAAGGCGAAGCCGACGCCGACACGGGACGCGAACGTGGTCGCGCCGCGACGATCACCGTGTCGGACCCAGAGCAGCGCGCGCAACACGCGACCGCCGTCCATTGGGTAGGCCGGCAGCAGGTTGAAGATGGCGAGCACGCCGTTCGCGAGTGCAAGGTAGGCGCACAGCAGCCCCAGACTCGTCCCCATCGGTCCCGGAACGAGCCGCTCGACGGCGAGCAACACGACCAGCCCAACGATCGCGAGCAGCGCGCTCACGGCCGGACCGGCGAGCGCAATCAGCGCTTCAGCACCGGGCGACGGCGGCTCGTCGTCGAGCGTGGCGACACCGCCGAACAAGAACAACGTGATCGCGCTCGTGTGCACGCCGAAGCGGCGCGCGACGAGCGCGTGTGCGAGCTCGTGCGCGACGACGCCCGCGAACAGTGCGAGCGCGCAGAACGCACCGAAGAACAACCCCAAGCTCTGCGCGAGCGCGATCGTGACGAAGGCATAGACAGCAAGCCACGAGACGTGTATGCCTACGCGAATGTCGAACAGCCGGCCAAGGACGAACGTCTGCCGCGCCATCGTTGCGCCGCAGGCCTTCGCGCGTCAGCGTTCGGCGCCTGCCGCCTTATGCGTCGCGCGTGTCACGAGTTCGTTGAGCACATCGAAGTTACGCTCGGCGAGCCGTTCGATCTCCGGACGCATCGCGCGCAAATGCGCGGCAACGTCGTCGCGTCGCGCCCACGCCTCGTCGACACGACGTGCGATCTCGTCGGGCGGCGGGGGCGGTTGGCCCGGAACGAACAACGGCGCGAGCGGATAGTGCAAGTCCTCGCACAGCGCGCTGACTTTCGGATCGTACGGTAATGCCAGGAACGGTACGCCCAGGCGCGCGGCGATGATGAGCGCGTGCAGGCGCATCCCGATCACCAGCGTTGCGCGCGAGAGGACCTGTGCCGCTTGGCCGAGGGGATAGTCAGGGAGCAGGACCGGCGCCGACGCGCAGCGGCGAATCACCGTCGTCGACGCTTCGGCGTCCGGCGGCCCGCCCAGCGGAAGAAACGCGACTTGTGCACCGTGCTTGCCCGCAAGGCGATCGACCGCCGCCGCGAGCGCTTGCGCGGTCGCGTCGCCGCCCGGCCATTTCCGCACGGAGACGACGACGAGCGGCGTCTTCGTATCGCCGAGACCTTCGGCATCCAAGTCGAGCGGCTCACCGCCGGGCTCGAACAGGAAGACGGGATCGGCGGTGCGCTCGATCGGGACCTCGGGAACGAGCGCGCCGAGCAGCGCGCGCGAGCGCTGATCGCGCACCGTGGCGGCGGCGAGTCCCTTGCAGAAGCTCCGAACGACGGCGCGGCCCCAAAAGTCGAGCGGGCCGATCGATTGCGCGAACACCATGGTCGGCTTCCCCGCCTTCACCGCCCCGCGAATCACGCCCGCGTAGTACAGCAGGCTGCGGAGGCTCGTCACGTTCTGCAGCAGCCCGCCGCCGCCCGACAGGACGACGTCGGCGCGTTCGATCGCGCCGCGCACGCGCGCGAGGTCCATCCGTGGGGTTGCCTCGACGCCGTACGTCTGCGCCGTTTTCGTCGGATCACCGCTGAGGACATCGACGCTGCAACCGGGCCACCGTCTGCGCAGTCGGTCGACGATCACCTGTAAGAGCGCCTCGTCCCCAAGGTTCCCGAAGCCGTAGTACCCGCTGAGCAAAAAACGCGGCGCGGTCATTTCGCGCCGGGACGGAAGCGCCGGTAGAGCGCGATCGCGATAGCACCGCAGATGATCCCCACGATCGCGCCGTTGACGGCACGTTCGAGCGAGACGACGAGCGGCGTGTGCAGATGCGAGAACGTGTCGGAGATGTCGGCGAGCCCGACCCCGATCGCAAGCGCGAACAGCCAACCCCAACGCTCGCGATCGATCGGAAGCAGCGCCGGCGCGAGCATGAGCGCGGGCCAGCCGATCAGGAACTCCTTCGTGCGCGGACGCACCTGAAGCAGCGTCGCGAGATGCGAGCGCAGCGACAGCTCGAACGACGAGGGCGCGATCTCGCTCTGGTTCCCGCTGCGCGCGAGTAAGACGTAGGCGGCGCCCAGGATCACGATCCCGAGCACGACCTGCAGCACCGTGATCGGCGCACCCGCAATCCGCGCGACCGGGACGCGGGCGCCCCAACGCGGCGTGAAGAGGTAGAGCAGCAGCGCGACGACAGGCGTCCCAGCCAACACGAGCCGTACGCCGGTGAAGCGGTCGATCTCGAGCATCGTCAGCGGCGTGGAGAGCAAGCCGATGATGACGAGTGCGCCGGCGAGCGTCACGACGAGCGCGATTGCCATCACGCGAATCCCGTCGAGGATCGCGGCGCCGGTCGACGGCGCGCGCGGGGCGCGAAAGATCGGCGCGACCGCAGCGAAGCCGGCGATCGGGAACACGATCGCGCCGAGCAGTGCGAGCAGCTTGCGCGCCGCCATGTCGTGATGGACCGCGAAGCCGGCCACGACGAGCACGACGTCGACGGCGACGAACGCGATCAGCCAGCGGTTCCCGCCGATGCCGAACTCGGCGAGCAGCAGCAAGAGGATCGCGGGGACGGCGAGCGAGGCGAGGATGACGAGCGGAACGCTGTCGACGAACCGCTCGAACGGCGTCGCCGTGCCGACGCGCAAACCTGACGCGCGTACGCCTTGCGCGATCTCGCGCACGAGCTCGACGTTCGTCGCTTCGATCGAACGCCCGTTCCACTGATGCGCGTACGGACGGAAGTAGACGACGCGCACGTTGCGCTCGCGGACGCCGAGCAGGTAGCGCTGCACGATCTCGGCCGGCTTGAGCTTATCGAGCTCGGCCGCCGCAATCGCTTGCACGCGGACCGTATTTGCGGGGAGATCTTTCGCCAGCGAGTCGCTCCCGGCTTGGTTCTGACGGACATCGTACGTCTCGATCGTGCCGAACGAGAGGTGCAGCCGGCGCATCGCGGCCGCGGTCGCGTCGACCGCGTCAGGATAGCCGAGCACCTGATTGCGCAAACCGAAGAAGATTACGGTGTGCGCGTCGTGATGGACGACGGCATCGTGCAGGACCGCGTCGATCTGCGGCGCCTTGAAGCGTTCGTCGTTCTGCAAACGCGGCACCAGGTGCAGCGCGAGGCTGCGCGCGAGCGCGACACGATCGGCCGGCAAGCCCAGGCCGATGCTGGCGAAGTACTGCGGGTTGGTACGTATCGCGAACACGGTGGGGAGTCCGTGGGTGAGGACGTGCACCGAACGCGGCGAGAACTTGAGCGGAAGCTGGCGCGCGTACCGCGCCGCCGTCGCGGCGTCGAACGCTTCGATATACACTTCGTCGCCGCGGATCTGGTGCGCGGCCGCGAGGCGCGCGAATGCCTGGTCCCGGAATCCCGTCAGCTTCGCTTGGTCGATCAGCGACGCGCCGCTGTAGAATGCCGCGTTCGGCGACGAGGAGACTTGAGCGCCGAGCTCCTCCTGCACCGCGAGCGACGTGAGTCCGGCGCGACGCAGCGCGACGAGAAACGCGCGCTCATCGTATGCATACGAGTGCGCGAGTGATTGGAAGTCCTGATCGTCGATTACGATCTCGACGCGATTGGCTTGGCGTTCGTGGTGATAGCGTCGCGCGGCGACGGCGAGACATGCGAGCAGACCGATCGCGAGGAACGCGAGCAAAAGACGACGGTACGTCACGTCCCCGCGTGTTCGCCGGAAAACAACAAGACCCGCCGTGAAGCGGGCCTCGTTGCCGTCGCGTAGCAGGTTGCCCTACTACCGGGTGTGGGCGACGACTTCAGACGCATGCTCGCGTTATTGCCCACACCAGCGCACGTGCCGGATTGCGGTCGATTGGGTCGCAATCCTGTGCGGTTCGGTAAAGAAATGACGAATGTCGTGGTATCCCCTTGACGTCAGGTTTGCCACACAGGCGCACGCTTGTTAATGAACGCGCTCATCCCCTCCTGCGCGTCCTCTGCAAGCGCGTTCATCGACATCACCTCCTTAGCATAGGCGTACGCCTTGGGTTGGTCGAGGTCGATTTGCGCGTAGAATGCGGACTTTCCAAGGCCGACCGTGAAGCCGGACGACCCCGCAATCTTCTCGGCCAGCGCGCGCGTCGTCGCCTCGAGTTGCTCCGGCTCGACGGCGTGGTTGATGAGGCCCCAGTCGACCGCCGTCCGCGCGTCTATCGGGTCGCCCGTCAGGAGCATCTCCATCGCACGCTTGCGTCCGATCGCGCGCGTGAGTGCGACCATCGGCGTCGTGCAAAACAAGCCGATCTTCACGCCCGGTGTCGCGAAGCGTGCTTGCGTCGACGCGATCGCGAGGTCGCAGGTCGCGACGAGTTGGCAACCCGCGGCGGTCGCGATCCCGGCGATCTCGGCGATCACCGGCTGCGGAATCGCCTGGATCGTTTCCATCATCTGCACGCAGGTGTCGAACGTCTCGCGGTACTCCTGAACGCTGCGTTCGAGCATCTCGCGCAGATCGTGTCCCGCGCTGAACGCGGGACCGACCCCGCGTACGATCACCGCTTTGACGCTGCGATCCGCGGCGATCGCCTCGAGCGCAGCGATGATCTCGCGCATCGCCTCGAGCGAGAGTGCGTTGCGCTTCTCGGGGCGGTTCAGGGTGATGGTCGCGACGCCACCGGCGGCGTCGACCAGAAGGGTACGGTAGGACGCGGTGGCCAGCATGAAGGTCCTCTTCCTGGCCGCCGCGCACCGGACCCGCAGGCTACATCGGGCTCGGACTCGCCCCGGGGGCCATCCCCTTCATGGTGCAGTCCTTCTTCTTCTTGGTGTGCGCTGCCGACGACGACGACATCGACGACATGCTCCCGCTCATCGCGCCGCCGCTCGATTTTGCGGGTCGCGCGCCGAGCTTGGTCGCGTCCGACGTGCAGACGTACTTCCCATGCTTGGTCTTTCCATAGAGGCTGCTGCCCGCGGCGTGGTAGACCTTCGTGTCCGTATTCAGCCACACGACGGCGTCGCCGCTGGCGCATTTGACCATCGTGGCGCCCGCGGCGCCGGTTGGAGCGGCCTTCGCGAGGGCGGCGGCGGGGAAACCGGCCGCGAGCGCCAGCGCGAGGATCAGAGCGACTCGTTTCATGCCGCGTGCTCCGGCGAGGGGAAAGCGACTCCCTGCACTCCGAAGCAGGCAGGGGGAGGGTCGTTTCGGTGTCGGCTCGGATCGTTGTGGTCGGCGGCTCGGCCGAGGACCACCTGACGCTTGTTACGCAACTGCGCGGCGCCGGTTATCCGGACGTCCGTTTCGTTACAGCCGGCGAAGCGATCGCCGCCTGCGGGACCCGCGCCGTCGATGTGGTGCTGGTCGACGTCATGCAGTCCAGTGCGGACGTGCTCGCGGTGATCAAGGCGTGCGCCGGACGCGACACCGGTCTGCCGACGCCGGTTCTCGTGACCGCGCCGGTGGCAGCGTCGGACCGCGTCGCCGCATGTCTGCAGCGCGGTGCCGAAGATTTTCTCACGACGCCGTTCGACTCGGCGCAGCCGCTGCTCGTCACCAGACGCGTCGAGCTCGCCGTGCAACGCAAACGCCTCCACGAGCTGACCGCCGTGCGTCAGGCCGAGGCGGCAGGACGCGATCCGAACGAAACTGCGGTGCTCAAGCTCTACCGCGACGCGTCGAGCCGTTTCGTGCCGCGCGAGTTTCTCGACAACCTCGACAAGCGGACGATCCTGGAGATCAAGCTCGGCGATCACGTGCAGCGCGAGATGACCGTCTTCTTCAGCGACATCCGCGACTTCACCGCGCTCTCGGAGCGGATGACGCCGCAGCAGAACTTCGACTTCCTCAACTCGTACCTCAAGTACGTCACGCCGATCATTCGCGCCAACCACGGTTTCATCGACAAGTACATCGGCGACGCGATCATGGCGCTCTTCCCGCGCGCGGGCAGCGATGCGCTGCACGCCTCCCTCGCGCTCGAACGCGAAGTCGTGCGGTACAACCAGGAACGCCGGCTCGCCGGCTACGAGCCGATCCGCATCGGGATCGGGATGCATCGCGGCGACTTGATCCTGGGTACGATCGGCGAAGACGAACGGATGCAGACGACGGTCATCGCCGACGCCGTGAACGTCGCCTCGCGCATCGAAGGGCTCACCAAGACGTTCGGCGTCGAACTGCTGGTCAGCGGTAACGTCGTGGAGACGTTCGGAACCGGCGACGGCTTCAAGCTGCGCCATCTCGGCGCGGTGAAAGCGAAGGGGAAGACGCAGAGCGTCGAGATCTACGAGTGCTACGATAACGATCCGGCCGATCTGATCGCGCACAAGGACAAGACCGCGGAAGCGTTCGTCGCGGCGATGAACGAGTTTCGCAAAGGGATGTTCTTGACGGCGGGACGGATCTTCTCGCGGATCGCGGAGCTGCACCCCGAAGACCGTCCCGCCGCCTACTACCGCGATCGCTGTTCGCTCACCGCCGTACGCGGTCGTGGACCCGGCCCATGGGACGGCGCCGAGATGATCGAAGCGAAATAACGAACCTCATGTCACGCTGAGCTTGTCGAAGCGCGTCGTTTACGCTGAGCTTGTCGAAGCGATCACGGCACGACGGCTTCGAC
>CAZABL010000109.1:0-9581 GCA_964483365.1 uncultured bacterium
CGAGCTTGTCGAGGGCGTCGTGCCACGCACGCTTCGACAAGCTCAGCGTGACAGGGTTAGCCGAACGTTCCTGCGATGAGGCCGCCGTCGATCGCAATCGTCTGGCCGGTGACGTAACGCGCGGGTTCGCCGCACAAGAACGCGACGAGCGGAGCATACTCTTCGGTTGTCGCAGGCCGGCCGATCGGGATCCCTTGGCCGGCGCGCTTCATCCCCTCCTCGCCCTCACCGTAGAGCGCGGTCAGGCGTGGCGTGACGATGCGGCCGGTCGCGATCGTGTTGATCGTGACGCCGTCGGCCGCAACTTCCGCCGACAGTGTCTTGAGCGCGGCGACGACGCCGGTCCGAAACGCGTTCGACAGCACGAGGTTCGCGATCGGCTGCTTCACCGACGTCGACTCGAGCGCGACGATCCGCCCCCAGCGCCGCTGCCGCATCGCGGGGAGAACGCCGTCGACGAGCGAGAGCGCGCTTTTCATCGTCATCGCGTATGCGGCGTCCCAATCGTGCGGGCCGACCTGCGTGTACGTCCCCGGCTTGGGGCCGCCGCCATTGATGATGAGGATCTCGACCGGGCCGAGCGCTGCCTCGACCTCACGCACGAGCGCCCTGCCTGATTCGGGCTCGGCCTGGTCGTAGACGAAGCCGCGCGCCTCGTGAGCGCCGATGTCACAGGCGCGCTGTGCGAGCGCATCGAGCATCGGCTTGCGCCGTGCCGCGACGGCGAGGTTTGCGCCCTCCGCGGCGAGCGCAAGGGCGACCGCCTCGCCGATCCCGCTGCTCGCCCCCGTGACGAGCGCGACGCGTCCACGTATCTCCAAGTCCATGCGGCGTCGATTCGCGTCGCTGCGGCTGGGTCTTGCGAAGGGCTACAGCGGAGGCACTTCCCGCATCGCGGTGTGGCGAATGTCGTTGATGTTGAGGTCCCCGCTAACCGGATGGCGATGTGCAGCCTCGAGGCGTGGCTGCTCGAGCGGGTCCTGCGGCGGGCGGAAGACGAGCGTCGTTCCGCCGTGATGCGTTGCGATCGCGATTGCGTCGACGTCTTGCGGGACGTCCTCGGCGACGAGCACGACTTCGTCGTCGCCGATCACGCGGTCGACCTCCCGCGCGTCCTCGGTGTTGACGCCGTGCGCGGACAGCGCCTCAAAGAGCGTCTTGCCGCGCTGCGGGCGATGTCCCTCGCCCAGCCAGGTGTGGCGAACGCCGAAACGATGCAGCTCGCGGCTTGCCTCGTCGGCGCAGGCACGGGTCGGAAAGATCGCGACCACCGTTCCAAAGCGCGTATCGACGTGCATAGGCCCTCCTCGCGGGGTCATCGTTGCGCGCGTAGGTTCTGCACGCGCGTACGCCGCGCTCTCGGCTCAGCTGGCGCTCGGTGCTATCCGAGTGCAGCCTCGACGCGCGCAGCGACCGCGAGCAGGCGCGCATCGTGTCCGCGCGGTGCGGTGAGCTGCAGCGAGACGGACGCGGGGCGTGTGCCGGGGATTGGAATCGAGATCGACGGCGTCCCGAAGAACGACCACGGACCGAACGGCGAGCCGTCGCCGGTCGTTTCGCGAGACGGTGCGGCGTCACCGCACGGAACGATCACGGCGTCGTATCCCGACAGAAATGCTTCGATCCGCGGCCGCGCAGCTTCACGCCGCGCGAGCGCCGCGACATACGCACTTCGCTCGGTGCTCGCACCGCGGCGGATGATCAGTTCGAGCTCCGGCGGCAGCTTGTGCACGAGCAACGGCCCGAGCGCGGCGTACGCCTCGAACGCGTTGACGACGTGCGCGCCCGCCAAACCGGTAGCGACCTCCGCCGGCATCTCCTGCGCCGTCACCGTGATCCCGCTGCGCGCGAGCGCATCGATGGCGCGGCGCACGGCGTCGCGCGTCTGCGGTGCATACTTGGCTGCCCACACCGTATCCGCGACCGCCAAGCGCGGGTTGGCGATCTCGCCTTCGTCGATCAGAGTCGTGATCGCGCAGGCGGCGACGCGACGCGCCATCGCGACGTCGACGGCGATGACGCCGACGTGATCGAGCGACGGCGAGAATGCTGCGACGCCGGTCGTCGGGATCGCGCCGAATGTCGGTTTGAAGCCGACGACGCCGCAGTACGCCGCTGGCCGCAGCACCGAGCCGATCGTCTGCGTTCCGAGCGCGAAGGGCACCTGTCCCGCCCCGACGGCGGCGGCGCTGCCAGCACTTGAACCGCCCGGCGTGCGCGCGCGATCGAGCGGGTTGAACGTCGGCGCAGGATCGCGATGCGCGCACGCGGTCGTCTCGGTCTTGCCGACCGGGATCGCTCCCGCTGCTCGTAGCGTCGCGACGCACCACGCGTCGAGCTCGGGCATCCGCGGCGGCAGCGTGAGTCCGTTCGCGGTCAGCATCCCGCCGGCGTCGATGATGTCCTTGACGCCGAACGGAATCCCGGCAAGCGGCCCGTCGGGCGCGGGATCGACGCGCGCCGCGCGATCGACGAAAGCCCACGCGCGCAGTTCGTCGTCTTCCGCGGCGATCCGCGCTAAGGCGTCGGCGACACTCTGTCGCGAGGGAGCGATCACTTCGCGGCGGTCTTCTGCGCGAACTGCGGTGACACCGCGGCGGTATAGGTCACGGCGTCGGGCTTGATGTTCCCGATCGTGACTTGCAGCGCAAGGGCGTTGTTGAATGCCGTCGGCGTGATCATCGCGCTCTTCGGATAGATCTCGTCATGGAACATCCGCTTCACCGAGGCCCGCACGATATCCGGCGGGAGTTGCGGAAACTCGCTGACCGCGACTTCTTCGGCGCCTGCTTGGTCGGAGTTCATCGCGTGGATCGCGTCGTCGAGTGCGGCGACGAACGCTTGCACGACTTCCGGCTTCGTCTGAACCGTCGACTCCAACGCGTCGATCGTCGAGAACGCGTAACCGCCCGGAACAGCCTTGGCAAACTCATACAGAACGCGGCAGCCCTGCGCCAGTGCTTGCTCCACGTACGGCTCGTAGACGGCCGCGGCATCGACTTTGCCCGCGAGCAGCGGCGCGATCTCCGTCCCGATCAGGACGTCCTGTTCGGTCGCCTTCACATGCTGCTTGGCGAGGATATCGCGCAGCAGATACGTGCTCGTCGACGGCGCGATCGCGGTCGAGATCGTCTTCCCCGACAAGTCGGCGATCGACTTGATCGGCGAGTCTTTCTTCACGAGGACCCACACCGGCACGCCGTTGACGACCTCGGCGACGTTCTTGAGCTTCGCGCCCTTGAGGTTCGCGAGCACCGCGGTCATCGGGTCCTGCAGCGAAAACATCGCGCTTCCGGCGATGACGCTCGCGACACCGTTCGCGCCGCCGTTCGCGGTTATCTTGGTGACGTCGAGGCCGTGCTTCTTGAAGTAGCCCTTGTCCATCGCCACATAAAGCGGGAGGTACTGGACCGACTGGAACGCTTGCGCGACCGTCACCTGCTCGACCTTTTGCTGAGCTGCGGCGGGCGCCGCGAGGGCGACGACGCCGGCGAGGCTGAGGGTGGCAACTCCGCGAGCGAGATTCACATTCGTCCTTTCACGAGAAGGCGCTCCGCTTGCGCCAGCAGGGCATACATGATGGCCGCGACGATGGAGAGCACGAAGATCCCCAGCCACACGGTATTGAGATCGAAGAGATTGCCGGCGACGAAAACGGCGTGACCGATTCCGTGCTGCGAGGAGATGAACTCGCCGACGACCGCGCCGACGAGCGCGAAGCCGACGTTGATGCGCATCGCCGAGAACATGAACGGCATCGCGCTGGGAACGAGCAGCTTGCGGAAGATCTGCCAACGCGTCGCGCCGATCGAGCGCAGCAGCGTCACGAGGTCACGATCGACCTGCCGCGTCGCGCCGTAGGCGGCGAGAAACGCGACGACGAGCGTCGAGACGAACGCGAGCACGATTTTCGACTCAGTCCCCGCACCGAGCCAAATGATGATCAGCGGACCGAGCGCAATCTTTGGAACACCGTTGAACGCGACGGCGGCGGGCTCGATGACGTTCGCGAGAAACCGCGAGTACCATAACAGCAGCCCGGCAATGCTCCCGATGAGCGTCCCCAACACGAATCCGGTGACCGTCTCGTAGACCGTCACCCACGTATCGGTGGCCAACGATCCGTCGGCGATCGTGCGCTGCGCCGCCGCGAGAATTCCGGACGGCGTTCCAAACAGCTGGCCGTTGACGAGATGTGCGTCTGACCCCAGCTGCCAAAGCGCGATCACGATCGCCGCGACCGCGAGTTGCACCGCGGGAACCGCGGCGCGACGCAGCCATGGCATGCTCGTGCCGGCGGCCTGCGGAATCGCGGTCGGCGCGAGTCGTTTTGCTTCGATGCTCATGCTGCTCCCGGCAGCGTCACGTCGAGCTGCTCCCAGATCGCCTTGTGGTACCGCCGAAACTCCGGCGCTTCACGCGAGGTCGCAGGCGTTCGCTCTCCCTCGACCGTCAGGTCGATCGCGATGTCGAGCTTGATCGAGGCCGGTTTGCCGCCCAGAACGATCACGCGATCGGAGATCGAGACCGCTTCGTCGATGTCGTGCGTGACGAGGATCGCGGTGCAACCGCGCTCGCGGATGATGCGGCGGACGTCGGCTTCGAGCATCAGGCGCGTCTGATAATCGAGCGCGGAAAACGGCTCGTCGAGCAGCACGATCTCCGGCTCGAGCACGAGCGTGCGGATCAGCGCGGCGCGTTGCCGCATCCCGCCCGAAAGCGAACTCGGATACAGATCCTCGTTGCCTGCCAAGCCGTACCGTTCGAGCAGTTCGGTCCCACGACGACGCGCTTCCCGCCGTGGCACGCCGCGAATCTCGAGCCCCAGCGTGACGTTCTCGAGCGTCGTGCGCCATGGCATCAACAGGTCTTTTTGCAGCATGTACGAGACGCGCGCGCTGGGCCCATTGACCGGCTCGCCGCCGATCGTGACGCTCCCACTTTGCGGCGCGGCGAGGCCGGCGATCACGTTGAACAGCGTCGTTTTCCCGGATCCGCTCGGTCCGACGATGCTGACGAACTCGCCGCGCTCGATCTCGAGCGAACATTCGGTCAGGACGCGATGAAGCGAGCCGTCGGGTCGACGAAACGCCTGCGCTATTCCAGAGAGCTCCAGATGTGGCACTGCGCGAGATTGTAGCGTACGCATTTGGCAACATCGCATGTGCAAATGGATAGCGCTGTATACAATGTACAGTCCATCGGTTTGCGCGCGCGGCATGCCAAGGATGTCGAAGTCCCCGTCCATTGCCGCGATCCGAGGAGAGATCGTCCCGTTGTCCAGTCCCGGTGCTGGTGATACGCTGGCCACATGTCGCGGCCAGCCTTGGTCCTGGTCTTTACCGTTGCGGCCCTCGAAGGGACGCTACTCCTCACGGGCACCGCGCGGCCCCAAACAACACAGGACACGCTGCAAACCGAGATCGCGCAAGTGCAAGCGCAGGTCGATAAGCACGAGCGCGAAGCCCTCGCCGAGGCATCCCACGTGCAACCCGGCGACGGGCACGGGATGGTGGCGCTGGGAAAACTGCTGTTCTTCGACAAGAACTTGTCGGTGAACCGCAACACCGCGTGCGCGTTCTGCCACAATCCGGAGACCGGGTTTCAAGGCGGTATCGAGATCATCAACCGCACGACGGTGAATCAGCCCGGTTCGGTGCGGACGCGCTTTAGTTTACGCAAGCCGCCGACTGCTGCATATGCCGCGCTTGCACCACCGCTCTATTACCGTAAGAGCTCGGGTGATTTCGTCGGCGGTAACTTCTGGGATCTGCGCGCGACCGGCCTACGGTTGCGCAACCCCGCAGCCTCGCAGTCGCAGGGCTCGCCGCTCAATCCAACCGAGATGGCGAACATGGAACCCGCGTGCGTGGTGCGTCGTATCTCCCAGGCCCAGTACCGTCCGCTGTTCGAGCAGATCCTCGGGCCACGCTCGTTCGCGATCCATTGGCCTTCGAACGTCGACGCGCTCTGCTCGCGACCCAACAGCAATCCCGCGACGAGGATCGGCTCTGAAGTTCCAGGGCCGAACAACACACCGTACGTCGTGAATCTCGCAGTTCGTGACCGCGTCCAAGTGCAAGAGACGTTCGACCTCATGGCGATGTCGATCGCGGCGTTCGAGGCGTCGGACGAGGTCAGCGCGTTCAGCTCGAAGTTCGACGCGTTTCTCGCGGGCAAGGCAAAGCTGAGCGCTTCGGAGATGCGCGGCTTCACGCTCTTCAACAGCAAGGCGAAGTGCAACCAATGTCATTCCGACGATAAGGGCGATCGCCGTCCGCTCTTCACTGATGAGACGACCGAGAACATCGGGACCCCGAAGAACCCCGCGCTCGCCTTCTACAAGCAGACGAAGCCGGATCGCTACGGGTATGTCGGCGATCCGGAAGGGGAGCGATTCGTCGATCTCGGCGTCGGCAACTATCTCCGCAGTCCCGAGGACGGCGTCGCGGCGTGGCATGCGCTGGCCGGAAAGTTCGACGGCCGCTTCCGGATGCCGACGCTGCGCAACGTCGACAAGCGTCCGTATCCCGGATTCGTCAAGGCGTACGCCGAGAACGGCTACTTCAAGAGCCTCAAGGAGATCGTTCACTTCTACAACACGCGCGACACCCTGCCGCGCTGCGCCGCTGGCTCGCGCGGCGAGGGCATCTCGTGCTGGCCGGCTCCGGCGTACGCGAAGACCGAGAACACAACGCAGCTCGGCAACCTGCACCTCACCGATCAGGACGAAAACGACATCGTCGCCTTCATGCGTACGCTGACCGACGGGTACTTCAAGCCGCGCTGACGGGTGACCAGGACGTGCCGGCGAAACCGCGGCCCATGAAGCCTGTCGACCTCTCCATTGCACCGCCGCGCAACCCGCACGCCGAGCTCGCCGGCGTCGTTTTCCTCCCGCGCACGATCGATAAGGTGTGCGCGTCGTTCCCGGGCGGCAATCTCGGCCTTTACACCGTCGAGGGCTTCAGCACGATGCTCCTCGACGGGCTCGGGATCAGGCTCGACGCATTCGTCACCGTCGTCCGCGAGGGCGCCGATGAGGACGCCGTCGCGGATTTCGTGCGACGCGAGACGACGCCGGAGCGTATCGCCGCATGGAATGCGCTGATCCGCGAACGCCTTCCGCGCGGCGGAGACCGCGCCCAAGCGCTTGTGGTGTACCCCTGGCTCGCCGACTATCCCGAGCTGCCGAAAGCGCTCGACGTCCTCGCTGAGGACGACCGCCGTCTTTTCGCTACTTCCCGTTCCAGTGGATGAGCCGCTTGTCGACGAGCATGAACAGCATGTCGGTTAGGTGAACGCCTCGCGCATCTGGTCGAGCTGCAGTCGCACGAGGTCACTCTCCGGCTCGCGCAGCGGGTTGAGAATATCGAAATGGTCGCGCGCGTCGGCGACGACGAGCGCCGCCGGGTATGACAGCTCGCTCCATACCGCGTACATCGCGCGTGATTGACGCTGGAACTCGTCGGACTCGTCGCCGCCGACGACTAGGAGCAACGGGGCCGCCGTCCGGTACTGCTGGAGGATCGGACTGCACCGAACCACCTGTTCGGGCGTCAGTCGCAGCTTGTCGGCGAGGAAGCGCACGTGGCGAAGCGGCTCCAAATCGAAGAGTCCGCTGATCGAGCATGCGCCCTTGACGAGATTTTCGGGGAGTCCCGGGGCGAACGCTGACCAATCGGTCGCCAGCAGCATCGCGGCGAGATGACCGCCGGCGGAATGGCCGGCGACGTAGATCCGGCTCGGATCGCCGCCGTACTCCGCGGCGTGCTGCCAGATCCACGCGAGCGCGGCGCGATTTTGGCGCACGATCTCGTCCATGTCGTACTGGGGCGCGAGGCCGTAGTTCATGACGACGGTCATGCAGCCGTGCGGCTTCATCCCGTCGGCGACGAAGCTGTGCTCGGACTTGTCGAGCGAGTACCAATATCCGCCATGGATGAAAACGTAGACCGGCGCGTTCATCTCGTCGGCGGGGAAGACGTCGAGCCGTTCCGACGGTGATGGCCCGAACGGGACGTCGAGCGCGGCGCGCGTGATCGCCGTTCTCGTCTGTGCACTCCAGCCGTCCCACGCAGAGAACTGCTGGGCGAAATCGGGGAAGCGAGCGCGATTGTTGTACTGCGCATCCAGCCCCGCCTGATCGTAGTCAAGATATACCATGCCATCCCGTTCGAGCATCGTGCAATTCTCGTTCGGACGATTACCGGCGCCTCCTCGCGCCGATTTTGTGCCGGACCAAACCGATCGCGCGTCGTGCGCGTACTCACGCTGAGGTATTGCACATGAAGCGTGCGCTCTTTCTGCCGATCTCTCTCGGCGGACTCGTTGCTGCATGCGGCGGTCCGTCGACCGTCGCTGCCCTCCGCACCACCAGCCAACGTCCGGCGCTCTCAGCCGCGGCTGCTAGTCCCTCCGTCAACCCCGTTGTGCAGTGGAATAGAATGCTGCTGCAAATCGTTCGCACCGCCGGCGCTCAACCGTCGACCATTCACCCCACACGCAGCTTTGCGATTTTGCACGCGGCGATCTACGACGCGGTGAACGCGATCGATCGCGCCCATCGGCCGTACTTGGTGTCCCTCTCGGACGCATCACCGAGCGCTTCGCTAGACGCCGCAGCTGCGTCAGCCGCGCACCAAATCCTCGTCGCCTTGTACCCTTCGTTTACTGCGCAGCTCGACGAGCTACTTCGACAGTCGTTAGCGCAAAGCCAAAACGACGCGCGGACATCTGATGGCGTGCGCATCGGCAAAAGCGTCGCGGACGGCATCTTAACACGGCGTAGCAGCGACGGATCCGCCGCGAGCCCCGTCCCGTTCGTGTTCCGACACGACCCCGGAACGTATCAGTCGACGCCACCGAACTTTCCAGCACAACCACAATTCACGCATTGGGCCGGCGTTACGCCGTTTGCGCTGGAACGAGCGAGTCAGTTTCGTCCCGGCCCTCCGCCTGCACTGACCAGTGACGCATACACGAACGACTTCATCGAAGTGAAATCCGTCGGTGCGATGAACGGAACGCGTGCGTCGGCCGATCAGGCGCTCACCGGGCGGTTCTGGAACGGAGCGATCCAGAACTACTGGAACGAGATCGCGCAGACAGCGTCGCTGGATCGTCACTTGACGACGGCACAAAACGCGCGGCTTTTCGCACTACTCAACCTTGCGATCGCAGACTGCGTTATAGCCTTTTACGACGCCAAATACATCTACACTTTTTGGCGTCCGGTCACTGCGGTCCGGGCTGGCGACACGGACAACAATCCGTCAACGCCAGCAGATCCAAATTGGTTTCCAGAGGTCGGCAACACCACGCCTGATCCCTCATATCCAGGTGCACACGCGGCGATCAGCGCGGCTGGAGCAAACGTGCTCACGTTCATTCTTGGAACGGACCGCTCCGCATTCGGCGTCACCTCCGAAGTGCTTCCGGGCGTTGTGCGTTCATTCGAAACGGTATCTGCTGCCGCGCAGGAAGCAACGCTAAGCCGCATCTTCGCCGGCGTGCATTTCCGCTTCGACCTGAGCGCCGGTCAGCAGTTGGGCGGCGCAGTCGCCGCTTTTGTCACCAGT
>CAZABL010000110.1:0-8959 GCA_964483365.1 uncultured bacterium
GCTCCTTCGGCGCGTACGCGGAGCGTGTCGACACGACGGAGCAGTTCGCGGCCGCCTTCGAGCGCGCACGGAGTGCGGGGCGACCCGCACTACTCGAGCTGCGCACCGATCCCGACGTTCTAACACCGGAGGCAGACGTCGAAACGATGCGTCGACGCGCCGCGGGCTAAGCGTACGAACGGGACCCTTTACCGGGTCCCGTTTCTCTTGCAGAAACGTTTCGGTCTGCAAGATTGACGGTGGAAGTTTTCTGCCCCTATAGTCGCGTCAGCACGCATGCACAGCGGGAAGAATCGTCCGGATATCGGGAAAACCGAAGAGCAGCTTCGGACGGTCGCGCGTTCCGCCGACGTCCTCGAACTGCTCGTCAGCGAAGGTGCGCTCGCGCTGCGTGACGTGCAGCGTAAGCTCAAACTCGGCCACACGGTTGCTCACCGGATCCTGCAGACGTGGACCGCGCTGCAGTATCTCTCCTTCGATAGCGAGACGAAGGTGTATCGCGCCGGCCCCAAGCTGATGTGGGTCGGCTCCAAGGTGCGGACAGCGCTCGACGATCCCGACCTCAACGCGCGTCTGGGCTTCGTGACCCGAGAGCTTGGGCACACCTCGAACATTGGCATTCTCGAAGGACGGACGGTGCTCCACGTCGCGCGCAACTGCGTGCGACAGCTGCTCCCGTTCGAGGTGCAAGCCGGCTCGTCGCTTCCTGCGCACGCGACGTCGCTCGGGCGTGTGCTGTTGGCGCATCTCGGGACCGCGCGGGTGCGTGAGCTCTACGCCGACGGTGGCCTTGCGATCTACACCGAGAACACGATCGGCGACATCGAGACGCTGCTCGACGATCTGCGTACGATCCGAACGAACGGTTACGCGGTCGCAATCCGCATGATCGAGATGGGGATCGGGAGCGTCGCAGTTCCCCTCCACGATTGCGACGGCCGCGTCGTCGCGGCGCTGAACGCTGTGGGCTCCACCGCGGCATTCTCCGCACACGACGTCCGTGCGCGCATCCTCCCCATCCTTCGCAAAGCGGCGCAAGCCCCGGTCGAATTACCGCCGCTCTTCCGCGGGCGACGCGCCCTGGAATACGCCTGAGCGTGCGCGCGTCCGACGCACTCGATCGTTTTGCCCAGGCGGATCCGTTCCGCCTCGACGAGCTCTTCACCGATTCCGAGCGCGACGTGCGCCAGCGCGTCCGGAACTTTGCGCAGAACGTCGTTTTGCCGATCGTCAACGAACACTGGGAAGCTGCGACGTTCCCGTATCAGATCATCGCGCCGCTACGAGAACTCGGCGTCGCCGGCGGGAGCATGGTCGGCTATGGCTGCCCGGGCCTGAGCGCAGTCGCAGCCGGCCTCGTGACGTACGAGCTGGCTCGCGTCGACGGCAGCGTGCAAACGTTCTTCGGTGCGCACTCGGGATTGGCGATGGGCGCGATCGCGCTTCTCGGCGACGAGGAGCAGAAGAAGCACTGGCTTCCGCCGATGTCACGCATGGAACTGCTCGGTGGGTTCGCGATGACGGAGCCGGAGCACGGTTCGGATGCGGTGTCGATCGAGACGCGCGCGCGCCGCACGGCGGACGCGTGGGTGATCGACGGCGTCAAGCGCTGGATCGGCAACAGCACGTTCGCCGACGTGCTGGTGGTGTGGGCGCGCGACGATGACGACAACGTCGGTGCGTTTCTCGTCGACACCGTGACGCCGGGATTCGAGGCGACGCCGATCACCGGGAAGACGTCGAAGCGGATCGTGGCGCAGGCCGATATCGCGCTGCGCGGCGTGCGCGTCCCGCTCGACCGGCGTCTCGCACACGCGCGGTCGTTTGGCGACGCGACCCGCGTCCTCACGACGACGCGCTACAACGCCGCCTGGGCCGCGCTGGGACACGCGACGGCCGCGTACGAGTTGGCACTCGAACACGTCATGCGACGCGAGCAGTTCGGCAAGCCGCTCGCGGCGTTTCAGCTCGTGCAGTACCGGCTCGCGACGATGCTCGCGGAGATCGGCGCGATGCAGTTACTTTGTCTGCGCGCGAGCCAACTCGTCGAGCGTGGAGCGATCACGCCGGCGACGGCGTCGCTCGTCAAGATGAACAATGCGGCGAAGGCGCGAGCGATCGTCGCGGACGCGCGCGACCTGCTCGGCGGGGACGGGATCCTGCTCGAACGGCACGTTGCTCGCCATCAGACGGACATGGAAGCCGTCTACAGCTACGAGGGCACGGATGCGATGCAAGCACTCATCATTGGGCGCGAGATCACCGGGATTGCAGCGTTCAGCTGACGCGGAGGAACACGCATGAGCAGTCGATTGAATCGGTCTATGTTCATCAGGGCAACGGGAGGACTTGCCGCCGCGAGCGTCGTCGGCTTTCCGAACATCATCCTGGCCGCCGACCTCCCGCGCGTCAAGTACCAGACGCTGTCGACCGGCTTCGGCGTCATCCTCAACGACGCGCTGATGAAGAACCGGTTCGATCTCAAGCACGGCGTCCAGATCGACATCACCGGGACCAAGTCGCAGCTGAGCGCCTATTTCAATGACTTCGTCGCCGGCACGACCGACATCGCGATCGGCGGCTGGGATGCGTTCGCACAGCGTTATCTCGCAGGCGCGCCCGTCCACCTCGTCACGACCCTGACGACTGCCGGAATGACCGGTGTCGCCGCCGGTGCGAAGGGACCGGCGAGTCCCGAGGACCTCAAGGGCAAAACCGTTGCGGGCGTCCTCTCGTCCGGTACGTACCGGCTCGTCGCGTCGGCGCTGCGCGACTTCCGCGGCGTCGACCTCCAGAAAAGCGCGACGGTGCAGAACGTCGAGAGCCCTGCGACGGCCGTCACGTTGGTGATCGCGAACCGTGCCGACGCCGCGGTGTCGTGGGAGCCGAACCTGAGCGTCGGCGTCGCACGTGAGCCGTCGCTCAGGGTGATCTACGACGCGGGAAGCGACTTCGAAAAGCACCTCGGTGTGAAGATGCCGTTCTTTGCGCTCGCTGCCCGTATTGACGTCCTGACCAAATATCCGGGGATCGGCGAGAAGCTGGCCGGCGCCTTCGGCGACGCGATCCGCTGGATCCACGCGAATCAGAGCGCCGCGATCGCCGAGTCGGCGCCGAAGATGGACGTGTCGCCGGCTGCGCTCAAGCTTGGCTTCAGCGCCGGCCGTTTCACCTTCGAGGCGGGATCGATGGGTGACCAAGCGGCGCGCAAAGCGGTCGAGACCGCGGCGGACTATCTCGTGAAGAACGGCGACTTGCCGCGGAAGCCTGACGATGGTTTCTACGGGATCAGCTAACCTCGCCGTTCCCGCGGTCTCAGCACCGCGCACGGCCCGTCTACAGCGGCGTTCGGACGCGCTCGCGGTCGCGATCGTCATCGTCGCACTCATCGCCGCCATGCAGATCGCGAGCATGTTTGTTCCGAGCTACATCATGCCCGCCCCCGCGACGATCGGAAGTGCGCTGTGGACGGAGCTCACCCAGGACGGAACGGACATTGCCGCGACCTTGCTGCGGCTGCTCGCCGCGATCGCGGCGTCGTTGGTAGCCGGCTCCGCGCTCGGCGTGGTGATGCTCGCGGTCAAGCCGTTGCGACCCTACATTCGCTCGCTGCTCGTTATCGATACCGGAATCCCCGCGCTTTCGTGGATGATCATCGCGGTGTTCTGGTTCAAGAATCCCGAACAGCGTATTTTTTTCATCCTGTTCGTGATCCTGCTCCCCTTCTATGCGATCAACGTCTACGACGGACTGCAGGCGCTCCCAAAGGAGCTCGTGGAGATGGTCGAGAGCTTCCGACCAACGCGCCTGCAGGCGCTGCGGTACCTGCTCCTCCCGCACATCGTCCCCTACGTGATCCTGACGACGAAGTCGGTGATCGGTTACGCGACGCGCATGGTGATCTTCGCGGAGCTCATCGGCGCTGCGATCGGAATCGGCGCGAAGATGTCCATCGCCGAGGCGGCGTTCAAGATGGAAGACATCTTGGCATGGACGGTGCTCCTCGTGATCCTCAACGTCGCCCTCCAAGCGCTTATCGGTCTCGCGGAGAAGCGGCTGCTGCACTGGCGCGGCGAGGTGCAGGTCCGATGAGGCCCGAGATCCTGCTCGAGCACGTCACCTGCCGGTTCAACGGCGTCACGGCGGTCGAGGACTTGAGCTTCGCCGTTGAGCGCGGCGAAACGGTCGCGCTCGTCGGACGCACGGGCGCAGGGAAGAGCACCGCGATCAACGTGATCATGGGCTCGCTGCAGCCGACTGCGGGGCGCGTCTTCGTCGCCGGATACGATCCGCACCGAGACTTCCGCGCACTACGCGGAAAGATCGCGATGAGTTTCCAGACGGATCGGCTGCTGCCGTGGCGCACGGCGCTCGAGAACGTCGAGTTGGGTCTTGCGATCTTCGGCGTACCACGCGCAACAGCGCGCGAACGAGCGCGCGAGTGGCTGGGCCGCGTGAAGATGGGTACGGCGGAGGAGCGCTACCCGCATGAGCTGTCGGGCGGGATGCGTCAGCGCGTCTCGCTCGCGCGCGCCCTCGCGGTCGACCCCGAGATCATCCTTCTCGACGAGTCGTTCAGCCAGCTCGACCAAGTCACGTCCGCCGAGCTGCG
Organism: uncultured bacterium; assembly: GCA_964483365.1. GTDB lineage: Bacteria > Vulcanimicrobiota > Vulcanimicrobiia > Vulcanimicrobiales > Vulcanimicrobiaceae > Vulcanimicrobium. The sequence continues at coordinate 4,613 of CAZABL010000110.1, forward strand.
CCGCGATTTCCGCGAGCTCGTCCACACCTTCGGCAAGACCTGCCTGTTCATCACGCACCGCATCGAGGACGCGGTCGAGATGGCCGACCGGGTCCTCGTCCTCGCGCCGCCGGCGCACGTCGTCCTCGAAGCACGCCCCGGCGATGCGAACGACCGTACTGCGCTCGTCCAGCGCATCGCGGCGGCAGTCATGAGCGACGGACCAGCCATCGAACCAATGAGGAGTATGGTACCGTGAACACGGCCACGGAAGACGTGATCGTTCAGCGCCACGAGCGCTGGCTGGAGATCCAGATCGATCGCCCGGAAAAGATGAACGCGCTGCGCGAACGGACCGCTGAGGAGATCCTCGACGTTCTCGCCGAGGCCGAGGGCGACCGTAACGTCGCCGCCGTCATCATGAGCGGGTCGGAGAAGGCGTTCTGCACCGGGATCGATACGAGCGAGTTTACGATCGGCGCCGGCGAGATGTTCGATTTCTATCGCCGCCGCCGGCGACTGCGCAAGACAGGTCAGCTGTTCCGAACGCTCCCCGAGTATACGAAGCCGGTGATCTGCGCCATCGAGGGCTACGCGCTTGGCGGAGGCTTCGAGCTCGCGCTGTGCGGCGATCTCATCGTCGCCGGCACGGAGGCGAAGTTCGGCCTTCCGGAGGCCAAGCTCGGGCTGATGCCCGGCGGCGGCGCGACGCAGACGCTGGTGCGTGTCGTCGGGAAGCCGCTCGCGAAGGAGCTGATCTGGACCGGCCGCCGGCTCAGTGCCGCCGACGCGCTTTCCTACCGGATCGTCAATCACGTCGTTGCGAAAGGCGAGGCGCTCGCTAAGGCGCGCGAGCTGGCCGAGACGATCGCCGCTGCGGCTCCGATCTCGATCATGATGACGAAGGCCGCGATCGAGCGCGGCGCCGACATGTCGCTCGCCAATGGCATGGCGTACGAAGGCGACGCATCGTTTTTACTCTATTTCTCGGAAGATCGCGACGAAGGTCTCGCGGCGTTCCGGGAAAAGCGCACGCCCGCATTTCGAGGACAATGAACAGAGCGAAAGACATTGCGATCGTCGGTTACGCCGAGACGAAGATCGGCGTCAAAACCGGACGCAGCGCGTACGACTTGGCCGGCGAGGCGTTCGCGCAGCTGCTCGAGCGAACGGGAATCGACAAGTCCGAGATCGACGGTCTCAATCTTGCTGTCGCGCTCAGCGAATCGGCGAATCCGTTCTTCGCCGTGTATATGGCCGATGCGCTCGGTCTTGCACCGACGTGGACGCAGCTCGGCGGGATCGGCGGCGCGTCGAGTATCGGCGGCGTCGCGCGCGCCGCGGGCGCGATCCGTGACGGCCTCTGCCGCACCGCGCTCGTCATCGGCGCCGACTCCCCGAGCACGAAGTGGGGAGCCAACTACGGCGCCTACAAGGACGAGTTTCAGGACCCCACGGGGATCCAGGGTCCGCCGGGGATGTTCGGCCTCTTGCTGAGCCGCTATCAGCAAGAGTTCGAGCTCAAAGCCGAGGCGCTCGGAAAGATCGCGATCACGCAGCGCGAGCACGCTTTGCGCAACGAGAACGCGTGCGAGAAGTTGCGCAAGCCGTTGACGATGGACGATTACTTTGCGTCGCGCACGGTCTTCGATCCGCTGCGCCTGCTCGACAGCGTCATGTGGGCGGATGGTGCGAACGCTGTGCTCGTGACGAGCGTCGAGAAGGCGGAGCGGCTCGGGCTCGACAAGCGCGTCTTCCCCACGGGCTATGCGGAGTTGACGAACCACGGCGTCGTAGATCCGCTCCCCGACGTCACCGAAACCGGCTTCTCCGTGGTTGGGCCGCGTGCACTCGCAAACGCGGGGCTCACGCCGCACGACGTCCGGATGTTCCAGCCGTACGACGACTTCACGGTTGCCGTGCTGCTGCAGCTCGAGCAGATCGGGTTCTGCGAACGGGGGCAAGGCTCGGCGTTCGTGCTCGACACCGACCTCTCGTACAAGGGAACGTTGCCGCTGAACACCGGCGGCGGTCAGATCTCGTGCGGCCAACCGGGTTTGGCGAGTGGCGGGCTCAACCTCGTCGAGGCAGTGCGACAGATGTTCGGTGAGGCCGGGGAACGGCAAGTCGACGATCCGCGGAACGCGGTCGTCACGGGGATCGGCGTGATTCCCTACGGCCGGAATTGGTCGGTCAGCAACGTGCTGGTGCTGGAGGCATAGCGATGGCGACGCAAACCGTTTCGAATCGTCCCGTGCCCAAGATCGGCACGTACATCGACTCGCGTCCCTTTTGGGAGGGCGCGCGCGAAGGGAAGCTGGTGCTGCAGTACTGCCGCGACACGGGTCGCTTTCAGCACTACCCGCGCCCTGTCAGCCTTTATACGGGGAGCCGCAATCTCGAATGGCGCGAGGTGTCGGGGCGCGGCTCCGTCTTCGCTTGCACGATTGCGCGCGTCGCAGTACCGGGCTTCGCGGATCGCGTCCCCTATGCCGTGGCGACCGTCGAGCTCGACGAGGGCGTACGCATTATCGCGAACATCGTGAACTGCGCCCCCGAGGACGTGCACATCGGGATGCGGGTGCGCGTGACGTTCGAGGAGCTCGGCGATCAGCAATACCCGGTGTTCGAGCCGGACCGCTGAGCGCGCAGCATGAAGGTTGGAAGCTGCCTCGCCGGGTCCGCACTCCGGCATCCCACGCGTGAAGCGCTGATCTGCGGCGACGTGCGCATGCCGTTCGCCGAGCTCGATCGCGCGACGGACGACGTGGCGCGAGCGCTTCGCCGCCTCGGTGTTCGCAGCGGTGACCGCGTCGTCGTCGCCCTCGACAATGGACCCGCATGGATCGAGGCCTTCTACGGGGTCGCCAAGTGCGGCGGGGTCGTCGTCCCAATCAACACGCGCTTGACCGCGCGAGAACTTGCGTACGTCGTCGCGGATTGCGAGCCGGTCGCCGCTGTCGCCGCTCCCTCGCATTCGACGATCGTCGACGAAGCGTTCGCCGGCCACACTTTCGTGTCGATTACGTGCGAACCGTTCGAGCGGCTCGCGCCGCGCCTCACCGCTGCCGACGATTGCGAGTCGCTCCCGGCGATCCCAAGCTCCGCCGACGACTGCCTGATCTGTTACACGTCGGGGACGACCGGGACACCGAAGGGTGTCGTCATCACACACAGCAACCTGCTCGTGATGGCGTTCATGAACGACGTCGAGTGGCGGCTCTCGCCGGATGATCGGATTCTCATCACGACTCCGCTTGCGCATCGCACCGCGATAGCGCGTCTGCTCAACGCGCTCAGCCTCGGCGCGACGCTCGTCGTGATGCCGCGTTTCGACGCGCTCGTCGTGCTTGAGACGATTGAGCGCGAACGCGTGACGGTCGCTGGAATGGTCCCGACTATCGCGCGAATGCTCCTTCCCGAGATCGAGCGCGATACAAGCCGCTGCGCAACGCTACGCGTCGTCCTCGCGACGGGCGAGGCGTTCCCGGTGCCAGTCAAAGAACGGCTCTTGCGAGCACTTCCGCAGCTGCGTCTCTACTCGTTCCTCGCGATGACGGAGGCGGGAAGCATCACGACGCTGGAGCCCGACGAGCAAGTGACGCACGCCGGGTCCGTGGGACGACCGACGACGGGCGTCGAGATTCGGCTCGTCGACGAAGCCGGCGGCGATGTTGCGCGCGGCGAGGTCGGAGAGATCATCGTTCGCTGCGGGGAGCCGGGGAAAGGGATTACGATGCGCGCCTATTACGGGCGTGCGGAGGAGACGGCGCACGTGCTGCGCGACGGGTGGTTCCATACCGGAGACCTGGGCCGGTTCGACGCGGATGGCTACCTCTATGTCGTCGACCGCAAGAAAGACATGATCCTCAGCGGCGGCCTCAACATCTATTCAAAGGAAGTCGAGCGCGCCCTCGTCGCACATCCCGCAGTCGCCGACGCGGCAGTGATCGGGACGCCGGATCCGATCTACGGTGAGGCCGTCACCGCGTTCGTGGAACTCAAGCCCGGCGCGACGGCGACGGACGCGGAGCTCATCGACCATTGCCGCACTCTCATCGCGAGCTACAAAAAACCGCGAACGGTGCACTTCGTCGACGCGCTCCCCCGGAGCAGCGTCGGCAAGGTGCTCAAGGCACAGCTGCGCGAGTCGAGCCTTTCCGTGTGATTTGCTCTAAGCGCGGTGGCGGTTGAACCGCAACACGCCGGCGATCTGTAGACTAAACGCGAGGCCCGTCGACACAATCCCGCCTAGGCGGATCCACGCTGGCGTCTCGTCAGGGCGCTGGAACACAAAGCCGAGGAAAAAGAGACCCCACATCGTCGCCATCGCAATCTCTTGCGCGCGCGACCTGCGGTACCCGAGGC
>CAZABL010000111.1:0-8855 GCA_964483365.1 uncultured bacterium
GCATCGGCGCCATTCCGCAGTTTGTGGAGAGCACGATGCGGTCGTCCGACAGATAGCGGCGTGCGACATCGAGCGTAGCGTGGACTTCGTCGGGCGTCTCCACCCGTGTTGATGCGACGTCGATGGCGCCGATCGCGACCGTTTTGTCGCCGGCGAGCGACAACACTTCGGGCGGAACGTGCGAGCCGGCGAACTCGATGCTGATCTCGTCGGCGCGGCTTTGCGCGATCAGTGGCAGGACGTGCGCGTATTGGTCCCAGCGGTCACCGAGATTCGCCTTCCACGTTACGTTCGCTGGGATTCCATAGCCGTAACAGACGTGGACTGCGGTGCGGCACGTCGCGCGACCGAACGCGCGGTCGAGCGCGGCGATTCCCCACGCATCGACCTCGTCGAAGTACACGTTGAACGCGGGCTCGTCGAGTTGCACGACGTCGACGCCGGCGGCGATGAGATCGTGGATCTCCGCTGCGATGACGTCGGCGAACGCGTATGCCAGCGCCTCGCGCGACCCATACGCCTCGTCGACGACGGTGTCGACGAGCGTCATCGGGCCGGGGATGGTGATCTTCAGCATGCCGTCGGTGAGCGTGCGCGCGAAGCGGATCTCGTCGAGATGGACGGGGGTATCGCGGCGGATCTCGCCGGTTACGGTTGGGCAAACGACGTCGTAGCGGTCGGCGCGGATGCCGCGTGTTTGACGTTTTGTCGCGTCGACGCCGGCGAGTCGTTCGGCGAAGCCGTGGACGAAGTGCTTGCGTGATTGCTCGCCGTCGGTGACGACGTCGATTCCGGCGCGTCGTTGCTCGGCGATCGCGATCCGCGTCGCGTCTTGCATCGCCTCGCGCAGCTCGGGACCATCAAGACGCCAGGCCGGGAAGAGGCGTTCCGGTTCGGCGAGCCAGGCGGGCTTGGGGAGACTTCCCGCGATCGTCGTCTGCAGCGGCATCGCGCTCCTTTCGTCGAAGTCTGCGGCGTTGCGTCTCGACAAGTTTCTCAAAGTTTCGCGGCTCGCCAAAAGGCGAACCGAGGCAAAGGACGGCATCGAGGCCGGGCGGATCACCAAGGACGGCCGCGCACTCAAGCCCGGCTACGAGGTGAAGGCGGGCGACGTGCTGGTGATCCACTATCGCACGAAGTTCCTGACCGTGCGCGTGCTGATGGTCCCCGAACGCGTCCTCCCCTCGCTCAAGCCGGCCGACCTGTACGAGATCGTCGAGGAACGCAAGGACGACCCGGTCGACTGGCTGGCCTGACGTGGCGGGCCGCTCGAAGCTCTCGTCGGACGCGAAGGACGCGCTCGCCCGCGACGTCCCGGCTGACCCCGCCGTCCGCGCTGCCCTTCGCAACGGCCTGGCCTACTACGGCGGCGTCGAGAGCGGCGACGAGCTCATCTTTCGCACCCGCCGCCCGGCCGTAGCGCGGTTGGCGCGCACGCTCTTCGAGGAGCAGCGGACGCAGGCGCCGGTGCGGCGCGGGCGCGACGTGCGGCTCGACAAGGCGACGACCTTCGAGATCGACCTCGGCCCGCGGCCCGACGCTCCGCCGCCGCGGCCGCGTCGCCGTGCCGAGCGTCGTGCTGAGCTGCGCGCGGCGTTCCTGTGCGCCGGCTCACTCGCGGCACCGCAGCACGGCTACCACCTCGAGTTCGTCGTCCCCGACACGGCGCGAACCGAGCGGATCTGCGCACTCGTCGCTGCCGAGGGGGTCGCGGTGCGCACGATGCTGCGCAAAGGGCGGCGCGTCGTCTATCTGAAGGGCCTCGACGCCATCGTGACCGTCCTGGGCGCGATCGGCGCCTCGGGGGCCGTCCTGCACCTCGAGGACGTGCGGGCCGTCAAGGAGACCAAGAACCGCATCCATCGCCTCGTGAACACGGAGGCGGCCAACGTCGTGCGGGCGGCGTCCGCCGCGGCGGCGCAGCGCGAGGCGATCCAGTTCCTCGCCGACGCCTACGGGCTGCGCAACCTCACGCCGGCGCTCCGCGAGGCCGCCCAGCTCCGTTTGCAGCACCCCGACGAGACACTCGCCGAGCTAGGGCGTAGGTGCAATCCGGCCGTGGGTAAAGCCACGATCAACGGACGCCTCGCCTCGTTGATGCGTCTCGTCAAGCGGTTACGCGGCGAGCGAGAGGAGCCGGAAGTTTCCTTCGTCTAATGCGAGCGAGCTATGCGCATCGGGATCAACGGCTTCGGCCGCATCGGCCGTAACTTCACCAAGGCACTTCTCGAACGGTATCCCGGAATCGAGATCGCCGCGGTCAACGACCTCACGAGTGCCGCCGAGAGCGCGCACCTGTTCAAATGGGACTCGAACTACGGACCGTACGACGGAGTCGTCACGTCGAGCGCGGATTCGATCACGATCGACGGCAAGACGATCAAGATCCTCGCGGAGCGGGATCCCGCCAAGCTGCCGTGGCGTGATCTCGGTGTCGACGTCGTCATCGAGTCGACCGGGCTCTTCACCGACGCCGCCAAGGCGCGCGCGCACATCGACGGCGGCGGCGCGAAGAAAGTCCTGATCTCCGCGCCCGCCAAGGGGGAAGACGTCACGCTCGTGCTGGGCGTCAACGACAACGCGTACGACCCCGCGAAGCACACCATCATCTCGAACGCGTCGTGCACGACGAACTGCCTTGCGACGGCCGTCAAACCGATCGTCGACGGTCTGGGCTGGGTGAGCGGCTTCATGACGACCGTGCACTCGTACACGAACGACCAGAACATCCTCGACGCCCCGCATAAGGACATTCGGCGCGCGCGCAACGCCGCGACGAACATCGTGCCGACCTCCTCGGGCGCGGCAAAGGCGCTGTACCTGACGATTCCCGAGGTGAAGGGTGCGTTCGACGGGTTCGCGCTGCGCATCCCAACGCCGACCGTCTCGCTCGTCTACTGCGTCGCGCAGACGAAGAAAGCGGCGACGCGCGATGAGGTCAACGCGCTGCTGCGCGGCGCAACCGAGAAGGGCCCGCTCGCGAAGTACATGCAGTACACCGAGGAAGAGCTCGTCTCGAGCGACTTCAAGAAGAACCCGTCGAGCTCGATCGTCGACTCCAAGCTGACGAACGCGCAGGGAACGCTCGTACAGATCTGCGCCTGGTATGACAACGAGTGGGGATACTCGTGTCGGCTCGCGGACCTCACGAAGATGGTCCTCGATAAAATGCCCGCCGGGGTCGCGTGATCCCGGCCTTCCGCAACGACAACCACGTCGCCGTCGCGTACTCCGCGGCGGCGACGTTCTGTGTAAGCACCTAAGGAGAGCATGCAGTTCAAGACCCTCGCGGATGCCGACGTGCGCGGCAAGCGCGTTCTGCTCCGCGAAGACCTCAACGTGCCGATGAAGAACGGCGCGATCGCCGACGAGACGCGCATCACCGCCGCTCTGCCGACGCTACGTTGGCTGCACGAGCACGGCGCGAAGACGGTGATCCTGTCGCACCTGGGCCGTCCCGACGGCAAGCCCGACGAGAAGTACAGCTTGCGTCCGCTCGCGGCGCGGCTCTCGGAGCTGCTCGGCACGCCGGTGCAGTTCGTCCCTGATTGTGTCGGTGACGCTGCGGTCGCAGCCTCGAAGGCGCTGCCGGACGGCGGGTTCGCGCTGTTCGAGAACGTCCGCTTCCACGCCGAGGAAGAGAAGAACGACCCCGCGTTCGCACGTGAGCTCGCCAAGTCCGGCGATCTCTACGTCAACGACGCGTTCGGGACCGCGCACCGCGCGCACGCGTCGACCGCGGGCGTCGCGGCGTATCTCCCCGCGTACGCCGGGTTTCTCATGCAGGCCGAGCTCGACGCGCTCGCGCGGCTCACGCACGATCCGGCGCACCCGTACGTGTGTGCGATCGGCGGGGCGAAGGTCGTCGACAAGGTCGCCGTGTTCGAGAACCTGGTCGCGAAGGTCGATGCGTTCGTGATCGGCGGCGGTATGGCAAACACGTTCCTGGCCGCACAGGGGATCGACGTCGGCAAGTCGCTGCGCGATCCCGATCTCGGCCCTGCGCAACGCATCATCGCGCTGGCGAAAGAAAAGAACGTGCAGCTTCACCTGCCGACCGACGCGGTCGTCGCCGATGCGTTCGACGCCGACGACACCGCACGCACCGTTCCGCTCGCGCAAGTCGGTAACGCGATGATCCTGGACATCGGACCGCAGACCGCGCGCGCCTACGCGGACGTGCTGCGCGCCGCGAAGACGATCGTCTTCAACGGGCCGATGGGCGTCTACGAGAAGCCCGCCTACCAGAACGGGACGCGTGTGGTCGGCGAGGCGATCGCGGAAGCGACGCGGCACGGCGCGATCAGCGTCGTCGGCGGGGGCGACGCGGCGGCCGCCGCGCACGAACTGGGCTTTGCCGACGCGATGACGCACGTTTCGACCGGCGGCGGAGCGACGCTCGAGTTCCTCGAAGGCAAGACGCTGCCTGGAGTCGCCGCATTACAGAGATGATGGACATGGTGCAGCCTGACGCGAACCGCCCTCTCATCGTCGGCAATTGGAAGATGCACAAGACCGTCGCGCAGACGGTCACGTTCATCGAAGAGCTGCGCAAGAGCCGCTTGCCGCTCGCTGAGGTCGACGCGGTAATCTGCCCGCCGTTCACCTCGCTCGAAGCCGCGCGCAACGCCCTCGCCGGCTCGCCGATTGGGCTGGGCGCACAGAATATGCACTGGGCGCCGGAGGGGCCGTTCACCGGCGAGATCTCGCCGCTCATGCTCGTCGAGCTGGGCGTGCGCTGGGTCGTGCTCGGCCATTCGGAACGCCGCGCGATGTTCGGCGAGCTCGACGAGCGCGTCAACGAGAAGGTGCGCGCGGCGCTCGCCTACGGGATCACGCCGATCGTCGCCGTCGGTGAAACGGCGGAGGAGCACGCCGCGGGAGAAGCGCTCGCGAAAGTGCAGTTTCAGGTGCGCGCCGCGTTCTCCGGTATCCCGCCAGCCGACGTTGCGCGCTGTGTCGTCGCGTACGAGCCGATCTGGGCGATCGGCACGGGTCACGCCGATTCGCCGCAGCAGGCGAATGCGATCATGGGCGAGATCCGCCGCGCCGTCCACGGTCTCGCGGACGTGCGTCTGCTCTACGGCGGCAGCATGAAGCCCGAGAACGTCACCGCGTTTGTCGCGCAGCCGAATATCGACGGGGGTCTCGTCGGTGGCGCAAGTCTCGATCCCGCTTCGTTCGTCGCGTTGCTCGAGGGAGCACGCAAAGGAGTCCATGCGTGAACCGCCGCCCGCCCTTCGTCCTCGCGATCCTCGACGGTTGGGGATACAGCGCGGATACGCGCGGCAACGCGATCGCTGCTGCCGACCTTCCCAACTGGGAGCGCATCGTCGCAACCTATCCGAACACGCTGCTCGAGGCGAGCGGCGAAGCTGTCGGCTTGCCTGCGGGCGTGATGGGCAACAGCGAGGTCGGCCACATCAACATCGGCAGCGGCCGGGTCGTACCGCAAGGCGTCGTCGTTATCGATGAGGAGATTGCTAGCGGAACGTTTCCCGCGAACAAGACACTGCGCTTGTGCCTCGAGCACGTGCGCGGCACGGGCGGCAGGCTGCACTTCATGGGGTTGGTCTCCGACGGCAAGGTTCATAGTTCGCTCGACCATCTCGAGGCACTGATCGCCGTCGCGACCGAGGCTCGCGTTCCGTTCGTCGTCGACGCGTTTCTCGACGGCCGCGATACGCCGCCGAAGTCGGCGCGAGTGTATTTGGAACGCCTCGAGGAGGCGCTGCACAAGCACGGACGCGACGGCGCGATCGCGTCGATCAGCGGCCGCTACTACGCGATGGACCGCGACAAGCGCTGGGAGCGCACGCGCAAAGCGTACGACATGCTCGCGAACGGAAACGCCGAGTACACCGAGCCGAACGCGCTCGCCGCACTCGATGCCGCTTATTCGCGCGATGAGAGCGACGAGTTCGTCATTCCGACGATCTGCGGTGAGGCACGACCGGTCCGCGACGGCGACGCTTGCATCTTCTTCAACTTCCGGCCCGACCGCGCGCGCCAGCTCACGCTGGCGTTCAGCGATCCCGCTTTCGACCACTTTCCCGTCCACCATTACACGAACTTCGTGTTCGCTACGATGACCCGGTACGAGGAGAACTTCCCCAACCCGGTGCTGTTCGGACCACGTCCGCAGCCCGAGGTGTTCGGCGAGATCGTCGCGGCGGCCGGGATGACCCAGCTGCGCCTAGCCGAAACGGAGAAATACGCCCACGTAACCTATTTCTTCAACGGGGGGCGTGAGGACGTGTTCTCCGGCGAAGATCGTATCCTCATCCCGTCGAATCGCAGCGTCGCCACGTACGACCTCGCGCCCGAGATGTCGGCCGCCGACATCACGAGCGCCGCGGTCGAAGATATCGCACACCGCCGCCACGATGTGATCGTGATGAACTATGCCAACGCCGACATGGTCGGCCATACCGGCAAGTGGGAGCCGACGATCTCGGCCCTCGAGACGCTCGACGTGGCGCTCGGGCGGCTCGAGCAAGCCGTGCTCGACGCGGGCGGCATGCTGGCGATCACCGCCGATCACGGCAACGCCGAAGAGAAGATCGACGCCGAGGGGAACGCGTTGACGGCGCACACGACGAATCCCGTCCCGTTCGTGCTGATCTCGCGAACGCCGGTCGGGACGTTCACGGCGAACGGCAAGCTGGGCGACATCGCGCCGACGATCCTGCCGCTGCTCGGTTTGCCGACGCCGGCGGTGATGACCGGTAGCAACCTGCTCGCCGCGGTGCCCACTCCGGCGCCATGAAACGCAAGCGGCTCGAGGCCGCCGCCGACTTTCTCCGCGAGAAGGCAGGCGGCGATCTCGACTGCGCGATCGTGCTCGGCTCCGGCTTCGGGGACGTGCTGCACGATCGGATCGACGGCGGCAGCGTCTCGTACAAGAAGATCGAGGGGATGCCGCAGCCCAGCGTCCCGGGCCACGCCGGCGAGGCGCACATCGGCACCCTGCACGGCCGGCGCGTCGTCGCCTTCAGTGGGCGCTTTCACCTGTACGAAGGGCGCGCGAGCGGCGAGGTCGTCTACCCGATCGTCGCCGCGGCGCACGCGGGCGCGAAGACGATCGTGCTCACCAACGCGGCGGGAGCGGTGAACACCGATTACCGCCCGGGCGATCTGATGCTGATCGCCGATCAGCTCAACCTCACCGGAACCAGTCCTCTCGTCGGCCCCGAGCTTCTCCCCGGGGCCGACGGACGTTTCACCGACATGCTCTGCGCGTACTCGCCGCACTTGCGCGAGCTCGCACGCCACATGGCAGCCGAGTACGGGATCGTGATGCACGACGGCGTGTACGCCGGACTCGTGGGCCCGGCGTACGAAACGCCGGCCGAGGCGCGCTACTTGCGTACGATCGGAGCAGACGCGGTCGGAATGTCGACGGTGCTCGAAACGATCGCAGCGCGCGCGCTCGGACGCGAGGTCGTCGGCTTCTCGCTGATCACGAACGTCCACGGCGTGAACGTCCCGACCTCGCACGAAGAAGTTTTGGAAGCGTCACGCCGCAGCGCCGAAAACGTGACCCGGATGATCGAAGGGATCGTCGCGAACGTCGAGCCGGCGGCCGCCGTATAAAAATTATGCGGGCACGTCATAGTGACGTGCCCGCAACCGGAGTGACCCCGTACACGCGGGGTGTCTTTGTGAGGTGCCTTATCGGCATCACGACTGTACGCCTCGATTTCCACCGTGTCACTAGGCAAGCGCAGCGTAAATGCAAAACGAAATTCGTTCTCAGCGCAAGCGATAGCAGCCGCTCGGATCGATCTCGATGCTGCGCCCGTTGCCGAGTGTGACGCTACGCGCAACGTGGTCCCAGAATGTGATCACGCGCACCGCAATTGGGCGCAGTGTGGCGAGGATCGCGCGCACGCGCGCGGAGATCGCGAGTACGTCGCGCTGCCAGGCGGGGTGGTCGCCCGGCAGCGCGGGCTGCAGCTCGACGTCGACATCGACGTCGAACCCAGCAGGGATGATCGCAGCCGCCGCGGCTCCGAACAATTCGGGCGGTTTCGGCGCGGTTGCGTCGTTCACGCGCTAGCGGTGAGCTTCGTGCGCAGGCGCTGCATCGCTCCCAGATGTAACTGCGAGACGCGTTGCGGTGAGATTCCCATCGGCGCGCCAAGCGAGCGCAGCGAGCGTTCACGGTAATAGTGCGCGAAAACAATTGCGCGCTGGCGTGGCGGAAGCGCTTCGACGGCTGTGCGTACACGTTCACGTTCGGAGCGTGCGGCGACGACGTTTTGCGGGTCGCCGTTACGGTCGAGATCGAGCCGCGCTCCCGCCGGGAACGGCGCGTCGAGCGAGAGCGGCGTCCCGCGATGCGCTTCGGCGCGAGCGCGTGCGAGTGCGGGGATGCGCGCCTCCATCTCGCGCGAAGTCGGCAGCGATCCGAACTCCTGCGCGAGCGCGTAACGCTCCGCCTCAGCGAGGCGGATCGTGCGACGCACGCGCTCGGAGACGGGATCGAGGCGGCGAATCCCGTTGAGCATCGCGCCGACGACGATCCGCCGCGCATACTGCTCGAGCGGGACACCGTGCGACGGATCGTAACCGTCAACGGCACGAATCAGCCCGACGCTCCCGTCACCGACGAGATCGTCGAGATCGGCACCGGGAACGATCCGCTGCACACGACGCGCAATCTGACGCACCACCGGCAGCAACGTGCGAATCGCCTTCTCCCGCTGCTCGCTCATCGCACCCTCACGACGCTCGTCACACCCACGTCATGCTGAGCTTGTCGAAGCACGTCGTCTCCCCTGAGCTTGTCGAAGGGCGGTCGAAGCGCGGTGCCACCAAGCCCCTCGACAAGCTCGGGGCGGACGGCGCGC
>CAZABL010000112.1:0-8531 GCA_964483365.1 uncultured bacterium
CGAAGTACAACGGCGGCGTGATGGTGCGCCACCTGCTGTGGATGCTCATCGACGACATCGGCCTCGACAATTTGCGCAAGATGGTCGTGCGTCCGCTCAACGGTTTGAAGGTTGCGCCGTTCTACGGCTGCCACATCATCCGCCCCGAGTCGGTCAACGGCTGGGAGTCGTCGCGCAACCCGCACTCGCTCGAGGATCTGATCGAAGCGCTCGGCGGTGAAGCGGTCGACTATGCGGGGAAGACGCGCTGCTGCGGCTTCCACGTGCAGCTCGAGAAAGAGGGCATCGCCGCCAACATGGTTGGCCAGAACATGCGCATGGCGAAGGACAACGGCGCGGAAGCCGTCCTCACGCCCTGCCCGCTCTGCCACCTCGCACTCGACGGCTACCAGGCCGACTCGGTCGCGCGCTGGGGCCGCACCGACCTCCCGATCTTCCATCTCCCGCAGCTCGTCGCGCTCGCGCTCGGCGTCGATCCCTCGCTGCTCGGGATGAACAAGCACATGGTCTCGCCGGGGCTCGTCCTCGAGCACCACGACCTCGCGCCGGCGCACGTCGCCTGAGCCGAGGGCGAGAGAAACAGAACGGACCGCGCGATGCGCGGTCCGTTCTTTCTTTCTTTATTTCTTGCCGATTGCGGCGCGGCGAGCGTCGTTCCGGCGTTCCTCGACGAAGCCGCCCCAGTAGATCAGGGCCACCAGTCCTAGGCACATCAGGACGAGCAAAAGCGGGATCAAGTAATAGGAGGGCACGAGGTCCTCTGCTTCGATTTATCCGGGACGCTTGCCTCTCGCTTTGCCGTGCAACGTGCCCGGGTACACGGAAAACGCTATGAACGTCGAGATCACCCTCCGGGTGAACGGAACGCCGCATCGCCTTGTGCTCGACACGCGCACCTCGGTCTTGGACGCGTTGCGTGAGCACCTTCGTCTGACCGGCTCGAAGAAGGGCTGCGATCACGGACAGTGCGGCGCATGCACCGTGCTGATCGACGGGCGACGGGCGAACAGCTGTCTTGCGCTCGCGGTCGCGCATCAAGACGCAGAGATCACGACGATCGAGGGGCTCGCCGACGGGCAGACGCTGCACCCGCTGCAACGCGCTTTCATCGAGCAGGACGCGCTGCAATGCGGCTATTGCACGCCGGGCCAGATCTGCTCCGCGGCGGGGATGCTGCGTGAGGTCGCGGACGGCTGGCCGAGCTGGGTGACGCGCCATCTGACCGCGGACGTGACGCTCGACGACGACGAGATCCGCGAACGCATGAGCGGCAATCTGTGCCGCTGCGCAGCTTACGTCAACATCGTCCCCGCCATCGCGGAGGCGGCACGTTCATGAACCCGTTCCGCTACGAGCGCGCCCGCGACGCGGGCAGCGCGATCGCGACCGTCGGTGAGTCCTCATCGGCGATGTATCTGGGCGGCGGGACGAACCTCGTCGATCTCATGAGGCTCGGCGTCGCGACGCCCGATCTTCTCGTCGACGTCGCGAAGCTTCCCAACGACCGGATCGAGCCGCTTCCCAACGGCGGGCTGCGCATCGGTGCCGCCGTGAAGAACAGCGTCCTCGCCGCCGACCCGACGGTCCGCACGCGCTACCCCATGCTCTCGCAGGCGCTGCTCTCGGGTGCGACCGGACAGTTGCGCAATCTCGCCACGACCGGCGGGAACCTGATGCAGCGCACGCGCTGCGTCTACTTCCAAGACGTCACCAAACCGTGCAACAAACGCGCGCCCGGCACCGGCTGTCCCGCGAAGGACGGCTATCACCGCAATCTGGCAATCTTCGGCTGGTCCGAGTCGTGCGTCGCAACGCATCCGTCCGACATGGCCGTCGCGCTGGCCGCACTCGACGCCGTTGTGCGCGTCGAAGGGCCGGACGGCGAACGCTCGATCTCGATCGGCGAGTTCCACCGCCTCCCCGGCGACGAGCCGCAGCGCGACACCGCGCTCCTTCGCGGCGAGCTGATCACGGCGGTCGATCTCCCCGCGCTGCCGCTGGCCGCAAACTCGATCTACAAGAAGGCGCGCGATCGCGCGTCGTACGCCTTCGCGCTCGTCTCGGTCGCCGCGGCGCTCGACGTCGAAGGCGGGATCGTGCGCGATGTGCGGATCGCGCTCGGCGGCGTCGCGCACGCGCCTTGGCGCGCGCGGCAAGCGGAACAGATGTTGAGCGAACGCCCGGCGACCGAGGAGAGCTTCCGCGCCGCCGCGCAGGCGCAACTGGCGTCCGCGAAACCGCTGCGCGACAATGGGTTCAAGGTTCCGCTCGCGATCAACCTGATCACGCGAGCACTCATGGAATTGACGGAGCGCGCCGGATGAGCGTCGCGACGCGCATAACCGGAACGCCGATCGACCGCCTCGACGCCTACGCGAAGGTGACCGGCGCGGCCCGGTACGCGTACGAGTACGCCGCCGAGCGGATCGCATATGCGTTCCCGATCCAGAGCACGATCGCAAAAGGCCGCATCGTCGCGATCGACACGGAGCGCGCGAAGGCGCTCCCCGGTGTCGTCGCAGTGCTCACCTATGAGAACGCTCCGCGCGTGCAGCCGGACGCCGATCCCACCCTCGTCGTGCTGCAGAACGAGCGGGTTGCGTACTATGCGCAGTACGTCGGCGTCGTGGTCGCGGAGACGCTCGAGGTCGCGCGCCAAGCGGCCGGCCTGGTCCGCGTCGAGTACGAAGCCGAGGCGTACAAGGTCGAGCTGCGCTTCGACGATCCCGAGCAGTACGCTCCCGAGCGCGTGAACGGCGGGTTCGCAACGGACAGCATCGTCGGCGACGTCGATGCGGCGCTCCGAGCTGCACCGGTGACGTTCGAGGCGACGTACACGACGCCGTTCTATCACAACAACCCGATGGAGATGCACGCGACGCTCGCGTCGTGGACGGACGATGGTATCACGCTGTGGGATGCCAACCAGGGTCCGCATGTGATTCAAGGCGAGATCGCCACGGCGTTCGGGCTGGAGCCACAGCGCGTGCGCGTCATCGCTCCGTACGTCGGCGGAGGGTTCGGCTCGAAGGCGTTCACGCACCCGCACATCGTCCTTGCGATCATGGCGTCACAGGTCACCGGACGGCCGGTCAAGATCATGGTGACGCGCCAAGGAATGTTCGGCAACGTCGGATATCGGTCGCACATCATCCAACGCCTTCGACTTGGTGCAGAGCGCGATGGGACGCTTCAAGCGATCGCACACGACGTCGTCGAACAGAGTTCGACGGTCGAAGAGTTCGCGGAGCAGACTGCAACCCAGACACGTCTCATGTATGCGGCACCAAATCGCCGCACGACCCACCGCCTCGTCAGGCTCGATCTTCCCACACCGTCGATCATGCGCGCGCCCGGCGAAGCTCCAGGAACGTACGCGCTCGAGTCGGCAATCGACGAGCTGGCGATCACGCTCGGCGTCGATCCGGTCGAGCTCCGCATCAAGAACGACGCTGCGGTACATCCCGAGAACGGGAAACCGTTCAGCACGCGCAACCTCGTTGCGTGCTTGCGGGAAGGCGCGCAGCGCTTCGGCTGGGACGGCCGCGATCGGGCACTGCGGGAGCGCCGCGACGGCCGCTGGTTCGTCGGCACCGGGGTCGCCGCGGCGACCTATCCTGCGCGCCGTCGGCCTTCGCAAGCCCTCGCGCGCGCCGAGCGTGACGGCCGCTTCCGCGTCCTGATCGACGCGAGCGACATCGGTACCGGCGCGTTGACCGTCCTCACACAGATCGCGACCGACGCGCTCGGCGTCCCGCTCGAACGCATCGAGGTGGGGATCGGCGACAGCATGTACCCGCGGGCGCCGTTCGCCGGCGGCTCACAAGGAACGTCGAGCTGGGGGACCGCAGTCTTCGACGCTTGCACGAAGCTGCGCGAGCAACTCGATCGCGAGCACGGCGGTGTTGTCCCGCCCGGCGGTCTCGAGGTCCCCGGCGAAGCGACGGCGGCCGACGACAAGTACGAGCGCCACGGTTTCGGCGCGCAGTTCGCAGAGGTCCGTATCGACGTCGACACGCGCGAGATCCACGTGGCGCGCATGCTCGGTGTCTTCGCAGTCGGACGCATCCTCAACCCGAAGACGGGACGCTCGCAGCTCATCGGCGGGATGACGATGGGGATCGGGATGGCTCTCTTCGAGGGGACGGTGCTCGATCCGAACTTCGGCTACTTCGCCACGCACGACTTCGCCGAGTACCACATCCCGGTGAACGCCGACGTCCGCAACCTCGAGGCGATCTGGCTCGACGAAGACGACCGGCTCGTGAACCCGATGGGCGCGAAGGGGATCGGCGAGATCGGGATCACCGGCGCGGCGGCCGCGATCGCGAACGCCGTGCACCACGCAACCGGCGTGCGCGTTCGCGATCTCCCGATCACGCTCGACAAGCTCTTGGTGTGAGACGCCGGCTGTTCGTCGCGGCGGCGCTCGACGACACCACGCGTGCCGCGTGCGCCGCGGTCGCCGAGCGCGTGCGCGCCGCCGGCGTCGCGGCCCGGTATCTCGCACCCGAGACGTACCACGTGACGGTTGCGTTTCTCGGCGGCGTCGACGAGGCGCGGATCGTCGAGGTCGACGGCGCCCTGCGCATCGTCGCACTCGCCGCACCGGGACTGACGCTCCCGCTCGAACGCGTCGGCGCCTTTCCCGATTCACGTCGTCCGCGCGTGATTTGGGTGGGGCCGGCCAACGATCTCCCCGCGTTCGGCACACTGTGCGGCGCCGTGCGCAGCACGCTCGTCGCGCTCGGTTTCACCTTCGATCCGCATTGCGACCCACACGTGACGCTCGCCCGCAGCGACGGGCACAGGGCACTGCCTTCAATTACACCACCGCGCGACGTCGCAATCCACGTCGACGCGCTCACGCTCTACGAGTCGCACACCGAACCGGCCGGCGCGCGCTACGAGGCGCTCGCGACGTACCCGCTCCGCGGCGAGCTCCTCTCCGCGCCGACGAAGCCCTGAGCAAGCCGGCCGTCGCTATGCGCCGCGGCACGTTGTGCCGCTGGCCTGGTGGGGAACGAACCGGGCGATGGACGTCCAGGCCGGCCGGATCCTACGCGGCCGCTACCAGCTAGGGGACGAGCTCGGAAGCGGCGCGACCGGGACGGTCGTACGCGCACACGACATGCTACTCGATCGGACGGTGGCGGTTAAGCTGCTCTCGCGGCTCTATGCCGGGGATGCGACGGTCGTAGCGCGGTTTTACGCGGAGGCGCGCGCTGCGGCGGCGATCGCCGACCAGCACGTCGTCGCGGTCCACGACGTTCTCGATGACGACGGCGCACACGCGCTCGTGATGGAGTACGTCGACGGCGCGTCGCTCGCCACGCTGCTACGGGAACAGGGTCGTCTCGACGAAGCACGCGCCGTACGCTACGCGCGCGACACCGCACTCGCGCTCGCGGCGGCGCACGCGCGCGGCGTGTTGCACCGCGACATCAAGCCGGCGAATCTTCTTCTCGCAGCAAACGATACCGTCAAAGTCACCGACTTCGGTTTGGCCAAAGCGATCGAAGCCGACGTTGCGCTCACCGAGCCCGGCCGTCTGCTCGGGAGCGTCGCATATATCTCTCCGGAGCAGGCGCAAGGTGCGCCCGTTGGCCCGACGTCGGACCTCTACAGCCTTGGCGTCGTGCTCCACCAGCTCGTCACGGGGCGTCTGCCGTTCACGGCAAGCTCGCCGCTCTCCGCAGCGATCGCCCACGTGCAACAGCCGGTGCCCGCACAAGAAACGCTCGCGCGGGAGATGTCGCCCGGCCTCGCTGCGATCGTCCATCGGCTGCTGCAAAAAGACCCGTCCGCGCGTTTCACGACAGCCGCAGATCTCGTGCGCGCCCTCGACACAGTGACGCCGACTGCCGATGGTGGAACGGCCGATTGGGATGCGCCGACGATCGTCACTCCGATCCCCGTAACCCCGCCTCCGCGGTTAACGGCCGATGTACGACGCGCAGCGGCGCAACCCGCCGCGCAACTCGCAGCGGGGATCGTCGTGCTGCTTGCGCTCCTCGGTACGGGGATCGCCGGCACCCTGCGTCATCCCGTCGCCGCAGCCGTCGTGAAAGCGACGCCGGCGCCGGCCGTCGCGGCTCGTCCACCTGCGACCGTCGTGGTGCCGCCGGTGACCGGTCACAGCTTGCAGTACGCAACCGACACGCTGACACAGGCGGGACTGCGCCCCAACGTTGCGGCGCGTATCGATGAGTCCCCGGTCAACACCGTGATCGCGACCTATCCGGTTCCCGGGACGCGCGTTGCGCGAGGGTCGCCGCTGCTCGTGGTCATCTCGACCGGGCCGCAACCGCACATCTTGCAGAGGGACAACGGTCCCGCGTTCGTGCCGCCCGGGTGGCGGCACAAACACGGTCACCACGACGGCGGCGACGGCGGGGACTAAGCTTTCGCTCGCGCGTTCAGAACGAACGGAACGACGTAGAGCTGCGAGCCGCCTCGAAACTGGAGCCAGAGCTTGTACGTGCCCGGCTCGTGTGCGGTGACGTGAAGCATCATATCGGGCGCAACTCTGGCGGTCGGTGACATCGGCGCCATCTCGTCCGTCATGCCAGGCATATCGCTCGACGACATCGACCCCATACCGTTCATCGCGTTCAGATCCATCGGATGCGTGTGGACGTACGTGAGGTCGCGCGTATTGATGAGGACGACGTGCGCTATTGCACCAAGGTAGGGATGCAGATCGTTCGCCGGAGCGCCGTTCTTTTGAACGTGCGCGATGAGCATCGTCAGATGATCCGGGTCGAGAACGAGCGAGTTCAACGACACGGTGTACGGCCCGACCGTCATCGACTGCGCGCTCGGCCCGAGCCGAGGAGGCGTCGGGTGGGCGCCGGCGCCAACCGGAAGATCGAACCGAAAGACGGTATGTCCGTACCCTTGCGGGTCCCCATCGGCGTAGAGGTGATAGAGCCCGGACGCCGGCGCGTGCATCTCGACGCGGAAATGACCGTCCGGTCCAAGGACCGGGTGAATGTGGAGGAACGTCGTCAAATCGTCACTGATGCCGATGAGGTGCAGCTTCTGCGTCATCGACGTGTCGTACGCGCGGACAACGCGCGTCGACCCCGGCACATACTCCCACATGTCCAGGCGCACGACGTGTGGATCGCGCGTTGGCATTGCCAGAAGCGCCGCACGCACCTTCGGTGAGGCGCCTTGCAGTGCGGAGGTACCCAAGAGTGGGGAGCCGGCCACTGCGACGCGCGCGCCGATGACAAAAAGAACGGCGAGCGCCAACGCAGGGAACAACGCAGACAGACAACGACGAAAACTCAACACGATCACCTCCTGGCGCACCACGCCGGCGACCTATGAAACCGTGGTCTGCGCGACCCAGCTTCGGTAGTAGCGCTCGTCCTCGACCGGTGTCGCGGTCTCCGCGACGCGCAGTGGATGGAAGGCGTCGATGGCAACCGCGAGCTCGTCCGTGGCGACCTTTCCGAGCGACGCTTCCACCGCACCGGGTTGCGGACCATGCGGCGCACCGGCGGCGTGCAACGTCACGGAACACTCCTCGATGCCGCGCCGTGACATGAAGTTTCCAGACGCGTAGTAGATGATCTCGTCGCAGTCGACGGATGAGTGATTGTACGGCGCAGGGACGGAGAGCGGGTGATAGTCGAACATCCGCGGCGCGAACAGGATGAATGCGGCGCCCGGCGCGTCCCAAATCTGGTGGGACGACGGCGGCTGGTGCAGCTTCCCCGTGATCGGTGCGTATTCGTCTGCGTTGAACGCCCACGGATAGCAGTAGCCGTCCCATCCAACGACGTCGAACGGATGGTTCGCCACGGTGTAGATCGCGTGACGCCCCTTCGCCGTCACCCGCACCTCGAACTCACCGGTTTCGTCGACCGGGTCGCCAAGGACCGGCGCACGAAAATCGCGCTCGTAGTACGGCGCGTGCTCGGCCAGTTGGCCGAACTCGTTACGAAACTTGTGCGGAATCGTGATCTGGCCGGACGACTCGGCGAGGAACAGCGTCGTCGGCGACGACGGCTGGAGACGGTACGTCGTCCCCATCGGGACGTAGAGATAGTCGTGCGCGCGATACGCGAGCCGCCCGAACGGCGTCTCGAGCACGCCGTCACCACGCTGCACGAACAGCATCTCGTCGCCGCTCGAGTTGCGGAAGAAATAGGTCATCGGCTCGGTGACCGTCGCCGTCGAGATCAGGATGTCGTCGTTACCGAGCAGAGGCGTTCGCGCCTCGATCGCATCGCCGCGCCGATCGTGACGGCCGGTGAACCAATGCCGGTTGCGCACGGGATCGTTGGGCAGAAAACGCACCAACGGCCGATCCCACGGCTTCACGTCCAGCGTCGCCGTCGGCGGACGCAAGTGATATGCCAGCGAGTAGACGCTCTCGAAGCCCTTCGTCGAGATCAGCTCCTCGGCGTAGAGCGAACCGCTGGGTGACCGGAACTGGATGTGCCGCTTCTCGGGAAGGCGGCCGGCACGGACGTAAAAGGCCACGCTCTTCTTCCTCCAACACCCGGCCTTCGCCA
>CAZABL010000113.1:0-8475 GCA_964483365.1 uncultured bacterium
CGAGATCATCAAGATGCGCAACTTCGGCAAGAAGTCGCTCGACGAGATCAAGCAGACCCTGGAAGAGCGAGGCCTCTCGCTCCGCCAGAGCTAACCGCCAGCTAGGAAAGCCATGCCGCACCAAGTCGCCAACAAGCGTCTCTCGCGTACCGACGGCCACCGCAAGGCCCTGCTCCGCAACCTTGCGACGTCGTTCTTCAAGCACGAGAAGATCGAGACCACGTCGACCAAGGCCAAGGAGATCTCCAAGGTCGTCGAGCGCCTCATCACGCAGGCCCGCCGCGGCGACCTGCACTCGCGGCGTTTGGTCGCGTCGTACCTCACCGAAGAGGCGGTCGCGAAGAAGCTCGTCGAACAGATCGCGCCGACGCTCAAGGACAAGACGGGCGGCTATACTCGTATCACGAAGTCGCGCGTGCGTCCCGGCGACGCCGCGGAACTTTCGATCCTGGAGCTCGTCAAGTAGCTCGTTCCGGCATCGCGGCAGCCGCAACGCTGCCGCGATGGCGGAGATCATACGGGCTACAACGCTATGCTTACGGCAAACGCGGACGACCCACTCAGACTCACCTCGATCACGCGATCATTCGTCGCGGATAGTATTACGCCGATCTCTGCCTACCTCGCCCTGGCGCAGCCGGGGCGTTCGTGTTTGCTGGAGTCGGTCGAGGGAACGGAGCGAATCAGCCGCTACTCGTTCCTCGGTCTGGACTATCTCCAGACGCACACGTTCAATCGCGATCCGGCATTGATGCCGAAGATCCGCGCGGTGATCTCGCGCTACCGGCTCGACCGCGACGATCTGCCGTTCCCCGGCGGCGCCGTCTGCGTCTTCAGCTACGACGCGGCACGCTCGCTCGAACCCGTCGGCGAAGCGCCGCCGGCCGATATCCCGTTCGACGACGCTGTGGTCGTCGTTCCCGGGACGTGGGTCGTCTTCGACCACTTCACGCATCGGGTCACGCTGATCGGTTTCGCGCGCAGCGACGAGGAATGCGCGAGCGTCGAACGCCGGCTCGACAACTACCTCACGCGCCTACTCGAGCAGCGTCCCACGATCCCGGCCGATGTGCGCGCCGCCGGTCCCGTCACCGCCTCGATGGATGAGGCGACGTTCCTCGCTCGCGTCGCGCAGGCGAAGGACTACATCCACGAGGGCGAGGCGTATCAGCTGCAGGTCGGGATTCGCTTCTCGTGTGCGCTCTCGGGAAGCGCGTTCGACGTCTATCGTCACATCCGCGCGCGCAATCCGTCGCCGTACATGTTCTTCGTCGAGCATGAAGGCCGCGCGATCTTCGGTGCTTCGCCGGAATTCTTGGTGCGCCTCGACGGGCGTGACGCGCGCATCCGTCCCCTCGCAGGAACGCGTCCGCGCAATGCGGATCCTGCGGTCGACGCGCGCGTCGCCGACGAGCTGTTGAGCGATCCGAAAGAACGCGCCGAGCACGTGATGCTCGTCGATCTCGCCCGCAACGATTTGGGTGCGGTCTGCCGCACCGGAACGATCCGCGTCGACGAGCTGATGGTGATCGAGCGCTACTCGCACGTCATGCACATCGTCTCCAACGTCGTCGGCGAGCTGCGCGAAGACAAAGATGCACTTGACCTGTTCGCGGCGGCGTTTCCCGCCGGCACGGTCACCGGTACACCGAAGATCCGCGCGATGCAGCTGATCGACACGCTCGAGACGGTCGCGCGCGGTTTCTACGCCGGGAGCGTGGCGCACATCGACTTCGACGGCGACATGGACTCGTGCATCGTCTTGCGTTCGGTTGCCGTTGCGCGGGGCCGTGCGTATTGGCAAGCGAGCGCGGGGATCGTCGCGGACAGCAAGCCCGAGGCCGAATACGCCGAGGTGTTCGCCAAAACGGGCATCGTGCGGGCGGTATTGGGAGTCACGCCGTGACGCGGCTCTTGCTGGTCGACAACTACGACTCGTTCACCTGGAATCTCGCGCACCTGTTCGCGGGGATCGAAGACGTCGACGTCGAGGTCATTCGCAACGACGATCCGCGTTTGGATGACGGCGTCACGCAACGGTACGACGGCGTGATCATCGGTCCGGGTCCGGGTTGGCCGGGCTCGGCGGGACGGATGCCCGCGATCCTGCGCGAGGCGGCGCGCACCCGCGTTCCGGTGTTCGGCGTGTGCTTGGGACTGCAAGGGATCGGCGAAGAGTTCGGCGGGTCGGTGACCCATGCGCCGCAGATGATGCACGGCAAGACCTCGGAGATCACGCACGACGGCAAGGGGATCTTTGCCGGACTGCCGTCGCCGTTCGCTGCGACGCGCTATCACTCGCTCTGCGTTTCGCATGACGGGTTCCCCGCGGTGCTGCGCGCGAACGCGGCGAGCGAGGACGGCGTGATCCAGGGGATCGAGCATCGCGAGCTCCCGATCGCCGCGGTGCAGTTCCATCCCGAATCGGTGCTGACGTCGGTCGGCGAGCAGCTCGCGCGCAACGTCGTCACGTGGATGCGCGAGCGATGAATCCGCTTCAGCAGGCGCGGGAAGACGAGTTCAAACGCATCCTGCGCAGCGTGATCGCGGGCGAGAACCTCTCGCAGCAGGACGCTGCGGGCGTTATTGGCGCGATCATGGACGAGACCATCACGCCTGTCCGCGCCGCTGCGCTGCTCGCCGCGCTCGCGGCCAAAGGCGAAACGGTCGACGAAGTCGTCGGCGCCGCGCGCGCGATGCGCGAACGCGGTGTCCACGTCGAGCACGACCTGCCGCTCGTCCTCGACATCGTCGGAACCGGCGGCGACGGCGCGCACTCGATCAACATCTCGACGACCGCCGCGTTCGTCGTGGCCGGCTGTGGCGTCCCCGTCGCGAAGCACGGCAACCGCGCCGCGTCGAGTCTGTGCGGTTCCGCCGATGTGCTCGAAACGCTGGGTGTCGAACTCGATCGCGGTCCGGAGGCGGCGGCGCGGACGCTGCGCACGTCGGGGATGGCGTTTCTGTTCGCACCGCGCTACCATCCGGCGATGCGTGCGGTCGCACCGATCCGCCGCGAGCTCGGCGTGCGGACCGTCTTCAATGTTCTCGGCCCGCTGACGAACCCCGCAAGTGCGAGCCGCCAAGTCGTCGGCGTTGCGCGTGCCGAGCATGTCGCGCTCGTCGCCGATGCGTTGCGCGCACTCGGCGTGGAGGCCGGCGCGGTCGTCCACGGCGAGGACGGTCTAGACGAGATCTCGGGGAGTGCGCCAACGCGTGTCGTGTCGTTCGATCGCAACGGAACGCGCGCGTGGACGCTCGACCCGGCCCGCTACGGCGTGCATGCGCCGATCGCCGCGATTCGCGGCGCCGACGCCGCCTTCAACGCGGCGGCCCTCCTGGCGATCCTCGACGGCGAGCGAAGCCCGCGCGCCGATCTGGTACTCCTCAACGCTGCGCTCGCGCTCGTCGTGGCGGGTGAGGCGGTCGACATCGACGACGGCATCGCGCGCGGACGGACCTCGGTCGAGACGGGTCGCGCGCGTGCATCCCTGGAAGCGCTCCGGCAGGGGCGCACAACGGACCCTTCGACAAGCTCAGGGCAGGCTATAAATAAGGTAACGCTATGACCGATATGCTCGAGAAGCTCTACGCTGCGAAGGCCGCGGTTCGGGCGGCCGACGAGTCGCGCGAACCCATGGAGGTCCTGCGCGAGCGGGCGGAGCTTCGCCGCGGCGAGCGCCGCAAGTTCCGCGCTGCACTCGGTGCGGCCAACGGACCGGCGATCATCGCGGAGATCAAGCGCGCTTCCCCGTCGCTGGGTCTCATCGTGCAGAACATGGACCCCGCTGCGATCGCGGCGCAGTACGAGGCGGCGGGCGCCGACGCGATCAGCGTCCTGACCGAGAGCGACTACTTCCTGGGCGACTTGGCGTACCTGGAGATCGTTCGCGGCGCCGCGTCGCTGCCGATCTTGCGCAAGGATTTCCTGAGCACGCGCTATGAGGTCGTGCAGTCGGCCGCGTACGGCGCCGACGCGTTCCTCGTGATCGTGGCCGGCCTGTCGGATCAGCGCATCTCGGAGATGTTCGAGGAAGCGCGCCGCTACGATCTGGACGCGCTCGTCGAGGTGCACACGGAAGAAGAGCTGCGCCGCGCACTCGCCTTCGGTGCGACGCTGTTGGGGATCAACAACCGCAACCTGCGCACGTTCGAGACCGACCTCGCGGTGACCGAAGAGTTGCTGCCGGTCGTTCCGAGCGGAACGCTGGTGATGAGCGAGAGCGGCGTGAAGTCGCGTGACGACGTCAAGCGCCTCGTCGCGCACGGTGCGCGCGGCGTCCTCGTCGGCGAATCGCTCATGCGCGCCGAGGACAAGACCGAAGCGATCCGTACGCTCAAGGGAGTCGCCGTCCCGGCATAGCTTGCGCACCAGGGTGAAGATCTGCGGCTGCACGAGCGTCGAGGACGCTCTCGTTGCAGTCGATGCGGGCGTCGACGCCGTCGGCGTGATCCTCGCAGAGACGTCGCCGCGACACGTGGGAATCGATCGGCTCCACGAGATTGCCGCTGCGGTCCCGGCGTTCGTCACGCTCGTCGCCGTCTACGTCGATCCGTCGTCCGGCCTCGTCGACGAGGCGCTCAAAGTCGGCGCGATCCCGCAATTCCACGGGAACGAGGGCGCTGAGTGGTGCGAGGCGTTCGCGGCCGGCCCGTATCTCAAAGCGTATCACGTCCGTCCGGGCGCTCCCATGACTCCCTCGGAGTTCGCGCGCTTCGCCGACGCCTACTCGCACGCGACGTGGCTGTTCGATACGGCCGGTGCGAGCGGGATGAGCGGCGGCACGGGCGTGGTCTTCCCCTGGGAGATCGCGCGCATGCTTGGCGAGGGCCGGCGCTTCGTCGTGAGCGGCGGTCTGACGCCGGAGAACGTCGGTGCCTGTATACGCGCAATTCGCCCCTACGGAGTCGACGTGCGCAGCGGCGTCGAAACCGACGGTGTGAAAGATCCGCGCAAAGTGCGCGCATTCGTGCGAGCCGTTCACGAGGCGGACGCCGAGGTTCCCATAGGATCATGATCGAGCAACATCAGCAGCAACTCCCCGACGCGCGCGGCTACTTCGGCAAGTTCGGCGGCGTCTTCGTCCCCGAGGTCCTCGTCGAGGCGCTTGCGCGACTCGATGTTGCGATGCGCGAAGCGTTCGCCGATCCCGCGTTTTGGTCGGAGTACGATGCGTTGCTGCGCGATTTCGTCGGCCGCCCCTCGCCGATCTACGTCGCCGAGCGGCTCGTCGACGGACCGGCTGCGACGGTCGTCTTCAAGCGCGAAGACACGAATCACACGGGTGCGCACAAGATCAACAACACCGTCGGACAGGCGCTGTTGGCCAAGCGCATGGGTAAGCGGCGGCTGATCGCGGAGACGGGTGCCGGGCAGCACGGCGTCGCGACGGCGACGATCGGCGCGAAGCTGGGGATGCAGGTCGACGTGTTCATGGGCGCGGTCGACGTCGAGCGTCAGGCGCTCAACGTCTACGTGATGAAGCTGCTCGGCGCGACGGTCCACCCGGTCGAGAGCGGAACGCGCACCCTCAAGGACGCGACGAACGAAGCGTTCCGTGAATGGGCGCTGCGGGTCGAGGACACGTTCTACGTGATCGGTTCGGTCGTCGGCGCGCACCCGTATCCGTATCTGGTGCGGGAGTTCCAGAAGGTGATCGGGGTCGAGGCGCGCGCGCAGATGCTCGAGCGGTTCGGACGTCTCCCGACCGACGTCGTCGCGTGCGTCGGCGGCGGCTCGAACGCGATGGGAATCTTCCGCGCGTTCATCGTCGACCGTGACGTGAACTTGTGGGGCGTCGAAGCGAGCGGTCACGGGGTGCACGCGATCGACACCGCAGCGTCGCTGAACGCAGGGACGGTCGGCATCCTGCACGGTTCGCGCAGCTACGTGCTGCAAGACGACGAGGGCCAGGTGCGCGACACGCATTCCGTTTCGGCGGGGTTGGACTATCCCGGCGTCGGCCCCGAGCACTCGTATCTCAAAGACAGCGGACGCGCGCGCTACGTCGCTGTCGATGACAACGACGCGCTTGACTCGTTCCATCACACCGCGCGGCGCGAGGGGATCGTGCCGGCGCTCGAATCGGCGCACGCCATCGCGTACGCGCGCCGGCTCGCGGTCGAACGCGGCCGTGCCGGGCTCGTGCTGGTGAACCTGAGCGGTCGCGGGGACAAAGACGTGCGTAGCGTCGCGCAGCTCGAAGGCGAGGAGAAGCTGTGATCGAGACTGGCTCGATCGCCGGCGTCTTCGCCGCAGCCAGTGCGTCGAACCGCGCCGCCCTCGTCCCGTACGTCGTCGCCGGTGATCCCGATCCGGAGACAACGCTCGCCGTGCTCGAGGCGCTCACCGCTGCGGGCGTCGATCTCATCGAACTGGGGATCCCGTACGGCGACCCCCTCGCCGACGGGCCGACGATCGCCGCCTCGGCACAACGTGCGCTCGAGAACGGGATGCGGATGGCGGGCGCATTCGAGATTGCGGCGGAGGCCCGTCGTCGCGGCTGCGCACCGATCGTCGCGTTCACGTACGTGAACCCCGTCGATCGCTACGGCGCCGAACGCTTCGCGCGCGAAGCACGCGAAGCCGGGATCGTCGGTGCCATCGTCCCCGACGTTCCCCTCGAAGAGCTCGACACGTTCGCGCCGACGCTGCGCGCAGCGGGGCTCGATATTCCGCTGCTCATCGCGCCGACGACGCCGCGCGAACGCGCCGAGCGCATCGCCCGCGCGTCCAGCGGTTTCATCTACCTCGTCTCGCGACTCGGCGTGACCGGCGCAAAGCGTGAACCCGACATCGCCTGGGCAAAGGCTTCAGTCGAGCACTTGCGCAGCGCGACGTCGCTCCCGCTCGCCGTCGGCTTCGGCATCTCGACGCCGGCACAGGTCGCCGCGATCGCGAGCGTCGCGGACGGCGTCATCATCGGCAGCGCGCTCATCGACGCGTACGCGGGGAGTCGGGGCGCCGAGGCCGCGCGTCGCGTCGAGGCGTTCGTCGCGCCGCTAGCGGCTGCGGCCCGGCGCTAGCAGCGCCGCGCGGATCCTGCGTGCATGCGCGCCGACGTGGCGCGTCATGAGCGCGCGCGCCGCGTCGGCGTCGCCGCGCGCGACTGCTTCGCCGATCGCTTCGTGCTCGCGGTCGACCGGCGCTTGCGTCAGCGTCCCGCGCCGCCACGCATCGTAGACAGCGCGTAGCTGCAAATCGTGCGCAGCACCGAGCTGCGCTTGAAGTGAGTCGTTCCGCACAATGCGTGCAAGCGTGTGATGGAACAGGCTGTGGCGCCGCGCAGCCTCATGGAACGAACGCGGCTTGCGGCCGTCGCGCACGAGACGCAGCAACTCCTCAACGTCCGCCGCCGTCGCGCGGCGCGCGGCGAGCGCTGCAGCTTCAGGCTCGAGCAACGCACGGAACTCGCACAGGTCGCGCCACCCGGCTTCGGTGAGCGGAGCGACCACGTATCCGGTGTAGGGACGGCGCACCACGAGACCTTCGTACGCGAGGCGCGCCAGCGTCTCGCGTAAGGGCGTTCGCGAAACGGCGAGCTCGCAAGCAAGCTCGCGCTCGACCAGCTCAGATCCGGGCGCCAGCGCGCAGGTGAGGATGCGCCGTTTGAGGCGCGCGTAGAGCCCCTGCGGGAGCGCTCCGTCGTGGTGAGGGCCGAGTTCGGCGAAACACCGCGTCCCTGCCAACATGACCGGATGGTATACCAGCAGGGCAGAGCGGTCAACGAGAGATTTTGCCTGGGCGCCGCGTACCCCGGAAGGATTTCTTCGCTGCGACGTTTATCTCACTCACCCAGCCAAACGTTCCACCTTCGGAGGTCTCATGCGGCTTCGACGTTCGCTGTTGGTCGGCGCGCTTGCGCTCGCGACGGTTCTCGCGTCTTCCTCGTTCGCGGCAGCACCCGCGCGCGCCGCCGACGACACGATCCTCTTCGGCTCGGCGGTCTCGTTGACGGGATCGCTGACGAAAGAAGGTCACCTCACCCAAGAAGGCTACGACTTCTGGAAGAACTACGTGAACTCGCACGGCGGGATGAAGGTCGGCGCGAAGACCTATAAGGTCGACATCAAGTATTACGACGACGAGTCGAAGCCCGCGACCGCAGCGCAGCTGGCGGAACGGTTGATCGACCAGGATCACGTCAACTTCATCCTCGGTCCGTACGGTTCCGGGACGGCGTTCACGGTCGCGCAGATGGTTGAGCGCAAGAAGATCCCGATGGTCGAAGGGAACGGCGCCGCCGAGAAGATCTTCAACCAGGGCTTCAAGTATACGTTCGCGGTGCTCTCCCCCGCGAAGCGCTACCTGGAAGGCGTGCTCGAGATGGCCAAGGCGCAGAAGCCGGCCCCGCAGAGCGTCGCGATCACTGCGGCGAGCGACTCGTTCTCGCAAGAGGTCGCCGAAGGCGCGGCGGCCTGGGCGACCGCCCACGGGATGAAGGTCGTCTACAACAACAAGTATCCGGAGAACGC
>CAZABL010000114.1:0-8288 GCA_964483365.1 uncultured bacterium
TCGCGATCGCCGCTGAGGTGCACGCGATCACCGTCGAGTCGTAACACGACGGGGATCAGGGCTTCGAGAGCGTTGAGGTTTTGGTCGCGGAATCCGCAGAAACGGAGGGGGTCGGTGAGTCCGGTGAGGTCGAACGTCGCCTCGCTGGTAATCGACGGCATCTCCCCCTTACAACGCTGTTCGGGCCGGGAGGGTTGTCATCGCAGGGAGAGCGGCGGGCCGAGCACTTCGGCGAGCACAACCGCAGTGCGGGCGCTCGCCGGTTCCCGCAGTGCGCTGACGACCGCCAGGGCGCCCGTGGGACGAGGAGACGGGACGGACGCCGTCGTCGACGCTGCAGGTCGCGGCGCCGGCGTGACGCGGGGCGCTCGCGGCGCCGCCGGGCGTGTGGCGTCGAGCGCCGCTTTCGTGCGGGCGCGCTCCGCGGCGTTCGCCCGCGCGGCCTCCATTTTCGCTGCGGGCCCGGCTGCGCCGACGAGCGCAAGCGTCGCCGTGATCCCAATCAGGATGGCTCCGGCCCCGAACGCGAAGATCAGATTGTGGATGAGGGTCTCGTTCATGAGACCGCGGCCGGCGACGCCCCGTTCACCGTGGCCGGCGCGTTCCCGTCCGGCGTGACCTGCGCCCCGATTGCGCCGCGCATCTCGGTGTCGGCCTTGAGGTTGTTGAGCTTGTAGTAGTCGAGCACGCCGAGGTTCCCGGCGCGGAATGCTTCCGCGATCGCCTGCGGGATCTGCGCTTCGGCCTCGACGACCTTTGCGCGCATCCGCTGCGTCTCGGCCTTTTGCTCTTGCTCCGCCGCGATCGCCGCATACTGCCGTTCGGCCGCCTTCGCCTGTGCGATGCGCCGGTCGGCCTCGGCCTGCGAGGTCTGCAGCTCGGCGCCGATGTTCTTGCCGACGTCGACGTCGACGATGTCGATCGAGACGATCTCAAATGCCGTCCCGGCATCGAGCCCCTTGGCGAGCACGGCCTTGGAGATCCGATCGGGGTACTCGAGGACTTCCTTGTGGTCGATCGCCGCACCGACCGCGCTGACGACGCCCTCGCCGACGCGCGCGATGATCGTTGGTTCGCCGGCGCCGCCGACGTAGCGGTCCATGTTCGAGCGCACCGTGATCCGCGCTTTGACGTTGAGCTGGATCCCGTTCTGCGCGACGCCTTGGAAGTTCGGCGTCTCGATCACCTTCGGATTCACCGACGTCTGCAGCGCTTCGAGCACGTTGCGCCCGGCCAGATCGATGGCGGCAGCACGCTGCCACTCCAGCGGGATCTGTGCGCGCTGTGCCGCGATCATCGCGAGCGTCACGTTCTCGACGTTGCCGCCCGCCAGGATGTGCGACTGCAGCTGGTCGATCGTGAGCGGCAACCCGGCTTTGCGCGCACGCACCAAGTTGGCGACGATGACGCCGGCGGGCACACCGATGATCCGCATGCGAATCAGCGCGCCGATCGACAGCGGGACCCCCGCGGCGATGGTGCGGATCCACAGCCCGAGCGGAAAATAGTACAGGAACGCCAGGATCGCCAAGATCGCAACGATCGTGATGATCCCGAATACCGCGGACGCCATGGTCATGAGCCCTCCGGCTTGACGAAAATGCGCGCGCCTTCGACGCGCGTCACGCGAACGGGGGTGCCGGCGGGGACGAAGTCCCCTTCACTGAGCACGTCAACGCGCCGGTCGTCGAACGTGGCGAGCCCTGCCGGACGCAGGAACGAAATCGCGACACCGCTGCGGCCAAGCAGCGACCGGTAGTCGGCGCTCGCGACGTAGTCGGCGCCCTGCGCGCCGGCGAACATCAAGCGCCGCACGAACGCGTTCTCGGGGAGCACGCGCTGCAAGAGCACGAAGCCCAGCGCGGAGAGCACGATCGCGAGCGCGAGCGCTTGCAGCGCGGCGACCATGAACGACGGCCCGAACGCCAGCACGACTGCCGCAACGAGCGCGACGACGCCGCTCGTCCCCGCGATCGCATGGCCGGGAACGACGTGCAGCTCGAACGCGATCAAGAGCACGCCGGCGAGTGCGAGCGCGATCGCCAGCGGGCTCGCAAAGCCGTCATAGAGGTGCGACGCGAAAAACAGCGCGAGCGCGCCAACGCCGAGCGTACCGGCGATGCCGTGCAGCGTCTGCAGCTCGACGAGCAATCCCAAGAAGCCGAGCGCGAGCAGGACGCCGCCCACGTCCGGACGCGTCAGGAGGTGGGCGAAACGCTCGAGCGGGCTGTACGACGCGCGCTCGCGTGGTGCGTTCGCATCGCCGAACGCGGCAAGCGCGGCATCCGGCGACGCGGCGATCGTGTCGGCCATCCCGCTGGCCTGCGCATCAGCGGCGTTGAGCGTGAGGAGTGCTCCGGGCGGCTTGTACGCCGCGACGTCGATCGTCGGATCGACCATCGCTCCGGCGATCCGCGTGTCGCGGTGATGCTGCTGCGCGGCGGCCTCGAGAAGATCGCGTACTTGTGGTGCCGGTATCGTGCCGCCGATCGTGCCGTCGGGTGCGATCGCGATGTGGTCGGCCGACAGCACGATGAGGGCCGCGGACGACGGCGCGCGACGCACGTACGCGTCGACGGGAAGATCCGCGTCGAGCAACGTCGCACGGATCGCGCTCGCGGCGGCGGGGAGCGCGGCACCGGCGCGGATGTCGAGCAGCACGCCGCGTGCATGCTGTGCGCGCGCGTCGGCGATCGTCTTGGCGACGAGGCGCGCGGTCCCGGCATCGATGGTGCCGTGGATCGGAATCTCGACGACCGCGCCTTGCGGCTGGGCGACCGCGGGCAACGCGAGTCCCCACGCTCCGCCGAGGAGGCACAGGATCGCGACGAACCCGCGGATGCTCACGAGCGAGACTACCCGCGCCGCGTGCTCACGTTACGTCCTCGCGAGCTCCTCGGTAGCGATTTGGCGGACGAGATTGCCGTCGGCGAGGCCTTTGAGCTGAGGCATGACGACCTTCATGAGCGCACCTTGGTTGCGTCCCTCGGCGGGCAATCCCGCCAATGCCTGACGGACGACGTCGCGGATCTCGTCGGGCGACTTTTGGGCCGGCAGATACGCCTGCAAGATGTCGCGCTCGCGGCGTTCCTTCTCCACCAACTCGGTCCGTCCAGCTTTCTCGAACTCGCCGATCGCGTCGGTGCGCTGCTTGACCAACTTCTGCACGACCGCCAGCTGATCATCGTCGGTGAGGTCGGACCCCGCCTCGATCCGGCGATAGTTGAAGGCCGAGATGACGCTGCGCAGCGTGTCCAGGCGTACCTGGTCACGCGCTTTCATCGCCTCCTTCATGTCGGCTTGGATCTGCTCTTTGACGGCCATTTCGACTCATCGCTTCGCGCCGCGGTTCGCCGTATACTTGTGCGCAGAGGGGGCACGCGTATCGTCCTGTGTCCACGTTCTCGGGGCGCACTGGCTACCGTAGCGGCGACAACCGCCGGTCGAGCCTGCCCCGGGTCCTCCAGTCGCTCTCGGTCGACACGCAGCGTGTCCCCCTCGAAGGCGAGATCCCGCGGGCGGTCGTGTTCGTCGCCGTGCTCGCATGTGCGCTGCTCGTCATCATCGCGCGCTTGGTGCAGGTGCAGATCATCCAAGGCGATGCGTTCGCCGCGGCTGCGCGCGGAAACCAAATCCAAGTCATCCCGGTCGCCGCGCCGCGCGGGCTGATCCTCGACCGCCACGGGACCGTCCTCGTGCGCTCGCGCCCCTCGTTCGTGTGCGCGCTGGTTCCCTCGGAGGTCGTCGATGTCGAGAAGACGCTCGCGACGCTCTCCGACGTGCTCCGGATCCCGGTCATCAAGCTGCAGCACCGCCTGCTGCACCATCACGGCAAGAGCTATCAGAGCTTCGACGAGGTTCGTACGCTCGAGCCGAACGGTCCGATCATCCTCGCGAGCGATCTGACGTCGGCGCAAACGGCACGGCTCGCCGAAGCGCAAGGCGATCTTCCCGGCGTCGACATCGAGCGGCAGCCGGTACGGAACTATCCGCACGGGAAGATGGGCGCGCACTTGTTCGGTTACGTCGGCGTCATCGACGAAGACGAGTACCAAGCGCGCAAACGCTCCGGCTACTCGCCCAACGACGTCGTCGGCAAAGACGGACTCGAGAACGCCTACGACCGCTGGCTCCACGGCCGCGCCGGCGGGGAGCAGGTCGAGGTCAACGCGCAGGGAGCACTGGTGCGGCGTCTCGAGCCGCTCGACGCGGTCCCCGGCGACACGCTGGTGACGACGATCGATTGGCGGCTGCAGCAAATCGCCGAGAAGAACCTCGCGGCGCAGTTGCACACGTGGGGGAAGGCGCACGGGCGGCGGCTCGCCGGCGCTGTCGTCGCACTCGACCCGTGGACCGGCGGCGTCCTCGCGCTCGTCTCGATGCCGGAGTTCGACCCGAACGCGTTTGCGACGCCGATCGATTCGGCCACCTATCGCAAACTGCTGCGCGACAAGCTCAATCCGCTCTACGACCGCGCGATCGGCGCAGCGTCGCCGACCGGTTCGACGCTCAAGATGGTTACGGGGTCGGCGGCGATCTCGAGCGGCGTCATCAAGCCGCACCAGGTTCTCTACGACTCAGGCTCGTGGTACTGCCATGGCGTCACGTTCGTCGACATCGCTGCCGGAGGACTGGGACGGGTCGAGTTCGTGCGCGCGCTCGCGGCGTCGTCGGACGGCTACTTCTTCCAACTCGGCTATCGCCTAGGTCACGAGCGGCTGCGCCATTACGCGACGCAGTACGGTTTGGGCTCGCCGCTCGGGATCGATATTCCCGGCGAATATGCGGGAAACTGGCCGACCGAAGAGTGGACGCAACGCACGTTCGGCAAGGGCTATCACCTCGAGCCCAGCGACGTTTGCCAACTCGCGATCGGCCAGGGCGCGATGCAAGCGACGCCGCTGCAGATGGCCAACATCGTCGCCACGGTCGTCAACGGCGGGACGCTGTATCGCCCGCACATCGTTGCCGAGATCCGCTCGCCGCAAGGCCGCGTCCTCAGGAAGCTCGATCATCAGGTGATCCGCAAGGTCGACGTCTCGGCCGAGTCGCTGCGCGAAGTGCGCGCGGGGATGGCGCAGGTGACCGATCTGGGCGGAACGGCGTACGGCTTGGCGATCGAGGGACTCCCGTTCGCGGGGAAGACGGGAACCGCGGAAACCGAAGGCGGCCACGGGCCGAACACCACCTGGTTCGTCGCGTACGCGCCGACCGCACATCCGAAGATTGCGATCGCGGTCTACATCGAAAAATCCGGCGGGTACGGCGCGAGCGTCGCAGCACCGATCGCGCAGCACATGATCGCGGAATACTACGGACGCAAGCTTCCGTCGTTGTGATGCGGTCAGAGGGCCGCTACGTCACGTGCCGCCGATTGTAATGCCGCCGCAATCGTTTCGATGCGGCTGTTCATGCGGTACAACGGGCCCGCCACCACCATCGCGTAGGACTCTTCGCCGATCTGCAGGGCGACAGCGACGCCCGTCACGTCGCTTTCCGTCTCTCCTTCGGTGATGTACCAGCCGCGTGCGCGGCCGCGGTCGAGGTCCGCTTCGAGGAGTTCGGACTCGACGATCGTCACCGGCGTCAAGGGCTGCAGCGGCCCGCGATTCAACAGCGACCGGCGTTCGGCCGCCGGCATGGTGGCGAGCAGTGCCTTTCCCGATGCGGTCGCGTGCAACGGCTTGCACTCACCGACCTGCGCGGAGTAGCGGATGTTCTGGTTTGACTCGATGACTTCAACATAGCACGACGACGTCTCGACCCGCTGCGCGACGACGACCGTCTCTCCCGTCTGCGCGTGCAGGGATTCCATCACGGGGCGCAGCCAACGAGCGATCGGATCGGCGGCGCTGATCGCGCTCGCGCGGTCGAGCCAACGCCGCGTGGGATAGTAGCCCACGTCGCCGCCGACCTCGTAGAGATAGCCCTTCACTCTAAGCGTGTTGAGCAAGGCGGAGCAGCTTGATTTCGGCAGGTCGAGGGCACGCGCGATCACCGTGAGCCGCGCGGGCTTTTGCGTCGCCGCGAACAGCTCCAGGATTTGCAGCACCCGGCCGACCGAGCGTACAGATGGTCCGGACCCCGCGTCGCTCTTGTTCACATATGTGAACTTGTATTCGGCCGGGTGAACTTTCCTTCGCGCTGGGTACAGTCGTCGCGCAACCTAGTTCCACGAGGTGAGCGCTGTGCACCATCGCCTGCTCGTCCTGATCATCGCCGCCGCTTTGCTGGCCGGATGTGCTGGCGGCGGGGGTAGTGCCACGGCGGTTCCGCAGACCGCACGCGGAGCAGCGTCTACGTCCGCGGGTGACGCTTCTGCCGGCCGCGGGCCGTTCACCGGGCACGATCCCGTTATCCTGATCCCGGGGATGACGTCGCCCGCGAGCGAGATGGCGCCGATGCAGCAGGAGTTCGAGAACGCCGGGTGGCCTGCGAACCGCGTGTTCATGTGGACCGACAGCACGGATATGGAGGGTGACCTCGCAGCGGCTGCGGGCCAACTCCAGAGCGAAGTCAAAATGGTGCTCGCGCAAACCGGAGCACAGCGCGTCGTGCTCGTCGCGTGGTCAGCCGCCGCCCTTGCCGCGCGGTACTACATCAAGAACATCGATCGCGGCAACGTTTCCGTGTACGTCGGCATGGCTGGCCCGCAGCACGGCACGACCTTCAACGACTGCCAGGCCTACCAATCGTGCCGCGAGTTCATGTCGCCGAACACGCCGTTCCTTACCGCGCTCAATTCTGGCACCGAAGTCCCTGGATCGCCTCGCATCGCCTACATGACAGTGCGGTCGGACAACGACATCAACGTAGCGCCCGAGAACTCGGCGATGCTCGCCGGTGCGAATCTCAATTACCGCCTGACGGGACTGACAGCACCAACGCACTTCCAATATCCGGAAGATGCGGCCACGTTCGCGGCGGTGAAGACGTTCATCCTCGAGGTCGAACAAGGCACGGAGCCGCCGCCGGGTACCTGAAAACGAACGCGCCGCGAACGTTCGTGTTCGCGGCGCGTTGATCGCATCGACCCGGCGGGTTAGCTTCGGCGCTTACGCGCTGCTGCTGACTTCTTCTTGCGGCGGACGCTCGGCTTCTCGTAGTGCTCGTGCTTGCGGGCTTCCGCGAGAACGCCGGCCTTTTGCGTCGCCTTCTTGAAGCGGCGCAGCGCGCTCTCGATCGTCTCGCCCGGTGCGACTCGAATCTCCATCTACGTGAACACCTCCCTCCGCACGTCCATAGGACGGGTCGTCAACCCCGCCTGGGGTCCAATCGAGGACTTTACCACAGGCGGGGGCTCCCGTCAAAAGGACGTCAGAGGCAGGCGATCGCGCCGTAGAACGGCTGGTTTGCTTTGAAGTCAACCGTATTGCCGCCACCGAGCGTCGTGGCGGGGAAGTTCACCGTCCCGCCCGACGGAGCGTTGGGACCGACGATCTGGGTCCAGCTCGAAGAGGTCCCGTTATTGCTGACGTAGCCGTAGAAGTAGCAACTGTTCGTCGCAAACGATGCCGGTGACGCAGCGCTGAGATTGACCAGCGGTGTTTGCTGGAACGACACGGCCGCCGTCGAGAGGAGCTTGAAGTAGACGGTGACGGCACCGGTCGGCGGTGTGAGGGTTGGGAAGCCCGCGGGCGTGATGTCACTGCTTCCGGTTGCGTCCGACACCGTTATCGTGGTGTTCGCGGTCGGCGTGCCGAACGTGATGGCATTGAACGTCACGCCGCGATACGCCGACAGAGTAAGGGATCCGTTGGGCCCGGACGTCGTGAAGTTGCCGGTCGTGGTCGAGCCTCCGAACGCGTACGTCACCCCGGGCGACGAGCTCGCCGACGGCGACGCGCTCGGCGAAGCGGACGCGCTCGGACTCGCACTCGGCGAGGCACTTGCGCTCGCGCTCGCACTCGGCGACGGGCTGGCGCTCGCCGAGGCGCTTGCCGTCGGGGACGCGGTGGGCGCCGGTGCGGGGGTTGAGCTGCCACTGCTCGAGCTGCACGCGGCGAACGCCGCCGCAACCACGAGGGGGGCGAGAAGGCGGACGCGACGGTCGAGCACGGGATCCTCCACAAAGC
This sequence comes from uncultured bacterium, assembly GCA_964483365.1. Lineage (GTDB taxonomy): Bacteria > Vulcanimicrobiota > Vulcanimicrobiia > Vulcanimicrobiales > Vulcanimicrobiaceae > Vulcanimicrobium. The sequence continues at coordinate 8,076 of CAZABL010000114.1, forward strand.
AAGCGGTCGGGTGTTCCCTGCAAGACGTTAAATAGTGCGCCCTAGCTTACCTTTCCTAGCCCGGAGGCCAGCCCAGCGGTCGACCGGCCAGCACGTGGGCGTGCAGGTGGTTGACGCTCTGCCCGGCGTCCGGTCCCTCGTTCATGACGACGCGGTAGCCGTTCGTGCCGAACTCGGTGCCGATCTGCGCCGCCGCGCGCAACATCCGGCCGG
>CAZABL010000115.1:0-8154 GCA_964483365.1 uncultured bacterium
GTGGTCTGCACGGGGGTCGCGCAGAGCTTCCGGTGAAAGCACGGCGCAGAGATGCGCATTGCTCAGAAGATCGGGACGCGACGACCCTTCTTTTCGTTTGAGTTCTTTCCGCCGCGCGACGATGCTGCTGAGGCGCAGCTCTTCGCGACGATCGAAACGCTCGCGCCCCTTGACCCCGGGTTCGTCTCGATCACGTACGGTGCCGGCGGCTCGACGCGTGACCGCACGGTCGACCTCGCGAAACGACTCCGCAACGAGGCGAACCTCGACGTGATGGCCCACGTCACGTGTCTGGGCTCCGACGCTGACGATCTGCGCGCATTGTTTTCGGACTTGCGGTCGGGCGGCATCGAAAACGTGCTGGCGCTGCGCGGCGATCCGCCGCGCGGGACGACGACGTTCGTCGCGACGGAAGGCGGCTTTCGCTATGCGTCCGACCTTGCCGCGCTCGCCAAGAAAGAGTTCGGGTTTTGTGTCGGAGGCGCGTGCTATCCCGAGAAGCATCCCGAGGCGGCGAGCATGGACGCCGACATTGCGGCGCTTTCCACGAAAGTCCGCGCCGGCGCCGAGTTTTTGATCACACAGCTGTTCTTCGACAACGCGCGCTATTTCGAGTTCGTCGATCGTGCGCGCGCGTGGGGGATCACGGTGCCGATCCTCCCCGGGATCATGCCGATCACCAACTACTCCCAGGTCGACAAGTTCACCAAGCAGATCGGCGCGTCGATCCCGCCGAGCCTGCGCGAAGAGCTCGAGCTTCGGCGCGACGATCCCAACGCCGTTGTCGATCTGGGCGTCGCCTACTGCACGCTGCAGGTTGCCGATCTCTTGGCTCGCGGCGCGCCGGGCGTCCACTTCTATACGCTCAACCGCTCCCCGGCAACGCGCGCGGTACTCTCCGCACTGCTCGCCGCGCGCCGCGCTTGGTAGGGTGGCGAAGCTCTACTTTCGGTACTCCGCGATGAACGCCGGCAAGTCAACGGCGCTGCTGCAAGTCGCGCACAACTACGAGTCGCACGGACGCGCGGTTCTCCTGTACACCGCCGCGATCGATCACCGCTTCGGCAAGGGTGTGATCGGCTCGCGGCTGGGACCCCGCCGTCCAGCGCGCACCTACGACGAGAAGCTCGACTTCGAGGCCGAGCTCGCCGGTGCGGCACGCGACGTGTCGTGCGTCCTGATCGACGAGGCGCAGTTCCTCACCCCGCAGCAGGTCCGCTCACTCCATCGTGTCGCGCACGTCGATGATCTCCCGATCATCTGCTACGGGATTCGCAGCGACTTTCGCGGCGCGCCGTTTCCGGGATCGGCGTACCTCCTCACGCTCGCCGACAGCATCGAGGAGATCAAGACGATCTGCGCGTGCGGCAAGAAGGCGACCATGAACGTTCGTGTCGACGAGCACGGCGAGCGGATCACCGAGGGCGAGCAGATCGCGATCGAGGGTGACGTTCGCTACGTGCAGCTCTGCGGTCGCTGCTTCCACCGCGGGTTGGGGGTCATACCTCCGTAACAGCTCGGCAACGGTTCTAGGCGACGATCGGCGCGTGGACGCCTTCGATGCGATCTTGCGCGATGCGCTGGTGGTCACGGCGCTGCTGACGCTGCCGGTTCTCGTCGTCGCGACGCTCGTCGGAGCCGTGGTCGCGATCCTCCAGGCCGCCACGCAGGTGCAGGAACAGACGCTCACGCTGCTGCCGAAGCTGCTCTGCGTCGGCGCGGTCGTCGCGTTGTTCGGCCGTTTCGGGTACGCGCTGCTCGCCGAGCTGTTCGCCGAGATCGTGCGCGGCATTCCGATGCTCGCGCGCGGATGACGCAGACCGCACTGCTCGTCTTCGCGCGGTCAGCGGGACTCATGGCGCGTGCACCCGGGTTCTCGCATCCGTCGGTTCCCGCACCCGTGCGCGCGGGGATCGCGCTTGCGCTCGCCTTTGCCATCGCGCCTGGACTGCGGCCCGTCCGCGAGCTTCCGCTCGCGCTACTGAGCGTGGCGATCGCTACCGATTTTTTGCTTGGCGCGGCGATCGGTTTCGGTGCCGCGCTGTTGTACGATGGCGCGTACTTCGCGGGACGCACGATCGACGACTATTTGGGGGTGCGCGCGAGCGTGCCGACCGCGAACGTGATCAGCGCGCAGGCCTTCGGGCGGCTGTGGTCGTCGCTGTTCCTTGCGGCATTCGTGCTGCTCGACGGGTGGGTGCCGGTGATCGACGCGTTCGCGGGCTCGTTCGCGCGGGTCGCACCGGCGGCGGCGTTGACGACCGACGATTGGCTGCGGTTCGCGTTCGCGCTCCCCGTGACGATCCTGCGCGCGGCGATCCTCGTCGCCGCGCCGGCGATCGCGGTAGCGGCGGCGCTACAGATTGCGCTCGCCGCGGTCGCGCGCGTCGTTCCGCGCTTCGCGAGCTTTACGCTCGCGTTCCCGGTCGTCATGGGAGCGGCGCTGCTCGTGACGATCGCCGCAGTCCCACTGCTGGCACCGGCCGGTGCACGGCCGTGGCTGCTGCTCCCGTGGGGCGCCCGATGAGCGAGCGTGACAAACCGTTCGCACCGACACCCGCCCGGTTGGAGAAGGCCAAGCGTGAAGGGAACGTCGCGCGTTCGCCGGAGCTGTGCGGCGTCGCGGCGTTCGGCGCGGCGATCCTTGCAACGTGCGCGTCCCTGTCGCTAGGCGCGGGTGCAGCAACGACATGGCTGCGCGAGAACGCGGCGCATCCCGATATGCCGTCGCCTGGGCCCGCGATTGGCGTACTGGTCTGTGCCGCGCTCGCGCCAGCCCTTGCCGCAGCGACAGCGAGCGTCATCTCGACCGTCGCCCAAGGCGCGGGGCTGCGGATGACATCCGTGAAGCTCGAGTTCACGAAGCTTTCGCCGGTCGCTGGCGTGAAACGGATGTTTGGCGGTGAGGCGGTGGTCGGGGTTGTGCGCGCAACGCTCGCGTTCGCCGCGGCCCTGGGCGCGATGATCCCACTCGCGCGCGACGTCCTGGCCGCGTCGACCGCGCTGGCGTCTCCGGCCGCCGCTGCGACGCTTGTTGCAACGGCAGCGCTGCGTGCAGCACTCGTCGCGCTCGCGGTCGGCGGCGTCTTCGCGCTCGCCGACTATGCGCTCGCGCGCCGGCGCTGGCTACGCGGCTTGCGAATGACGTTCGAGGAGATGAAGCGCGAGGCGAAGGAGCACGAGGGCGATCCGCAGGCTCGTGCGCGCCGCAAGAATCTGCACCGCGCGCTCGTGCGCGGTGCCATTTCCCGCACGCGTGAGGCGTCGTTCGTCGTCGTCAACCCGACACACATCGCGATCGCGTTGCGTTACGCGCCGCCCGCGGTCCCGGTCCCCGAGATCCTTGTGCGCGCCGCCGACGACGCGGCGCTGCGCGTCAAGGAGATCGCGCGCGAGCGTGCGATCCCGGTCGTCGAGGACGTCGGGCTTGCGCGGCTGCTGTTCGCAAGCGGTGAGCCGGGACGCGCGATCCCGCCCGAAACGTTCGTCGCGGTCGCGCAGATCATCGCCTCGCTGGCGCGTGAGGGCGTGCTGTCGTGAACGGAAAGCTCACGACAGCGTTTGCCGTTGCCGTCCTCGGTGTCGTCGCGATCCTCATCGTGCCGCTGCCGCCGCTCGTGCTTGACGCGCTGCTCGCGCTCAACGTCTTCGGATCGGCGCTCGTCCTGCTGATCAGCCTGCGCGTCGAAGAGCCGCTCGAGTTCTCGGCCTTCGCGCCGTCGCTGTTGCTCGCGACATTGTTTCGGCTCTCGCTCGATGTCAGCGCGACGCGCCTCATCCTGACGCAAGGCCATCTCGACGGTGGTGCCGGCTCGCTCATCCCTGCCTTCGGCGCATTCGTCGTGCGCGGAAACGTCGTCGTCGGGTTGATCGTCTTCGCGATCCTCATCACGATCCAATTCGTCGTGATCGCGAGCGGCGCGCAGCGCGTCGCCGAAGTTTGCGCGCGCTTCACGCTGGACGCGATGCCCGGCAAACAGATGGCGATCGACGCCGACCTTCATGCCGGGGTCCTCGACGCCGCGAGCGCGCGCCGCAAGCGCGCTCGGGTCCAGCGCGAAGCCGACTTCTACGCCGCAATGGACGGTGCGGGCAAGTTCGTCAAAGGTGACGCGATCGCGGCACTGGTGATCGTCGTACTCAACCTGCTCGGCGGGATCGTCGTCGGCACGATTTACGACGGCATGGCACCGCTCGAGGCGATCGAGACGTTCGCGATTCTCTCGATCGGCAACGCGCTGCTCACGACGCTTCCGGCGTTCCTCATCTCGACCGCGATGGGCTTGATGGTGACGCGCGTCGCGGGCGAGGGCGCACTCGGCGTCGACCTCGCGGCGCAACTGCTCGCGCGTCCCGACGTACTCCGCGTCGCGGCCGTGCTCGTGTTCGGGCTCGCGTTCGTCCCTGGCTTCCCCGCCGCGCTCTTCGCGACGCTTGGCGCGGGCGCGCTCGCCGCAGCACACCTTGCCGACCGACGGACGAAGGACGCGCACGCAGCCGCGTGCGCAAGCGCGGAGCAACGGCGTCGTGAAGCTGTACGCCGACCCGAGAGCGCGTTCGGCTTGGTCGGCGTCGACGCGCTCGCGATCGATATCGGCGCCGACCTGTACGCTCTGCTCGCACCGCCGAACGCCGAGGCGCTCCTGGACCGTATCGGCGACGTGCGTCGCGCGCTCGCCGCCGAGACCGGGATCGTGATCCCCGGCGTCCGTCTGCGCGACGATCCCTTACGCGAAGCGCGCACGTACGCGCTCCGCGTGCGCGACCGCGTCGTCGCAGAGGGCACGGTGCGGCTCGACCGCCTCGTCGCGGTCGGCTCCGCCGCGGTTTTGGAGCGGCTCGGCGGCGAGCCGGCCGTCGAGCCCGTCTACTGTCTCCCCGCCCGCTGGATCGCTGATGGCGAGAAAGAGGCGGCGCAAAACGCGGGAGCGTTGGTGTTCGACGCGATCTCGATCCTCGGTTCACACCTTGCCGAGGTCGCGCGCTCACATGCCGCCGAGCTCTTCGGGCGACAGGAGTTTCAGACACTCGCTGAGCATCTGCGCGCGTCGGTCCCGTCACTTATGAAAGATGTCGGCGGCGAATTCTTACCGATTGGGGTCGCGCATCGTGCGGTCGGACATCTGCTGCGGGAGAGGATCTGGCCGCGCGATCCCGTCGCGGTATTCGAGGCGCTCGTCGACGCCGCCGGAGCAACGCGCGACCCGCGCGATCTTTCCGAAGCAGTACGGCGTGCCGTCGTCCCGCAACAACTCCGCCGCGACGGCGTCACGCGACTGCGTCCCCTGATCATCGCACCGGCGCTCGAGGCGGAGCTCGTGCGTATGTGGTCGGCGGACGGAGGCCTCGCGCCTGATCCCCGCACAGCGATCCACGTCCGCGAGCGGGTCACGCAGTACGTTGGCGACAATGCACTCGCCCCCCACGCCGTCGTCGTCACCGCACCGCTGCGCCCGCTCTTCGCGGAGTTTCTCGAGCGCAGCGTTCGCGCGATCGCGGTCTACGCATACGCGGAGTTGCCGCCCGAGTGTGTCATCGAACCCGTCGCGGTGATCGACGAGCCCGCATTGCTTATCGCAAAGAATTGAGGAATTGATGAATCTCGCGAGCTTCGTTCGCGATTACGGCATACACAGATGCCATTGGACGGTAATGATGCTTCGCCCTTAGCGTAGAGTCATGGCATCGATTGTCAAGTCGCGATTGTACGCGGTCGCAGTGGTTGCGTTGCTCTGCGCGTGTGGTGGCAAGAATAACGGCATCACAGCCGCTCCCAATCCCATTTCGGTGAACCCGACCGGTCCGCAAACATGGCAGATGACCGTCGGCGCGTCGGCCGCGAACGAAGCGTTTCAGGCCCTCCAGTATTATCCGACGGCGGTCACGATCGACGCCGGCGATACGTTGTCGTGGACGTTCCCCTCCGGTGAGCCGCACACCGTCACGTTCCTCGGGCAGAACGCCACGCTCGCGCCACCCGGCGCTCCGACGAACGCGGTGCCGGCGGGAGGGACGTCCTACGACGGGTCGGCGTACGTGAGCTCGGGTTTTGTGCTGGGAGGGAAGACGTACGCACTGGCATTCCCCAAACCGGGGACGTACAAATATTTCTGCTTGATCCATCCGGGAATGCAAGGCACAGTTACCGTTCAGGCGGCCGGATCGACGTATCCGACGACGCAAGCGGCGATCAGCTCCGCCGCCGCGACGCAAGAAGCGAACGACTTGGCTCTCGATCCTCAAGCCGTCGCGTCGTTTCCGTTCACGCCCGGTGGCCCACACCTCGCCGTCGGCATCTCGCCCGGTCTCAACACGGGTACCAGTGTAGGCACCGTCCTGCGCTTCCTCGACGGTGACACCGTCGATAAGACGTCGGTGACCATCCCGCTCGGAACCAGCGTGACCTGGACGAACCTCTCGAGCAACGAGCCGCATACGGTCACGTTCGGTGTTGCGAATCAGCCGTTCCCAACGCTCGACCCCATGAGCCCTCCACAGGGCGGCACGACGTACGACGGAACGCACATCGTCAACTCGGGGCTCATCGTACAAGGTGCGAGCTTCACCATGACCTTCAACGCACGAGGCACGTTCACGTATCATTGTCTCCTTCACGACAGCGAAAACATGATTGGTACCGTCGTCGTTCAGTGACGTCGTGAGCAAGTACTAGGACGTTCGCGGCGCCGTCGGAGACGCTTCGGAGCTTTCGCTGCTATCAACATTGGGGTGGCTGAAGGATCGCCGATGCTCGCAGTCGTCGACGGCGACGCGGACCGCCGGGAAGTGCTGCGGGTCGCGCTCGAGGCCCAAGGCTTTTTCGTTCGCTCGGCGGGTGACGGGCTCGCCGCATTGCATGTCGTGGAGCGCGAGCAGATCGACGCGATCGTCCTCAGCGTCGCGCCGCACTCAAGCGACCCGGTCGCGCTCATCCCACTGCTTCGCCGCACGACGGACGCGCCGATCATCGCCCTCGCCGCCGAGAATGACGTCGCGTCGTGCGTCGCCTCCCTGGCCGCGGGCGCAGACGGTGCCATCCCCGGACCGCTCGTGCTCGACGAGCTGACTGCGCGCCTGTGGTCAGCGCTGCGCCGTCCCACCCTTCTGCGCGAGATCCCGGTCGTCGCGTACCGCGATCTCGTGATCGATACCGCGCGCCGTCATGTCGAACGCGCGGGCGAGGTGGTGGCACTTTCGGCGCGCGAGTTCAACCTGCTTACGTTGCTCGCACGTGAGCCCGAGCGCGTGTTCACGCGCGACGACATCGTCGGACGCCTCTGGAGCCCGCGCGCCGTCAAGGGCGGCACGATCGACTCCTACATCAGCGTCCTGCGGGCGAAGGTCGACCGTCCGCCGCGCGCGGCGCTGATCCACACCGTGCGCGGCGTCGGGTACACGTTGTCGGCTAGCTCGAAACGCCGACGCTATTGATCTGGTTGAGCAATTGCTGCACCCAGGCTTGCTGCTGTGCAGAGGACGCCAAGGTCGTGGAGGTCGCCGACGTCGTCGAGGTCGTCGACGCGCTCTGTCCGTCGCCATCGTTGTCATGGTGGCGTCCCGAACCGGCGCTGCGTGCGTTCTGCACGTTGGACTGGAGGGTTGACTGCTGCGTTGGCGAGAGCACCGACGCGATCTGACTGCGGACCTGCTTGGGGTCGGTCCCCTGGCTCTGCGCGTTTTGCAGAATCGTGGAGATCTGCTGCTGCTGCTGTGAGGTCAGGTTCAGGTTCGCGAACACATTGCTCTGCGTCTGCGTCTGCGTCTGCGACGACGAAGACGACGACGATGACGTCGAGCTCACCCCTTGCGTCTGCTGCTGCAGGTCGCTCTGGTACGTTGCCTGCTGATCCGGCGTGAGAAGCGCCGAGATCTGGCTCTGCACATCCGATTGCGAGGTGCCGTTCTGCTTGGCATTATGCAGGATCGAACGGACCTGCGTGCGCTGGGCTTCGGTGAGGTTCAGGTTCGCGAACTGACGCATCCCGCCGTTCGGTGCCGCGTTCGTCTGGGACGGGTCCGTCTGCTGCGTCGCCCACGGATTGGTGGTACTGGAGACTCCGAAACTCATGTGAGCTCCTTGTGTCGTGTTGGCGAGCTCGCTCTCCCTGTGTGGCGGAGCGGCTCCGCACGCAGCGATCGGCGTCGTTTCTTGAC
>CAZABL010000116.1:0-8059 GCA_964483365.1 uncultured bacterium
AGGGGATGCGCGACGCGATCAGCAACACCGCGAAGTTCGGCGACTACACGCGCGGACCGCGCGTCATCACCGACGAGACGCGCGCAGCGATGCGCGGGATCCTCAGCCAGATTCGCGACGGATCGTTCGCGCGCGAATGGGTGCAGGAGAACGCATCGGGCAAGCCCTCGTTCAACGCGTTCCGCGAACGCGCTGCAAAGCACACGGTCGAGCAGGTCGGCTCGGAGCTGCGCGGTCTGATGCCGTGGATGAAACAGGCCGACAAGAATCCGGCGGACGACGAACTCCGCTTCCGGATGCTCTAGTCGTGTCAAACGGTGCGCACGCGGTCTTGGAGGCCCTCCAGCGTGAGGGCGTCGAGACCGTCTTCGGTTACCCCGGCGGTGCGATCATGCCGCTCTACGATGCGCTGTACGAGCATCCGGTTCGGCATATCCTCACTCGCCACGAAGCAGCTGCGGTGTTCGCCGCGAGCGGCTACGCACGTACGAGCGGACGCGTCGGCGTCTGCTGCGCGACGTCCGGTCCCGGCGCGACGAATCTCGTCACGGGATTGCTCGACGCGCTGATGGACAGCGTTCCGCTCGTCGCAATCACTGGCCAGGTGCGCACCGAGCTGATGGGGACGGACGGCTTCCAAGAAGCCGACGTCTGTGCAATCACGCAGTCAGCCACCAAGTGGAACGTCCTCATCACCGATCCCGCGCAGATTTACGCGACGCTCGCCGAGGCGTTCGAGATCGCGCGGTCCGGACGGCCAGGGCCCGTCCTGGTCGACATCCCCAACGATGTCCTCAAGGCGTCACTCGATGGCGTCGCCGTCCGCACGTTCTCTCCCCGGGTGGACGGCACGGCACCGCGTGTCCTGGACTCTGCGGTGCGCGAGGCCGTCGCGCGGATCCGTGCCGCGCGACGGCCCGTCGCAATCGTCGGTGGCGGCGCCCGCGGCGGGACCGCGGTCGAGGCGTACCGCGCGTTCGTCGCGATGCTGGGGATCCCACACTGCACGACGATCAACGCGCTCGGCGCCGCGGCACAGAACGATCCGCACGCGCTCGGGATGATCGGGATGCACGGACACAAGGCGGCGAACCGCGCCGTCCAGCGTGCCGATCTCGTCCTCGCGTTGGGGATGCGCTTCGATGATCGCGTGACGGGCAAGCCCGATCGCTTCGCGCGCGAAGCGACGGTGATCCACGCCGACATCGACCACACCGAGTTCGGCAAGAACATCCATGCCGAGGTCACGCTGCACGGCGATCTCACCGCGACGCTGCGCGCGCTCGTCGACGAGCTCGCGCGCGGACACGTCCCGCGCTTCGACGACTGGGCGATCGAGGCACGCCTGCTCGGCGGACCGCTGCCGAGCGACCGTGTCGGCGACGGCGTGCTGTCGGCGACCGACGCGCTGGACCGTTTCTTCGGCGCGATCCCCGACGACGCGATCGTCACCACGGACGTGGGACAACATCAGATGTGGGCCGCGCAGCGCGTGAACCCGTGCCATCCGCGTGCCTATGCGACCTCGGCCGGACTCGGAGCGATGGGCTTCGGCTTGCCGGCGGCGATCGGCGCTGCGTTCGCACACCCGCGCCGCTCCGTCTTTGCGGTCGTCGGCGACGGCGGCTTCCAGATGTCGCTGACCGAGATGGCGACGCTGCGCCGCTACAACGTTCCGGTCAAGATCGTGCTGATCGACAACCAGAACTTGGGGATGGTGCGGCAGTGGCAAGAGCTCTTCTTCTCCGAGCGCTATTCGGCGACGAACCTGAGCGACAACCCTGACTTCGCCGCGATCGCACGGGCCTACGGGATCGACGCGTTCTTTGCCGCGTCGCCGGCGGACGCCGATGTCGAGTTTCCGCGCTTCATCGCCGCCAAGGGTCCGGCGCTGCTGCACGTCGCGTGCCATCCGATGGAAAACGTGTGGCCGATGATCCCGGCCGGCATGACGGTCGACGATCTGATGGAGGCCAAAGCGTCGTGACGTGCGAGGTGACGGTGCGCGACGAGCGCTCCGTCGCGCGGATCATCAATCTGGCGCATCGCTTCACGTGCCGGACGCTGCGCATCGACGCGGTGGCGTCCGACGACGGGACTGCGGCGCACTTCGCGTTCGCGGGCCCACCGGCCGCGCTCGCTCGACTGCGCGCGCAGATCGACCGCCTCATCGCGGCCGAGGGTGCCGATCCGCTACGACTTCGACTTCGACTCGACGCACCACCGAACGAGCCCGCCTCGCCATGAGCCGCAGTCACACGTCGTGCACGCCGGCCCCCGTCGAGACGGGGGCCGGCTCTTTTTTACGAGGGACCCGATGATTCACCGATATCGACCGTTTCCTCCCGTCGATCTGCCGGACCGGCAGTGGCCGAGTCGTACGATCGATCGCGCACCGCTCTGGTGCAGCGTTGATCTGCGTGACGGAAATCAGGCGTTGGTCGAGCCGATGGGTCCCGACCGCAAGCGCCGGATGTTTGCGCTGCTCGTGCGCATGGGCTTCAAGGAGATCGAGGTCGGCTTTCCGTCGGCCTCGCAGCCGGACTTCGATTTTGTGCGCGAGCTCATCGAAGACGGTCGCATCCCGGACGACGTGACGATCCAGGTCCTCACGCAAGCACGCGAAGATCTCATCGCGCGCACGTTCGAGGCGATCGACGGTGCGCCGCGCGCGATCGTCCACGTCTACAACGCGACCTCACCGCTCTTCCGGCGCGTCGTCTTCAATCTCGACCAGGACGGGATCGTCAAGATCGCGACGGACGCCGTGACGGAGATCAAGCGCCGCGCACGCGCGATCGCCGACCGCACGCACGTACGTCTCGAGTACTCGCCCGAGCTGTTCTCGCAGACCGAGCTCCCGTTCGCCAAGCGCGTCTGCGAAGCGGTGATGGACGTGTGGGAGCCGACGCCCGCCGATCCGATCATCCTCAATCTTCCGGCAACGGTCGAAGCCGCTGGGCCGCACGTGTACGCTGACCAGATCGAGTGGATGGACCGTAATCTGACGCGGCGCGACTGCGTCGTCCTCAGCCTCCATCCGCACAACGATCGCGGGACCGCCGTCGCCGCGGCCGAGCTGGGCATCATGGCCGGCGCCGATCGTGTCGAGGGAACGCTCTTCGGCAACGGCGAGCGCACCGGGAACGTCGACGTCGTGACGCTTGCGCTCAATATGGCATCGCAAGGCGTCGATCCGCAGCTCGATCTCTCCGACGTCCCGACGATCGTTGAAACGGTCGAGGCGTGCAACCGTCTTCCCGTGCACGCACGGCATCCGTACGGCGGCGAGCTCGTCTTCACGGCGTTCTCCGGCTCGCATCAAGACGCGATCAAAAAAGGCTTCACCGCACTGCGCGAGAGCGACGGGACGCGTTGGGAGATGCCGTACCTCGGCATCGATCCGAAGGACATCGGGCGCAGCTACGAGGCGGTCGTGCGCGTGAATAGCCAGTCCGGCAAAGGCGGCGTCGCGTACGTGCTCGAGACCGACCACGGCTTCGATCTTCCGCGTGCATTACAAGTCGCGTTCAGCGCGGTGATTCAGCGTCGCACCGAAGCGAGTGGCGGCGAGATCGCAACCGACGAGATTCGTGCCGCGTTCGAGGAGACGTACGTACGTCCGCAGCGCTTCCGACTCATCGCGTACCGGACGACAAATGATCCCGCTCGTGCACGGTCATGCACGATCGACGCGACGATCGCCGACGGCGAGCGGCACGTGTCGGTACACGGGCGCGGGACCGGCCCGATCGACGCGTTCGTCGACGGACTGCGTTCAGCGTTCGGGATTGATGTCCACGTACGCGCCTATCACGAACACGCGTTGCGTGCCGGCGAGGACTCCGCCGCTGTTGCCTACATCGAACTCGCGACCGACGGCGCGAGCAGGTGGGGCGCCGGGATCGACGCCGATATCGTCACCGCTTCGCTCACGGCAATCGTCGCCGCCGCGGGGCGCGCCTATCCTAACCCCGTTACCGAGGAGACCATCGATGAGCCGGTCGCTGTTTGATAAAGTTTGGGACGCCCACGTCGTCGAGGAACTGGAGGGCGGCAACGCGCTCGTCTTCATGGACCTCGTCGTCGCGCACGAAATTACTACGCCGCCCGGCGCGATCGAGATCGAGCGCAACTTCGGCGACCGGCTCTACGACCCCAAAGGGATCGTCTCGCTGATCGACCACGTCGCGCCGGCGAAGGACACGGCAACCGCGATCCAGGCGCAGACGGTGCGCCACTGGGCGAAGCGCCACAACCTGCGCTTCCACGACATCGGCGACAATGGGATCTGCCACGTCGTCGTCCCCGAGCGCGGCTACGTCTCGCCGGGAATGACCGTTTGCTGCGGTGACAGCCACACGTGCACGCTCGGCGCGTTCGGTGCGTTCGCACTCGGCATCGGGACGACCGCGCAGGCCGGCGCGATGCTCGCAGGCGTGCTGATTCTGCAGCGCCCCAAGGTGATGCGGATCGAGATCACCGGGAAACTCCCGTCCGACGCGACGGCGAAGGATCTCGTCCTCACGATCATCCGTACGATCGGCTTTAAAGGCGGGACAGGTTACGTCCTCGAGTTCACCGGCTCTGCAGTCCGCGCGTTGCGGATGGATCAGCGGATGACGCTGTGCAACATGGCGATCGAGGCCGGTGCGACGAGCGGGATCATCGCCGCCGACGAAACGACCGCAACGTATCTCGCCGCAACGCCGAACGCGCCGACGAATTGGACCGCCGAGCAGGCCGATCCCGACGCGAAGTACGACGCGACGGTGACGATCGACGCGAGCGCGGTGCGGCCGGTGATCTCGTGGGGCACGAACCCCGGCGAGAACGCGCCGATCGACGGAACCGTTCCGGCCGATGCCGATCCGGCCTCGCTCGCGTACATGGCGCTCGCGCCCGGGCAGCCGATGACGAGCATCACCGTCGATCAAGCGTTCATCGGCTCGTGCACGAACTCGCGCATCGAGGATCTGCGCGCTGCCGCGGACGTGCTGCGCGGCCACAAGGTCGCCGTCCCCACGATCATCACGCCGGGCTCGCAAGCCGTGAAGCGGCAGGCCGAGCGCGAAGGGCTGCACGACGTCTTCCAAGACGCCGGCGCGCTGTGGACGCACTCGACGTGTGGACCGTGTCTGGGGATGTCGATGGGCGTCCTCGCGCCGGGCGCGCGCTGCGTCTCCTCGTCGAATCGCAACTTCCCCGGCCGCATGGGCGCCGGCGGACGCGTGCACCTCGCCGCGCCGGCAGTCGTCGCCGCGTCGGCGATCCTTGGACGACTCGCAGCGCCGTCGGAAGTGACGACGCGAGAGGCGGTGCCGGCGTGATCATCGAGGGCAACGTTCTCGCCGTTCCGCACGCGAACGTCGACACCGATCAGATCATCCCGGCGCACTATCTCACGGGCATCGACAGCACGGGGATGGGCGCACACCTCTTCGAGGGGATGCCGGATGGCGCGGAGCTCCTCGCCTCGCGTCCCGGCGCGCCGATCATGGTGACCCGCGAGAACTTCGGTTGCGGCTCCTCACGTGAGCACGCAGCGTGGGCGTTGCTCGATCGCGGCTTCAACGCGGTCATCGCGCCGAGCTTCGCGCGAATCTTCCACGAGAACGCGTACAACAACGCGCTCGTCCCGGTGATTCTGCCGGCCGAGACGTGCGCGGCGCTCGAGTCCGCGCAACGGATCGAGATCGACGTCGACAACGAGACGCTGCGCGCCGATGGCGGTGAGCCGATCTCGTTCGCGCTCGACCCGCTGCGCAAGCAGTTCATCCTCGGCGGCGGCTTCCTGCCCTATCTCGCCGGGAAGATCCCCGAGATCCGTGCGTGGCAGGCATCGCGATGACGAAGATCGCCGTTCTTCCCGGCGACGGGATCGGTCCGGAGGTCACCGCGGCAGCCGTCCGCGTGTTGCGCGCGGCGGTTCCGTCGTGCGAGCTCGTCGAAGCGCCCGTCGGCGCGACGGCGATCGCGTCGCACGGCACCTCGCTTCCCGAAGAGACGCTCGAACTCGCCAAGGACAGCGCCGCGATCCTGTTCGGCGCGGTCGGCGGTCCGGGATTCGACGACCGCCCACCCGACCAGCGCCCCGAAGCCGCGCTGCTGACGTTGCGGCGGACGTTCGGTTTGTATGCCAACGTGCGCCCCGCGCGCGTCCATCGCGGTCTGGAAGATCGCTCGCCGCTGCGTGAAGAGCGCGTGCGCGGGATGGATCTCATCGTCGTGCGCGAGCTCACCGGCGGCCTGTACTACGGGCCGCGTTCGCTGCAGGTCGAGGACGGGGTGCTCACTGCACGCGATACGATGGTGTACCACGAGTTCGAGATCGAGCGCGTCGCGCGCTTCGCGTTCGAGCTCGCCCTCACGCGCAAACGGCGTGTCACGTCGGTCGACAAGGCGAACGTGCTGATCAGCTCGCAGCTGTGGCGCCGCACCGTGGAGCGCGTCGCGAAAGATTTCCCCGACGTCGCTCTCGACCACGTGCTCGTCGACAACGCGTCGATGCAGCTCGTGCGCGAGCCGCGCTCGTTCGACGTGATCGTCACCGAGAACACGTTCGGCGATATTCTGTCCGACGAAGCGGCGATGATCACCGGAACGATCGGGACCGCCGCGAGTGCGAGTCTTGCCGCCGGGCCGCGCGATCGCGGATTCGGGCTCTACGAGCCGATCAGTGGGACTGCGCCTGACATCGCGGGCCGCGGGATCGCGAACCCGACCGCAGCGATTCTCTCCGCGGGGATGCTCGTGCGGTTCTCGCTCGGCGACGACGCCGCAGCGCAACGAATTGAGAACGCGGTCGAGCATGCGTTGGCCATGGGGCCA
This sequence comes from uncultured bacterium, assembly GCA_964483365.1. Classification (GTDB taxonomy): domain Bacteria; phylum Vulcanimicrobiota; class Vulcanimicrobiia; order Vulcanimicrobiales; family Vulcanimicrobiaceae; genus Vulcanimicrobium. The sequence continues at coordinate 6,832 of CAZABL010000116.1, forward strand.
TGGACACCGGATCTCGCGCTCGACGCGGGTGTCTCGACGAACGCGTTTACCGATCTGGTGCTCGCACGACTTGAAACGCCGGTGCTTTCGGATCGCGCCGCCCGCTTGGGGGTCTAAACTCGACGGCGATTTTCACCGAGACCCGAGAGAGGTAGTTCCCCGCCAAGAAGGGTGTGTATCCCCGGTGGCCGACCCCGAGCGCATCGTCTCGCTCTCGAAATCCGTCTCGTCACTCGCCAACGACAAGATCGCGCAGATCGCGCGGATCACTGCCGAAACAAACGTTCTCGCGCTCAACGCCTCAATCGAGGCTGCGCGCGCGGGAACCGCGGGGCGCGGGTTCAGCGTCGTTGCGAAAGCGGTCCGCACACTGTCGGACCGCATCAGCGACGTCTCCAAAGATTTGAGCAGCGAACTCTCCGGCGCGATCGCCGAGCTCACCGCGCTGGGCGAGACGATCGTACGCGAGGTGCGCGGCGAGCGGCTCTCTGATTTGGCGGCGACGGTGATCGAGTTGATCGACCGCAATCTGTACGAGCGCTCATGTGACGTGCGCTGGTGGGCAACCGATGCCGCCGTCGTCGACGCGCTCGAACGTCCGTCGGAAGATACCGCGCGGTACGCGTCGCGCCGCCTCGGCGTGATCCTCGCGAGCTACACCGTCTACCTCGACCTGTGGATCGTCGACGCGCAGGGGAATGTCGTGGCCAACGGCCGTCCCGACCGGTACTCCGGCGTACAGGGGACGAACGTTTCGCGAGAACCGTGGTTCGTCGAGGCGATGGCGACGCAGAACGGCGAGGCGTTCGTCGCCGCCGACGTGACCGAGAAGCCGCAGTTGGGCGGCGCACAGGTCGCGGCGTACGCGACCGCAGTGCGCGCCGGCGCCGAGACGCACGGGAAACCGCTCGGCGCGCTCGGCATCTTCTTCGACTGGAAGCCGCAGGCCGCCGCAGTGGTGCGCAGCGTGCGCTTCAAAGAAGCCGACCGCGATCGTTCCCGCTGTCTGCTCGTCGACGCATCGCACCGCGTCATCGCCGCCTCCGACGACGAGGGACTGCTGCGCACGACCTTCGCCCTGCAGACCGACGGCAAAGAGCGAGGCTACTACTCCAACGGCGACGGCGAGCAGATCGGCTTCGCGCTCACGCCCGGCTACGAGACATACCGCGGACTAGGCTGGTACGGCGTCGTCGTCCAGCGCCCGCCCGCGTCGTCATCGTAGAGG
>CAZABL010000117.1:0-7321 GCA_964483365.1 uncultured bacterium
GACGCGCGGTAGTGACACGCCACGTCCCTACGACAGCGCCAGGCTCATCGAACGCAACGAGCTTCGTTTCGGTATTGCCGACGTCAATCGTGAGCAACATTTTAACGGCGCTCCGCCCTAGGCTGCGCGCCCCCCACGCCTTCGGCGCGGGGCCCCCAGTCCGAGCTCGCAACAAACAACGCGAACGGAGTGCGATGTTTCGGCGCTCGCTCCATCACCATCATCGCGTGCCGTTCTTCAGCTCGATGATCGCGTCCCACAGGCGCGCGGCGAGTTCGCGTTTGGAGCCGCGTCCGAGCGCACGCCGGCCCTCGGAGCCCCACAAGAGGACGAGCTCGTTTGCGCCCGTCCCGAAACCGCGTTCGCCGGCGACGTCGTTCACGGCGATTGCGTCGAGATGCTTACGCTCGAGCTTCTCGCGCGCGTTGCTCTCCCAGTCGCGCGTCTCCGCCGCAAACCCCACAAGAAACGGAACACTCCCGTCATGCTGAGCTTGTCGAAGCGCACCCAATCCCGCAAGGATATCCGGATTGCGCTCGAGCGCGATCGTTTGCGCTTCGTCGCTCTTTTTGATCTTGTGCTCGTGCACGAGCGCGGGACGCCAGTCGGCGACCGCAGCGGTCGCGATTGCGATCGTCGCACCGACAGCGAGATCGCTCACCGCTGCGTCCATCTCGCGCGCCGTCGTGACGCGCCGCGTGTTCGCGCCCGTTGGCGGCTCGAGGTGCGTCGGCCCCAAGACGAGATCGACCTGCGCGCCGCGCGCGAGCGCCTCGCGCGCGAGCTCGATCCCTTGCGTACCGGTTGCGGCGTTCGAGATGTACCGCACCGGGTCGATCGGCTCGCGGGTCGGACCGGCGGTGATGAGCACGCGCTCGCCGGCGAGCGACGCGCCGCCGCGCAACGACGACGCGATCGCGGCGAGGAGCACGTCCTCGTCGGCGAGACGCCCCGCGCCCTGTTCGCGTTCGGCGAGAAACCCAACGCCGGGCTCGACGATCGCGACATCGCGTGCGCGCAGCATCGCGAGGTTCGCGACGGTCGCGGGATGGTCGAGCATCGCCGTATTCATCGCCGGCGCAACGAGGATCGGCGCGCGCGTCGCGAGCGCGATGTTGGTGAGGAGATCGTCGGCGAGCCCGAGCGCGAGCTTTGCGAGGACGTTCGCCGTCGCAGGCACGATCGCAATGAGCTCGTTCTCGCGCGCGAGCGCGATGTGCGGGATTCGTTCGACCTCGTCCCACAGCGACGTCCACACCGTGCGTCGCGTGAGCGCAGCGAATGTCGCCTCACCGATGAACCGCTGCGCGTCATGCGTCAGCACGACGTCGACGATCGCGCCCTGCTGCACGAGCCGGCTCGTCAACGCCGCGGCCTTGTATGCAGCGATCCCGCCGCTCACACCGAGCAGAATCCGGCGGCCGGCGAGATCCTCGTTCACGCGATCTCCTCGTTGTCGAGCAACCGCGTCGCGCCGAGCCACACGCTGCCGATCGCGAGCGCGCCCCGGCCGACCTGCGGGGGCGGCACGAACGTGGCGGGATCGACGACGTCGAGATACGCTTCGCGCAGCGGTGCGACGAGCTGCGCGCGACCGCGTGCGACGGCGCGGTCGCGATCGGTTTCGCCGTCGCGCACCGCTTGTACCATCGCGGCAAGCGCGCGGTGCAGCGCCGGCGCAGCCGCGCGCTCCTCGGCGCTCAGGTAGACATTGCGCGAGGAGAGCGCGAGCCCGTCGGGCTCACGAACGGTCGGGCAGACGACGATCTCGACGGGCAGGTCGAGGTCGGCGACGACGCGCCGCAGCACCGCGACTTGCTGCCCGTCCTTCTGCCCGAGGTAGACGCGCTCGGGGGCGACGACCGAGAAGAGCTTGACGCAGACGGTCGCCACGCCGCGAAAGTGCCCGGGCCGCAGCGCGCCCTCGTACTTCTCAGCGACCGGCCCGGGATCGACGCTGGTGCCGAACCCCGGCGGGTACATCGTGCCGACCTCGGGCGCGTAGACCACCGCCACCCCGGCCTCGCGCAGCCTTTTCAGGTCATCCTCGAAAGTGCGCGGATAGCGGTCGAAATCCTCGGTTGGGCCGAACTGCAGCGGGTTCACGAAAATCGACGCAGCGACCGTCGCGCACTCGGCCCGCGCACGGGCGACGAGCGCGATGTGGCCTTCGTGGAGCGCGCCCAGCGTGGGCACGAGGCCGAGCGGCTGTTCGGCGCCCGCGAGGGCGGCGCGAACCTCGGCCGGGGTCCGGGCGACGACCATCGCCTTATCGATGGGTGACGCGCAAGGTCGTGCGTCCGATCACAAAAGGTTGGCCCAGGCCGATCGGCTCGGGATCAGCGAGCGGGCGCCCCTCGACACGGGTACCGTTACGCGAGGCGAGATCGGCCAATCGCAAACTCCCGTCCGACTCTTCGAAGAGACGGGCGTGTTTGCGGGAAATGTAACGGTCGATAGTGATACAAGCGGTCGCGACGGCGTCATCGCGGCCGATGGTGATCTCCCGCTCGAACGGCCAAGTTTTCCCGTCGAGCGGTCCGCTCATCACCTCCAGGACGTACATCGGCGGACGCCTTCGCGTGTTGCGGACGGCCGGTCCTCTCCAAGCTCAGGAAGTGTCATGGCGAAAACGAACGAGGACGAGCTCATCGACATCGAACCCGACGCGTTGCGCGCGGCGGAGTTCATGCAGGCCCGTGCCGTCCTCGAAGGGATGGTTGGCCATAAGGTCCGCGCCGCGCGCGTCGAGGAGACGCGCATCGCGATCGAGACCGACGACGGCGCGACCTACTACTTCTACGGCTTCATGGGTGAGGACGGGCCCGAAGAGGCGACGTAGACCGCATCAGCGGCAAGGACTGCGCCGAGCGCCGCATGCTCGGCGCTGACCCCGCCCTGCAGGTACACCTCGAACGGCGCGCGCAGCGGCGCATCGCAGGATAGATCGATCGTCGCGCCGCTCACGAACGAGCCGCTCGACATGATCACGGGATCGACGTATCCGGGTACCGGCCCCGGTTCCGGCGCGAAACGCGCATTGATCGGCATCGCTCGCTGGAGCCCGCGCGCGAAAGCGGTCAGCAGTTCGGGCGATCCGAGCCGAATCGCCTGGACGATGTCGGTACGTGCCTCGCCCGGCAGCGGGTCGACCGCGTAGCCGAGCGCGGCGAACAGCGCCGCGGCAAAGTCGAGCCCGCGCAGCGTCTCGGCGACGACGAGCGGTGCGTAGAAAAGGCCCTGGACGAGCGCGCGTCCGAAGCCGAGCGTCGGGCCCAGCCCTGCGCCGATCCCCGGTGCGAAAATCCGCGTCGCGATGCGTTCGACGAGGTCCGCGCGTCCGGCGAGGTATCCGCCGGTCGGAGCCAGTCCGCCGCCGACGTTTTTGATGAGGGAACCGGCGAGCACGTCGGCGCCCACCTCGAGCGGTTCGCGCTCTTCGACCAGCTCGCCGTAGCAGTTGTCGACGAAGACCACCGCCTGCGGATGCACCTTTCGCACGACTTGCACCAGTTCAGCGATCGCGTCGATCGAAAGCGAGCGACGCGTTCCGTATCCACGCGACCGCTGCACGAAGACGACCGCGGGCCGCTCGGCGCGCAGCGCGTCACCCAATGCGGCGAAATCCGTCCCGCCGTCAGCTGCACGCGGCACTTCGACGTAGCGTGCGCCGCGCGAAACGAGTGCGTGCGGCGCCGTCGCGATCGCGTGGCGCAGCGTGTCGTACGGGGCACCGTTCGCGGAAAGCAGCGTCGCGCCGGGCGGCAGCAGGGCGTCGAGTCCGGCAACGATCGCATGCGTCCCGCTCACGATCGACAGCCGGGCCAGTACGCGCTCGGCGCGGAACACGCGCGCGAGCAATGACTCGTACCGCTCGCGTGCCGCGTCGTCGTAGCCGTACCCGGTCGTCCCGGCGAGATCGCTCTCGGCGATCCCCTCGTCGAGGAACGCGCGCAGGATGCGCGCATGCACGAGCACGCTGCGCGGATCGCGGCGCTCGAGATATGCGACGGCCTTTTCGGCAGCCGCGCGCACGTTCTCGGCGACCGCGATTCCGGATGCGTCGAGAAGCGTTCCGATCACGCCGCGGCCTCGGCCTGCACGAGCTGCGCGCGCTCGAAGACGCGCACGAACGGCAGCCACAGCGCACCCGCGATGGTGAGGTTCACCGCGACGAGGACGCACGCGCGCCAATCCCACGTCGCGAGGAAGACGTTCACGAAGACCGGGATCGTCGACGGCACATAGGAGATCGGCGCGCCGACGAGTCCCAGCGCGAGCGCTGCGTATGACGTGCACGCGAGCACGACCGGCACGAGGACGAACGGGACGGCGAGGATCGGGTTGAACGCGAGCGGGAGACCGAAGATGACGGGTTCGTTCGTATTGAGCAACGACGGCAAGAGCACAGCGTACGCGAATTTCCGCAAGCGCGCAACACGCGAGCGCGTGAGCAGCAGCACGAGCGGGAGCGTCCCGCCCGCACCGCCGGGGAAGACGAACAGGAACGTCGAGACGACGACGAGATGCGGGAGCGGCGCGTGCGCGTGGTACGCCGCGAAGTTCTCGAACTGCAGCCGCGTGTAGACCGGGAGTACGATCGCCGCGAGCAGCGCGGGACCATGAATTCCGACCAGCCACAGCATCGCCTCGATCGCGGTGATCAGCAGCAACGCGATGAACGAGTCGCCCAGCGTGCCGAGCGGTGCGAGCACCGCCGAGAGGACGCTCGCGAGCGAGATGTGCCCGCTGTACAGCAGCGTGCTCGCGAGCAGGATCGCGAGCGCCCCGGCGATTGTTCCGCGCATACGGCCCCAGCGCCGGCGCCCGAGCGCGATCGCGCCGGCGCTCGCGAGCGAGACGACGATCGCGGTGAACAGGCCGCTCGCGCCGAGCGTGCGCTCGAACATTGCTTGCGAATGCAGCGCATCGCGGGGTAGCGCGAGCAGGAACGAGAGGAACGTCACCGCGACGGTCGGCACGACCGGATAGCGCAGTCGCACGGCCAAGCGGAACGCGAGCACCAGCACCATTGCGAACGACGCGTAGGCGAAGGCGCCACCGATCGCGTCGCGCAGCCGCTGCGGGACCTCCGACCAGCTCGCCGGGAGCGGGACGGCGACGAGGAGGACGAGCGCGAGGAGCACGACGCCGAACGCGACCGGCAGCGCCTCTTGGAGTGCGCGCACCGCGGGCGCCGCGGCGAAGCGGCGCGCGAACGGCGCGACGGCGCGCTCCATGCGCGCGACCAGGCCGGCACCGCCGGCCTCGGGGCTCAGATACGGATCGTCAGAGCTTGCGGATGACCGCCTCGACGCGTCCGACGATCGTGACATCGTCCGCGTAGATTGGCGCCATGCTTGCATTCTCCGGTTGCAACCGAACGCGCCCGGCCTCTTTGTAGAAGCGCTTCACCGTCGCTTCACCGTCGATCATCGCCACGACGATCTCGCCGTTCTCGGCGGTGGGACGCGGCTCGACGACGATGAGATCCCCGTCGAGGATCGCGGCCTCGATCATCGAGTCGCCCTTCACGCGCAGGACGAACCCCCCGTTGCGCGGCGTCCATGCTTGCGGCAGGACGAAATGGTCCTCGACGTTCTCGGTCGCGGTGATCGGAACACCCGCCGCGACGCGGCCGATAACGGGAAGCGTCACCGACGGGACGATCGGCTCGGCCTCAGCCCGTTCATTGGTCGTGGAACGCGTCAGCTTGTCGAAGGGCACGAGCGCACGCGGCTTCGTCGGATCGCGGCGCAAGAGGCCGCGGCGCTCGAGGGTTTTGAGGTGCGACTGCACCGTCGATGACGATGAAAGCCCAACGCGTTCGCCGATCTCGCGCACCGAGGGCGGGTAGCCGCGCTCACTCGTAAACTCGCGGATCACCTCGAGGATGCGTTGCTGCTTCTCCGTCGCGGCCCGTTCGGCCATCGTTACTCCTTGCGGAATGCCACCCAGTAGGCACAGCGTCATGCGACGCTCTGTGTGGCGCGTTGGGCGCATCGTAGCACAACGCCGCCGCCAGGGCAAACATACGTTCGAAGCACGCTTGACGCAACGCTCGCCCTTCTGCTAGGATCTAGGGGACGAACAGGCGTTTGGCACTACATCTAGGGGAGCACGACACGACAATGCGCGGGACGTCGAAACGGAAACCAACCCTCATGCCGGCAGTCACCCTGGGTGCGCTGGCCCTGGCAGTGACGCTCCCTGCTATCGCCGGTACGGTCCACGCGGCGCCGCCGCAGAGCTACACGACCGTCACCGTCCGCTCCGGCGACACGCTGTGGTCGCTCGCCGAACGCCGCACCGCGGCCGGCCAAGACGTCCAGTCGACAGTCGACCAGATCATCGGCGCAAACCACCTCGGCAGCGCGTCCCTCACCATCGGCCAACACCTCCGCATCCCGCAATAGCGCACCGCCCGACACCGTCAGTCACGAGAGAGACCTGCAATGCGGGTCTCTCTCTTTTTGCGCCACCCATCGTTGTCACGCTGAGCCAGTCACGAGAGAGACCGCAATGCGGGTCTCTCTCTTTTTGCGCCACCCATCGTTGTCACGCTGAGCTTGTCGAAGCGCGTCGCGCGCCGCGCGCCGTCTGAGCTCGTCGAAGACATCAGCGCACGTTCGCTTCGACAAGCTCAGCGGAACGACGCGCTTCGACAAGCTCAGCGTGACACGGTGCACGAAGCGTGACGCAAAGAAAACAGGGCCCCGGCGAACCGGGGCCCTTCGTGTTCACGTGAACGTCGAGGTTAGAGTTTGAGTCGCGCCTCGATGTACATGTTGAACGGATACGAGCAGTCACGAGAGAGACATACACTGCGCGTCTCTTTCTTTTTGCGCCACCCATCGTTGTCACGCTGAGCTTGTCGAAGCGCGCGTCCCCGCTGAGCCTGTCGAAGCGTGAAGCCTGTCGAAGCGTGAAGCCTGTCGAAGCGTGAAGCCTCTCGAAGCGTTCGTGCCACGACGTCTTCGACAAGCTCAGACGGCGGCTGCGCCGCAGCACGCTTCGACAAGCTCAGCGTGACACGGGTGCACGAAGTGTGACGCAAAGAAAGAAGGACCCCGGCGAACCGGGGCCCTTCGTGTTCACGTGGACGTCGAGGTTAGATCTTGAGTCGCGCCTCGATGTACATGTTGAACGGATACGAGCAGTCACGAGAGAGACATACACTGCGCGTCTCTTTCTTTTTGCGCCACCCATCGTTGTCACGCTGAGCTTGTCGAAGCGCGCGTCCCCGCTGAGCCTGTCGAAGCGTGAAGCCTGTCGAAGCGTGAAGCCTGTCGAAGCGTGAAGCCTGACGAAGCGTGAAGCC
>CAZABL010000118.1:0-7071 GCA_964483365.1 uncultured bacterium
AGGCTCAGGGTGACGGGTTTAGATCTGCGCGACCTGGACTTCGAAGTCGGACGCGACGGGCGGGTGTGAGACGGCGCTGTACTCGGTGACCTGCTGGATCATCTTCGCAACGAGGGCGGTCCAGCCGGTCTGATGCGACGCGCCGAGTCCTTCACCGGTCTCGCCGTTGAAGAACTCGTGAAACAAGATCAAATCGCGCCAGTGCGGGTCGTGTTGGAACAACGCGACGTCGCCGTTGAACGGCCGTGTGCCGTCGGCGCCGCGCGCGAACAGTCCGATCAGCCGCCGCTGCAGCTCCATCGCGCACTCCCACAGCGTCAGCATGTTCCCGGAGCCGGTCGGAAACTCGACCCGGTAGCTGTCACCCAAGTAGAAGTGGAACTTCTGCAGCGACTCGATCAACAGGTAGTTGAGCGGAAACCACACCGGACCACGCCAGTTGGAGTTCCCGCCGAACAGCCCGCTCGTCGACTCGGCCGGCTCGTAGTCGATGCGAAACTCGGCGCCGTTCACCTTGAGCACGTACGGATGCTCCATGTGGAAGCGTGACAGCATCCGTACGCCGTGCGGCGAGAGGAACTCGCCCTCGTCGAACACGCGCCGCAGGATCTGGCGCAGACGGTCGGGATTGACGATCGCCATCAAGCGTCGCTCGCGCATCCCGCCCGATTCGATGCGTGCGATGTTTTCGCCGAGCTCGGGCCGGTTCTGCATGAACCACTCGATGCGCCGTTTGAGCCGCGGCAAGTGGTCGAGCGTGTCCGCGGCGTACGTTTCGATCGCGAACGTCGGGATAATCCCGACGACGCTGTGCACCTTGAGCGGGATGCGCTCGCCGTCGGCCAAGAACAGCTGATCGTAGTAGAACTCGTCGCCCGGATCCCACAGGCCCTGCTCGTCTTCGCGCTGCGCGTTCATCGCGTCGGCGATGTAGAGGAAGTGCTCGAAGAACTTGGAGGCGATGTCTTCGTAGATCTCTTCGACCTTCGCCAACTCGACCGCGATCGCGAGCATGTTGAGGCAGTACACGCCCATCCACGACGTGCCGTCGCTCTGCGCGAGATAGCCGCCTGTCGGCAGCGCGGCGCTGCGGTCGAACACGCCGATGTTGTCCAGGCCCAGGAATCCGCCCTGAAAGACGTTCTGCCCGCGCACGTCCTTGCGGTTCACCCACCAGGTGAAGTTCATCAGGAGCTTCTGGAACACGCGCTCGAGGAAGGCGAAGTCGCCGACCCCACCGTTGCGTTTGGCTTCGATGCGGTAAATGCGCAACGCCGCCCACGCGTGAACGGGCGGATTGACGTCGTCGAACGCCCACTCGTATGCCGGGAGCTGGCCGTTGGGATGCATGTACCACTCGCGCGTGAGCGTGATGAGCTGCTCTTTTGCGAAATCAGGGTCGAGCAGCGCGTACGCGACGACGTGGAAGGCGAGGTCCCACGAGGCGTACCACGGATACTCCCACGAGTCGGGCATCAACAGAATGTCGTCGTTGAAGACGTGCTGCCACGAGGCGTTGCGTCCGCGCTTGCGTGACGCCGGCGGTGTCGGCATGAGCGGGTCGCCGATCAGCCAATCGCGCACCACGTAGTTGTAGAACTGCTTGGACCAGATCAGCCCGGCGAAGGCACGACGCTGGATCATCGCGTGCTCGGGATCGGGCGCCTCTGCGTTCACGCTCTCGTAGAAGCGATCGGCCTCCTCGATGCGCTCGTCGAAGACCGTGTCGAACTCGTCGCAGATGCCGTCGCAGTTCGGGTCGTCGGAGAGACGTAGCCGCACGGTGCGCGATTCGCCCGGCTCGAGGATCCAGCGATAGTGCAGCGCGACCTTCGAGCCGATCCGTTGCGGGTTGACTGCCTCGACATCGGCCTCGCGCACGTAGCGATCGATCGCGCTCTTGACGTACGGCGACGGGCTCTTGACGTTCCACGCGCGCTCGTAGTCCGTCTCGTTTTCCGTAAACAGCGTTTCGATCGCGCCGCCGTCGCTGAAGAGCCAGCGCTTGCCGAGTGTCGCATGGTCCGCCAGCAGGACGCCTGAGTCAGCAGCGGTCTCGGCGATGCGCGGGCGCGGCGTGCCGGCGCGCCACGACCACTCGTTGCGATACCACCACTGCGGCAGCAGGTGCAGCGGCGCGCTCTCCGAGCCGCGATTCGTCACCGTGATGCGGATGAGCAGATCGTCGACTTCGCGCTTGGCGTACTCGACGACGACGTCGAAGTACGCGTTGCCGTCGAAGATTCCGGTGTCGACGAGCTCGTACTCGCGCCCGGTGCGTCCGCGCTTGGCGTTCTCGTCTCGCAGCTGCGCATACGGGAACGCGCGGTGCGGATAGCGGTACATCCCTTTGAGGTAGGCGTGCGACGGAACGCCGTCGAGATGCCACCAGTACTCTTTGACGTCCTCGCCGTGGTTGCCCTGATGGCCGCTCAGACCATAGAGGCGTTCCTTGAGGATCTCGTCGTGCTCGTTCCAGAACGCCGGCGCGAAGCACAGCCGCTGGTGGTTGTCGGAGATGCCGAGGATCCCGTCCTCGCCCCAGCGGTACGCGCGCAGCCGCGCCGCCTCGAACGGAAAGTAGTCCCACGCGTTCCCGTCGGCGCTGTAGTCCTCGCGCACGGTGCCCCACTGCCTCTCGCTGAGATAGGGGCCCCAACGCCGCCAATGCTCGACGCGCCGCGCCGCAGCCTCAATTCTCCACCGCTCGGGATTCCGGCGACCGCTCACGGGTTCTTCCTCACCGGGCGGGCGCCAGGTTTCCTCTCGTCTCGTGTGTCAAAGGGAGCGCGCAATGCGATACGGACGCGGACTGTGCGGGGATCTCGCCGTTGCCGAATCGCGGGAGTGGCTCCTGACCAACGGACGCGGAGGCTACGCGATGGGGACCGTCGCCGGGATGCTGACGCGGCGGTATCACGGTCTTCTGATTGCGGCGATCGATCCGCCGGTTGCGCGGCGTCTGGTCGTAGCGCGTTTGGAGATCGACGCGGTCTACGACGGACAACGTTACGAGCTTGGGACGAATCGGTGGAGCTCGGGCGCGATCGCACCGCAGGGTTGGCGCTACGCACTCGATTTCGCGCTCGACGCGGGTTTGCCGACGTGGACGTACGCGCTCGGTGACGCGCTGCTCGAGGTGACGCTCGCGATGCCGCTCGGCGCCGACGCGACGGCGATCGCACTGCGCGTCGCGCGCGCACGCAGCGCGATCGCGCTGAGCGCCCGGCTCGTCGTCGCCGATCGCGACCATCACGGCGGATCGCTCCCGCCGCTCGACGCGTTCGCGCCTGCGCTCGCCACGGATGGCGCGACGGTTACGCTGCCGGCCAGCGGACGTAGGCTGTACGTCTACGCGCCAAGCGCGAACGTGCGGACCGCTGGTGAAGTCTATGCGGGATTTCTGCTGGCGCGCGAGACCGAGCGTGGACTGCAGGACGTCGATGATTACGCGCACGTGCTCACGCTGGAATGGACGCTCGCTCCGCAGGCTACCGCGGGCGTCGTCGTGACCCTCGATCCTACTGTCCCACGCGACGCCCACGCCGTGGTCGCAACACGGCGGGCCGCGAACGCCGCGCGCGTATCGTCGCAGCCGAATCCGCTGCTCGGTGCGCTCGCGCTCGCCGGCGATGCGTTCGTCGTGACGCGCGATGCGTCGGCGCGCGAGACGACGATCCTCGCCGGGTATCCGTGGTTCACCGATTGGGGCCGGGACGCGATGATCGCGCTGCCGGGCCTCCTGCTCGCCACTGGTCGCGAGCAGGACGCCCGGTCGGTCCTGCGGACGTTCGCGGCGCACGTCGTCGACGGCCTCGTCCCGAATCGCTTCCCCGACAGCGGCGGTCCCGCGGAATACAACACGATCGACGCGTCGCTCTGGTTCGTCGAGGCCGTGCGTGACTACGTTGCACGCACCAGTGACGTCGCGCTGCTCGCCGATCTCTTCCCCGCCGTGCGCGCGGTGATCGACGGTTACAAGAACGGAACCCGTTACGGGATCGGTGTCGACGCCGACGGACTCGTGCGCGGCAGCGCCGACGGCGTGCAGCTCACCTGGATGGACGCGAAGGTCGGCGACCGCGTCATCACGCCGCGCCGCGGTAAACCGATCGAGATCGCGGCGCTGTGGTACAACGCGCTGCGTGCGTGCGAGGGCTTCGCGCAGCGTCTGGGACGTCCGACCAGCGCCTATCGTGCGATGGCGGAACGCGCCGCGAGCGGGATCGAGAGCTTTTGGGATGCGACGCGCGGCTGGTGCGCCGACGTGCTCGACGGACCGGCGGGCGACGACTGGTCGCTACGGCCCAACCAGCTTTTCACCGTCTCGCTCTCCGCGACCGCGTTCGACGTTACGCGCGCGCGTTCGATCGTCGACGTCTGCGCCGCGCGCTTGTGGACGCCGATGGGTCTGCGCACGCTCGCGTCCGACGATCCGGCGTACGTCGGCACCTACGGCGGCACGCAGAGCGCGCGCGACGGCGCGTACCATCAGGGAACCGTCTGGCCGTGGCTCATCGGTCCGTTCGCGCGCGCGCACTTGCGCGCGTACGGCGACCGCGCAGGGACGCGCGCATTCGTCGCGCCGCTCATCGACGCGCTCGAGCTTGATGCGCTCGGAACGCTCTGCGAGATCGCCTCGGGCGATCCGCCGCACGAGCCCGCTGGCTGTCCCGCACAGGCGTGGAGCGTCGGCGAGCTCATCGCGGTGTTGCGTTTGCTCGAGAGGTAGGCACAGCGTTGCATGTCGTCACCCCTCGACAAGCTCGGGGAGGACGCGCCCTTCGACAAGCTCAGGGTGACAGAGGTGCGCTCTTATCGGCCGCGACCTCGGCACGCAACGCGATCGCAATACCGGCGAGAATCGCCAACGCGCCGATCGCGGTCGTCGTGCCGAGCCGCTCGCCGAAGACCCATGCGGCGAGCACGGCGGCGATCACCGGCTCGAGCAAGGTGACGGTGGAGACGAACGTCGCGCTTAGCACGCGCACCGCGCTGTTGAGCGCGGTGTGGCCAAAGAGCTGCGAGAACAGCGCCATCGCAACGATTCCGCCCCACGCCCGCGCATCGCCGAACGGCGGGAGCTGGTCGCGTGTGAGCAACGCCGCAGCGGCGAGCACGACCGCTGCGACGCAGTAGGTGCGTGCCGTGACGGCGAGCGTGTCGTAGCGCGGATCGGTGCCGCGCACGAGCAACAGATAGCCCGCGATCGCGACCGCGCCGGTAAGCGCGAGCGCGATCCCGAGCGGGGTGTTGAGACGGTCCGGCGCGCCGACGACGATCGCGACGCCTGCCAAGGCAGCGGCGACGCTCGTGGCGGCCCACGCGTCGACGCGTCGTCGTCGCGCAACCGCGTAGAGCTCCGTCCAGACCGGCGTCGTACAGACGAGCAGCGTCGAGATCGCGACCGACGCGTGCGCGAGCGACGCGATCCACGTCGCGAAGTGGAGCGCGAGCAGCACACCCGCAAGCGCGAGGCGTCGCTCGGTCGCGCCGTCGTGCATCCGCAAGCGCCCACGCAGCGCCGCGACGATGAGGAGCGGCAGGGCCGCGAGCGTGAGCCGCGCGCACGAGATTGCCAGCGGCCCGCCGGCGGTGAGCGCGAAACGCGCAAAGATCGCCGCGGCGCCGATCGCGAGTTGCGCGAGCGCGACGAGGACGAGCGCGCGTGCTCTCAGCGTCGCGCCCCAGCCAGATCGAGTCCGATTCCCGTCGCGAGCGCGTGCAAGCACATCAGCGTGTACTCGTCGTCGCTGTAGTGCTGCGGGCGACCGCGCGCGCAGAAGATGAGATAGCCGCGGCCGTGGATCCGCGAACCGAACGCCGACGCGACGATCGACGAAATCCCGCTCTCGACCAGGCTCGCCATCGAGGGGAAACGCTGAGAAAAGCGTGCGAGGTCGGCAATCTCGAGAATTTGTCCGGGCTCGTACAACGGTCCGTTCACCGCTCCCAGGACGGGGAATCGCATCGGCGGCGCGACGCGGCCGTTCTCGCGATAGGGCAGGACGTTCCACTCTTGGCCGTCCTGCAGCGCGACCGCGATCGCGTCGGGGCGGAAGGTCTCGTACGCGTGGCGGATCGCGATCTGCGCGACGTCTTCGACGTCGCGCGCGACGAAGCACAGCTCGAACAGCTGGTCGTAGTACGAACGCACCCACGCCGCGCTTGCGCCCACGCGGAGCGGGCGCAGCACGCGCCATAGCTCAGCTTCCGGCGGCATGCTCCCTTCGGTACGGCCCGCCGTCCTTGACAACCTCGCGACGTGCGGCGTACCGTCGTAGAGCCGACGGGAGTCCGGGAGCGTCCGGGCTGAGAGGGTGGAGCAGCGTCCACCGACCGTTCAACCTGATCCGGATCATGCCGGCGGAGGGATGCGCGTTGCGATCGTGTCCTCACCGTTCCGGCGCATCCTCCGAGGTAGCGACACGATGGCGACGATGATCCCTCCGAGCAACGATGTGCTCTCGCGCGACCCGTTCCCGAGCTCGACGAAGGTCTACGCGCAAGGAAGCGATCCGACGATCCGCGTTCCGTTCCGTGCGATCGCGGTGAGCGACGGGACGCTGCACACCGTGCACGACACGTCCGGGCCATTTACGGACCCCGACGTCGGGATCGACGTGCGTGCCGGGATCGCAGCGATCCGCGAACCGTGGATCGCCAAGCGCAACGACACCGAGATGCTCGCCAAGCCGTCTTCGGTCTACCGCCTCGGTCGCGACGCGATGCGCGAGCTCGACGAGATTCGTTTTCCGGCCTCGCGTTCGATCCGTCGTGCGCGCAAAGGCGGAAACCTCTCGCAGATGCACTACGCGCGGCGCGGCGAGATCACGCCGGAGATGGAGTTCGTCGCGATCCGGGAGGGACTCGAACCCGAGTTCGTGCGGAGCGAGGTCGCGCGCGGGCGCGCCGTGATCCCCGCGAACGTCAACCACGTCGAGCTCGAGCCGACGATCATCGGCCGCAACTTCCTGGTGAAGATCAACGCGAACATCGGCAACAGCGCCGTGACGTCGTCGATCGAGGAAGAGGTCGAGAAGATGGTGTGGGCGACGCGCTGGGGCGCCG
>CAZABL010000119.1:0-7054 GCA_964483365.1 uncultured bacterium
CGCGAGGTCTCGCGCATCATCCTTTCGCGTCCCGCCGTCGAGGCAGGTGAGAAGCTCGGCTTTCTCCCCGGCGACCTCAAGGACAAGGTCGACCCGTATCTGCGCCCGCTCTACGACGCGCTGTGGGAACTGCTCGAGGACGGCACGACGCAAAAGTATCTGGAGCGCGGAACGATCGAGGTTGCGCCGCTCGCGTACATGCGCGGGCGTACGCTCTCTGATGCGTTCGTCATCCTCGACGAGGGGCAGAACGCGACGCACGAGCAGCTCAAGATGTTCCTCACGCGGCTGGGTGCCGGCTCGAAAATGGTCGTGACCGCGGACGACACGCAGATCGACCTGCCGCGCGGTTTGCGCAGCGGGATCCACGACGTCGAGCGTCTGTTCACGGAGGTCGAGGACGTCTCGATCGTCCGGCTCGATGAGAACGACGTCGTCCGTCATCCGCTCGTCGGCCGCATCGTGGCGGCTTACGACGGGTTGAGCCGCGAGCGCACGCGCCCCTAGTGGTCTACTTCGTCGATGAGACGCGCGGAGCAGGGCTCGACGCGCGTGAGCTCGTGCGTGTGCTCGAGTCCCTCCTTGCGCAGATCGGCGAGGCCGGGTCGAGCGTCTCGCTCACCCTGGTCGGCGACGCCGCGATGCGCGAGCTCAATCGCGAGCATCGGGGGAAGGACGCGCCGACCGACGTGCTGAGCTTTCCGCTGCTCGCGCCGGAGGAGTTCGATCGCAGCGGCGCCACGCGTCCGATCACGCGCAGCGCCGCCACCGAGGTGGAGCGCATGCTCGGGGACATCGTGATCAGCGTCGACACCGCGCGCCGCCAAGCTGCCGATTACGACGCGTCGCTGACGCGCGAGGTCGAGCGGTTGCTGATCCACGCGGTGCTGCATCTGTGCGGTCACGACCACATGGAGCCCGGCGAGCGCGCAGTGATGCACGCTGAGGAACGCCGTCTCGCCGACGCGGTCGGAATGCCGTGGCCGTATCTCGAAGCAGAAGAGGAATGACTCCGCGTCTGCTCGCCCTTGCACCACTGCTCGCACTGCTCGCCGTCGCTCCGTCTCCCAGCCCCGTGCCCTCGGCGAAGCAAGGACCCGAAGCGCACGCGCATTGGGCGGTCGCCGGCGCGAGCGTGAAAACGCAAGACTTGATCGACCGCGGTACCGCGATGCTCTACGCCTTCGACATCGGCGAGGCGCGCGTCGCGTTCGCGCAAGCCGCCGAGGGACAGCCCGACCTTGCGTTTCCGTACATTGGCGAAGCGATCGCCGATACGATCGACATCAACATGCCGTCGAGCGCGGACGGCGAAAAGCGCGGCGCCGAGGCCGTCGCAACCGCGCGCACGCACCTCGCGCATGCGACGCAGGCGGAACGCATGCTGGTCGATGCGCTGACGAAGCGCTACGCGGCCGGTTCTCAAAAGCAGAAGTTCACGCGCTACGCCGACACGCTGACCGCGTACACAAAGGCGAATCGCGACGACGCCAATCTGCTCACCTTGACCGGCTATGCCATCTACACCGCGCAAGACGGGTTTATCGACGGCAAGGGCAACGCGAGTCCGAAGGCGCGCGAGATCATGGACGACATCGACCGTGCGCTGGTGCTCGATCCGCAGAACTTGGGCGCGCATCACCTGCGCATCCATCTCCTTGAAAACTTGGGGCGCTCGCAGGACGCCGTGAGCGACGCGCAAGTGCTCGACACGTACGTCTACCCGCCGGGTGAATCGCACCTGCCGCACATGGCGGGACATATTTGGGCGCGGGTCGGCGATTACGACAAGCTCATCACGTCGGCACAGCGCGCGCTCGCGAACGACAAGGCATGGTTCGCGCTCGGCGACGGTCCGGGGCAGGAGTACATGCGCCAGTACCACGATCACGACGTCGACTTCTTGCTCTACGGACTCACGACGGTCGGCCGCGACGACGAAGCGCGCGCCGCGGCGCAAGACGAGAGCTTCCGCGAACGCGCGCGGGTCGCGCTGCGGCTCCACGACGACGCGGCGGTTCTCGCGCAAGCACCCCCGCAGTACACCGCCGTCCTCGCCGTCGCCGCTGCACGCTCCGGTCAGACGCAGCTCGCGCAAACACAGCGCGCCAAGCTGCGTGGTGACAACGCGAGTACGCAACGCACGTTGGTCGACGCCGCGCTCGCGCGTCACGCCGGCGACCTCAACGCGACCGTCGCGGCGTACGCGCGCGCCTACGCGGCGACGAAAGACGATCTCCCAGGCGACCCGAAGGACTTCTGGCCGACGCCGATCGGCGAAGGCTACGGCGCCGCGCTGCTCGCCGCCGGCAAAGCGGCGGCGGCGGAGACGGTCTTCGCCGACGAACTCAAACGCTTCCCGAACGATCCGCATCTCGAATGGGGTCTGGCCGAAGCGCAGAAGGCCCAAGGAAAGGACGATGCAGCAGCCCGCTCCGCCTACCGTGCCCACTGGAAGGGCAGTCGCGACCTCACCCTCGCGCAGCTCGGTTAAGCCGCGCCGCCACACCGTCGCGGCCGCCTTCGGCTACGCGTTCGCGGGATTTGCTGCCGCCTGGCGCAGCGAGCGCAATCTCCGCATCCACGGCCTGCTCGCGGCCCTCGCGCTGGTCACCGCCGCGCTGCTGCGGCTCCCGCCGCTGGGCTGGGCGCTCGTCATCGTCTGCATCGCGCTCGTGATGGGCGCCGAGTTGCTCAACGCCGCCGTCGAGAGCGTGGTCGATCTCGTCTCGCCCGAAGACCACCCGCTCGCCAAGCGGGCGAAAGACGTCGCAGCGGCCGCCGTCCTCATCAGCGCAGTGGCCGCCGTCGCAGTCGCCGTCCTGGTCGGCTTTTGGGCGCTCGGCGCTCGCTAGGCGACAAAACCGCGTGTGCTATAATGACCCCCGCTTGAGTACCGACCCCCTACCATCGGGCTGGCGAAGTAGCCCGACGCGGCCATGACGTCGACCTGGCCCGAGATCGTTGCCCTGGTCCTCCTCGTCGGCGCCGCGGCGTTCTTTGCCGCCTCCGAGGCGGCGATCGTCTCGACCAATCGGATTCGCGCGCGCACGATCGCGGAGAAGGGCCTCAAGGGCGCGCACCGGCTCGAGCGCCTGGTCGAGAACCGGAACCGCACCCTCACGTCGGTCCTGATCGGCAGCACCATCGTGCTGCTGGCCTCCGAGTCGCTCGCGACCTACCTGTTCATCTCGTCGGGGATCCCCCACGCGGCATTCTGGTCGACGGTCGTGATGACGATCTCGATCTTGCTGTTCGGCGAGATCCTCCCCAAGACGCTCGCCGTCGGGGCCGGTGACCGCAGCGCGCTGCGCCTGGCACCGTTCCTGGATTTGGTGACAAGGGCCGTCGCGCCGCTGACCTCGATCTTCCTTTGGGTCAGCGACCGGCTCGTGCGTCTCTTCGGTGGCCAGCCGCACGTCGGTCCGTACGTGACCGAAGACGACATCAAGGCGCTCGTCAACGTCGGCGTCGAGCAGAACGTCCTCGAGGCTGACGAGCGCGAGCTGATCCATTCGGTCATCGAGTTCGGTGACACGATCGTGCGCGAGGTGATGACGCCGCGCACCGAGATGGTCGCAGTCGCGGTGAGCTCCTCGCCACGGCGCGCGCTGGATCTGGTGATCGCGGAAGGGTACTCGAAGCTGCCGATCTACGACGACACGATCGACAACGTGATCGGCGTCGTCCACGACCGCGAACTGCTCATCGCACTTTCGAATGGAACGATCGCGTCGACGAGTCTGCGCTCGTTGATGCGCCCGGTGACGCACGTTCCCGAGAACAAGCGCATCTCCGAACTGCTGCGCGAGATGCAGCGCGGGAAGTACTCGCTCGCGATCGTGCTCGACGAGTACGGCGGGACGCTTGGCCTCGTGACGATGGAAGATCTGCTCGAGGAGATCGTCGGTGAGATCCGCGACGAGCACGACGAAGGCGAAGAAGAGCCGATCGTGCGGGTCGACGAGAACGAGTCGGTCGTCGAGGCCGGTACCAACATCGAAGACGTGAACGCGGCGCTGGGGATCGCGCTCCCCCACGAAGAGTTCGAGACGATCGGCGGCTTCACGGTCGGCCTGTTCGGACGGCTGCCCCGGGAAGGCGAGGAGATCGACGCCGCTGACGGGGTCAAGCTGCGGGTCGACCGGACCCGTGGACGACGGATTCTGGCCGTTCGGGTGCTCACGCCCGGCAAGGCCGAGGACACCGCTGAGGTCGAATCCGCAGCGATACGTGACTGATCCCAAGGGCCTGCTCGCCGCCGCGATCGCCGCGCGCCGGGGTGCCTACGCACCCTACTCGAATTTCTCGGTCGGCGCGGCGCTGCTCGGCCACGACGGACGGATGTGGACCGGCGCGAACGTCGAGAACGCCTCCTATGGCCTCTCGATGTGCGCCGAGCGCAACGTGATCTTCCACGCCGTCGCGTCCGGTGCGCGCGCCTTCGACGCGATCGCCGTCGCCGGCCCGGACGGCAAGACGACGCTGCCGTGCGGTGCGTGCCGTCAGGTGATCTGGGAGTTCAGCCCGCAAATGCGCATCGTGTACACCGAACACGGTGCGGTGAAGATGACGTCGATCGCGCGACTGCTCCCCGACGCGTTCGGCCCGGCGCAGCTCGCGTGACGGCACGCGCGACGAACACCGACGCGATCGTGCTGCGCGCGCGTCCGATCGGCGAAGCGGATCGTGTCTACACGCTGCTCACGGTCGAACGCGGGAAGCTCGACGCCGTCGCGAAGGGTGCGCGCCGGCCGCGGAGCGCCGTCGGCGGCAGGCTCGAACCGCTCGCCGAGGTGCGGGTCGCGGTGCACAAAGGCCGCTCGCTCGACGTCGTGACCGAAGTCCGCACGATCCGTTCGCATTGGAACGGCCTGGTCCGACCGGACGCGTTCGCGACCGGCTCGCTGCTTGCCGAGACGGTCGATCTGTTCTGCGAACCGGAGCTTCCGCTGCCGGAGATCTACGCGCTCCTCGCCGGCGCGATTGCCGCCGTCGCGGCGAGCGATGCGCCGGCGTCGCTCGTTCCGCGCTTCCAATTACGTCTGCTGCACGCGCTCGGACTCGCACCGGCGGACGACGCGTGCGTGCGTTGCGGCGAGGATCTCGACGAGCGCGGCGCCTGGCTCGATCTGGAGGCCGGCGGCCTGGGCTGCGAACGCTGCTACGGCGTGCGCGGCGACGAGCACGCGCTCGACGCGCGCGACGTTGCCAACTTCCGCGCGCTCGGCGCACAGCGCGGCGCCGGCGCGGCGCGCGTCGCAACGCCGAAGGTCGCGCGCGCCGTCGACGACATCATCACCTGGCACCTCGGGCGGCGCCCCAAAGCGCGCGCACTCGTTCACGAACTGTCATGAACGCGAACACCCCCGTGTTAGCGCTCGACGTCGGCGAGCGCCGCATCGGCATTGCGATCGGTGAGGGCGGCTTCGCCTTCCCGCTGCAGACGCTCGAACGCACGAACGTGCGTGACGACGTGGCGAAGATCGTCGCGCTGGCGCACGAACGCAACGCTAGCACGATCGTCGTCGGCGACCCGCTCACGCTCGCGGGGACGCGCGCGCTGGCGGCCGAGAAGATCGACGCGTTCGTCACCCATCTCGCCCGCGCATACGACGGAACGATCGAGCGCATCGATGAACGGCTGACGACCGCGGCGGCGCAAAAATCGCTGATCGCGGCGGACGTGTCACGTGCCAAGCGCAAGAAGGTCGTCGATCAGCTCGCGGCCGTCGGGATTTTGGAAACATGGCTGGCCCGCAGGCCGCGGTAAACCGCGCGCGCTCGGCGCTGATCGGGGTCGCGCTGGCGACCCTCGTCGGTGTCGGCGTGATCGTCGGTTCCGCGTCGTTGTGGTTTCGTAACGCGGTGTACGCTGACGACGCGTTGCCGACGCAAACGACCTCGGTCATCATCCCGAGCGGCGCAACGTTCAACGGCGTCGTCGCGCAGCTCGAGGAGAAGAAGGTCCTCGCCCATCCGCTCGCGTTTCGCCTGCTCGCTCGTTTGCGGCACGTCACCGCCGACGTGAAGGCCGGCGAGTACCGCTTCCCCGCACACCAGACCAGCGATGAGATTCTCGGGCGCCTCGTGCGCGGTGAACAGACCGCGATGTGGGTCACGATCCCGGAAGGCTTCACGGCCAAACAGATCGCGCAAACATTGGCCGATCGGAAGTTGGGTTCTGCGGCTGTCTACGAACGGCTGTTCTCGCGCGACTCGCTGCAGATCGCCGGCGTGCGTACGACGGGAATGGAAGGGTATCTCTTCCCGAGCACCTACCTCATACCGATCGACGACGGCCCCGCGGCGGTCGCGCGGATCTTCGTCGATCAATTCCGCCAGGAGCTTCCGCCGAACGCAGCGGTGCGCGCGAAAGCGCTCGGCCGTACCATCCCCGAGGTCGTCACGATCGCTTCGCTCGTCGAACGCGAGGGAAAAGTCGATGACGAACGTGCGCTCATCGCCTCCGTGATCTACAATCGTTTGCGGCTCGGGATGCCGCTCGAGGTCGACGCGTCGCTCGAATATGCGTTCGCCGAGCACCACGACGTGATCACCGAGCAAGATCTGCGGGTCGACTCGCCTTACAACACGTATCGGCATACGGGACTTCCACCAACGCCGATCGCCAATCCGGGGAAACCGTCGCTCGACGCCGCGTTCTTCCCGGCGCATTCGGACTATCTGTATTACGTCGCCAAGGGCGACGGCCGGCACGCCTTCGCGAGGACGCTCCAAGAGCACAATGCGAACGTCGCACGGTACCTCAAATAAGGAGCATCGTCATCGATACGAACGGCAGCGCCGGCGCCAACGGCAGCGGCGGTGAGAAACAGCCCCTCGATCTCAAAGACGTGCTCGAGCTCCATCTCGAGGACGGCTCGACGGTCAACTTCGAGGTCGTCGGCCTTGTCGAGGACGACGAAGAGAACGCCTATGCGGTCTGCTACAACGAGGCCAACGACGAGTTCGTCGTGACCGACCAGTTCGGTGAGCTCCTCGACGACGAGGACCTCGCGCAGGAGATCCTCGACGATTTCTTCGTCCTTGC
>CAZABL010000120.1:0-6812 GCA_964483365.1 uncultured bacterium
CTGCTTGAGGCGCTCTTTGTGCATGACGCCGAAGCGCTGCTCTTCGTCGACGACGATGAGCCCGAGATCCTGGAAGACGACGTCTTTCTGGAGGATGCGGTGCGTCCCGACGACGACGTCGACCTTGCCGCGCGCGAGGTCGTCGAGGATCGCCTTCTGTTCCTTTTTGGTCTTGAAGCGCGAGAGCTCTTCGACGCGGATCGGAAACGAGGCGAACCGGTTCGCCAGCGTGCGCGTGTGCTGCGCGGCGAGCAGCGTCGTTGGGACGAGCACCGCGACTTGTTTCTTGTCGGCGATCGCCTTGAAGATGGCGCGCACCGCGACCTCGGTCTTCCCGTAGCCGACGTCGCCGCAGACCAGGCGATCCATCGGCTTGGGGAGCTCCATGTCGCGCTTGGCCGCGTCGATCGCGAGCTGCTGATCGGGCGTCGGGTCGTAGGGAAACGATTCCTCGAGCTCCGCCTGCCACGGGGTATCCGCACCAAATGCGTGCCCGCGTGCGACCTCGCGCTCCGCGTAGAGCTCGACGAGCCCGTCGGCGATCTTCGCGAGGTTCTCGGAGACGCGCGACTTTGTGCGCGCCCAGTCGGCGCCGCCCATCCGCGAGAGGCGCGGCGCCGCGCCCTCGGCCGCGTTGTACTTGCTGACCTGGTGCATCTGATGGACCGGGACGAGCATGCGATCCGTTCCCGCATAACGCAGGTCGAGATAGTCGCTCGTCGCGCCGAGAATCGTCTCGGTGCGCAGGCCCAGATACTGGCCGATGCCGTGCACCGCGTGCACCACGTAGTCGCCGACCTTGAGGTCGGCGAGCGTGACCGGGACGCCTTCCTTGACGGCGCGCAGCTTGACGCGCTTGGCGGGCTGGCCGAAGATCTCGCGATCGCCGAGCACGTGCAGGTGCAACATCGGGATCGTGAAGCCGTTCTCGATCGAGCCTTGATCGACGAAAACGGTGCCTTTGCGCCCGGCGAGCGCGACGCCGTCGGTCCCGGCCGCGCGCAGATGCACGAACGGTGCGCTGCGCTCGACGCTCACGCCGGCGGCGCGCAAGATCTCCGCGATGCGCGACGCGCCGCTCGCGACCAGCCACACCGTATCACCGGCGTCGACCCATGTACGCACCTGCGCCGTGAACAACTCGATGCGACGGTTGAAGTGCTCCGACGGATGCGTCTCGAGGACGAACCCTTCCGCCGCGCGCGGCAGCCAGCGCAGATCGCCGGCCTCGATCCCGCCGGTGACGATCAGCGTGCGGCGCGCCGCGAGGCGCTCGCCGGCCGCGTCGAGATGCGGATACGGCGCGACGACGTCGGCGAGCAGTTGTTCGCCGACCTCGTCTTCGCTCACGTCGAGCTCACCGGAGTCGACGCCGGCCATCAGGACAGCTGCACCGCGGGCACGCTCTTCTTGGAGGCTGCGATCGACGGTCTCGAGCATCCCGGGCTCCTCGAGCACGACGAGCGCGTCGCGATCGAGATAGTCGAGCACCGTCTGCCGGTCGTCGTACGCGAGCGAGAGCCACGGTTCGGGGACGTCGTGCCCTTCGGCGAGATACGCACGCATCGCGGAGATGACGTTCGCCTCACCCTTCGCGCGCTCGAGGACATTCGCGCGAAGCCCCTCGTCGCGCAAGATCTCCAGCCACGGCGTGACGAGAACGGAGTCGAGCGTTCCCGACGAGCGCTGCGACGCCAAGTCGAACGGCCGAATCGAGTCGACCTCGTCACCGAAGAACTCGATGCGCACCGGTGTATCGGCCGTCGCGGGAAAGACGTCGAGAATTCCGCCGCGCACCGCGAACTCGCCGGCCGCGCTCACCACGTCGACGCGCGCGTAACCAAGACGATACAGCCGTTCCAGCGTCGCGTCCCAACCAGCTTCTTCGTTCACGCGCAGCGTGAACGCCGCGTTCTCGAAGACCTGGCGTGGAATCACGTATTGCCGCAACGCCGCGACCGGCGCGACGATGACTTGCGGCTTGCGCGCGCAGAGATCGGCGAGCAACGTCATGCGCGCGCTGCGTTCTGACGGCGACTCGATCGCGCCGAGCGTCTCGTCGCGCGGGCGCAGCAGCGCGACCGTCCGTGCTTCCGGTTCGCCGAAGTAGTAGGTGAGGTCGGTGAACGTCTTCTCGGCGACGTCGGTCGTCGGAACGACGACGAAGATCTGCCCGCGCAACGCGTTGTGCAGCGCCGCCAAGAGATACGGCCGCGCGGAGCTGGTCGTCTCGTGCAGCGCGAAAGCGAAGCCTCGCCCCGGGGGGAGGGGCGTGCGAAGGCGCTCGATTAGCTCAGCGAGCGATCGAGACGAGGCCGGAAGGGCGCGAACGAGGGTGGGGGCGAGGGCGGACACAGACCTCTGATGATACCACCGTCACCCTGAGCTTGTCGCGGCGCGGCGTCCCTCGGTGTCACGCTGAGCTTGTCGAAGCGCGCGTCCAGGCTGAGCTGTCGAAGCCCGCGTGCCACGAACCCCTCGACAAGCTCGGGGAGGACGGGCGCTTCGACAAGCTCAGCGTGACAGGGTGGGACGGGTTGCGCGCAGGAGCGCGGCTAGTGTTCTAGGCGGACCGGGACCGTGACGGTTGTCGACTTGCCGTCTTGGGTTGAGGCGATGAAGTCGACGTTGTACCAGCGGTTCATGAAGAAGAACGGGATGCCGGTCGGCAGGCGCTGCTCCCCAGTGAAGAGCCCGGGCGCCGCTTGCTGGACGCCGATCATCCGGCCCATGCAGCGCAGCTGCATCTGAGAGACGTCCGCCGACGTGACGACGCGGAGCAGCAAGTCGCCGCCCTCGTGCTGGACGTTGTTGTTGATCGCGATCTGGACGATCTGCGGTTGCCCGCTTGGCGCCGGCGAGGGGTTGAGGACGAACTGATAGGGGTTCGGCGCCGGAGTCGGGCTCGCTGACGGAGATGGACTGGCCCCTGGTGTCGGCGGGGGCATCGAACCAGGCGGTGTCGTCGGCGTCGGCGTCGTGATGGGCGCGGGCGTGGGGCCGTTCGGCCCCGCCGACGGGGGCGCCGAGGGCGCGGTCAGCGGGGGCGGCGTCGGGGGCGCGGCGGGTGCGCTCGGCAGCGGCGACGCCTGGAGCTGTGCGAAGAGCGCAAGCGCGAGAACGAGCATGGCCAGGGCTTGGCTTCGCGGCTGCGCGAATGCGACCCGCCCATGGACGACGGCTGGCTACGGCGTGCGCTCGCCGCAAAGCGCGACGGTGAGGAACTCGACGAGGCGACGTGGACGCGCATCGTCGAGGGCTACGTCGCCGGCGAGATCGACGACGCACCCGTCGCGGCCCTCGCCATGGC
Organism: uncultured bacterium; assembly: GCA_964483365.1. Taxonomy (GTDB): domain Bacteria; phylum Vulcanimicrobiota; class Vulcanimicrobiia; order Vulcanimicrobiales; family Vulcanimicrobiaceae; genus Vulcanimicrobium. The sequence goes on from CAZABL010000120.1 coordinate 3,311, forward strand.
GTGCACGATTCGCGGCATGGGTCACGCCGAGATCGCTGCGCTCACCGACGCGATGGTCCGTTCCGGCGACGTGCTCGCGTTTTCCGGAGACCGAGTCGTCGTCGACAAGCACTCCTCGGGCGGCGTCGGCGACACGGTTTCGTTGATCGTCGTTCCGCTCGTCGCCGCATGCGGCGTTCCCGTCGCGAAGCTCTCCGGACGCGCGCTCGGCCACACCGGCGGAACGCTCGACAAACTCGAGGCGATCCCCGGCGTGCGCACCGATCTCTCGCCCGAGGAGTTCGTCGCGCAGGTGGAGCGGATCGGGTGCGCGATCGCCGCGCAGTCGGCGCGGCTCGTGCCCGCGGACAAGAAGCTCTACGCGCTGCGCGATCGCACCGGGAGCGTTCCCGCGATGGGACTGATCGCGTCGTCGATCGTCTCGAAGAAAATCGCCGGCGGCGCGCACGCGTTCGTCTTCGACGTGAAGGCCGGACGCGGTGCGTTCATGCGCACCGCCGCACAAGCGACGGATCTTGCCGATCTGCTCGTGCGGCTCAGCACGCGCTTCGGGCGTCACGCGAGCGCGCTCGTCGGCGACATGGAGGAGCCGCTGGGTCGCGCGGTCGGGAGCGGTTTGGAGGCCGTCGAGGCACGCGATTTTCTGCGCGGCGACGAGCGTGACGCGCGGCTCTCGGAGGCGGTCCTCGCGGTCGCGTACGAGATGCTGCGCGTCGCCGGCGTCGCCGAAGACGAGCTGAGCGCGCGTGCGCTCGACGCGCTCGAATCCGGCGCCGCCTATGCGCGCCTGGAGGCAATGCTCGCGGCGCAAGGCGCGCTGCCGGGCGCGCTCGAGCGAATCGCGCCGCATCCGCACCGGACGAGCGCGCTCGCGCCGCGGGACGGCGTCGTAGCCGCGATCGACCCCGTCGCGATCGGCGAGCTCGCACGCGACCTCGTCGCAGCTGATGGACCGTTCGCGGGGATTCGGATCATCGCGCGCGTCGGAACGCCGGTACGCCGCGGCGAGGCGCTCGCCGAGGTCCTCGGCACCGCGGTCGCGCCGGAGACGCTGGCCCGCGCGTTCACGGTCGCCGACACCGCGCCCGCGCCGCGGCCGCTCCTTGCCGCCGTCGTGCGGGATGCGCCTCTCGCGGCTGCGAAGGGCGGCGCATGAACGGCCGCACGGCGCGCGTCGTCGTGACGGGGGCGGCCGGATTGATCGGTAGCGCACTCGTCCGGCAACTGAACCTCGAGGGAATCGACGACGTCATCGCGGTCGACCGTCTCGGCACGAGCGAGAAGTGGCGCCATCTGGTCCCACTGCGCTTCTTCGACTACTACGACGCCGAGGAGTTCTTCGATCGCATCGCGCGCGAGCCCGACGCGTTCGGTGAGATCGCGACGGTGTTCCACCTCGGCGCGTGCTCGTCGACGACGGAACGCAACGCGTCCTACCTGATCGAGAACAACGTGCGCCGCTCGCAAGAGGTCGCGCGCTGGGCGCTCGCGCGCGGCGCGCGCTTCGTCTACGCGTCGTCCGCCGCGACGTACGGCGCGCTCGAGAGCGGGATGCGTGAGGACCTCGATCCGCAGTCGCTGCGTCCGCTCAATATGTACGGTTACTCGAAGCACTTGTTCGATCTGTGGATGCGCCGCGAAGGGTTACTCGGGCGCGCGGTCGGCATCAAATACTTCAACGTCTACGGTCCGAACGAAGATCACAAGGGGACGATGCGCAGCGTCGTCGCCAAGGCGTTCGAGCAGATCCGTGAGCGCGGCCAGATCGAGCTCTTCAAGAGCTATCGTCCCCAGATCGCCGACGGCGAGCAGACGCGCGACTTTCTCTACGTGAAGGACGCGGCAGCGATCACGAGTCATCTCGCACGCGCACCACGCGCGAGCGGTCTCTACAACGTCGGCTCCGGCGTCGACCGGACGTGGAACGACCTCGCACGCGCCGTCTTCGGTGCACTCGATCTCCCGCCGCGGATCGCGTACGTCGAGATGCCCGAGGTGTTGCGCGGAAAGTACCAGTATCGCACGGTCGCGACGATCGACCGCCTGCGTGAGGCGGGTTGGACGCAGCAGCCGACGTCGCTCGAATGCAGCGTCGACGACTACGTGCGCAGTTACCTCGTGCCGGGGATCGTCCTCGGCGATGAGACGGCGACGGCGTCCGCATCGAGACCGCTCCCGACTTCGTCGGCGACGATATAGAGCGGGCGGCCTTTGATCTCGTCGTAGATTCGGCCGACGTACTCACCGAGGATCCCGATCCCGATCAGCTGCACGCCGCCCAGGAAGAGGATCGCGAACATCATCGAGGTGTAGCCCGGGAGATTGTAGCCGGTGAACAGCTTGAGCCCGATCTCGTAGATCCCGACGAGAAAGGCGACGATCGAGACGAAGAACCCGAAGTAGGACGCGAAACGCAGCGGGATCTCGCTGAACGCCGTGATCCCGTCGATCGCGAACTTGAGCATCTTCGAGACCGGATACTTCGAGCTTCCCGAGTAGCGCTCGGCGCGGTCGTACTCGATCCCCGTCTGTCGGAAACCAACCCACGAGACGAGACCGCGAATGAAGCGATGCCGCTCGCGCGAGTCGCGCAACGCACCGATGACGCGACTGCTCATCAACCGGAAGTCGCCGGTGTCGACCGGGATCGAGACGTTGGTCAGGCGCCGGATCGTGCGGTAGAAGACGCGCGCGGTGAACAGCTTGAACGCGCTCTCGCCGGCGCGACGGCGTCGCGTCGCGTACACGACGTCGTAGCCTTCGCGGAACTTCTCGAGGAACGGCCCGATGAGCTCGGGGGGATCTTGCAGATCGCCGTCCATGAGCACGACGGCGTCGCCGCGTGCAGCGTCGAGTCCGGCCGTCGCCGCGATCTGGTGGCCGAAGTTCCGCGACAGTCCGATGACGCGAATGCGCGGGTCCGCGTGCGCCGCTTCGACCAGCAGCTGCAGCGTCGCGTCCCGGCTCCCGTCGTCGACGAGCACGATCTCGTAGTCGGCCGGCGGATCGGGGAGCGCGCGCAGCACCTCGCGGATACGGCGCAGCAGCTCGCCCAGGTTGTCGGCCTCGTTGTAGAGGGGGACGACCACAGAGAGCGTCGCGTCACGCCCGCGGCGGACCATGCGCTCGTGCGGGGAAGAAAGCACGTAATGGTGTTCTCGTTTCTCCTCGCCTTGGCCCTCGCTCTCGCCGTCCCCGTGTACGAGCATTTGGGCGCCACCCCGCCGCCGCACGGACTCCCCGCCATCAAGGGGTACACAATTTCCACGACCGACATCCACGCCGGCGAGACGATCCACGGCAGCGTCACGACGTCACCGAACGTCATCTACGCCGAGGCGCGAATCAAATACCGGAACGAGGTGATGAAGAGCGAGGGGCCCGGGAAGTTCGTGCTTTCGTACACCGTGCCGTGGTGGCTTCCGCCATGGCTACGCCACGGCTATACGCTCGAGATCGTCGCGCGTACCCTCGACGGCGTCGAGACCCGCAAAGGAATCCC
>CAZABL010000121.1:0-6394 GCA_964483365.1 uncultured bacterium
TCTCGAGCAGATTGCGCAGCGCGGGATCGCGCTTGCGATCGTCGCCGACGTGGATGCGTCGCAGCGGCTCACCGGCGGCGAGCATCTCGTCGACGGCGTGCACGCCGTACACGACGTCGTCGAGATCGATCCGTGGCGCACGGCGCGGCGGCTGCGGCCGCCCCGCGCCTAGGGGGCGGCGACGGTCCACGTCGTTCCGTCCTTGGAGTCCTTGAGCACGATCCCTTCGGCGGCGAGCGCATCGCGTAGACGGTCGCCGAGCGCGAAGTCTTTGTTCTTGCGCGCTTGCGCGCGCGCCGCGATCACGGCTTCGATCGCCGCCTCCGGGCCATCCCCGTTCAGGTGTACGCTGTCGCCGAGCTGCGCGCGGAGCCGCGCGACGATCTCGCCGTCGAGCGTGACGGGCCGCTCTGCACGCGGCGTGCGCGTTTTGACCGCGCCGAGTCCGAGCACGTCGAGCGCTTCGTCGAGGAATGCGCGTCCTCTCCCCGTGCCGATCACATCCTTGAACAGCACGCCGACCGCGTCCGCCGTGTTCATGTCGTCGTCGAGCGCGGCGAAGAAGCGCTCGCGGACGGCGGGATCGACGTCCTCGTCGCTCGCGTTCGCGCGCGCCGTCACGATCCGTTCGACCGCGCTCGCCGCCGAGGCGATCGCGTCCTCCGTGAAGTTCATCGGCTTGCGGTACCCGGTACGCAGAAACAGCAGCCGGATCGCGACCGGATCGTGGCGCTCGAGCAGCGCGGAGAGCGGCTCGAAGTTGCCCAGTGACTTGGACATCTTGCGCCCGTCGAAGTTGAGCAGGCCGCCGTGGATCCAGAAATTCGCGAGCGGGTGATGCTCGGGAATCTGCGCGATCAGCGACTCGCTCTGCGCAACCTCGTTCTCGTGATGCGGGAAGATCAGATCGTAGCCGCCGCCGTGGATGTCGATCGTTCCCAGACCGAACTGATCCGCGATCATCGCCGAGCATTCGATGTGCCAGCCGGGCCGGCCGTCCCACATCACGCTCTCACGATGCGGCGAATCAGCACGCCACGCCCACGCCGGCTCGCCTTCACGGCGGAACTTCCACAGCGCAAAGTCGAGCGGATCGCCCTTCTCTTCGTTCTCGTCGACCCGCGCGCCGATCAGCAACTCGTCGATGTTCTTGCCCGACAGCCGTCCGTAGCGGGGGAACGACGCGACGCGAAAGTAGATCCCATCGCTCGACGAGTAGGCGTGCCCGCTCGCGATCAAGTCGTCGATCATCCCCTGGATCTGCTTGATCGTCGCCGTCGCATAAGGCTCGAAATCCGGCTCGCGGACGCCGAGCTTGCGCATCGAGGCCTTGAACGAGCCGTAGTGACGGGCGACGACGTCGCGATAGGTGGTACCTTCCGCCTTCGCCGTCTTGATCGAGCGGTCGTCGATGTCGGTCACGTTTTGCACGTACGTCACCCGCCAGCCGTTGCGCGGATGCTCGAGATAGCGCCGCAGCACATCGAAGAACAAGAACGAACGCGCGTGGCCGAGGTGCGCCTCGGCCGAGGGCGTGAGCCCGCAGACGTAGATGCGCACGTGCTTGTCTTCGAGCGGTGCGAACGGTTGGACGGTGCGCGTGCGGGTGTTATAGAGTCGGAGCGGCATCGTTCTTGCGGTCGAGTTCGGCGAGACGGGCCTCCAACGCTGCGATACGTTCACTCAATTGCGCGAGCAGCGGCGCATTGGGGTCGGGAAGATCGACGCGTGGTCGCGGATCGGGTGCCGCAACCGGTTTTCCGTCGAGCAGCACGACGCGACCGGGTATTCCGACGACGGTCGCATGAGCAGGCACGTCCTTCACAACGACCGAGTTGGCGCCGATGCGCGCGCCGTCACCGACGCTGATCGCGCCCAGCACCGCGGCGCCGGACCCGACGACGACCTCATTGCCGAGCGTCGGGTGGCGTTTCGTGCGCTGTAACGACGTCCCGCCAAGCGTCACGCCGTGATAGATCGTACAGTTCTCGCCGACCTCAGCGGTCTCGCCGACGACCACGCCCATCCCGTGGTCGATGAACAGCCCGGCACCGAGCGTCGCCCCGGGGTGGATCTCGATCCCGGTTGCGAAGCGCACGAGGTGCGCCAAGAAGCGTGGCAGCAGCGGCACGCCGGCGCGGTGGAGCGCGTGGATCGCGCGGTGCGCGGTGACGGCGTGAAAGCCGGGATACGAGAGGATGACGTCGAGCGCGCCGCGCGCTGCCGGGTCACGTTCGACCGGCGCGCGCAGATCGGCAAGAAACGTCTCGAGAGGGCCGAGCGGCACGACTTTTTACGACCCGCCCTCGGCACGCTCGGTTGCCGATCCCGGCTTCTGCGGCTCGATCGTCCGGAACGGGACCCCGCCGGGGCCGAACGGGATCGGCTCGAGGCCACGCCCGTGCAGGATGTGCGAGTTGATCGCGCCGATGCGCATCATGATGCGGTCATGACCGAGCAGCGGGAAGAGCAGCTCGAGCGGCGGCCCGTCCTTGCGCGCCGTCAGCGCCATGCGAAGCGCCGCAAACGCGTCTTCGCGCGCGATCCCGAACTCGTCGGCCATCGCGGGGATGTCGTTGTCGAGCAGTAAGCCCCGCAGCTCGGGCTGCCGGTCGACGTACTGCGAGATCGTATCGAGGAAGAACAGCACGTGCCGGTTACGTAGGCGCTCGAGCTCGAGCGCGGGGACCGTCACCGCCTCGGCACGCAGGTCGGCAATCTGAGCCAACGCGTCACGCAACGAGTCGACCCGCTCTCCGAACGCGTCGAGGAACGTCTCGATCCAGCGCAGCGCGGCAGGCGGGATCGGATCTTCGAGGAGTCCGTGGCGCTGCATCGCCTGTGCGAGCAGAGCCGACGCCTGGTCGCGCGGGAGGTCTCTCAAAGAACGGTCGAGGTCGAGCGGGTCCACCGCCCCGTCATCATGCCCCGCGGTGCACGGTTCCTACTTGGGCTTGTCCTGCTCCGGGGTTTCTTCGTCGTCGCCTTCTTCGGACGGCTTCGGTGCCGACGGCAGATCGCCGGGCTCCACCAAGGACACCGGAAAGCGGGGAAGGCGCTCGAGGAGCTCAGCCGACATGACCGTCGGAGCGTTCGCTGGCACACTCGGTAAACCTAGCGAACGACGGCTCGGCGTCGAAGGACACGTCGATGATGTCCCAGGCGTTCGTGAGTCGACGCTTCATCGGCCGTTCCCACGAGTTAGCGTTCGTGCGGGAACGTACCACGACGCTGTCACGAAGCGGCTTCGCGATCGCTGTGCGCGGCGAAGCCGGCCTCGGAAAGTCACGTTTGTTAGCAGAGATCGCGCGCGCGGCAGCCGAGATCGGCGTGCGTTATGTGTCCGGCACGACACGGCCCTACGCAAACGAGCCGTACGCGGCATTCCTCGATGCCTTTCGCCGACTGGGGCTCAGCGCACCGCTGCTCCCGGAAACGAGCGACGATGCGCGCGCCACCTGGTTCGCGTCGGTCGCGGAAGCATTGCGTCATGAGGTCGCCGCGCACGGCGCGACGATCGTTGCGCTCGAGGATATCCATTGGGCCGATCCCGCGACGATCTCGCTCGTGCAGTTGTGCGCAGAGCGCCTGCGCGACGCGGCGCTCGGTATCATCGTGACCTATCGCACCGAGGATCTCGTCGATGATCCCGCGCGCGCCTCGGCGCTTGGTGCTCTCGAACGGATCGCCGACGTCGTAACGATCAACCCGCTAGCGCCTGGCCAGATCGAGCACCTCATCCGCTCGCTGCTTGAGGACCACGACCGGTCGATGCCGGCGGAGAGTATCGCCGCTGTTCGGGACCTCGCTGACGGGCGGCCCTTGTTCGCGGAGGAGCTCGCGCGTAGCGTGCTCGAGCGCGCGCAGCGAGACGACACGCCGATGCCGGCGGTCCCGACGAGCGTGCGGAGCGCCGTGCGCGAGCGCTTTGCGATGCTCGCACCGATCGAGCGCGAAATCGTTTCCCTTGCCGCGGTCGTCGGCCGCTCGTTCTCCGCCAGGCTTTTGCAGCAGCTCACCACGCACGATACGGAGAGCGTCCTTCGTGCGCTGCAACACGCCCGCGATCTGCAGCTGGTCGTCGAGGGCGGCGATGTCGACGGCGACCGCTTTGATTTTCGGCATGCGCTCACACGCGAAGCGATCTATACCGACATGCTGCGCGCACAGGTGCGTCGTCTGCACGCGCGCGTCGCAGACGAGCTCGAACGCGAGGCTCTCCCCAACGTCGCTGCCATCGCGGAGCATACGTGGCGCGCCGGCGACCAGGAACGAGCCCTCGCGTGGAATCGGCGCGCCGGGGACGAGGCATTCGCGTTCTTTTCGTACAGCCAGGCGATCCTCGCGTATGACCGCGTGTACCAGGCGACAACTGATCCTGCAACGCGACGATTTGCCGCCGAACGCGTGGCCGACGCATTTCACGCGCTCACCGATCTCGAAGGAGCCGCCGAATGGTTCGGCCGCGCGTCTTTCGCCTCACACGCAGTAGGGGATGAAACGGGTTGGCTGCGTTTCGCCTTGCGCCGCGCGCGTTGTTTCGCATCCCTCGGGCGGCCGGACGACGCGGTGCGAGAGGTGGAAAAGCTCGAGATCCCAGACGGCCTCCCGGCGCTCGCGTTCGAGCGTGACACGATGCTGGGCGGTTTTCTCGTCGTGCACGGTCGCGCCCGCGAGGGCCTGAGCGTTCTGCAGCGAGCCGAGCGACTCCAAATCGTGCCCGACCCCACGATCGCGAGTCGATTTTACGGCGCGTACGCCGTTGCACTCGCGTTGCACGGCCGGACACGTGAGGCTCGCGAGTGCTTCGTGTCGGCACTCGCGTGTGCCACCGACGACGACGTTGTGCTGCGCACGCTCATGAACCGGGCGTTTATCGAGATGAACTATGGCACGATCGAGCAAGCGGAGGCAATCTACGGTCAAGCAACGGCGCTGCCTGCGATGCAGACGCATTTGCGTCACCGGCTTGCGATCTCGCGCCATGGAGCTCTGATCGCGCTCTTAGCCGGCGATCTGGACCTTGCGGAGCAACGAATCGCCGAAGCCGCCGCGCCAGCGCACGACGACGCGAACATCCGGTATTACGCCGCCGCGATTCGGTTACGCATCCACACCTTGCGCGGCAACGACGATACCGACGCCGCGGACGAGGTACGACGCGCTCTCCAGAGCTCGCTGCAACGGAATATCTACACCGAGGCGATCTTGGCCGGCGCGCTCTCCCTGCATGAGATCGCGTTCGCTCGTGATGATGAGGCTCGCCGCGTGCTGCGCGAGACGTCGCACGTCGTAGACGGGACCGAGGCACCGTTTTGGCTGCTGCGCGCCGTCGCGACGCACGGGGATCCCGATCTGCGGCGGGTTGGTGAGCGGCGTGCGGCCTCGCTGGCGGAAGGTGAGGACGCCTGGCCGGCACGCGGAGTGCACGCGATCTTCCTCGCGCTCGAAGCGCGGCGGCGCCGCCGGCGTGCCGATGCCGATGCTCACGCCGCGGATGCCGCGGATGCGTTCATGCGCGCAGGTTGGCGTCTCCCCGCAGCATCGGCGCTCGAACTTTGCGGCCGAACTGCGGAAGCGTTGGCCGCGTATCAAGAGTCCGGCGCCCGCGGCGAAGTCCTCCGCTTGAGCTCGCCGGCGAATCCGCGGTGGCGGCGCGGCGAAGGCGGCTTGAGCAAGCGCGAGCGCGAAATCGCCGGCCTGCTCGTCGCCGGTCGAACCGCGCGTGCGATCGCGGACTCCCTCGTCATCTCTGAGCGAACCGTCGAAACGCACGTGGCGTCGATCTACCGGAAGCTGGGCTGCCAAAATCGGCGCGACCTGGTCGCGGCCCTCTCGCACCCCGAGGGACAGCCCGCGGGGAGCTGAGGCGAAAATCCGTACCGCCTCCGGATATCCGTACCGTCCTACCGGCGCTACGGTGGCATCGTGGAACCCGATCCCCGCCGCATCGCTGCCGCCTGCCGGTTTCTAGCCGAACTTGCCCTCTTAAGCGCGGAATGCGAGGCCACCGGCGTTTGGGACGACGAGCTCACCGCCCGCCGACGTCAGCGCGAGGACCTGCGCATTCCATCGCTGCGTAGCGAGGGGCTGCGCGTGAAGGCCCTGTGATGTTGGTCCCGCCATTCGCGGCGGTCGATCCCGATCAGTGGCCGGAGAGCGCTTCCACCAGCACGACTGAGTAGGCGGCGATCCCGGTCCCGTCACCGGTGTAGCCCATCCCCTCGCTCGTCTTCGCCTTCACGCTGATGCGGTCGACGTCGAGTGCGAGCGTGTCGGCGAGGGAGTCGCGCATCGCCGGGATGTGCGGCGCGAGCTTGGGCGCCTGGACGACGATCGTCACGTCGACGTTCGCGATCGTCCAGCCGTGCCGCACCGCGAGCTCGTGACACGC
>CAZABL010000122.1:0-6250 GCA_964483365.1 uncultured bacterium
GCTACCTCCCGCGGACGGTGACTGTTAACCTAAGTTAAGCAGCCAGAGCGTATTCAGTGTTCGCGTGTATAACGCTTGTGATCGTTTAAGGTGGGCTCACAACACCGCCTGCTTACACCAGCCACGGATCTCCCCGTCGAGACTACTCAGCCCCGTACGAAGGCCCGCGATCGGACCAGCACTTCAGTATAACACATCGTCATATTCGCCGGTTGCCTCGCTGGGTACGTCGGACCATGGCCAGCGTGCGCGAAGAGGTCCGGATCGAAGCACCCTACGTGCAAGCCCTCGCTGCGCTCGAACGGCGCCTCGGCCTCGGCGAGGACCGGGAGGAGGGCCGCTGCGTCCTCGTCCTCGTGGCACCCCTCGCCGCCGATCGAGCGTTGGCGCGAACCGTCGAGGCGCGGACCCGGAAGCTCGAGGAGGCGAACTACTCCGCCCGCTTCGCGCTTACGTGGGACGCCGGGACGGCCGGCCCGGCCGGGATCCCGACTCCCTCGTTCGACGGGACGGTGACGCTCCGTGCGGGCGAAGACTACAACCAGTCGGACCTGGTCCTCGAAGGCACGTACACGCCGCCGGGGGGAGCGATCGGTGAGCTCTTCGACGCCCTTGCGCACCGCCGCATCGCGCACGCGACGCTCGGCGCGCTTCTCGAAGGGATGGCGCGCGAGCTCGAGACCGAGCATCGCGCGATCGAGAGCGCGAAGCATCGCCCCGAGGACTTAGCGTTCGACGTGAAAGGCGTGCGCGAGCAGGACCCCGACGGCGACGAATAAGACGCCCGCAACAATCGCGTACGCGCCGAACAAATAGAGGAGCCCGATCTCGGCGAGATCGGTCCAATCGACCGCGACGACACCGATGACGCACGACGCGAGCCCGATGATGCCGATCGCCCACGCAAGCGCCGGCCACCGCGGCAGAAAGATCGCGACCGCGATCTCCAGCAGACCGGTCCCGATCGCCCAGATCGAAACGACGAGCACGAGCATCGCGACGTTGGGCGCCCACACGACCAGCAGCACCGCGACGACGATGTCGGCGATGCCGTCGGCCCGCAACAGCCAACGCACCCGACGTCGCTCGGGCATCCGCGCGGCGAGCGCGACCGTAAGGAAGCCGTCGACGACGAAGTAGCTCGAGAGCAAAATCGTGCCGGCGGTGGCGGAGACGAGCAGGGCGGCAATCCCAGCCCCGATCGCGACACCGCCGCGCACGATCAGCGGAAGCGACCGCTGCCGCGCGCTCACCCGCCCGACTCTCCAACCATCACCGCGAACGTACCCGTTCGGCGAGCGCTTACCCGACCGCGTCCGCGAGCGTGGCGAACCCCTCGCGGCGCGCGAGGCTGACGAGCTCTCGCTTGATGCGCGTCACGAGCCCCGTGCCGTTGTAGATCAGCCCCGTGTAGAGCTGCACCGCCTGCGCGCCGGCACGGATCTTCGCGTACGCGTCGGCGCCGCTCGCGATTCCGCCGACACCGATGAGCGGCACGCTGCGACCGGTGAGCGAACGCACCCGGGCGAGCATCGCGGTCGACAGTGCGAACAGCGGCGGTCCTGAAAGCCCGCCGGTCTCGGTCGCCCGCGGATCGCGCAGCGACGCCGGACGGGTACGCGTCGTATTGCTGACCACGATCCCGTCGATTCGCGCCTCGAGCAGCGTCGTCACGATGCGCCCGAGGAGCGCGTCGTCGATGTCCGGTGCCAGCTTGGCGACGAGCGCCGGTCGCGCCGCGTCCCACGGGACCGCGGCAAGGCGCGCGAGCAGGTCTGCGAGACACGGCGGATCGAGAAAGACCTGGCCGTTCGCGGTGTTCGGACACGAGATGTCGAGCGTCAGATAGTCGGCGAACGGCGCGAAGCGGGTCGCAAGCGTCACGAAGTCGTCGGCGGGATCGGCGCTGTCGGCGTTCGCCGCGAGGTTGACACCGAGCGCGACCGACGGACGGCCTTTCCGGTGCAAGCGCGCTTCGACCAACGCCGCGCCGTCGTTGGGAAAACCCATCCGGTTGATCACCGCGCCGTCGTGCGGGAGGCGAAACACCCGCGGGCGCGGGTTGCCGGTTTGGGGACGCGGCGTCACCCCGCCGATCTCGACGAACCCGAAGCCTTGTGCCGCCATGCGATCGTAGACGCGCGCGTTCTTGTCGAAGCCTGCAGCGACGCCGATCGGGTTCGCGAGGGCGCGCCCGAACAGCGACGTCGCCAGGACCAGATCATCGTCGCGCGGCTGCGGCGGGACGATGTTCGCCTCGAGCGCACGCAACGTGAGCTCGTGGGCGTCCTCGGGGTCGAGTCGATGGAGGAGCGGCCGAACGAGTGGATAGACGTCGAACACCGCCCGTCAGGACCGCGCCACCTGCCGATTGGTGGCATCGACCGCAACTGCGCCGCTCCGCCCGAGTCCCGCCTCACTCCGCGGGGTGCAGGTGTCGCACGCGGGCTGCAGCTCGGCTTTGCGGCGGTCGATCTTCCCGAGATCCGGCGAGGCGTTCGCGAGCTCGCCGGTGCGGTTGGCGCGATTCGATGAGGTTTTGGCGCGATCGGATTATCGCGATCCGGCGCGCGTGACCCATTATGGAGCCATGTCGAAGACTTGGCTTATCACCGGAAGCTCACGCGGCCTCGGTCGCGCGCTCGCAAAAGCGGTGCTCGACGCCGGCGACCGACTCGTCGCTACCGCGCGTAATCCGGGTGACCTGGACGACTTCGTCGCGCAGTACGGCGCGCAGGTCCGTGCCGTCGAGCTCGACGTCACGAATTCGAGCGAAGCACGTGCAGCCGTCGCGGCAGCAACCTCCGCGTTCGGTCGCCTCGACGTCGTCGTCAACAATGCCGGCTACGCAAATATCAACTCGTTCGAGGATATGCCCGAAGACGATTTCCGCGCGCAATTCGAGACGAATTTCTTCGGCGTCGTGAACGTGACGCGAGCGGCACTCCCCGTTCTCCACGCGCAACGCGACGGTCACATCATCCAGATCTCGTCGGTCGGCGGACGGACAAGATCGCCCGGGCTCTCTTCGTACCAATCTTCGAAGTGGGCCGTCGGTGGTTTCTCCGAGGTCCTCGCGGAAGAGGTCCGCCCACTTGGCATTCGCGTGACCGTCGTCGAGCCCGGTGGGATGCGCACCGATTGGGCGGGATCGTCGATGCGCATCGACGAGATTCGCCCGGACTACGAGCCGACAGTCGGCGCGTTCGCCGCCCTGCGGCATGAAAGTTTACGTCGCGCGTACGGCGATCCGGGGAAGGTCGCGCGCGCAATTCTTCAGGTCGCGGCGGAAAAGGAACCACCCCTGCGTCTGCTTGCCGGATCCGATGCGGTCTTCGTCGCGCAAATGCGCGCCGCGCAGCGCGCCGCCGAAGACGCGGCATGGAAGCACCTCAGCGTCTCGACCGACTACGACGGCCTCGATGATTTCGCTGCGACGCCGGTCGCGAAGATGATGATGCCGAAGGAAAGCTGACTTGGCCGCCGACCTCATCTCCGTCCCGAACGTGCTTCTCGACCGCCTCGCGGACGCGGGGATCGAGGCGGCGCGCTTGCTCAGGACGGCCGGCTTGTCTCCTTCGCGGTTCGGATCCGGAAAAGCAAACCTCACGACACGCGAGTTCTTCGCGTTCTGGCGTGCGGCGCAAGACCTTGTGCAGGCTCCGGATCTGGGCTTGCGACTGGGATCAGAGACGGCACCGCATCGGCTCAGCGTTGCATCGCTCGCTGCGCTTCACTCGCCGAACCTCGGCGAGGCGCTGCAGAAGGTCGCGCGTTACAAGCGCCTTTGCAGCGCCGAAGAAGTGCAGATCGCCGTCAGCGACGGTGAAGCGCGGCTGAGCTTCCACTGGGTGCACGCGGTCGAGACGCTGCCGATGCTGCTGGTCGACGCGACGTTCGCGTCGTTCCTCGCTCTCGCACGCGAAGGGACCGGCCTCAATATCACGCCGTTACGCGTCGAGCTCGCGCGACGTCCCGCCAACGAAGCGCTGCTGACGGAACACTTCGGCTGCGAGGTCTCGTTCGACGCGCCGCTCGACGTCTTGGTGTTCGACGAGGCCGCGCTCGTCCGCCCCTTCGTGACGCAGAACGCGGACGTGTGCGCCGTCATGGCGCCGGGGCTCGAGGCGGCGCTGCATGAACAGCTGACCTCGCGCTCGATCGCCGACGACGTGAGCAGCACGCTGCGGCGCGCGATGTCCGGGCAGCGTCCCAGCGTCGAGAAGGTCGCCGCGGAGATGCACATGAGCCTTCGCACCCTCCAGCGACGGCTCGGGGAAGTCGGGACGAGCTACCAGCAACTGCTCGACGGCGTCCGGCGCGACACGGCCCGTCGTCTCTTGCTTCACACCGGTCTCGAGGCGGGCGAAATTGCGTTTTTGTTGGGTTTCGACGAGCTCAACTCGTTCACGCGCGCATTCCACGCCTGGGAGGGGACGACGCCGATTCGCTGGCGCGCGATCCGCTGACGACCCGCCGCAATTGCGCCTATTAAATGTAGTAATTGCGCTGACGCCGCCAAAGTGATCTCTCACCTAATTCTCACCTGAACCTCAGGTATTCCCCAGGAACGTCCGATAGGTGAAGCGGCGGTAAGAAACCGCCTGCTCACTCCTACCTAGAGGTGTTCATGCGGACTTACCGAGTTTTGTCGGCCGCTTGCCTTGTGTTATCCGGCCTCGCGGCCTGTAGCGGCAGCACGTCGACGCCCGCCGCGCCGGCGATCGTCGGCGCGACGGCTTATCCCACCGCGGCGCCGCCGACAGTCGGCACGAGCTCGATGAACATGCTGACGAGCTATACGGTCTACGCCGGCAGCGTCGACGGCAGCAGTGTCGTCACCGAACTCTCGTCGCTTGCGACCGCCCCCAATCCCGGCAGCACGACGGTCGCGGCTGCGCCGGTCGACATGCTGACGACGGGCGCGCCCCTTGCGCCCACCGCGGTTCCCGGCGCCGTCGTTTCCTTCCCCGACGGGAGCACCGTCGTCGCCGACGCCCTTGGGAACTTCGATGCGTCTCAGGCGCCGTGGACGATCGCGAATCAAGCGTCGATCTCGGCCGGGACGCAGGTCGAAGTCGTCGTCGATCCGAGTGACGCGGTGCCGGTCGCCGCGCCGGGCAACGCCTACGTCGACGTCGACGAACCGTCGGGTCAGACGCTGTTGGCGTCGGACGCACGCTCGACACTCGCCAGCACGTCGCCGTCTCCGTCACCGTCCCCGACGCCGGTTGTCCTTGCGAAGCTGCAGGTCCAGCCCGCGAGCGAAGGGATGTACGACAAAGAGCAGCGCACGTTCCACGCGGTCGGCTTCGACAAGAACGGCAAGAAGCTCGCGCTCGGCGGACAGAACGTGACGTGGTCGGTCGCGAACTGCTCCGGTGCCGCCGCGGCCGGCAAACTGCAGACGACGCGCGAGAAATCGAAGATCGTCTACCGTGCACCCGCCACCGGGAGCGCCGCAACGTGTCCCGATATCGTGACGGCTTCGTACCAGTCGCCCGGCGTCACCGCGCCCGTGACCGCAACGGCGAAAGCGTACTACTACGCGCACGAGACGTCGGTGCTGTACAGCGGCAACGTGCTCGACACGAACGGTAAGCCCGTCGCCAAGGCGGTGGTCGACTTCTTTGCGACCACGGCGACCGCGTCGACCGGTCGCATCCTCGCGATCACCGACAAGAACGGCGCGTTCTCGCGGAAGATCCCTGCGGGCCGCACGCCGGCGTTCCTCGTCGCAAACCGCGTTGCCAGCGGCAAGTCGTTCAAGTACCAGTGGTACAACGTGACGGTGACGCCGTCGACCGGAACGACGAGCCTCGTCCTCCGCGAGACGACGACCGCTGCACGCGCGAGCGCCGGTCCTTAAGCGCTCCGGAATCCGAGACGACCCGGCGGAGACGCCGGGTCGTTTTCTTTAGACGCGTTCGCGGGTCAGGCTGCTGAGGATCCAGGAGACGATCCACATGATCAGCGCGCCCCAGAACGCCGGCCAGAAGCCGTGCACGATCAAGCCGACGTGCAGCGCGCCGACGAACCAGAACAAAAACGCGTTGATGACGAGCGTGAACAGCCCGAGCGTGAGGATCTCGAGCGGCAAGCTCAAGATCACGAGGATCGGACGCACGATCGCGTTGACGATCCCGAGGATAAACGCTGCGATCAGCGCCCCGAGCGGTCCCGTGACCTCGATGCCCGGGACGACGTACGCGACGATGATCAGCGCGACCGCGTTGAGGATCAGGCGAAT
>CAZABL010000123.1:0-6129 GCA_964483365.1 uncultured bacterium
CGAAGTACGACAGCAGGTTGGGATCGGAGATGTTGTTGACTTCCATCTCCATCTCACGCGGCGCTTGCGGCAGATAGCCGAGCAGCTTCTGGAACAGCGAGCCCAGGTTGCGCTGCATCGCCGTCAGCTTCTCGGAATCCTCAGTGAGGTCGGGAAGCTCGTGATAGGTCGCAGCGAGGTACGGCTCGGTCGCGACGAACTGATCGATCTCGAAGACGGCACCGCCCGCGACGATGCAGCGCAAGGTACCGTCCGGCACCTTGAGCATCTTCTGGATCGTACCGATCGTCCCGACGGCGCGCACGTCCTGTGGACCGGGATCTTCGGTTTCTTTGTCTTTGAGCGCGACGAGGCCAATTTGCTTGCCTTCGCGCAGCGCTTCCTCGACGAGCTGGATGCCGGGTCGCTTCACGACCGCGAGCGGGATCACGGTGTTCGGGAAGAGCACCGCATCTTGCAGTGGTAGGATGCCGAGGATTTCGGGCGCCTTATCGGGTTTCGCCATTACGCGGGGGTCCTTTTGACCGTCATGCGGAGCTCTGTCCGCACGAGCGGGAATCGCTGAGATTTCGCGAGCGGGAGGCGGATCGTCAGAATGCCATCGCGATAGACCGCGGTGACTTCTTCCTCATCGATCGGTGCTGGAAGCCGTACCCGCGTCACGAACTCGCCGTACTGGATCTCCTTGCGGAGCAGAGAGGCGTGTCGCGACAGGTCGCGTCGCTGCCGCACCCCGGCGATGAAGAGGAGAGACTCGTCGACGGCGACCCGGAGTGATTCCGCGTCAACGCCGGCGAGCTCGACGTGCACGACGATCGAACGATCCCCCTCGTCGAGGTGAACGTCCGTATTCGGCTCGAAGCGCCCGCCCTTCGTGCAAAGCGCGAAGAGACGGTCGAACTCGAGCTCATCGCGGCTATGCACGAGAGATGTCCTTTCCGTTCGGGATTAGCACTCCCCTAGACACAGTGCTAGGGGCAGAAAGTTGCCGGGTTGCCTTTGTCCGGTACCGTACTGACCGGGGCGACGACCGGGTACTACACTGTAGCACCGCGGTCGTGGGAGGCTACCACGCTCACTGAAACGTCGACCAACCACCTGCTCGGCGCCCTCCCGGATGACGTCCGTCTCGCCACGCTGCCGTTCCTCGAACGGGTGCGGCTCCCGTTGAGAGCGCCGGTCCAAGAGCCAGGTGCGAGCGTACGGTATCTGTACCTTCCGATCGATTGCGTCATCTCCGTGGTGATGGTTCTGCATGATGGAACACAGATCGAAGTCCAAACGATTGGGCGCGAAGGTCTGACCGGGACGCAGGCCCTCCTGGACGGCGGGCCGTCGGTCGCGCTGAGCGTCTGCCAGATCCCGGGCGAGGCGTATCGCATCCCGTTCGAGGCGTTCCGGCATCTGTTCGAGCGCTTCTCCCCGCTGCGCGAGCTCGTCGAACGGTACTTGAGCGCCCAGCTCGACGTCATGGCGCAATCGATCGCGTGCAACCGCCGTCATCACGTCAGCCAGCGCACCGCTCGTTGGCTGCTCATGACGTTCGACCGCGTCGGCCACACCGGGGTACCGATCACGCACGAGGTCCTCGCTACGATGCTCGGCGTGCGGCGCGCCGGCGTGAGCATCGCGGCCGCGATGCTGCAGAACGCAGGCTTCATCAACTATTCGCGCGGGCGATTCGGAATCGTCGACCGCGATGGCCTGATCCGCGCCTCGTGCGAATGTTACGGCGCGATCAACGACGCGTTCGTCCGCCGCGGCCTCCCTCAACCCTAGTGGATTGCACTTCGTGCAATCCTTCGCGTTCGGCCTTCGGCCGATCCGCCTGCTTATCGGTAGTCGGGCAAAGCCCGACCACGTTTTAAGCTTCCGTCGCGGTCGGTTTGACCTCGTCTTGCGGGGGATGCGTGAGACCGGGCTGCAGCACCTCATTGGTCACGTCGCGCTCCGGGAACAGACGCAGCAAGATCACGCGCACGATTCCCGCAAGCGGCACCGACACGATCAACCCGGCGATGCCGAACAGATGCGCGCCGACCAGGAGCGCAAAGATCACCGTGAGTGGTGTGACGTTCACCGTGCGGCTCACGATGCGCGGTCCGAGGAAGTGACCTTCGAGCTGGTTGATGATCGTGAAGGCGATCCCGACGCCGAACATGTCGGCGACGCCGTTGGAGATCACCGCGACGATCGCCGCCGGGATCGCGCCGGCGAACGGTCCGATGTACGGGATGATGTCGGCGATCCCGGCCCACGCCCCGATGAGCAGCGCGTACGGCACGCGTAAGATCAACAGCGCGATGATCGCGAGGATGCCCACGACCGTGGCGACGATGAGCTGACCGCGCACGAACCCGCCGAGCACGTTGTCGACATCGGCCAAGAACGAGACGACGCCGGGACGCTGGCGCGGCGGGAAGGCCCGCACGAAGAAGCGCTTGATGATCGAGCTCTCGCCGAGCATGTAGATCGAGACGATCGGGATCGCGATCGCGGTCGCGAGAACCGTCGCGATGACGACGACCGCGTTGAAGACCTTGGAGGTATAGGCGGTCGCATTGTTCTGCAGCTCGTGCGTGATCTGACCGGGCAGCTTGTGGATGTACGACTGGATCTGCGGCGGAAGGCGCTCTACGAACGTTCCGGTGGGATGGTTGAGATAGCTCTCGACGCTGCGCTGCATCGTCGGCAGATTGGTGATGAGCGCGTCGAGCTGCGTGACCGCGGGCGGAACCAAGAAGTAGAAGACGATCCCGACCACGCTGAAGAGCAGGACGTAGACGATCGTCAGCGCCGCCCAGAGCGGGAGCCGTTTGTTGAGCCAGGCGACCGCCGGATAGACGAAATACGCCAGGAACACTGCGCCGAGCGCGATCGTCGCGACGTCGCTGAAGTCGTGGAGCAGCCCGACGACGCCGCTCAAGATGAGGTAGCCCAGGACGATCGCGGCCAGAAGCTTGAACCAGGCGTCCGCGACGCCATACCACCCCGGGCGACTCTCCATCATCGTCACGATCCCCGGTGGGGCAGGTAATCCACACCCTCCACACGCCCGTGTGTAAAGTAAGCTCCTGTTAATGGAAGCGGGCCCCAGGCCGAGGGACGGGAACGCCAAGCGGGGCGACGAAGGCGGCCACGTGGGTGCCAGCGTTCTGCGACGCCCGCTCCTCGAGCGCGTCCAGGCGGCGCGTCCCACGATCGTCGCACTGATCGCCCCGGCGGGTTTCGGGAAGTCGACCTTCGTGCGGCAGCTCCTCGAAGGTGCGCCGGCGGTCGGGATGTGTGACTGTCGGGGGGTCTCTTCGGACGTGGACCTGGCACGCCGGATCCTCCCCGCGCTCGCCGACGAGAGCCCGGAGCGCAGCGCGAACCTGGCCCAGAGCGAGACGATGCTCGGCGACGGTCACGCCTCGGCAGGCGACCGGCTCGGCGTCGCGCTGGCGGCGTGGCGCGTGCAGACGCATCCCGCGACGTTCGTGTTCGAAAACGCCGAGGACGCGATCGCCGATCCGGGTGCTCGTGAGTTCCTTGCGCGCCTGCTTTCGGACCGCCCCGCTGAACGCACGGTCGTCCTGTCTTCGCGCGAGGCGCTGCGCATGCACCTGTCGCGCTTCGCGCCGCCGCACGACATCGTCACGATTCGTGCGAGCGATCTCGCCTTCGGGCGCGACGAAATCGAGTCGATCTTCGCCGGCTCCGGCGTGAGCGAGGCGGCGATCGAGCGCGTCGCGGCAATCTCCGGCGGCTGGCCGATCGCGGTGCTGCTGCTCGCGCGCTTCGCGCACGAAGGGCGGCTCGACGCGATGCTCGACCGTCTTGGCGACATCGCCTACGAAGAGCTGCACGAGTATCTCGCCGACCAAGTTCTGGGCACCGTCCCACGCGCCGTCAGCGATGCGCTGCTCGCGTGTTCCGCGTTCCCCGAAGCCGACGATCGCGACTTGCGGCTCGTCGTCGGCGACGCGGGGTTCGACGCGTTCGTCGCGTTCGCGAAGAGCTCGCCGTTCGTCACGCGCGACGGTGACGGCCGCTCGCGCGTGCACCCCCTGCTCGCGTCGATGCTTCTCGAACGCCAGCCGACCCGTATCGACGCGCTGCTGCGCCCGGCTGCCGACGCGCACGCGATGACCGGCGAATGGCAGCGTGCGGCGGAGATCCATCTGGCGTGCGGCGACCCGCACTGCGCCGCCGACGCGCTCGAGCACGTCGAGGTGATCGAGGATGCTGCGCCGAGCATGGCCTACGCGCGCGTCCTCGCCTCGCTCGACCGTGCGGTGATCGTGCGCCATCCGCGGCTGTGGGCGGTGACCGCGTTGCTGCGGATGTTCACCGTCGATTCGCACGCGCTGCACGAGGAGGCCGAGGCGATGTGGCTGCGACTCCCTGCTGACGCGTCGTCGGAGCTGCGCATCTACCTGTACGTCTTCCGCGTGCTGCTGCGCAGCCACGTCGGCGAGTTCGAGCGCGCGCTCGCGCTCGTCGACGAGTTCCGCGCGCAGACCGACGCGCCCGATGTGCCGACGACGCGCCTGCACGCATGGCTGCTGTACCTGCGCGCGTTGATGACCGCGCGACTGGGTCGGCTCACCGAAGCGGAGCGCGATCTCGAGAACGCGTGGCCGTTCGTGCACGGGATGCACGTGACCGCGTCCGATATCCTCGTCACGCTCGGCGCCGACATCGCGCGCGTGCGCGGCGACCGTGCGCTCGAGCGCGAGCGGATCGCGCGCGGGATCGAGCACGTGCGCAAGTCCGGGCTTGCCAACTTCCTCGCGTTCGACCACGCGGAAGCGACGTTCGGGGCTTGGCTCGCCGGCGACGAGGTCGACTACAGTCAGCACGCGTTCATGCTCGAAGCGGAGGTCGAGCGCGAAGGCGTGCGTGGTTTCGCGTTCTTCGCGGCGTGTGCGCGCGGACAGAGGCGCGAGCCGCAGCCGGCCGATCATGTGAAGTGGGTCGCGTGCGGCCATCTGATCGCCGCGGCCCGCACCGACGACGCGGCCGAAGCGCTGCGGCACGCCGACGCGGCACATACCGCTGCGGCGGGATACCGTGCGCCGTTCTATCAGGTCCTCGCCGCGATCGCCGTCGCGGAGCTCGATGCCGGCCGGCGGCGCGCGATCCACGCGGAAGCGGCTGCAATCGCGCGGCGCATCGACGCGCCCGCCCTGCAGAGTGCGGTCGCGGGGATCGTCGCGGGCGAGGACGCCGGGATCTTGGAGACGTTCGTGCGGCGCTATCGCCGCGATGCGGAGCCGGTGCCCAGCGGGCTCGCGGTTGAGCTCGTCACCGGTCACGTCGTGCGTGACGGGATCGCCATCACGCTCCCCGAGCGCGAGCACGCACTCCTCACCGCGATCGCGATGCGCGCGGAGACGATGACCCGCGAACGGCTGACCGACATGCTCTGGCCCGATCTCGACGACGCCGCGGCGCGCAACGCATTCCACGTCTGCCTGCACCGCCTCAAGGCACGCCTCGGCGACGAGCGCGCGATCGTCCGCAGCCGCGACGGCTACCGGATCGGGAACGACGTGCGCGTCGACCTGTGGGAGATCGACCGCATGGCGGGGACGATGCGCAGCGCGGACCAGCTCGACCCCGCGCACGTCGCAGCCTTACGCGCGCTCTACGACCGCCTGCGCGCGAGCCGTCCCGGAAAGTTCGAGCAATGGGAATGGTTCGAGCCGGTCGAGCGCCACCTGCGCGAGCTGCGCTGCGAAGTCGCACAGGCACTCGCCAAGCACGCGCTCGACGACGGCCGAGCCGCCGACGCGCTCGCGCTCGCGCACGAGATGATCGCGTACGACCCGTGCGACGAACCCGCACGCGAGATCGCGATCCGCGCCTACCTCGAAACAGGCGACCGCGCCGCGGCACTGCGCCACTTCCGCCAGTACCGCGACACGCTCATGGCCGAGCTACAGTGCGAGCCCTCAGAGACCCTCGCCGAACTCGTCGCCTCGTCATAACACCCCCGTCACCCTGAGCTTGTCGAAGGGCGCAGCGGCGGAACGCCGCCTGCTGAGCTTGTCGAAGCACGAGCTTGTCGAGGACGTCGTGCCACGAACGCTTCGACAAGCTCAGCGGGCGGCTACGCCGCGGGATGCTTCGACAAGCTCAGCA
>CAZABL010000124.1:0-6084 GCA_964483365.1 uncultured bacterium
ACCCTGCGGGCGCTCTACAAGCCGTTCGGGTTCGGGCTCACCGTCACCGAGTTCGTCTCCTCCAACGCGCTGCAGTACGGCTCGAAGCGCACGATGGAGATGATCGATCAGCACGGCGTCGAGAAGCCCGTCTCGACGCAGCTGTGGGGGAACGATCCCGCGATCATGGCGCTCGCCGCAAAAGTCGTACGCGAGTGCGGCGCCGACATCGTTGACATCAACTTCGGTTGTCCCGCGCCGAAAGTCACCAAGACCGAGGGCGGCAGTGCGTGCCTGCGTGACGTCGATCGCTGCGAAGCGATCATGAAAGCGGTCGTCGACGCCGTCGACTGCCCGGTCACCGTGAAGATGCGCCTCGGCTGGACCGAGCAGGATCTCGTGTTCGTCGAGGTCGCCAAGCGCGCGCAAAACGTCGGCGTGCAAGCGCTCACGCTCCACGCGCGTACCGCGAAGCAGTTCTATAAGGGCAGCGCGGACTGGTCGAAGATCGCCGAGCTCAAGCGTGCGGTCGACATCCCGGTGATCGGGAACGGCGACCTCTCCGACGCGCACGATGCGATGCGCAAGATGCGCGAGAGCGGCGTCGACGCGGTCATGCTCGGACGCGCGACGCTCGGTAACCCGTGGCTCGTCAGCCGGCTGCGCGCGCTGATGGAAGGACGCGAACCTGAGGCGATTCCGGACGCGCCCGCGCGTTTGCGTTTCGCGCTGCACCACTATCTGACGATGGTCGACGAGTGGGGCGAGCCGCGCGCGGTTCCGCAGATGCGCAAACATCTGGGCTACTATCTCAAGGGCTTCGCCGGCGCGAGCGCGCTGCGCGAACGCTTGATGCGGACCGAGACCGCGGCGGAGACGCTGTCGGTGCTCGACGACACGATCGCGCAGCTCGAAGCGCATCGCGAGCTCGCCGTCGCGTGACGACGGACGTCGATCTCGCGAGCGAAGCGTACGAGAACTATCGCCGCTATCTGAACCCGCCGCTCGCGCGGGTGATGAAGCTTTCGGGCGCGCCGGTCGAGGTGTTCGCGCAGGGCGCGACGATCGTCGACCACACCGGGAAGAAGTATCTCGATTTCGCCGGCGGCTACGGCGTGTTCACGCTCGGCCACCGGCATCCGCGCGTCGTTGCCGCGGTCAAGGAGCAGCTCGACACGATCGCGCTCTCCGGGCGCACGATGTTCAATCCGCTGATGGGACGGCTCGCCAAACGGCTCGCCGAGCTCACGCCGGGGGAGCTCGCGATCAGCTTTTTCGCGAACTCCGGGACCGAGGCGGTCGAAGGCGCGATCAAGCTCGCGCGCGCCGCGACGAAGCGCCCGACGATCGTCTCGACCGATGCGGCGTTTCACGGCAAGACGCTCGGAGCGCTCTCGGTGAGCGGGCGCGACGCGTTCCGCGATCCGTTCGTGCCGCTCCTCGCCGACGTGCGGCGCGTCCCGTTCGGCGACGCCGCTGCGCTGCGTGACACCGTCGATGAGACGGTCGCGGCGGTGATCGTCGAGCCGATCCAAGGCGAAGGCGGCGTCAACGTTCCGCCGCCGGACTATCTGCGCGCGGTGCGCGAGATCTGTGACGAGCGCGGCGCGCTGTTCATCGCCGACGAAGTACAGACGGGACTCGGACGATGCGGCGCGCGCTTCGCGTGCGAGCTCTTCGACGTCGTCCCCGACGTGATGACGCTTGCGAAGGGACTGTCGGGCGGCGTGATTCCGATCGGCGCGTACGTTGCGACGCCGGCGGCATGGAACGCGGCCTACGCCAAACAGCCGCTGCTGCATACGTCGACGTTCGGCGGCAACGAGCTCGCGTGCGCCGCGGCGCTCGCCGCGCTCGACGTCCTCGTCGAAGACGACCTCGCAACGAACGCGCGCGAGCGCGGCGAGCAGCTGCTCGCGGCGGCGCGCGCGACGATGCAGCGTTATCCGGCGGTGATCGCCGAGGTGCGCGGCGCCGGACTGTTGACCGGCGTCGAGCTGCGCAACGAAGGCTACGGAGGCAGCATCATCCCCGAACTGCTCAAGCGTGGCGTCACCGCCGCGTGGACGCTCAATCAGCAGCGCGTCATTCGCCTCGAACCGCCATTGATCGTCACGGCGAGCGAGGTCGAGCAGGCGATGCACGCTTTCGACGAGGCGGTCGCCGCCGCGTTCGCGACACTCGGAACATTATAGTGCCGTACGTCGAGTGTTCGATCGACGTCGTGGCGCCCGCCGCGACGGTATACGGGCTCGCCAAAGAGCAGGAACGGTTCCCGGAGTTCATGCCGGACGTCGAGACCGTCGAGGTCGTCGAACGTCATCCCGGCAAGGTGATCACGCGCTGGAAGACGTGGGTCGAAGACGCGCCGATCGAGTGGACGGAAGAAGATCGTTTCGACGACGCCGCGATGCGGATCGACTACGCGCTCATCGACGGCGATCTCGACACGTTCGACGGCGCCTGGACCTTCCACGAGAACGGCGGGACGACGCGCGTCGTGCTCGGCGTCGAGTACGATTTCGGCGTACCGACGCTCGCCGAGCTCATCGGTCCGACGCTCGAGAAGAAGGTCCGCGAGAACGCCGAGATGATGCTCGCCGCGCTCAAGCGGGAAGCCGAAGCTAAATCCGCGGCGGGATGATCGACGGGCCGACCGTCGGCGCACGGTAGGCGGAGAAGCTCGTCGCGACCGACTGCGCGCGATGCGGGATCGCGCCGTGCAGCAGCTCGATCGTGCGCAGCAACTCTTCGGCGTAGCCCGGTTCGCTGCGGCGCGCCAGATCGGTGTCGATCTTGCGTACGCTCAGCCCGGCGGCTTCGACCTTGTCGAGCAACGCGCCGGCCTTCGCCGCACGCTCGCTGAGCGCGCGCAGGCGGTTGAGACCGTCCTCGAGCCGGACGACCTCACTGCGGTACTCGTTGTACTTGCGGATCTCGGTAATCGCGGCGTCGCGGATTGCAGGCCAGCGCTCTTCCCGGAAACGCGCGAACTCTTCGTTGCGGCGCTCGCTGAAGCGCGTGCGCCGCGCCTCGAAGATCTTACGTTCCGCTTCTTCGGCGAACCGCTCGCCCTTCGCCCGCGCCTTTTGCATCTCGCGGCGTTCCGCTTCGGTGTACTCGGTCTCGAGCATGACGCGGTCGCTGATCGCCGAGACTTCCTCGCGCCAAATGTCTTCGAGCGGCGAAGGTTCATTGGCGGCACCGAGCGTCGCACGGCTCGCGGTGAGCTGCTCTCGCCGGACCTCGAGTGCGTGGGTAACGAAGTTCAAACCCTCGCGCAGGACCGCGACCCACCCGACATCCGTCCCGGTGAGGTGGTCGTCGAAGCGCAGGTCGACGCCCAGGCCCATCGCGTGGGTGCCGTCGGCGAAACGCCACTCGGCGAGCCCGGCAGGCAGCACGCGCACGAGACTGCCGACCGGCGGGACGTGCTGCAGACCGTGGAAGACGAGGAACGCGTCGTTCGTGTCGATCCCGGTCAGCGAGGTTCCCTCGGGGAAGTCCCGCGTGAAGGCCACGATCCCACCGTAGACGGCGTCCGTGGCCCAAATCGGCTGGTCGATGTCGTCGAAGCGCCGGTTCCAGAGCGCAGCCCACAACGCGTCGTGCGCCTCGCTGGCCGCGTTATGGTCCTGCGTCAACGTCTCGAGTACCGCTCGAACGCTCGAGCGGCGATATCGCGGCGCCGTCACCGGCGGTTGCTTCGTGAAGGATGCGAGCGGCACCCGTCCGCCCGCTTCACAGAGCGCGTTAGCCGGGCTTGGCGAACGCGACGATGCTGTTGTCGGCTTCCTCCGCGCCGCGGCAGTTCGTCCAGAACTTTGTTCCGTCGAAGCCGAGGCCGCGCGGGGTGAACGGGATCGACGCGAGCTCCTGGACCTCGGGGCTCTCCTTGCGCGCGTCCAGGCACAGCAGCCGGAAGTCGTCGACCTCGCGACTCTCCGTCGTGATCAGGTAGAAGCGGCCCATCACGATTACCATGCCGAGGATCTGACGCGGAACGGGGATCGTGCGAAGCACGGTCCCCGTATCGTCGAGCTCGTGAATAACTTTTCTGTCGCGCTGGCTCAAGTAGAGCCGATCACCGTCGTACGCGAGGAACGAGCCGGTGAAATCGGGGCAAGGGATCTTCTCTTTTTTGAAATCCTTGCCCATGATGTACTTTCGGATCCAGCGATCGCCGTTCTCGTCATCGACGACGACCCGCAGCGCATCGCCGGTGACGGTGATGCCGAACGGCGAGCCGGGAGCAGAACACTCCTCGAAGACGGTGCCCTGCTGGGCGTTTATGCCGTAGATCCGATCGGTTTCGGTCGACCCGATCCAGAGGTCGGTCCCGTCGCAGGCGAGCCCCATCGGCAGGGGGCAGGGGGCCGGAATCCGGACCAGCTCTTCGATTGTCGCGAGCGTCTGATTCATGGGACGCGTGTGCTTCCCGTCCCGGCCCGCGGGCTCCCGGCAAGCGACGGCGAAAACGCGGAATTGAGACGTATGGCAACGTTTTGCTTCGTGATCCACCCGCTTTCGTTCGAGGACGTCGTGCGCTACGAGCCCGGCGCCGCGGGCAAGGGGCAGCCGATCATCGCCAAGATCCTCGAGTGGATGCCGTCGTACGCGGCGGCACATGTGACGGGGATCCGCACTCCGGACGGACGTGAGACGGAGGGCTGGTTCGTCGCAGCACCGCTGCTGCCGCAGCAGATGCTCGACTTCCCGCGCGAGCGCGTCTACGAGCGGATCGTCAAGGCGATCGAGATCGGCGCCGAGCTCGGTGCGCAGGTCGCCGGGTTGGGTGCGTTCACCGGCGTCGTCGGCGACGCGGGCGTGACGATCGCGCAGCGTTCGCCGATCCCGGTCACGACCGGAAACTCGTTGACGATCGCCGCGGGCGTGCGCAGTTTGTTCCGCGGTGCGGAAGAGATGGGGATCGAGGCGCGCAGCGCGACGGTTGCGATCGTCGGTGCGACGGGGTCGATTGGCTCGGCGTGCGTCGAGCTGATCGCGCCGCAGGTCGGTCGCGTGATTCTCGTTGCGCGCAACGCGACGCGCCTGCGAACGTTCCACGAGAGCGTGCGCGACCGGTTGCCCTGTCCGTCGTCGGCGACGACGGATATCGGTGTGGCGGTCCGTCAGGCCGATCTCGTGCTCACGGCAACGTCGTCGACGCAAGACGTGATCGAGCCCGAGGCGTTGCGCGCGGGCGCCGTCGTCTGCGAGCTCTCCCTGCCGCACGACGTGAGCCGGCGCGTCGCTGCGGAACGGCCCGACGTGCTGGTCGTCGAAGGCGGGAACATGCGCGTGCCGGGCGAGATGGAGTTGTGGCGGATGCGCGAGCCGGGCGAGCGCTTCGATCTCGCCCTCCCGCAAGGGACCGCGCTCGCGTGCATGTCCGAGACGATGGTGCTCGCGCTCGAAAATCGCTTGGAGAGCTTCACGCTCGGCCGCGGGATCGATCTGGCGAAGGTGCGCGAGATCGATGCGCTGGCGAAGAAGAACGGTTTCGCCCTCGCCGACATGCGGGCGTTCGACGTCGCGATCACGCGCGAGCAGATCGCGCGCACTCGTGCCGCGGCAGAGCAGCGCCGCGCGGTGAGCGCATGAACATTCGCCCCCATCTGTACGTCGCGCACGTGCGTTGGAACGGTCCCGCCGGCGGTGCGACGACGAACTACGAGGAGTACGATCGCGGCTACGTCGTCGAGATCCCCGGGAAGCCGGTACTCGAAGGCTCCGCCGACCCGCATTTTCGTGGCGACCGTTCGCGCCACAATCCCGAGGATTTGCTCGTCGTCGCGCTCTCCGCGTGCCATATGCTCTCGTATCTCGCCGAGTGCGCACGCGCCGGGATCGCCGTCGTCGCGTACGACGACGCGGCGCGCGGCGAGATGACGTTGATCGACGGCAAGATCCGCTTTCGCGAGGTGCTGCTACGGCCGCGCGTGACGATCGCCGATCCGGCGCGGCTCGAGAAAGCCGTCGGCCTCCACGAGCGCGCCCACGAGGAGTGCTTCATCGCAAACTCGGTCAACTTCCCGGTCCGTCACGAAGCCGTCGTCGACGCCTCCGAGGCCCTCACATGACCGCGCCTCATGTCACGCTGAG
>CAZABL010000125.1:0-4474 GCA_964483365.1 uncultured bacterium
GGTTTACGTCAACGCCCGCGACGCCGCGGAAATCCGCGATCGCGCGGACGAAGGGGTCGAGGACGCACTGCGCGAGCGTGGCACGCGCGCGCGCGCAGCGTTCCCCAAGGTCCGCCGTCGCTAAGGCGAGATCAGGGGAAGCGTCCCGCGAGCATCCCGCCGGCGAGCGCGAATACGACCACGAGTCCGCCCGCGAGCGCGAGCGGGAACGAGAGATCGACGCGCCGGCTCGCGCGTGTTGTGCTCGCGGCAAGTGTGGCAAGGCGGCCGCGCAACGTTGCCGCGTCGTCTGCCCGAGCATAGGCACCGCGAGCGAGACCAGCGATCGCGCGTAGTGCGTCTTCGTCGATCGACGCTTCTTTCGCCGTCCCCGGGACGAAAGCGCCCAGGTTCGTTCCGATTCCGACCGTATCGATCTCGATTTCAAGGGTTCCAATTGCGCGAGCGACTTCGAGCGGATTGGCGCCGAGATTGTTCACGCCGTCCGTAATGAGCACGATTGCGCGCCGCCCGCTTGACGGGAGAAGGCGCGTCGCCGCTGAGAGCGCATCCCCGATCGCCGTCCCGCCGTTCGGCGGCGGGATCCTTTCGATCGCGTCTCGCAGCGTTTCCTTATCCGTGCTGAGCGGCTGCACGACGCCCGCAGCGCTCGCGAACCCGATGATTCCCAGCCGCGTCCCATCGGGGACGCCGTCGACGAATGCGCGCACCGCCGCAGCGGCGGCCGCGGCGCGTGACGGCGTCACGTCGGCTGCGCGCATCGAGCCCGAGGTGTCGACGCATAACACGACCGCGCCGTGGGCCGGGAGATTCGCGACGACGCTGAGTCCTGCGAGCGAGGCGCCGAGCGTGACGAGGCCGCCGGCGCAAGCCAACGCGACTGCCAACGCCGGATCGAATCGCGCGCGGGACGCGGTCTCGAAAAAGGCGAGGTTACTGTATGCGAGCGCGTCGGCGCGTGCGCGACGTGCCGCGAGGTGCGCGAGCGCGAGAAAAACACACGCGACGACGACGCCGGCGGCGAGCCATAGCGGGTGAGCGAGGCTCATAGATGTCGTAACCATGCCTCCGTAGCATCGACGAGCTCGCGCGACGCGACCTCGCGCGCGTCCTTCGGCGCGAACGCCGCACCTTCGGCCGCGTGCAGCGCGTCGTGCAGGGCGGGATCCCCGCTTCTGAGCGCATCGCGCAGCGTCGCGCCCGGCGCAGCACCTGCGGCGCCGAAGAGCGCGGCGCGCAGCTTCTCGAGCATGATGCTGCTGGGCGAGCGACGATACGCGCGCAGCGCCTCGGAGACGCTCTCGCGCGGCGTCGAAAGCGACAGCGGTGGCGGTGCGGCCGGCCCTTTCGACAAGCACAAGATCACGTCGACCACGAGGCTACCTTCAGGACGGGCGCGGATCCGTCCCAGGAGCGCGAGGGCGACGGTGACGATGACGACCAACACTACGACCAGCGTCGCGAGCGACCGGCCGACGTCCCATCCATCGACGCGTGCGGCGGGCGTGGGAACAGTCACGACGACAGTGATCGCGCGATCGGCGGAAAAACGCTTGGGTCTGAGATCGCGCGGGTCGATCGCGTCGAGATATGCCGGCGCGAAGGTGTAACGCCCGCCCGCAGTCGGCTCGAGGGTGAGCGTCTCGACGACGTCCGTGCCGCCCGCGCCGTGTGTCGTGCGGCGCTCATCGCCGAACAGCTGCATCGTGCCGACGTCGGGGACGATCAACTCGTCGAGCGCGGAGACGTTCTCGCGAACGTGGACACGGATTACCACGCGAAACATCTCGCCGACGCGCACCTGCGACTGATCGGCGCGCATGTCCAGCGCCTCGACGTGGAGGACGCGCAGTCCGCTCTGCGCCTGCGTGCCCAATGGCCACAGGACGCAGAGGAGCGCCACGAGGAGCGCTAGCCGGGGGCCTGCATGTTTACGTGCCCGGCGAGCGGGTCCCCGTGGACCGTATCGCGCTGGCGATGTGGTCACGCACCTGGTTTGGGTCGAGCTCCACGTGCCCATCCTCTTCGCGTAGGTCGACGGGGACCGTGAACTCGCGCTCGATTTTCCCCTCATCGTCCGCTCGCACGACCCGGCCCGTCGCACGCACCTGGTACACGTCAGCGTCCGATTGCACGTGATCGCAGCGAACGTCGATCGCGACCTCCGCTTCGAGGTGTGGTGCGGTATGTTGCGCGCGGACGCGAACGCCGCTCGCCTCGACGTGTGCACGCTTGACGATCGGATTCGTCTCGACCGTCGCGCCACTGTCGAAAAATGTGCCAGACACCGCTTCCAGCGTACCTGCCTGCAACTCTTGCAGTACCTCGCCGACCGAATGCGAACGCACCCTTCGCTCGATTACGTCCGACGCGCGCGGTTCTTCGTGCACGTCCGCGCTTTCGTCCAGCGCGCGGGCCAACAGGTCGTCTGTGTGCTGTCCTTCGCCCATACGTTGCCCCTCCTCGTTGCGAGATGTTGGGTAGCCGTTTCGCTGGCGACGACGACACTCGGTGCCTTCGTGTGCCCACCGGGCACTGAATCTCACGCTGTTTGCGTGGAAAAAAGTTTCATCACGCTCTCCCGAGCGCGGAAATACTATTCGGCCAACGGTTATGCGGCAGAACTCGCGTCGCGCGGCATGAGCGAACGCGTCGCGGTGAGGCGGCCCGCGTACGGGGCGGTGAACGAGCCGGAGGTCGGCGCTACGTCGAAATAGTCGCTTCCGGCGGCGACGAAGACGTAGTCGTCGTGACAGCGGCGGTCGTGCGTAGGGTCGAAGGGGACGGCTATCGCTGCCGTGGCATCCGCGACGTCGAGCACCTCGACCCACGCGTGTGTTCCGCCTTCGCCAAGGAGGTGCCCCGAGACGTAGCGTGCAGGGATCCCGCACAGTCGGCACAGAGCGAGCATCACGTGCGCATAGTCCTGGCACACGCCACTGCGCTGCGCGAAGGCTTGCGCTGCCGTCGTGCGCACGCACGTCGTGTCGGGTCGGTAGCGCATCTCGTTGTGCACGAACCGATTGATCCGCTCGGCGACGACGAGCGGTGCTTCGTCGCCGAGCAGCTGCGCGGCGGCGTCCCGGAGCGCCGAATCGGCAGCGGTCAGTGTCGACAGCTCGCGGTAGCGCGGATCCGCAGCAGCGTCCGCTTCCAGTACCGCCGGGCGCGGCAAGAGGCGCTCGACGACGGCTTCGTAGCGGACGATGAGTGGCCGATCGAGACGTGGCGCCTCGACCCACGCCGTGTGGTTCCCGAAGGCGTCCGTCTCCCAGCGCGGCTCCGGGGCGCCCTGGACGTCGAGGGCGTGTCGCAGACGGCGCTGATCACCGTGCAACGGCGGCGGTGCGACGACAAACCGGTGCCGAAGATCGCATATCGGCCCCGGATATTCGTAGCGGAATTCCTGTTGCAGGACGTAGGTCTTCATCGGCTCTGTTGCCTACTCGATACGGTCGGCCCAAACCGACATCGACTTGAGGGTAGCCGCTCCGTACGTCGTAGCCATCGCAACGTCAAGGGCGTCACGACCTCGACCGATCGTGATGTGACCGATCCGTCGTTGGTTGTTACGCGGGTCGAACGTCCACCATCGATCTTCGAGATACGCCTCGAACCACGCACAGAAGTCCATCGGCGCGTCGGGTGGCGGCACGCCAATGTCTGGAAGGTATCCGAACGCGTAGCGCGCCGGGATGTTCAGGGCGCGACAAAACGAGATCGCGACGTGCGCGTAGTCGCGGCAGACGCCGAAGCCGGCCGCGAGCACGTCACGCGCCGTCGTTTGCGGACCGCTCGCACCGTATCGGAAGCCGATGTGGTCGTGAACCCAGTCGCAAATGGCTTGAACGGCTGCCCATCCCCCTCCCGTGTTACCGAAAAGCTCCCACGCCTGCGTCGCGAGCGCATCCGATTCGCAGTAGCGGCTGGGCAAGGTGAAGAGGAGCACGTCGTCCGGAAGATCGGCGACAGGCAGGTTCCGAGCGCTCCAGTTGACCGCGGCCGGTTCGGGCGGCACGCCGATGTGCGCGTCGTAACGGAACGCGAACCGTCCCGGCGGCATCGTGAGACGCCGTGGCGTATTGCCATAGATGTCACGATAGTCGTGATGGGGGACAGCGGGCTCGGTCTCCCAACGCTCCTCGAGGATCGCGTCGCGATCGAGCGCGCGCACCAGGAGCACCGCGGGCGCCTCTGCGTTGACCTCGTAGACGAAGTCGCACCCAACTTTGACCGCGAGCAACGTCCCCGGCGACATATCGGACAGTATATTGGGAGCGCCTCCCACCTCTTCTCGACGTTTGTCGAAGCGCGCTGCGCGTGTTGCGCCAGCGGGGGCGGGAGCGGCATTTGAGCGACCGTACGCCTGCGCGCGTGCCGTTTGCACACGTTCTGACAAGACGGCGCTTATGCGAAATGCTACCTTCGGCTCATGTCGCCGAATGTGGAACGCAGTTCGATGTCTGAGGGAATT
>CAZABL010000125.1:4574-5670 GCA_964483365.1 uncultured bacterium
TGAGGGTCACTTCGAGCTCGAGGGGCACTCCGTGATGGTGATTGAAACCGGCCACACCGACACCGTCGACACGACATCACTGCACGTGCCTGACCTCGGCCTGATCGTTTCCGGCGACGTCGCCTACAACCACTGCCACATGTATGTCGGCGCGACGACCGCCGGTAGCCGGGCCGAATGGATCACCGCCCTCGACCACCTGGCCGCGTTCAACCCCGCCGCCGTCGTCACCGGCCACAAGGATCCAACCCAGGGCAACCCGCCCACGGTCCTGGCCGAGTCGCGCGGTTACCTCGAATACTACGGACAGCTACGCGAGGCGGCCCTGCCCGACCAGGAGCTGTTTGACGCTATGGTGAGCCGCTATCCCGACTGGGTCAGTCGACAGCAATTCCTGATACTCGGCACTACGGCGTCTGCCAACGACTCGCCCGCGCAGCCCCTCCCGTCCGCCGGCTCAGCGAAGGGCGGGTTCGATGTCGAGTAACGACGCGTCGGGGGCGGTTGGAAAAGCGGGAGCCGAACCCGCTTCAGCCGCCGCCGCGGCTACCGCTTCGAGGAAGCGCGTACGCAAGACTCCACCGCAATCAAGCTTCGACCAGATGACCGCGAATCGAAGATGCACGGGAGGATCGAGCGGAATATACGTGACACCGCTCCTCCGAGTGGCGGCGTATTGTGGCAGCAAGGTGATTCCGAAGCCGTGCGCAACGAGGCCGAGCGCCGAGCCACGGTCGTTCGCGCTGATCTTCGACGAGGCTTGGGATGAGATTTCCGCAAGCGCTTCCGAGAGGAGCGCGGTATACGTGGAGTTCTCGTCGGCGGAAATGGCGATGAGCGGCATCCCGGTGAGTTGACTCGAGCTCACGCGATCGTGAGCGCCGAGCGGATGACCAGCTGGAGCCACCACGACGACGAGCTCGTCGAAGAGATCGATCGAGTCGAAGGTGCGGTCGTCGATCGGTCGATAGACGAAGCCAACGTCGAGCTCACCACGTTGAATGGCGACGATTTGCTTCGTGTGGCTCAGTTCGTGCAGATCGAATCCGATGTCGGGATACTTCTCTTTGAGAATCCGCATCGTTGCCGGGAGGAC
>CAZABL010000126.1:0-3707 GCA_964483365.1 uncultured bacterium
CGCTGACGGGACTTTCGTCCCCGGGCGGGCGCCGTTCGCCCTTGAATAAGCAGCTTCGGAACCGTCATGACGTTCGAACAATGGGCCGCGCTCGGGACCGCGGTGGGTTCGGTCGGGTCGCTCATCGTGCTGACAACGGCTGCGTTTGCGGCGCTCGTGCAGCTGCGCCATATGCGCAGGAACAATCAGTTGCAGGCGCTCCTTGCGATCCAACAGGACTTTCGGGACGAACGACTGCAACGCGCCTTCGCCTTCGTGCAATGCGACCTCGCAACGGCACTCGAGAATCCCGCGTACCGCGCCGAACTTGCGCGACGTGGGTTCGTCGACGGGCGACACCATCCGGAGATGGACGTCTGCAATTGGTTCAACGAAGTGGGAACGCTGGTCCGCAGCGGTTTCATCGATGAGCACCAATTCTTCACGAGCTTCGGGCGTCTCGTCGCATTCAGCTGGACGCTGCTCGCGCCCGCAATCGCGATCCTGCGGCGGCAGCGCGGACCCGACCAGTACGACGCCTTCGAGTATCTCGCAGTACGCGCGTTGGCGTGGCACGACTGCAATCCGCAGGGCGTGTTTCCTGCGCACATCGCGCGCATGCCGCTCGACGACCGGTGGCTCGAGCAAGATACGCTTGCCCCCCGCCAGACGACGACGACCTGATCAGGCGCAGGAGCGTTCGACCGCCGGCACCATCGCCATCGCCGTCTCTTCCGTCCACCCCGCCCCGTCGTCCAACAAGGCGCGGCTTCGCTCCGCGTCGATCCGCGACTTGACGTGCGCGAGTGCCTGATCGTATTCGTGCTGTTCGGTGAACTCGCGAACAGCGTCGAGGTCGTGCAGCCGCGCGTCGACGTATCCGAGGAGGCGTAGACTCTCTTCGACGTCCTCTATTGAGGAGCCAGCGTCGAGTGCGCGCGCGGCGGCGAGATGCTGCAAGGCGAAGGTAACGCAGACGCCCGCTTCGACGTCTCGCGCGACGGCCAACGAACGCGCGGCGCGTTCTGCTGCGAGCGCGTTGCGGCCCAGCGCATTGAGGTATGCCGCGATGTTGCCCTCGAACGCGGCGACCATGCGGTCGCGGCCCTTCGCGCACATCGTCGCAAGGCCTTGCTCGGCGTGCGCGAGCGCGTCCTCGGCGTTGCCGCATTGGAACTCCGCTTCAGCGAGCGCTCCGGCCGTGAGCGCGGCGTTCTCTTCGTCGCCGCCGGCGCGGAAAACCGCGAGCGAACGACCGAAGCACTCGCGCGCGCCGGACAGATCGCCGCGCATCCCGCTGATGACGGCGAGATCGCGCAGGACGCCGCCGATCCGTTCAACACCGAGACGCCGATACGTCGCGAGCACTGCTTGCAGCATCGGCTCGGCCGTGGCGATCTCACCGAGCCGGACCAAGCATCGGCCCGCGACTCGATCTGCATCGGCGATCCCGCGATCGTCGGCCAGCTCCGTGAAGATCTCGCGTGCGAACCGCGCCGCGGCGAGCGCGGGACGAAAGCGATTGAGCACCGCGGTAAGCGACGCTTCGGCGAGCGCCAGCTGAGCGACGATTTCACGCGGTGTCCCGTCGTCGACGCGAGCTCGCGCCTTCTCCACCCAGCGTAGGGCCTCGACCGAGGCCGAGGTCATGAAGAGCCGGTCGAGCGTTGCAGCGATACGCTGCCCGACGAGGACTTCGCCATCCGGCGCGAACGCACACGTCAGCGCCGCGCGCAGATTCTCCAACTCCGGCTCCGTCGTCTGCAACCACGCGCCGAGCGGTTTACTCTCGTAGTCGGTCTTGAGGCGCTCGGCACGGTCAACATACACCCGCGCGTGGCGACGGCGCACCTCGACGGCTTCACCTGCGGCGTCGAGCTTCTCGTTGGCGTACGCGCGGATCGACTCCAGCAGACGATACCGCGTCTGGTCCGTTCCGCTGTCGCTAACGACCAGCGACTTCTCGACGAGCGACGCAAGGCGCTCGAGGACGTCGAGATCGTCGAGATCGTCAGCGGCGCACACATCGGCAACCGCGTCCGCGGTGAAGGATCCGGCGAAGCACGCGAGACGGCGAAAGACGCGGCGTTCGCTCTCGTCGAGGTGATCGTGACTCCAGTCGATGAGCGCGCGCATCGTCTGCTGTCGGGGCAGCGCCGTCCGGTCGCCACCGGACAAGATGCGGAATCGCTCATCGAGCTTTTGCACGAGCTCGCGCGGCGTAAGGACGTTGATGCGTGCCGCCGCGAGCTCGATCGCCAGCGGGATGCCGTCGAGGTGCCGGCAGATCTCGGCGACGTCGGCCGCGTTCGCGTCGCTCAGTGCGAACGCACGTTTTTTTGCTTGGGCGCGGGCCACGAAGAGCGCGACGGCCTCGGAGCCGACCGCGTCGTGGGCGGTGAGGTGCGCGGTGTGCGCCGGCATCGAGAGCGGGGGCAAGCCGTAGACATCCTCGCCCTCGATGCGGAGCGTCTCGCGGCTCGTCGCCAAGACGGAGACATTCGGACAGCCCTCGAGCAGCTTTGCGGCGAGCTCGGCGCTCGACGCGACGACGTGCTCGCAGTTGTCGAGGATCACGAGCAGCTGTTTCTGACGGAGATGCGCGACGAGCGTGTCGGTAATGTTTGTGCTCGCCGACTCGCGCACGCCGAGGACCGACGCCGCGGCGTTGGCCACGAGGGCTGGATCGGCGACCGGCGCGAGGTCGACGAACCACGCGCCGTCGCGATAGAGCTCGAGCACGTCGGCGCCGACTTGGAGCGCGCACCGCGTCTTGCCGAGGCCTCCCGTCCCGAAGATCGTGACGAGGCGTGACGTGCGCAGCAGCGCGCTAATCGCCGCGACGTCGATCTGCCGGCCGACCAGTGCGGTCAAGCGGTGCGGAAGATTCGTGTTGTGCAGAGTCAACGACGCGAGCGGCGCAAACGCATCGGGCAGCCCGGGTGCGAGAACCTGATAGACATGCTCTGGTTCGGTGAGGTCCTTGAGCCGATGGAGGCCCAGGGAGACGTAGTCGCGCGTGCCTTTGCGTGACTCGACCGTCTTGAAGGCGACTTCCGACAGAAGGATCTGGCCGCCGTGCCCGATCGCAAGGAGACGCGCGACGCGATTCAACGTCGGCCCGAAGTAGTCGCCGTCACGCTCGTCGGAAGTGCCGCAGTGGATCGCCATGCGCACGCGCACGCCGTCCACCGCCGAGAAGTCTTCGCGTTGCAGAGCGAGCTGTGCAGCGATCGCGGCGTTCACCGCGTCGGCGCACCGTGCGAACACTGCGCAAAATGCGTCGCCGACCGTCTTGAAGACGTAGCCGTGATTCTCGGCGATCGCGCTTCGCATGAGGCCGTCGTGCCGTCGCACGGCGATGCGCATCGCTTCGGGATCGCGATCCCAACGGACCGTGCTCCCCTCGATGTCGCTGAACAGGAACGAAACCGTGCCGGTTGGCAATGCCTGCTCGCGCATCAACGAAGCAAGCCCTTCGCCGACTGATCGCATCGTCATGAGTTCGCGTTTCGCCACGGTTGCTCCGCTGACGGTACCAAAGACCTAAGCACGTTGCCAGGCCTTGTCCTGCGTCGCACCGTAGTGCAAGGTCGCGCTCGTCTTTGGGAAGTGGAGTGATGGCTGCTTCGCATCGTTCACTCGTACTACTCTGCGTTCTTGTGCTCACCGCAGCGCTCAGTGCGTGCAGCGGGAGAGCCACCAGCTCTCTGCCCCCGTCCACCACG
>CAZABL010000126.1:3807-5657 GCA_964483365.1 uncultured bacterium
CGATCCGCTTGGATGTCGAGGAGCTTCATCTCAACCTTCCGTGCGACGTCAACGGTGCGCTGTTCGGGTTGAGCTTCTTCCAGATCAAACCCGTCCCGGCGACCGTCGCCGCGATCAAGGTCAGCGACGCGACAGCGTCCGGTACTACGCTCGTGTTCAGGCCGCAAGCGGAGGAACTCACTCTGGCTACGCAGAGCATCTCTGACCTCGTCAGCGCCCGCGAGCAGACGACGGCGAACGTCACGCTGCCGGTCGTGCCCGGCGTGATCACGCAGCTGACGTCCAACGTCTCGAACGTCCCGTCGACCCTCTCGTTCTCCTATGAGAAGGCATCGGGCGCGTCGATGTTCGGGTCGGCGTGCCTCCTCGCGCACGACGCGAACGGAACGCTCGCGCCGGCGCTACAGGGTATCCCGCTTGTCGGCACGCCGTCGTTCTTCTGTCACCTCGATCCCGGCGACAGCACGATCACCTTCGGGCAACTGGTGAAGTTCTTCATCTCGGCGCCGCAGCCGGATGCAAGCATCCTGGGTCTGGACGGACCGACGCGGACGTTCCTCTGCGCGCCGGGAACCACGCAGCAATGCAACACTCCGGCGTTTTCGATCCCTGAGGTGAAGAACGTCGTCGTCGGCAACGTGCGTGACCTCAAGCTTTGCGTCCCGCTGGAGGCAAACACCGACTGCAACGACGTCAACGAGATGAAGCCGGCGCCGGCCGCAACGAACTCGGTTCCGTTCGGCCACAGCTTCCAGCTGCTCGTTGCCGACGATCCGACGTACAAGCCCGGAACGCCGACCGCGCCCGTTCCTTGGGACGGACTGTTTCGAATTCACTTCAGCGGGCCGTGCGAACTACGCCGGTCGCCGGACAACAACAACGGCGACGTGCCGCCAAGTCCGTTCCCGGGACAGCCCGGTTACAGCGACGCGGACCAGACCGGGATCGGCCCGTACGCGGAATTCGATATCAGGCCCAACGCGCGCGGCATCTGCGCGATCACGGTCTCCGAAGATCCAGCCTATATTACGGACGACAGTAATCCGGCCAATCCGACCGGCCGATCCGCGTCGCTCACCGTGACGATCAGGTAAGGTACGGTAGGCGGAGGAACGTCCGCCAGGGGCAACACGATGAAGCTGTACTTTCTGCGTCACGGAGAGGCCGGCGACCCGGCGCAATGGGAAGGCAACGACGCCGAACGGCCGCTGACGGACGATGGCCTAAGGCGGATGGAGCTCGAGGCGCGGACGATGAGGCGCCTCGAGCTGGGCGTCGACCGCGTCATCACGAGTCCACTCTTGCGTGCGAGGCAAACTGCGGAGATCGTAGCCGTCGAGCTCAAGCGAAAGGATCGTCTCGTGACAGATTCGCGCCTCGGCTCGGACTTCGACCTCGAGCGTCTCGCCGAGATCCTGCGCGACAACCAGGACGTACGCGATCTGATGCTGGTAGGACACGAGCCATCCATGAGCACTACGATCGGCCGCCTGATCGGCGGCGGCAAGGTCGAACTGAAGAAAGGAGCCCTAGCTCGGACCGACGTCCCGAATCCCGCGCAACTGAGCGGCGAGCTCGAGTGGCTGCTCCAACCGCGCGTCCTCTTGCTGGGCGAGCGGCGTGAGGGGCCACGATGAGTCGCGACTGATCATCGTTGCTACTCGCGCTCGACGTGTTCGACGAGCACATCGCCTTCGCGATCGACGACGACAATGAACACCAACGGCCGACAGCACACGGGGCAGTCCTCGACGAAGCGCTGGCGCCTCCCCGCCGTTGGATCGACCCCGACGGCGTTCGTCTCGCCGCAGCTCGGACAGATGTACTCGACGTCGTTCTCGATTGGCATT
>CAZABL010000127.1:0-5569 GCA_964483365.1 uncultured bacterium
GCTCAGCGTGACATAAACGCGCTCAGCGTGACATAAACGCGCTCAGCGTGACATAAACGCCCTCTCGCACGACCATCCCTCAGCCCGAACAATACGTCACCTCAAACTTGCAGCTAACCGCAAAGCGCGCGAGCGACTCGTTCGCAAAGAAATACCCCCCTCGTTGCGCTGAGCGCGCCCCCAATCATGTCACGCTGAGCTTGTCGAAGCGCGCACCCCCGCTGAGCCCGTCGAAGCGCTTTCCCCTGAGTCAACCCCCTGCCATTCACCTCCGCGGAGCGTGACGGAGGTGCGGGTTAGTCGAGGCGGCCGAGGAGGTTGCGGGCGATGACGATTTGTTGGATTTCTGAGGTGCCTTCGTAGATCTCGGTTATCTTGGCGTCGCGGTAGTAGCGCTCGACGGGGAACTCCGTCGTGTAGCCGTAGCCGCCGTGGATCTGCACCGCTTCGCTGGCGTGTTCGCGCGCTTTTGTTGATGCGAACAGCTTCGCTTTCGACGCTTCGACGGAGTACGGTTTTCCCGCGTCTGCGCGTGCCGCGGCGCGGTAGACCAACAGACGCGCCGCGTCGAGATCGGTCGCCATCCGCGCGATCTTGAACGAAACCCCTTCGAACGCGCCAATCGGTTTGCCGAATGCAAGCCGATCTTTCGCGAACGTGACCGACGCATCGACGCACGCCGCGAGAATTCCAACCGCTTGCGCGGCGATGCCGATCCGTCCCGACGTCAGCGTTGTGAGCGCCGACGAGAGTCCGCCGCCTTCGTCGCCAAGCATCGCCGACGCGGGAACGCGAACGTCGTCGAAGGCGAGATCAACGGTGTTCGAGGTGTGAATTCCGAGCTTCTCGGTCGTCTTCTCGACGGTGATCCCCGGCGTCGCCATGTCGACCAGGAACGCGGTGATCCCCTTCGCACCCGGCCCGCCGGTGCGGAACATCGCCATGAGCACGCCGGCGTACCCGCCGTTCGTGCACCACTGCTTGCGGCCACTGAGCACCCAGCCATCACCATCACGGCGCGCCGTGCTGCGAATCGCGGCAGCGTCCGAACCAGCATCAGACTCCGTCAGCCCGAACCCCGCGATGACCTCACCGCTCGCGAGCACGGGCAGCCACTGGTCCTTCTGCTCGTCGGTGCCCAGCCCCGCGATCGCATTGCAGATCATCGAGTGTACGGAAACCGTTACCGCCGTACCGGCGTCGACGCGCGCGAGCTCCTCGATCGCGCACGCATATGCGACGTAGTCCGCGCCGACGCCGCCGTAGCGCTCGGGCGCGAGCATCCCCATCAACCCCGCCGCGCCGAGCTTCTCGTACAGCGGACGCGGGAAGACATGCTCGCGATCCCACGCGGCGATGTGCGGCGCGATCTCGCGCTGCGCGACCTCGCGCGCGAGCTCTCCGATCGCGCGCTGCTCGTCGCTCAGCTCAAAGGCGGCGTGGGAGACGTCGATCATGGCACCGCGGCTGCGCGCGGCGCGGGGGCTTGACCGTTCGGCGCCGCGGAATAGTCGTAGAAGCCGCGTCCGGACTTACGCCCCAGCCAACCTGCGGCGACATACTGCTTGAGCAGCGGCGACGGACGATACTTCGAGTCGCCGAAGCCCTCGTGCAGCACGTTCATGATCGCCAGGCACGTGTCCAACCCAATGAAATCCGCGAGCGTAAGCGGCCCCATCGGATGATTCATCCCTAGCTTCATCACCGTGTCGATCGCTTCAACCGACGCGATGCCTTCGTAGAGCGCCTGGATCGCCTCGTTGATCATCGGCATCAGGATCCGGTTGCTGATGAACCCCGGGAAGTCGCGCACTTCGACCGGCGTCTTGTCCAGCGAGACCGCGAGATCGTGGACGAACGTGTACGTCGCGTCGGACGTCGCGATCCCGCGGATGATCTCGACGAGCTTCATCACCGGGACGGGGTTGAAGAAATGCATCCCGACGACACGATCGGGTTTCGACGTCGCGGCGCCGAGCGTCGTGATCGAGATCGACGACGTGTTCGACGCGAGGATCGTTTCCGGCGACGTGTTGCGGTCGAGATCGCGGAACAGATCGAGCTTCGTCCGCAGATGCTCGCTCGCGGCCTCGATCGCAAGGTCGATCTCGAGATCGTGGAAGTGCGGGCGCGGATCGATGTGCGTGAGCACTTCGCCGCGCTGCTCCGCGGTCAAACGGCCCTTCTCGACCTCGCGGTCGAGCCGTTTCGCAATCCCCTCGATCCCGCGCCGAATGCGCTCCTCGTCGACGTCGTTGAGGAGCACCTCGTGGCCCTTGAGCGCGAGAACCTGAGCGATGCCGCCGCCCATCTGACCGGCGCCGATCACGAGAACCCGCACTAGTCGACCTTCACCAGAATGGCGTCGCCCTGGCCGCCGCCCGAGCAGATCGCCGCGATCCCAAGACCACCGCCCTTGCGCCGCAGCTGGTGCACGACGCTCGCGACGATGCGCGCGCCCGACGCGCCGATCGGATGACCGAGCGCGACCGCGCCGCCCTGCACGTTGACGACCGTCGGATCGAGTCCGAGCCGCACCGCTGAGGTCAGCGCAACGGACGCGAACGCTTCGTTGAACTCCCACACGCTGATGTCGCGCGCCGAGAGCCCGTGGCGATCGAGCAGCTTCTGCGACGCCATCGCCGGAACGAGCGCAAGATACGGCGGGTCCCACGCGACGCCGGCGTGATCGACGATCTCACCGAGCGGTTCGATGCCGTTCGCACGCGCGTACTCGGCCGACGACAGCACGAGCGCGGCCGCGCCGTCGTTGACGCCGGGCGCGTTGCCGGCCGTGATCGTCCCGCCGGGATCGAGCGGCTTGAGCTTCGCCATCGCCTCGAGCGACGCGTCGGGACGCACCGGCTCGTCGCGGTCGACAAGCGTCGACGGGACCTCGCCCGTCACGTAGGGCGCGTACTCGCTGTAGTTCACCGCCATCTCGACCGGCGGCGTGTGGTCCCACACCGAGGAGCCGCCGCCGGCGAGCGCCGGGACGCGCGTGCGAGCGGGCTGAGGCAGCGAATCGACGACGATCTTCCCCTTGGCCTTGGTCGCGACGCGAATCGGGACCAGCTCGGGCGAGAAGTGCCCGGCTTCGTGCGCCTCGTGCGCGCGCTTGTGGCTCTGGTACGCGAACTCGTCCTGCACCGCGCGCGTCACGCCGAGCTCGGCGGCGACCTTGGCGCCCTGCGAAGCCATCACTTCGTTGAAGTACGGGTCGAACAGCCCGTCGTGGATCATCTCGTCGACGACCGTCGCGTCGCCATACCGGTAACCGCTCCGCGCACCGGGGAGCAGGTAGGGCGCGTTGGACATCGACTCCATTCCGCCGGCGACGACGACGCGCGCATCACCGGCGGTGACGTACCGCGCCCCGTACGAGACGGCGAGCATCCCGGAGGCGCACACCTTGTTGACCGTCTCGGCGGTCGTCGTCTTGGCGAGCCCGGCCTTGAACGCGGCCTGCCGCGCGGGCGCCTGACCAGCGCCGCCCTGCAGCACCTGGCCCATGACGACGTGGTCGACGTCGGTGGGATCGATCCCGGCGCGCAGCAGCGCGTTGCGGATCGCTTCGCCGCCGAGCGTGGTCGCGACGAGTGACGAGAGCGCCCCACCCAGCCGCCCGAACGGCGTCCGTGCGGTGGCGAGGATGACAGTACCCGAGTTCATAGCCCGCGAGCCTTCTTAGCGCCCGGCAGTGATTCCCCGGACGGTCTCGGGGTTGGGCGCCTGCCCACAGATGATCGCGGTCTCCGGATCGCAGGTTTCGCACTCGAACTGGATCGTGACGTGCCCGATCGCGAAGTCGTCGTGCATCGCGCGCTCGATCGAGCGCAAGATAGCGCTCGCTTCGCTGAGTTTGCGATCGTCGAGCACGACGTGCGCCGAGAGCGCGTACGAGCCCGAGCCAAGCGTCCAGACGTGGAGGTGATGGACGTCGACGACGCCGTTGACGGCGCGGATCCGCGCGATGACGGCGGGGATTTCGGCGTGGACGGGCGCGCTTTCGAGTAAGACGTCGGTCGCTTCGCGCATGATGCCGACGACGCCCCAGACGATGATCGCCGAGACGAGCAGC
Source organism: uncultured bacterium (assembly GCA_964483365.1). Classification (GTDB taxonomy): domain Bacteria; phylum Vulcanimicrobiota; class Vulcanimicrobiia; order Vulcanimicrobiales; family Vulcanimicrobiaceae; genus Vulcanimicrobium. Next base: position 4,082 of record CAZABL010000127.1, read on the forward strand.
GAGAGTGCGGGGTCGATCCAAGCGGCGCCCGTCAGCGCGATGACCGCACCGCCGACGACGACCGCGAACGCCCCGAGCGCGTCACCGGCGACGTGAAGCGTGGCGGAGCGCAGGTTCAGATCGTGGCTGTGTCCGTCGTGGTCGTGAAGAGCCGGGTGCCAGCCGTGCAGGAGCACCACACCTACAGCGACGTTCACCACAAAGCCGACCCCCGCGACGGCGGCCATCAGCCCGCCCGAGGGGAGCTCGGGATGCGAGAAGCGCCGCACCGCTTCGACGACGACGAGGACCGTGACGGCGCTCAGAAGCGCGCCGTTGGCGAGCGCGGCGAGGATCTCGTAGCGCGCGAAGCCGTACGTCTGGCGCGAGGTCGCGGGGCGGCGCGCTTGGACGCTTGCGGCGAGCGCGATCGCCAGCGCAACGACGTCCATCGTGACGTGCGCGGCGTCGGACAGCAGCGCGAGGGACCCGGCGAAGATACCCCCGGCGAGTTCGAGCACAGCGACAGCGGCGGTCGCGACCAACGCGATCCGCAGGCGGCCGGTCGAGACACCGGCGGCGGGGTTCACACGCGTAACGCCTTGAGGGCCAGTGTCGCGAGCATCGCGCCAAAGGTCAGGAAGGTTCGGGACTCAGCTTTTGGGATCACGTCCGGATCATACGACCCGTGTTGGGGCTCGGATGGTTCGACCAAAGGCATGACGGGTGGCACACGGCGCGCGTAGTCGTCGAACGCCTCGCCGAACGTCGCGCGCAGGTACGCCTCCTCGTGCGGGACGATGACGGCGTAGACTCCGAGCAGCGCGGCGAGCGAGCCGCCGACGAGCGCGAGTCGCATCGGTGCCGAGTTCTTCCCCGTGAACGCGATCGCGAAGCCCGCCGCGGTGAGCGCGTTCCCCACGTACAGTGGGTTGCGGACATGTGCGTATGGACCCGCTGTGACGAGCGCCGGCGCGGTGACCTTATCGCCGCGCGTCGTCACGCCGCTGTAGCCGACCGCCCACATCCGGATCGCTTCGCCGACGAACGCCAACGGCAGTCCGGTCGCGACCGAGAACGCGCTGGGTTTCCCGCAGGCGGCGAGCACAACGGCAGGGATCGCGAGCAACGTCCCGCGCTGCGCGAATACCGTTGAGCGAAAATCGAGATTCACGAGGTCACCTGTGCGCGTGCACGCGCGTCGTCGTAGACCGCGCGCAGCGCGGCGGTCAAGGGAATGCGGGGCGTCCAACCGGTCGCGGCGCGCAGCTTCGAAGCGTCGCCGACGCTGACCGGCACATCCGACGGCCGCATGCGCTCGGGATCCTCACGCACCTCGACCGGGACGTGTGCGATCTCGATCAGACGGCGTAAGACCTCCTTCAGCGGCGTCGCCGTCCCGCTGGCGACGTTGTAGATCTCGCCTGTCGCGCCACCGCCCTCGAGGAGCGCCGCATACGCTTCGCAGACGTCGCGGACATCGAGAAAATCACGGCTCGCTTCAAGGTT
>CAZABL010000128.1:0-5340 GCA_964483365.1 uncultured bacterium
AGCATGACGGGAGTTCAGTGGAAGATGCGGCCGTGGAGCGATGATGCGATCATCTGCGTGAAGTGGAAGGCGTTCGCGAACTCGGAGAGGAGAACGAATGCGACTACGGCGGCGAAGCTTGCGTGACGCTCGCTGACAGCCAGGACGCGGTCGATCGCCGGTCGGCACGCCGCGGCGATTCGCAGCAGCACGAGGATGATCGCGGTCCCCAGCACGGCACCGCCGGCGATGTCACTTGGCCAGTGATATCCGAACGCGATACGCAGTGCGCACAAATAGAGGCCTACAGCGAGGAATACGAATCCCGCGCGTCGCCCAACGGAGAACGCGACGACGACCGCGATCGCCCAGAGCGCGGCGTGATCGCTGGGAAACGATCCCCAGTGACTCATCGCGCTTTGCGTTTGGTGGAACGCAGCGGGATCGCCGAGCGGCTGCAGCGGCACGCCGACCAACGGACGGACGCGATGTCCGACGTGCTCGAGCACGCGCGCGAGGACGTACGTCGGAAAGAACGCGGCGAACGCGACGAGGACGGAACCGCGAAACTCCTGCCTCACCGGACGGCGAAACCACAGCGCAACGGCGGCTGACGCGAGGAAGAGCTGCGGGACGTCGATCCCGAGCAGCGTCGTCTGCAGCCCGATGAACGGAATGCGCGCCATCGCATGGTTCAGCGCGTGGAGGAGGGTGTCGTCCAGCGGCACGCGGTGTCCGGGCAACGGTCGCACGAGCGCGACGAACGCTGCCACGCAGACGACGAGCGCGATCCAACCTCCGGCCTGCACGGGTAAGGGCGAGCTTGCGCGCTCGCCCCGCCCTTCGCCGGCCGCTGCCGCCGCAACGTCGATCGTCACCGTCTGCGGCCACGCGGGGATGTTCATCCCCGTTTCTTACCAGGGAATGCGAGCGCTTATTCCCCCTGGAACCGGTGGTCGCGTTAGCGCATCACGCGGTCGAAGAACGACAGCGCTTCGGCCCACGCTTCGTCGGCTTGCGGCTTGCGATAGCTTTCGCGATCGCGTGACGCGAAGGCGTGACCGGCATTCGGATAGACGCTGAGCGTGTAGCGCTTCTTGAGGGTCGAGAGCCTCTCGGCGAGCTTACCGTGCTCGGCCGGCGGGATCGACGGATCATCGGCGCCGTAGATCAGCAGCAACTCCGCGGTGATCGGATCGAGACGATCGACGAGCGGTGGACGGCGCGGCTCACCGACCGGCGCGATCCCGCCACCGTAGAACGACACCGCTGCGGCGAACCGTTCCGGTCGCGCGAGCGCTGCCAACACCGATTGGTATCCGCCCATGCAGAAGCCGACGACGCCGCGCTTCCCCTTCTTCACCTCGGGCGCCGCGTCGAGAAACGCGAGCGCCGCGTCGATGTCGGCGAGATACTGCTGCTCCGTGATCGCGGCAAGCTTCGGATAGACCTTGCTCTCGAGCTCGGCGTACGTGAACGTCTCGCCGCGGAAATAATCCGGCGCGATCGCGACGTAGCCGTGTTCGGCAAGGCGCCGCACTTCGCTCTGGATGTAGTCGTTTACGCCGAAGACTTCCTGAAAGACCAGGACAGCGGGAAATGGTCCGCTGCCGGCCGGGACAGCGTAGTATCCGCGCAGGTCGCCGCCAAGCGGAACGAACTCGGCACGCGCAACTGAGGTCGTTTGCATGGACCCTGCAACCCTACGTGGCGGGTGCCAGATGCGCGTTGCGGGCCCAAGCGAGCATAGCAACGCAAATACGCTGCAATACCGCAGAAATCGTCGCAGCTTTGGAGGCGTCCCAGGCAGAACGTGTCCCGTCGACGAGATAGGTTCGCTGATTGAGCTCGATCTGCACCGCGTGCACGGTATGCGCCGGTGAAGCGTAGCGGCGCGTGATGTAGCCGCCCTTGAAGCGACCGTTGAGGACGTGCGTGTACGGGGCGCCGGCGATGGCGGCGACGATTGCCTCCGTCATTTCGGGGTCGCACGAACGGCCGCTGTCCGTCCCGATGTTGAGATCGGGAAGCTCGCCCTGAAAGAGCAGCGGGAGCCGGCCCCAGATCGAATGCGCGTCGAGCAGCAGCGCGTACCCGTGCGCGGCGCGAATTCTTGTCAGCTCTTCGCACAGCGCGTCGTGATAGGGGTCCCAGTACGCGGCGCGGCGTGCCGCGATCTCATGGTCGGTCGGCTCCTCGCCCGGCGCGTAGAGCGCCTCTCCGTCGAAGGTTTCCGTCGGGCACAACGTGGTCGTGCGCGCGCCCGGATACAGCGACAGGCCCTGCGGATCGCGATTGAGGTCGACCACGTAGCGCGACTGGCGCGCGCGCAGGACCGTCGCACCGAGTTCGCGCGCGAACGGATAGAGGCGGTCGACGTCCCAGTCCGTGTCGCTGAGCGAGCGTGCGGCTTCGCTCAGCCGCGCTGCGATGTGCTCGGGGATCCGCGTACCGATGTGCGGCGCGCTGATGAGGAGCGGCCCGTGGCCCGGCTCGAGGCTAAAGATCTCGTTCACGTTCGCGTTTCCTGCGTCGTCGGGAGAAGCTCTGCGAGGAGCGGGGTGAAGCGTCCAGCGCGGATGAGTGCCGCGACACGTTCAATCTCCGGGGAAAGATAGGAATCTCCGCTCAGGGAACCGGGGGCGATCTCGGTCAGGACCGACTCGAGCGCAGCCGAGGTCCGCAACGGGCGGCGAAATCCGATCCCCCGTGCTGCAGCCAACAGCTCGATCGCAACGATGTATGCGGCGTTGCGCGCCATCGCGTCGAGTCGGCGGGCGGCGTGGGTCGCCATTGAGACGTGGTCCTCTTGACCCGCGGAGGTGGGGATCGAGTCGACGCTGGCGGGATGCGCGAGCCCTTTGTTCTCCGAGGCGAGCGCGGCCGCGCTGACCTGCGCGATCATATAGCCCGACTCGAGGCCCGGATCGGTCGCGAGGAACGCGGGGAGCTGGCTGAACGTCGGGTCGACGAGCAGCGCCGTACGGCGCTCGGAGAGGTTACCGATCTCGGCGATCGCGACGGCCAGCGCGTCTGCCGCAAACGCGACGGGCTCGGCATGGAAGTTCCCGCCCGAGATCACCTCACCGGTCTCCGGGAAGACGAGCGGGTTGTCGGAGACGGCGTTGGCCTCGTCGACCAGCACGTTCGCCGTATCGCGCAGCGTCTGCAAACAGGCGCCGAGTACCTGCGGGATGCAGCGCAGACTGTACGGGTCTTGCACGCGACCGCAGTCGCGATGCGATTCGTTGATCTCGGTCCCCGCGACCAAACGCCGCACCGCGGCGGCGACGTCGCTTTGCGCACGATGACCGCGCACGGCGTGGATGCGCGGATCGAACGGTGTGACACTGCCCAGCGCCGCTTCGATCGTCAGTGCGCCGGCGACGAGCGAGGCTGCGAACACATCTTCGGCGGCGACGAGCGCACGCAGCGCGAGCGCGGTCGAAACCTGCGTGCCGTTGAGAAGCGCGAGCCCCTCCTTCGCTTGAAGATCGATCGTCGCGATGCCGGCGGCGGGGAGCGCCTGCGCCGCGGGAATCGTCCGGCCGTCGACACGCGCGTCGCCGATCCCGAGCAGCGCGGCGGAGAGATGGGCAAGCGGCGCGAGATCGCCGGATGCGCCGACCGATCCTTGCCCCGGAATCACCGGCAGGACGTCGCGTTCCAGACACGCGAGCAGCGTTTCGACGACCGTCCAGCGCACGCCCGAATAGCCGCGTGCGAGCGAGTTGACCTTCAGCGCGATAACGAGCCGCACGACGTCCCGCTCGAGCGGTGCGCCGACGCCGCACGCGTGTGAGACGACGAGGTTCCGCTGCAGCTCGCCGAGTTTCTCGCGCGGGATGCGGGTTTGCGCGAGCTTCCCGAAGCCGGTGTTCACGCCGTAAACGCTCACGTCGCGTTCCGCGATCGCTGCGACGACCGCAGCCGCACGGTCGACGGCCTCGCGCGCCGCGGCGTCGAGCGCGATCCCCGCATCTTGGGTCAACAACGCGCGCACATGCGCGGCGCGCAGCTCGCCGGCGCGCAGCGCGATCGTCGGGCGTTGCAATGCGGACGCGCTCACGCGTCGCGCATCGGCAGGCGCAGGCCGTGCTCGTGCGCGCACGCGATCGCGGTCTCGTAGCCGGCGTCGGCGTGCCGCGCGACGCCGCTCGCCGGATCGTTCCACAAGACGCGCGCGATACGACGCGCCGCCGCTTCGGTGCCGTCGGCGACGATGACGACGCCGGCGTGCTGCGAGAAGCCCATCCCGACCCCGCCGCCGTGGTGGATCGAGACCCAGGTCGCACCGCCCGCGACGTTGAGCATCGCGTTGAGCAGCGGCCAATCGCTCACCGCGTCCGACCCGTCACGCATCGCTTCGGTCTCGCGATTCGGGCTTGCGACCGAGCCGGAATCGAGATGATCGCGACCGATCACGATCGGCGCGCGCAGCTCGCCGCGCGCGACCATCTCGTTGAAGGCGAGGCCGACGCGATCGCGGTCGCCCAGCCCGATCCAGCAAATGCGTGCCGGAAGACCCTGGAAGGCGATGCGTTCCTGCGCCATGTCGAGCCAACGATGCAAATGCGGATCGTTTGGAATCAGCTCTTTCACCTTTGCGTCGGTCTTACGAATGTCGTCGGGATCGCCTGACAGCGCGACCCAGCGGAACGGCCCGATCCCGCGCGTGAACAGCGGACGGATGTAGGCCGGAACGAAACCCGGGAACGCGAACGCGTCGTGCGCTCCGGCATCCGCAGCCATCTGCCGAATGTTGTTGCCGTAGTCGAACGTTGGGACGCCAATGCGATGAAACGCGACCATCGCTTCGACGTGCGCAACCATCGATTGCTTCGCCGCCCGCGCGACGACCTCGGGTTCACGCTCGCGCCGCGCACGCCACTCCTCGAGCGTCCAGCCCGCGGGGAGATAGCCGTTGACCGGATCGTGCGCCGAGGTCTGATCGGTGACGGCGTCCGGACGAACGCCGCGCCGCAGCAGCTCGGGGACCATCTCGGCCGCGTTCCCGACGACGCCGACGCTGACGGGAACGCCGGCGCGGCACGCCTCGTCGATCGTGACGAGCGCTTCGTCGAGCGACGCGGCGCGCTTGTCGAGATAGCCGGTCTGCAAGCGTTTCTCGATCCGCGACGGATCGCACTCGATCGCCAGCAACGAGGCTCCGGCCATCGTCGCGGCCAACGGCTGCGCGCCGCCCATCCCGCCCAGGCCCGCGGTGAGAATCCACTTGCCGCGCAGATCGCCGCCGTAATGGCGACGCCCCATCTCCGCGAACGTCTCAAACGTTCCCTGGACGATCCCTTGCGAGCCGATGTAGATCCACGAACCGGCCGTCATCTGGCCGTACATCAT
>CAZABL010000129.1:0-5305 GCA_964483365.1 uncultured bacterium
GTCGCGCGCCACGCGGTCGACCTCCCCGCGCTGACGATGGAGCAGGGCTGGGACGACTACGTGATCTGAAGTCGCCCCGAGCGACTGCTAGAAGCGCTGGGTCAGGGCGAATGAGATCGAGGCCGGCGTTGTTGTTGAAGAGATTGCGCACGGCGATGGGGAGCCAGGTCTTCTTCCCGACGCGCTGGTTCGAGCCCAGGTCGACGTACGTAAAGGCGGGCGCGTTGGAGAGTGGTTTAGGACGCGCGCCGCGTGGTGCGGCTCGCCTCGGCGTGGACGGCGTCGGCGGTGCGCGAATGCGCGGTTGCGGGATGACGCCATCCGGTGATCATCGCGCGGAGATTGGTGAGGAGGCCGGTCGTGACGACCATCGTGACGTGCACGACGAGGAATGCCAGCAGTGCCAGCATCGTGATCGAGTGCCAGAACCGCGCGGCTTCGCGCCCGCCGAAGAGCGCGGTGAGAGCAGCATCGGAAGCAACTTCGGGAGATCGTCGAGACCGAGCAAGACGTCGGCGAGATCTCCGCGGACGATCGCGCCGACGTACACGACGCCGGCGGCGATGAAGGGCCACGCGACGTAGCGGTGGATGTTCTGCCCGGCGCGCTTGTCCTGACCGAACGGGACCATCAGCCACGATGGGAAGTATTGCGGGCGCAGCTCCCCGCGCGGATCGCGGGTCCAGTGCGGCCAACCTGTGATCTGCACCGAACGACCGAGGACCGTGACGGTCGCGGCGCCGTCACCGGGTGAGGTGATCGAAGCGCCAATGCGTGAGGCGAGTCGCCGGCGGATGGCGATACTCCGCACACCGCGTCGGTATCATACGGTATGTGACCGTACGGCCGGAATCTTATCGCCGGCTTTCGCTATGGTTAATCCAGTCTTATGAGGTTCGCCTTGCGTCGTTGCCGCCGTCGACGTTGCAGCGAGGCGTACGTAGCGGACGCAGCGAGTTCACAGCGGCAAGGACGCCGGTACCGTTATGGATCGCCGTCGCCGCCGCGGGCGGCACGAGCCCGAGGCTCGCCGCGAGGAGTCCCAGCCCGTTCACCGTGCCGATGAGGGCGAGATTCTCGCGCACGACGCCCATCGCGAAGCGAGCCGTCGTCAGCGCGTCGAGCAAACCCGAGAGATCACCGTACAGGATGACGTCGGCCGTCTCGCGGGCGACCTCGGTCCCGCTTGCAAGCGAGACCGACACGTCGGCGTAGGCGAGCGCGGGAGAGTCGTTGATCCCGTCACCGACCACGGCGACGATGTGCCCCTGAGCTTGCAGTTCTCGGACGATCTCGGCCTTGCGGTCCGGGAAGCTCGCCGCTTCGACGTGCTCGATCCCGACTTGCTCCGCGATCGCGCGCGCGACCCGATACCGGTCGCCGGTGACCATGATCACGTCGCGAACTCCGTTGGCACGCAGACCACGTATGACGGACGCGATCTCGGTGCGCGGGACGTCGGCGTAGGCAATCATCCCGACCGCTTCTCCGTCGCGAGCCACGAAAACGGTCGAGGTTCCGCTCCGGGCGAGCTCGTCGGCATGGCGGAGGGCGTCGTTCGGCATCTCCACACGACGTGACGTCAGGTAGCCTTCGCTCCCGACGGCGATCGAAATGCCGTCGACCGACGCCTCCACGCCGAACCCGATCTCGTATCGCGAGTCACCGCGATCAGGGATCGCGATCGATCGTTCCTGGGCCGCCCGGACGATCGCTTGCGCGGCAGGATGCGAGTGCCGGTTCTCGACCGCTGCCGCGAACGAGAGCAGCGCTTCGTCGTCGAGATCGTCGACGAGCAAGACCGTCTCCGTCACGATCGGCCTCCCCGACGTCAACGTCCCCGTCTTATCGAAGACGATCGTGTCGACGCACGCGAGCTGCTCGAGCGCACGTCCGCCCTTGATCAGGACTTCCCGCCGGACCGCGGCGTTCATCGCCGCGAGGACGCAAGTCGGAACGGAGACGCGAATCCCCGTCGAGAAATCGAAGACGACGATCGAGATTGCACGCGCTACGTCGCGCGTAAACGCATAGATGCCGGCCGCGAGCAGGAGGACCGGCAGCACGAAGCGCCCCGCGAATCGCGCCGCGTAGTCCTCGATCGCGGTATCGTGAACCGGCGCATGAGCGAGCACTTGGACGATTCGGCTTGCGCGCGTCTGCGTCCCCGCCCGTTCGGCACGCACGTGGATCTCGCCGTCCATGACGAGCGTTGAGGCATAGACCGCATCGCCGGGGACGCAGAGCTGCGGCGTCGCTTCGCCGGTGAGTGTCTGCTGATCGACCGTCGCCCGACCGAGCACGACGGGGCCGTCGACCGGTACGAGCTCGCCGGGATTGACCACGACCATCGTCCCGGGTTCGACGGAGGCCGCGGGCACCTGCTCGAGCTGACCGTTACGAACGGCCCATGCGAACCGCGCCGTCGATGCGAAGAGATCGACCAGCGCCTTGCGCGAGCGCCGTGCGGTGAGGGTCCGGATGTATTCACCGGCGGCGATGAAGAACGTGGAGATCGCTGCGGCAACGGTGCTTCCACGGAGCAGCAAGATGCCGACGGCCGTTACATCGAGGAAATCCGCCGAGATCTCGCGTTCGCGCAGATCCGCGACGGCACGCATGGCGATCGGAATCGCTCCTACGGCGACGACCGCGACCGAGACGGGGGCAGGTGCTCCGAAGAGCGTGAGGAGGAGGCCTGAGCCCGCGATCGCCAGCGTCCGAAGGGGTTCCGCACTCGGCCGGGTCTCGATCGGCTTCGCGGGTTGTCCGGTCCTCGCATTCGTCGGCTCCCGTAACCACCGTAAGATCGCATCGACGGAGACGCGAGCAGCATCGTAGCGTACCACGATCGAGCGGCACGCCGGGCTCGCCCGCGCGTCGATGACGCCGGCGAGTGATCCCCCGAGGGCAAGCTGATCTTCGTCGAGCGGGTCACGGAAGCGAACGCGAACACGCCCGGGGACCGAATGAACGAGGACTGGATCGGTTGGTTCGGGGCGCCCGAGATGCATGGCCAGACCCCCTAAGCCGGAAGACGCGCTTCGGCCCCCGGCCCGGAGAGTGCTGCCTTTACGGTCACGGCGCGGTCAGTCGCGTAGGGCCTGGTGTCACCCTGAGCTTCCGGTGTCACCCTGAGCTTCTGGTGTCACCCTGAGCTTGTCGAAGGGCGGTCGTTTTCGCTGAGCTTGTCGAAGCGTTGCATATCCCCGGTCCTTCGGCGGGCGCAGGACAAGCGGCTCCGCCGCGACGCCCTTCGCCACGCTCAGGGTGACGGGGATGATCAGCGATGGATGAAGCGCTGGTCGCGGAGCCTTGCTCCGGCCGCTGATCCGGGCGGCAGCAACGCGTCGATCCGCGCGCGCAGTTCCGCGTTCAGCTGCACCGACGCGGCGGCGGCGTTCTCTTCGACGTGCGCGACGCGTTCGCAACCAGGAAGCGCGAGGACGTCCTCGCCTTGTGCGAGGACCCATGCCAGCGCGAGCTGCGCCGGCGTACAGCTCGCCTCGTGCGCGATCGCGCCGAGCACGTCGACGAGCTTGAGGTTGCGCTCGAAGTTCTCGGGATCGAAGCGCGGGACGCGGCGGCGCAGATCGTCGGGGGCGAGCGTCTCGGTCGAACGCACGGTGCCGGTGAGGATCCCGCGGCCGAGCGGCGCGTAGGCGACCAGCGTCACGCCGAGCTCGCGCGCGGCCGCGCGCACCCCGTTCGTTTCGACGTCGCGCGTGAAGAGCGAGTACTCGCTCTGCAATGCGGCGATCGGCGCGACCGCGGCGGCGCGGCGCAGCGTCTCGGGGGCCGCTTCGGAGAGTCCGAGCGCGCGGATCTTCCCGGCCGCGAGGAGCTCGGCCATCGCGCCGATCGTCTCTTCGATCGGCACCTTCGGATCGATTCGGTGAACGTAATACAGGTCGAGGTGATCGACGCCGAGCCGTACGAGCGATGCGTCGCAGGCGGCACGCACGTACTCCGGCCGCCCGTCGACGCCGCGGTACGCCGCGTCGTCGGCGCGCCGCACGATCCCCGTCTTGCTCGAAAGGACGGCCCGTTCGCGCCGTCCGCGCAGCGCGCGCCCGACCAGCTTCTCGTTCTCGCCGCGGCCGTACATGTCGGAGGTGTCGACGAGCGTCATCCCGAGCTCGAGCGCGCGGTGGATCGTCGCGATCGCCTCGCGCTCCTCGACGGGCTCGTAGAACTCCGACATCCCCATGCACCCGAGCGCGACGGCGCCGACGAACGGACCGCCGTTGCCGAGCCGCCGCGTCGTCACGAGACGCGCTCCGCCAAGAGGTCGAGGGCTTCGAGATACGAGTCGACGCCTTTCCCCGCCCGAACCGCGACGCAGACGTCCCGAACGACCGAGATCTTCCGGAACTCCTCGCGCGCGTTCACGTCGGAGAGATGGACCTCGACGGCGGGGAGGGCGATCGACGCGAGCGCGTCGCGGATCGCGTACGAGTAGTGCGTGAAGGCGCCGGGGTTGATCACGACGCCATCCGCCCACTTGCGTTGCCGCTGCAGCTCGTCGATGATCGCGCCTTCGTGATTCGACTGGAAGAAGCGCACGTGCTGGCGGCGCTTGCGCGCGTGTCCGCGGACGCGGCGCTCGAGCTGCGGGAGCGTCATGCGCCCGTAGACCGACGGCTCCCGTTCGCCCAGCAGGTTGAGGTTCGGACCGTTGACGACGAGAACGTTCACCGCAATCCGAGTTCGTCCAAAGCGCCGCGCAGCTCCCGCTCGCCGACGCCGTCATCGACGCGGGCCACACCGATCTCCTCGAGCAGGACGAAGCTCGTCCCACCGGCGTGGCGCTTTTTGTCGCCTTTGGTCGCCTCGGCGACCGCGGCGGCCGGAAGCTCGCGCCATGCCGGCGGGACCGGCAAGGAAGCGAGGTGCGCGTCGGCCTCCGCCCGCGCCCCCTCGTCGAGCAAGCCGCGCGCGACCGAGAGGGTGAGCGCCGCGCGCATCCCGACGATCACCGCTTCGCCGTGCCGCAGCGCGCCGTAGCCGGCGACCTTCTCGAGCGCGTGTGCGACGGTGTGTCCGAAGTTCAAGATCGCGCGGATCCCGGTGAGGTCTTCCTCGTCGCGCGCGACGACCTCGGCCTTCAGCTCGACGCAGCGTGCGATCGCGTCGAGCGCGGTCGCGGGATCGTCGAGCAACGCCGCTTCGCTTCCGCGGAGCGCGCGATAGAGCTCGGCGTCGAGCGCGAGCCCGTACTTGAGCATCTCACCGTAGCCCGAGACGACGTCGCGGCGCTCGAGCGAGCGCAGCGCTTGCGGAACGATCGCGACGTGCGCCGGCT
>CAZABL010000130.1:0-4906 GCA_964483365.1 uncultured bacterium
GGTTTGAGCACCTCGCGGAAGAGCAGCGCTTGCACGACGTTCGCGGCGGCGCGTCGCGTGTCAGCCACGGTTGAGATTGTTGGCGATGCGCAGCATTTCATCGGCGGCTTGCACTCCTTTGGAATTTGCTTCGTAGGCGCGTTGGGCGCCGAGAATCTGCATCATCGACTCGACGATCGAGACGTTCGAGCGCTCGAGCATCCCGAATGCGATCGACGGTCCGTCGTGCGCACCGGGTGCGAAGAGGTGTGGCGCGCCTGAGGCGTCGGAACGCGCGAACAACGTCGCGCCAAGCGGACGCAGCGCTTCGGGCGCCGGGAACGATGCCAAACGCAGCCGTCCCGTCTCGACGTTCTTCGCGCGCGGCGTATCGATCAGCACCCGTCCGTCGCGCTCGACACGCGCCGCGAGCGCGTCGGCGGGGATCCGAACCCCGTTGAGCGTCCATCCTGCCGCGTTGCGCAACGTGCCGTCGGCGACGCGTGCGAACTCGCCGTTGCGAGTGTACGCCGTCGTTCCGCCGCGCTCGACGACGAAGAAGCCGGCGCCGTCGATCGCGAGATCGAACGGGCCGTTGCTGCGCATGAGCTTCCCTTGCGCGAAGACGGCGTGCTTACCGACGGTCGTGACGCCCAGGCCGAGCGCGCCGGCGCGCACGTCGGCGAACGTTGCCGCCGCTCCCTTGAAACCCGCGACGTCGGCGTTGGCGAGGTTGTCGGCGACGATCTCGAGCTGCGTCTGTTGCGCCGCCATCCCGCTTGCGGCGGCGAGCATCGCGCGGTTCATTGCAGGCGCACCACGTCGTTGGCGGCTTTTTGGCGCGTCGCGTCGATCGCCACGAGCGTCTTTTGCGCGGTCTCGAACGAGCGCTGCGCATTTAGGATCGCGAGCGTCTCGTCGACCGCGTTGACGGTGCTGCTCTCGAGCGCGCCGGTCTGGATCGTCGTTCCCGTGGGAAGCGGGATTCGATCGACGACGCGGCCGCGGTCGCGCACGCGTCCGTCGGCTTCGATTCGCGCGTCGGCCGAGACGCGCAACGCGCCGTACGCGCCGCGCAAGCGCCGTCCGTGATCGTCGACGAGCCAGCCGTCACGGTCGCGGCTGAACGCGCCGTCGCGCGTCGTCGTCTCGCCGACGCGCAGCATCCCCGGCCCAAGCAGCGCGAGATCGAACGGCCGTCCTGTTTGCGTGAGGCCGCCCTGGTCCACGCTTGACGACGCAGCGACGGAGAGGCCGCGCGGCGAGAGCGTGACGTCGGCGATCGCCTTGCGGAAGCCGCCCGTTGACACGTTCGCAAGATTTTGCGTCGCGATCTCGAGTTGGTCGCGCGCCGCGCGCATCGCGCTGGCCATCCAGTACGCTCCGTCCATGGAGCGGATGCTAGGCGGCGGTCGTGGCCGCGATGTGACCGCGCGATGACGCTGCTACGCGTTCTCCAATGGAGCCACGACGGCGTCGGTTTGGCCGCTGCGCGCGAGCGCCTCCGCGACGAAGCCCGACGCCTTCATCTCCTCGACGAACTCGCGAAGATACGGTGCACCGAGCTCGCGGTCGGCGGGCGTCGCCATTGCCTGACGGATTGACATGAACGCTCCGTCGAGGAGGCGGAGTGCGGGGCGCGTCGCGGCTTCGCGCGCGAGTACGGTGCGAATACCGGCGGCGACATCGGTGCCGCCCGTCAGGAACAGGTCGATCGCCGCTCGCGAGGTTTCCTCACGCACCAGCGTTGCGTGCTCGAGGTTACGCGACAGGTACAGGTCGTACGCGGCGTTTCGACCGACAGCAACACGGAGGCCGTCGACGTCGACAGCGTCGAGCGTTCGAATCGCGGAATCGTCACGGACGAGGTAGCCGCCCTCGATGATGACGTACGGTGCAGTGAAGCGCAACTCGGCAGCACGGACCGGATCGATCGCGAGAAACGCGACGTCCCACGCACCATCCTTCGCGCCCGCGAACACCGCGCCGGCAGACTCGTACGGGACGAGGGTCAGCTCCACCGCAAGTCTGCGCGCAAGCTCACCCGCCAAGTCGACCGATACGCCGCGCAGCGCGCCCGTCTCGGCGTCGCGTTGCGCAAGAATCGGGTTCCCGAGGTTGATCGCCGCGGTAAGCGTGCCCCTCGGAGCGAGCTCGGCTGTCAGGGGAGGTTCGAGGAAGCGCGCTTTCCGAGCGCGATGAGGATGCGGCGATTCTGCGCCGCGTCCGGTGACGCGAGGCTGAGCATAACCATGCTCGTACCATGTCGGATTCCGAGCGTCGAGTGCTGCTTCGAGTACGCAGCTTCGTCGCCGACTCCGGCGACCGCTTCGAGGGGCTGATAGCCTGCGCGAAACGCCGACATCTGCTTTGCGCCTATCCCCGGAAACAGCGAAGCCTGGATCGTCCCGGCCGACGTCGAGATCAAGCATTCCGAGGCGGGGTCGCTCTGGTACGTGCGAAGCCGTCCCGGCCCGCTCGGTGCGCTGCCGACGGCAGCGACAATGTCCGCCGGACGGATCACGGTACACGCGTTCAATGGGGCCGCTGCGCTCGCAAGCGGAGCGACGCCGATGAGCGCCAGAATGGCGCCCACAACGATGTTTTTCGTCACGCGCTTAGCATACGGCGGCCAAGCGCGCAGGCCTTCGCCCGGTTCCTAAGCCCCAGCGAGCGAGGCGAAGTCGACGATTGCGCGGACCATCTCGCGGTCGACCTCGGTGTCGTAGATCTTCAGGAAATCCGCGAGATAGAGGTGCGCAACGAAATCTGCACGCGAGCGGATGACGGCGGCCAGCATCGGTTCGTGCAGGCGTTTGAACTCGGGGTAGTCTTTCCCGAGAATGCCGGCTAATTTCGGTTCGTCGTAATGCTCGAAGGTGAGCAGATCGCCGGGCGAAGCCGCCTGCGGGAAACACATCAGGTCGTCGGCTGCGACCAGCTTCGACGCGAAGATCGGGCCGACGACTTCCTCACTGTGGGACCGATAGGCGCGCAAACGCGAACCGCTTCCAATCCCTTCACCTTCGAACGACCAGCCGCCGTCGGGGAGCCGTGACGCCGTCGTCAGATACGGCGTCTCGGGAAAGTGCGCGACTGCCGTCTCTTGCACGAGCTCGAGCACCTCGTCCGTCGTCGAACACGCGTACAGCTTGCGCAAGTACGAGCGCAACGACGCGAACGCGACTCGCAGCGCGAGCGACTCGTTACGCGGTGAAACGGGATTGAATTCCGTCAACTCGGCTAACCCCTCGGCTTCACTGCACTCGTATCGTCCCCGGCCGGACACCGGCCCTGGCGAGCAACCTGCAATCTACACGGACGCGATCGCTTCCGCGGCATCGAGGTCGGAGACGGAGAGGATGACGCCGGTCGCTGCGTCGCCGAGCATCGTCGTCGCGTAGCCGGACAGGACGTTCACATTCTTGGCGGCGAGCTTTCCGGCGAACGCTGCGAGCGAACCGGGCTTGTTCTCGAGCTCCGCGTAGAGGACGGACTGCTCCGTGCACGTCTGTCCTGCGCGTTGCAGCGCGTCTTTCGCCTTGCTCACGTCGTCGACGATCAGCTGCACGTAGCCCGCCGCCCCGAGCGCCCCACCGTTGAAGTCGAGGACGTTGACGCCGGCGTTGGCCAGGGCGGTCGCCACGTTCGCGAGCGTCCCCGGACGGTTGTCGATCAGGACGGTCAGCTGGGTGACTTTCGGCATGATCTGTCCCCCTTCTCGGACCCAACGTACCCCAACGCGGGAGACGGCCGGGCGGCGCCGTACCTGAAACCCCGGAGTCTAGGGAGGTTTGCCGGTTGAACATCGGGGTCTTGGGATCGGGAAATATTGGCGGGAGCGCCGCGCGCGTGTTCGCCAAAGCCGGCCATCACGTGAGGATCGCGAACTCGCGCGGTCCGTCGTCCTTACAGGGCTTGGTGGCCGAGATCGGCGAGAACGCCGAGGCGACCACCGGTCAGGAGGCGGTCGACGCGAGCGACATCATCCTCATCGCGATCCCGTGGACCAAGCGTGAAGAGGCGCTCGGCGAGCTCGACGGCTGGGACGACAAGATCGTCATCGATGCGATGAACGCCTACACCGAGGACTTCGAGATCGAAGACCTCGGGACCAAGACCTCGACCGAGTTCACCCGCGCGCTCGTCCCCGGCGCGCGGGTCGTCAAGGCGTTCAACACGATCTTCTTCAAGCGTCTGGTAACCGAGGGCAAGCCCAAGGGCACCAAGGGCCGCTTGGCGATGCCGGTCGCCAGCGACGATTCGGCGGCGAAGCGGGTCGTGATGGACCTCATCGACGAGATCGGGTTCGAGCCGGTCGACACCGGCGGGTTGATCGAGGGCGGCCGGCGCCAAGAGCCCGGCTCGCCGATCTACAACAACCCGATCGGTGCCAAAGAGATGAAAGAACTCTTGACCAGGGCTTAGTCTACTCGACGAGCCGGTAGTGCGTGTTTCCGTTCATCGGGAGCTGAGGCAGCTCGTCGGTCTCCGATTTGATGACCGGGCGGCTCGCGACCGCAGCTGCCGACGGCTTCGCCTTTGCTGCCGGTGGCGGCTCGGGTGCGGGCGCCGCGGCCTTCGTTGCCGCCGCTTCAACCGGCTCCGGGGCGGGCGTCGGCTCTGGGGCGGGAGCGGCCGCCGCGGCGGGGCTCTTGGGGCGGTCGATCAGCGAGAGGTGCGACATCAGGAGCGAACGCAGCTCACTCTTCGCCTTTTCGGCGGTGTCCTGTGCGCGCTGCGCCTCACGGCGCGACTCCTCGATGCGGTCGCCGAGCGTCGCGATCTCGCGTTCTGCCGCGAGCCGCGCCTCTTGGCGGATGAGGTCGGCTTCCTTGTGCGCGGCGGCCTTCACTTCGTCGGCGGTGCGCTGCGCGAGCAGAAGCGTCGATTGCAGCGACTCTTCCATCGCCTTGAAGTGCGAGAT
>CAZABL010000131.1:0-4497 GCA_964483365.1 uncultured bacterium
CACGCTCCGCAGCCGAGCAGCTTCCGACATTACGAGCGCTGCTCGAAGCGCTGTCGATTTAGTATCACGCCCGTGGAAGCTCGGGACTTCGACCGGGTCCGCCGTGGCATGACTGCAACACAGCATCTGCAATGGCGCGCCGCGTGCCGATCGCTCGACCAAATATCGTCGGACGTTCCTCAGCCGTCGCGTAACACGTCGCCCTTGGTCACTCGCCCGTGAACTTGAACGAAGCCGTGAGGTAGAGGTTCACGCTGTGCGGGACGTCCGCGCCCGCGCCGTACTGGTGATCGTTCTTCATGTACGCCTTGTAGGAGACGTACCGTGTCCCTTTGATCTGCAGGCCCACGATCGAACGGTTCGTGTGCGACGGGACGAGATTGTTGTCGAAGATCGTCGAGAAGTTCTGATACTCGACCCACGGGACGACGCGCTGCTGCCCGAACAACTCGAATTGCGCTGCGATCGAGCCCTTGAACAGCGTCCTCTTCCCGAAGTCGCTCTGCCCCTTCGGAATCTTGACACTCGAAACGAGATGGTGGTTGACGAACGTCTCTTCGGCGTAGGCCTTGAACGGTTTGCCGATCCTCGTTCTCGGGCCGAAGGTGTACGTGATGCCGCCGAGCACACCAGTGAAGTAGCGCCCTGACTTGACGTCGGTAGCGGCCGGACAGCAGACGCGATGCCGCTCGCGATACGCGAGGTCTAGCGAGAGATCGCGCGCGAAGTCCCAGCTCAGGCCTTCTTGGTTTTCGGTATCGCGGCCGAACCCGCCGTAGTCGGGTCTGCCGTTCTTGTAGCGCGCACCGCCGACATCGGCATGGTTGATCATCTTCTCGAAGATACGTACGCGCGGCGCGACGTTGATGAAGAGCGAGCCGTCGACGAACATCTGGTTGTTGGACGCCGTTCCGCCGGGCACGAGCTCGTCGCTCGCGGTCGGGAACGACTGCGTCGGAGAAACCGTCAATGTGTAGAGCGGCGCGCGTTTCTGGAATGCCGGCGCCTTCTTGAGGGGACGCGGTGCAGGCAGTGCGGTCGCGGCCGGCAGCGGTCCGGCCGGAGCGGCCATGGCGCTCGCGCTCGGTGCGACTGCGCAGCCGAGTGCAAGCGCACCCGCCGCGAGCGCATAGCGCATCACGTTGATCATCGTTTCGTCTCCTTGCGACACTAGCTCGTAGCGTCGTTTTGTCGACTATGTGGCTTTCGCTATAGCGAATTGCGACCTGTCGTTGCACGTCGCGATGCGTGAACGGTTGCGTGATGAATCGTGAATTCAGTGCGCAGGAGAACCCGCGTCGCCTGTGCGGAGATTCCGCGGATGTTGCGCGAGGCGGAGCGCGATTAGGCGGGGAGCGAGCAGCCCGCTAGCGCTCGCGCGGCGTGCGCGGTGCTCCACTCCAAGAGACGAAACGCTGCGCGATTGAGCGGTGCCGTCGTCTTTCTCGCGAGAACGAAGGCGCGGCCAAGCTCGACGTCGGCAACATCGACGGCGCAGAGCCGCCCCGAGCGCGCTGCGCGCGCCACGACGTTCTCGGGGAGGAGCGCGACGCCCAAACCTTCTTCGACGCAGGCGACGATCTCCGCGTTGCCGCGAAACTCGAGCGCGATCGTCAAGTCGGCAAAGCGCTGACCCAAGCGCTTCTCGACGAACGCCCGCGTCGGGCAACCGCGCGAACGCATGATGAAACGCTCGCCGACGAGCTCGGCGAAGCCGACACACGTGCGGTGCGCGAATGTGTGCGCGGCAGGGACGGCGAGCCGCAGACGGTCGGTGGAGAGCCGGAGGATCGTGCCGTCCTGCGGCGCCCAGCCTTCCGGAACGATCGCGACGTCGACGTCGCCGCTTTGCAGGCGCGACGCAACGTCCGCGGGGCTCTCCGCGTCCACGATCAACAGGCGCGTCGACGGGTACGAACGCGCGAAGCCCGCCGCCAAGCGCGGCAGCACGGCTTCGGTGGCCGACGGCGCGCACGCGACCGTCACCACGTCGTCGTCGTTCACCAGCGCGCGCAGCTTGCGATCGAGTTCGCCGGCGCGCGCGAGCAGGTCGGTCGCGCCGTCGTAGAGCTCGCGCCCGAGAGGCGTGGCGACGAGCTTCCCGCGGCGCCGCTCGAGCAGCGGCGCGCCGAACTGCGCGCTCAGCGCCGAGACGTGCGTCGAAACAGCAGACGGCACGAGAAACAGCGCCTCCGCGGCATGCTTCACGCTGCCCAGCTCGACGACGCGAACGAAGGTCCTCAGTAAATTCCAGTTCAGCGACGTGACGGGACCGTCACGACGTCCGTGCTCCACCAGTCGAAGGTCGAGCCGCCAGATGAACGTCAGATGAACGCGAAACGTCCGCAACCGGGAGCTCGACAAGCACGCACGCTCCACGTCCTGGCGCGTTCCGCAGCTCGACTCGCCCGCCGGCGCCGCGTACGACAGCGTCGGCGATCGCAAGGCCGAGCCCCGTACCGCCGCCCTGACGTTCGCTCCGCGCTTCGTCATCGCGCCAGAAACGCTCCAGCGCGTGCCGCAACGCGCGGGGAGAAAACCCTGGACCGTCGTCGGTCACGCTTACGCACACGGCCGCCCCGGTGCGCACGACGTCGATCGTGATCGTCGACGCGGCCGGCGAGAACGTCAGCGCGTTGTGCAGCACGCAGGTGAGCGCGCGGGCCGCGGCCGAGAACCCGAGCTCGACGGGGGCGGGATCCGCATCGCGCACCACGATCGTGATCTCACGGGCACGCGCGAGCGCGCCGAGCTGCGCGGCGACGGCGCGGGCGACGCTCGCGAGCTCGGTCCCCGGTTCGGAATCGTCGACGGCCTCGGCGCGCGCCATCGCCAGCATCCCTGACGTGAGCTCTTCAAGCGCGTCGGCGTGATCGGCGATCGTGCGGAACGCGCGCTGCGCGTCCTCGTTCGAACGCGGATGGCGCAGCGCGAACTCGGCCTCGGCACGGATGACCGCGAGCGGCGTGCGCAGTTCGTGTGAGGCGTCGCTGGCGAATTGCCGCTGCAGGTCGAAGGCCTGCTCGAGCCGATCGAGCATGCGATCGAAGATCGCACACAAACGCCCGATCTCGTCGCGCCGGTTTTGCGCGCCGATACGGCGCGAGAGGTCGCTGGCCTCGATCTCCGACGCCACCGTCGCGAGACTCTCGAGCGGGCGCAGGCCGCGATTCGCGATGATCGTACCAGCGGCGATTGCGAACCCCGCGACGAGCGGTATCGCGAGCGCGAAGATCAGTGTGAGGCGTCGATCGATGTCCGCGATTCCGTCGAGGCTGCGCCAGACGACGGCGACGCCGCGCGGACGATCCAAACTTGGTACCGACGTGAACGCTGCGCGCAACTGCGCCTCCGGATCGCCCGCGGATCGGAGCGTGACGACGCGGGTACGACCCGGCACCTCTTCCGCCAGCGCGCGGACTGCGCGAGGCAAACTGACGACGGTTGTCGCGGCGACGCTGCCGTCTGGTCGTACGATCGCGCCGTCGAGCCGCGGGCCGACGATGCGCATGAACCGCGCGTGGGCCGCGGACGAGAGCATCAGCCTTCCGCTGCGCACCTCGCCGAGCGCGATCAGCGCGCGCGCTGCCGTGTCGAGTCGCTCGTCGAGCGTCGTCACGCGCATCTGGTGCACCAGCCATAGGGTGCCGCCGGCGAACGCGACGAGCGAGAGAAGCAGCGTCGCCGCGTAGACGGCCGCGAGCTTTCCGCGGAGTGTGCGCGGATCGATCAACGCCGTTCCGGACCGAATCGGTAGCCGGCGCCGCGCACCGTGTGGATGAGCGGCGGTTCGCCGTGCTCGCACAATTTGCGTCGCAGCCGCCGGATGTAGACCTCGATGAGATTCGAGACGGTGTCGCGATCGCGCTCCCACAGCGCGTCCTCGAGCATCGGTCGGGTGAGCAGTAGCCCCGCGTTGTGCATGAAGTATTCGAGGAACGCCGTCTCACGTGCCGAGAGATCGAGACGGCGCGTGCCGCGATGCGCGACGCGCGTCCCGAGATCCATGACGAGGTCCCCGACACGCAGCTCGCGCGAGGTCGACGGTTCGCGGCGCACGATCGCGTGCAACCGCGCCTCGAGCTCGTCGAGACCGAACGGCTTGCGGAGGTAATCGTCGGCGCCCGCGTTGAGCCCGGCTACCGCGTCGGCCGGCGTGTGACGCGCCGTGAGCATCAGGATCGGGACCCGCATCCCCGCCGAGCGCAGCGTTCGCGCGACAGCGAGACCGTCTTTCTCGGGGAGCATGACGTCGAGCACGATCGCGTCGTAGGCGCCGGCGATCGCCGTCGCTTCACCGCGCCGTCCGTCGTCCTCCCAATCCACGACGTGCCCCGACTCCCCGAGCGCGCGGCACACGACCCCGGCGATCGCGCGGTCGTCCTCGACCACGAGGATTTTCATCGTGAAAGCTTGCCAGCACCCAGGGCAAGACCCTGCTCAGTACAAGCGCGAGGAGGCGAGGTCTAGGTCGTATTGGACCTTGCGGAAGATTTC
>CAZABL010000132.1:0-4407 GCA_964483365.1 uncultured bacterium
AGAGTGTCGACCGGGGCGAGGGCGGGTGAAGGATCGGCGGGGTCTGTGAAGACGCGCTCCGCCAGGCTCCGGCGATCGACCTTCCCGTTCGGAAGCTCGGGCAACGCATCGATCGTGACGAAGATCGACGGCTGCGCCGCCGGCGGCAGCGTCGCGCGCGCATGCGTGCGCAGCTCGTCGGCGTCGTACGCGCTTCGATCGCGCGGGACGACGAACGCGACGAGGCGTTCGTCGCCGTCGCGCTCCTGCACGACGGCCGCGCACACCGCGACGTTCGGGTGGCGTTTGATCGCCGACTCGACCTCCGCCAGCTCGATGCGCACGCCGCGCACCTTCACCTGCTCGTCGTCGCGACCGAGAAATTCGATGTTGCCGTCCGGGCGAAACCGCGCAATGTCGCCGGTGCGGTACATCCGTTGCCCCGCGCCCTCGACGTACGGATCGAGGACGAAACGCTCGGCGGTGAGTTCCGGACGATGAAGATATCCGCGCGCGACGGCGGCGCCGCCGATGTAGAGCTCCCCCGCGACACCGATCGGTACCGGGACCCGCTCCTCGTTCAGGATGTAGGCCCGCGCGTTCTCGATCGGCCGGCCGATCGGGATGACGTCCCGTTCGTCGGCCGCATCACAGCGGTAATGCGTAACGTGGATCGTCGTCTCGGTCGGACCGTACACGTTGTGGAGCGGAACGCCGAGCACCGCGGCGCAGCGATCGCGCAGAGCGGCGGTGAGGGTCGATCCTCCCGAGACGACGGCCCGGAGGTTGCTCGCCGCGCGCAGCTCGGGGATCTCGAACAGGTGCGCGAGCAGCGCCGGGACCGCGATCAGCAGGGTGACGCGATGTGCGACGATGTCGCGCGCGATCGACGCCGTGTCGTGATTGTCGGGCGACGACGGCAGCACGATGCACGCGCCGAGCGCGAGCGTTCCGAAGATCTGCCAAACCGATGGGTCGAAGCTGAGCGGCGCGAGCTGGAGGACGCGATCGCCATCGTCCAGACCGAAGTCGGCGCGCGCCGAGAGCAGCATGTTGCACGCCGACCGGTGCGTGACGACGACCCCCTTCGGAACGCCGGTCGAGCCCGATGTGTAGATCACGTACGCGGTGTCGTCCGGACGTGCGCTCTCGGCCAGGCAATCGTCCGGCTGCAGCACGGAGAAGGCGTGCAATTCCTCGATCGTCGTGAAGGTCGCCGCGATCGCGCCCAGGAACCGGGAACCCAGGTTTCCGGTGGTAACGACGATCCGCGGAGCGGCGTCGGCCAGCATCAGCGCGAGTCGCTCGTCGGGATACCCCGGATCGAGCGGGACGAACGCCGCGCCGGCCTTCACGACGGCGAGCAGCGTGACGATCGCGTCGATCGAACGCTCGAGGCACACTCCGACGAGCGAGCCGCGATTCACGCCAAGAGCGCGCAACGTCCGCGCCATGCGATTCGCGCGCCGATCGAGCTCGTCGTAGCTGACGCTGCCGCTCCCGAAGACGACCGCGGGCGCAGCCCCGTGGAGCGCGACTTGGCTCTCGACGAGACGATGGAGGGACTGCGTTCCGGCGCGCGGCGCCTCGGTCGCGTTGAACGCGACGAGGACGCGGTGACGCTCGGCCTCGGCGAGGATGGGGAGCGCTCCGATCGGACGCTCCGGGTCCTCGGCGATCGCGCGCAGGAGCGTCGCGAAGTTCGCCATCATCCGCTCGACCGTCGCACGTTCGAACAGCTCGACGTCGTACCGCGCGGTGATCGACGGAACGTCGCCGTCGCGCAACTCGACGGCAAGATCGCTGCCGGGGGTGGAGCCGAACGTCGCGTAGTGTGTCACCGTCGCGTACGGAAGGGCGAGCGCGACACGCCGAGAGTCCCGCAGCGCGAAGCGGGTTTGGATGCGATTCCCGCGCCCCCGCGCGCGGAGCGCCCGCATCACGTGCTCGACCGGGACGTCCTGATGGTCGTAGGCGTCGCTCTCGCGCGCGGCGACGGTTCGCATCAGCTCGATGAAGCTCGCGCCCGGGTCGACCTGCGCCATCAGCACAACGGTGTTGGCGAACGATCCGATCAGCGCTTCGCTCTCCGGAAGCGTTCGACCGGAGAGCGGGAAGCCGGTCGCGATCGCTCGGTCACCGGTGTAGCGATGAAGGAACGCGACGAATGCGCTCAGCAGCGCGACGAACGGCGTGCACCGGCCCGCTGCGGCGATCCGCACGAGCTCGTCGATGCAGCCGTGCTCGATCGTCGTCTCGACACGATCGTGCCTCAGTGCCGAGACGAGCGGAGGTTTGCGATCGTACGGCAGGCGCAGGAGCGGGACGCCGCTTTGGAGCGTCTCGGACCAGTACGCGCGTTGCGCGCTCAGCGCCGGTCCGTCGACGAATCGCCGATGCCACGCCGCAAAGTCGCCGTACTGAATCGCGAGCGGCGTAAGCGAAGAGCGATCGTCCTCGAGCGTCGCGCGATACAGCGATCCGAGATCGGTCCACAGGATCCCGAACGACGTCTCGTCGGCGACGAGGCCATGCAGCACCGCTTGCACGATGTATTCGCCGTCCGCGAGCTTGACCAGCAGCGCGCGCCCGAGCGGACCGCTTCCGACTTCGAACGAACGCTCGGCGAACGCCTGACACCGGCGCGCCGCCTCCTCTTCGCGACGCTCCGCCGGAAACGAGCTCAGGTCGATCTCGTCGAGCGGGATGCGCCCCGATCTTGCCGCGGTTTGGATCGGGCGATCGTCGAGCTGCGAGAACGTCGTGCGCAAGATCGCGTGCCGCATCGTAACTGCGGCAAATGCGCGCCCGAGCGCGAGCCGATCGACGTGACCGTAAACACGGTACGCCTCGGAGAGGTGATGTACGCACGTACCCGGCGAGAGCCGTTCGAGGAGCCAGACTCCTTCTTGTCGAGCCGTCAGAGGCGCGACCGGCTCGGATCGGGGGAGTGCACGGAGGTCACGCAACGCGCCGGCGGTAAGGAGAGCGAGAAGTCTTTGCGGATAACGCGTTTGCGGTAACGTGCGTGCGTGCGTGGGTGTGAGCATTACCTCGACGTGTCGCGGCGGATCCATCGTGCGATCGACACCCGAGCGTCCGCCGGCCCTCAAACGATACCCGATGGCGGCTTTCGGAGACCCCTCGAATCCGGTGGTTCTCTTGCCTGGGCTGCTCTAAACCGTGCGATTCTCCGATTGGTCCTCGCTCAGCGGCCGTAGTACCCCGTCAACGTAGCGTGGGCGACGATCGTGCCCCGCAACAGCGCGCCGATCGCGGCACCACCCGTTTGGGGTCCCGCCGACACATGTCTGATATTGAGCGCATAGAGCGTGAATTGGTACGGGTGCGGACCGTCCCCGACGGGCGGACAAGGCCCGCCGTATCCGACCGAGCCGAAATCGTTGCGCCCGAAGAGGACGCCCGGCGGCATCTTCCTCGACTGCGGATCGCCGGCGCCGGCAACGAATTCGTGGACGCCGGCGGAGATGTCGAACGCAAGCCAGTGATACCAGCCGACGCCGCCCTGTGCCTTCGGATCGAACACGACCAGAACGAAGCTCTGCGCTTGCGGCGGCGCGCCGGACCACCGCAGTTGCGGCGAGATGTTCGAGCCGTCACAACCGGCGGCGTTGTAAACGGCCGAACGCGGGATCGTCCCGTTGTCGGCAAAGGTCGCGCTGTGGAGCACGAACGGCGGCGTCGCCGCCGCGGCAGGGAGCGCGGATCCCAACGCGGCAAGCGCCGCAAACGCGACCGTCTGCAGACGGCGCCGCATCGTCAGCCGCCGGACGTCGCCGGGCGCGACCGCTGCACGAGCAACTGCTGCACCGTCATCTTCAACTGCGAGAGCGTGAACGGCTTGCGCAAAAACACGTTCGCACCCGCCGACTTCGCGCGCGCGTCCATCGCGTAGTTGCCGTGACCGCTGATCATCACGATCGGCATCGTCGCGGTCGTCGCGGAGTTGCGCACCTGACGGATCAGG
The DNA here is from genome assembly GCA_964483365.1 of uncultured bacterium. Taxonomy (GTDB): domain Bacteria; phylum Vulcanimicrobiota; class Vulcanimicrobiia; order Vulcanimicrobiales; family Vulcanimicrobiaceae; genus Vulcanimicrobium. The sequence goes on from CAZABL010000132.1 coordinate 3,968, forward strand.
TCGAGTCCCGAGATCCCGGGTAACATGAAGTCGCTGATCAACACGTCGAATCTGCCGCCGCGCTGGAGACGCACGAGGGCGCTCTCCGCGTCGTCGCAGAGGGTGACCTCGAAGGGATGCTGACCGAAAACGCGCTCGATCAGCGAAAGGATCCCGGGGTCGTCGTCGGCGACCAAGACGCGCCACATCATGCCTACGTTATCGGCATGGCGTGACGCGCGAGTAAAGAGCTTGCTTGTTATCCTTCAAGCTCGCGCACGATAGCCGCGCACGTTTCGCACAAGGTGGGGTGGTCGGCGTCGCTCCCCAACGGCAGAAACTTCCAGCAGCGCTGACACTTCTCGCCCGCGGCCGGGACGACGACGACGCTGGCGGCGCCGTTCGCCGACTTGCCGAGCCCCCGCAGTGCCGAGACGACGAGCGCCTCGCGCAAGTTGTCC
>CAZABL010000133.1:0-3441 GCA_964483365.1 uncultured bacterium
CGGGGAAGTCTTCCTCGAAGCGCAGGATCATGCGGTAGTCGCTGCCGCGCCACGAGTAGATCGACTGATCGTCGTCACCGACGACGGTGATGTTGCCGTGCTCTTTAGCGAGCGTCGCGACGAGGCGGTACTGCGCGTAGTTGACGTCCTGGTACTCGTCGACCAGCACGTACTTGAACTTGGTCTGATAGCGAACGCGCGCTTCGTCGTCTTCGTCGAGCAGCTTGATCGCGTTGGCGATCAAGTCGTCGAAGTCCAGCCCGTTGGACTCGCGCAAGCGGCGGTCGTACTCGCGGTAGACCTGCGAGTAGCGCTCGCCGGCGAACGAGGGGTTCTTCTCCTCGTACTGGTCGGGTGACCAGAGGTTGTTCTTCGCCTTGGAGATCTCGGCGAGCGCGGCGCCCGGGGCGATCTGCCGCTCGTCGAAGTCGAGGTCGGTGATGACCTCACGGACGATCGCTCGCTGATCGGCGTCGTCCATGATCGCGAAGTTCGGGGCGATCCCGATCTTCTTGCCGTCACGGCGCAGCATCCGCACGCACATGGCGTGAAACGTACCGACCCAAAGGTCACGCGCGGGAGCGCCGACCATGCGCTCGAGACGCTCCTTCATCTCGCCCGCCGCCTTGTTCGTGAAGGTGACCGCGAGGATCCGATCCGGGAAAACCTGCTTCTCTTCGAGCAGATACGCGATCCGGTGCGTAAGGACTCGGGTCTTGCCCGATCCCGCACCCGCGAAGATCAGCACGGGGCCGTCGGTATGCTCGACAGCCGCGCGCTGGACGTCGTTGAGAATCTCGGTCTGCGCCAGCATATCAAGTTAACATTCGCCACAGAGGCCGTTTTGGCCTCGGCGCGAAGGCGCGCTGGTTTCTGCTAGCGCGCGAGACGCAGTGATTCGGTGCCGCGGCCGGCGAGTGCGATCGCGCTCGACAGAAAGGCGAGCGTCGATTCGGCGCCCATATTTGGGTTAACCCCGTCGGCGTCCAGACCGTCGCAGCAGCCACCGCCCGGTTGCGCGAGCACGACGCCGCTCAGGTTGCCCCCGACGAACCAGCGGTGACCAATTTGGGCGACACCGAGCCAACGCTCCGCGCCGGTCTGCTCGTATGCAGCAAGCGCGGCGCCGACGAGCGCCGACGCCTCGAGCGGCTGCTGCCCGAAGCGAGCTTTTTCTCCCCCGCGGCGATACCAGCCGTTGTTGCCGACGGGGACGTAGACGCCGCGTTCGACCGTCGCCGCGACGTAGAACTCGAGCATCGCCAGCCCGATGCGCGTGAAGCGCTCGTTCTTGAGCGCCATGCCGGCGCGCAGCAGCGCCTCGGGGAGACGGGCGTTGTCGTAGGTCAGCTCGTCTTCGCACCAGGCCCAGTCCGGCGACGCGCACGCATCGTAGGCGTCGGCGATCGCGCCGGCCGCGCCGTCGAGCGTGGCGCGGACCGCGAGCGCGTCATCAGGCGAAGCATCGAGCGCGTGCACCAGGCCGAGGATCGCGTACGCGCGAGAACGGACGAACGTGAGGTCGCCGATGACCGGCAACGCCTTCGCGCGCAGGCTTCCGGCGACGCGACGATTCGAGGCACTCGGCGCGTGCGCTTCCGCGTAGCCGAGTCCCCAGACTGCACGCGCCATCGCATCGGGGCTGCCGCAGTGATCTTGCCAGCGCCGATCGTAGCCCATGAAGCCGTGGAACGAGCCGTCGGGGCACTGCGCGTCGTGCAGATACGAGAGGTACGTACGCACCAAACGTGTCGCCGCATCTCCCGTCGCTGACCGGCGCGCGAAGTCGCACGCGACGAGCAGCGCGCGCCCGACGTCGTCGGTGCAGTAGCCGCACGCACGGTTGGGGACGTCGAGCACGGCGTGCTGGAAGATCCCGACGTCGTCTGTCAGCGCGACGAGGTGATCGATCGCAGGAAACATTAGGCGGGAGTCGCGAGTTCCTCGCGACGGCGACGCGGCAGCAGTTCGGTGAAGAGGCTGCCGTACGCGTCCGCGACGTGCGGCCACGTCATCTGACGACCGAAGCGATAGGCACGACGCTGCGTCGTCTCGCGCAATTCGCGGTCGTCGAGCAGCGCGGTCAACGTCGTCGCGATCGCGTCGGCGTCGCGGAACGGAACCAGGAAGCCGCGACCGTGCGCGAGCAGCTCACGTGCGTAAAGATACGGAGTCGACACGATGGCCTTGCCACAGCCCATGGCGTACGCCAACGTGCCGCTGACGATCTGCGTCGGGTTCAGATACGGCGTGAGGTAGACATCGGTCGCGCCCAAATACGCGAGCAGCTCGTCGAAGTCGAGATACTTGTCGACGAGCTGGACGTTGTCGGAGAGGCCGAGACGTGCGATCTCCGCTTCGAGCTCGTGACGATACGATTCGCCTTCCTGGCGGCGCACGACCGGATGCGTCTGGCCGAGGATGAGGTACAGAGCGTCGGGATGCCGCGTGACGACAGCCTGCATCGCCTCGATCGCGTACTCGAGTCCCTTGCCGCGGCTGATGAGCCCGAACGTCGAGATCGTCGTGCGACCACCGAAGCCGAGCAGCGGCTTGGCCACGTCGGTGTCGTAGAACGGAACGTCGGGGACGCCGTGATGGATGACGCGGACCTTCGCGGGATCGACGCCGTAGCGGTCGATCAGGATGTCACGCCCCGTCTCCGAGAGGACGACGATCATGCTCGACGTTGCGCAGAGTGCACGCGCGACACGCAGATGCTCGGGCGACGGGTCGGGGAGGACCGTGTGGAGCGAGGTGATGACGGGCTTGCGGACGCCTGCAATGAGGTCGACGATCCACTCGCCTTCCTCGCCGCCGAACAGCCCGTACTCGTGCTGGATCGAGAGCGCGTCGCAGGGGAACGCGTTGACGAAATCGGCGATCGCGCCGTACGACGCGCGATCCTTTTGGATCAGCCGCGCGACGACGTCGCCCGGGTAGACGCGGTCCTCGCCGCCCGGTTCATCGATCGCGATCACACGGCTGGCCGTCCCGAACGTGCGATCGTAGCTGTCGACCACGTCCTTCGTAAACGTCGCAATCCCGCATTCCCGCGGCGGATACGAACCGAGGAACAGCATTCGTGGCGCTTGCGTCGTCAATGTCAACCCCTTGAGGAGGCCAGCGCCCGGCGGGCGCTAGCAACAGCAAGAGCGCGGCTAGACCTACACGGCCTACTCCAGATGCACGCTCGCTTGTGCCCTCTAATTTGTACCCCGCCCGCCAGTGTATGTAACGGGCGCGGGCGTGGCGTTAGGGGATTGCCGGAATCCGTGCGTTCTCGGCAACCTCGGCATTGGCCTCGATTTGCGCGTCGTGGCCGATCACCGAGCCACGGGCGAGCCGGGCGCCGGCGCCGATCCGGGCGCGGCTGGCGACGATCGTCCAGTCGAGCTGCGCCCCCTCGCCGACCCGGACGCCGTCCCACAGGAGCGAGTC
>CAZABL010000134.1:0-3312 GCA_964483365.1 uncultured bacterium
ACTCGAACTCCTGACCCCTTACATGCGAAGCAAGTGCTCTACCAGCTGAGCTACACCCCCACGGGTCGACGGCAGATTCTACCAGGGGGCGGCGCTCGCTGTCAAAGGGAGAGATCGGCGCTCCGGCGAGAGAGACGGCGATGCCCTTCCCTCGCCTCGTGGTGGCGTTTGTCGCGCTGCTGCTTGCGGCGTGCTCGCAGGGTTCACAGCGTGCCGCCGGCCCGCTGCGGATCGTCGCGACCACGTCTACGCTCGCTTCGCTCGCCCAGGGTGCCGCCGGGGAAGGCGTGCATGTCCGCTCGCTCGTTCCCGTCGGCGTCTCGCCGGAGGACTACCAGCCGACTCCCGACGATATCGCGGCGCTCCACGACGCGGACGTCCTGGTCGAGAACGGGGCCGGCTTGGAAGGGTGGCTCGACGCGACCGTGCGCAACGCGGGGAATGCGCACCTGAAGATCGTCGTGTGCACCGACGGGCTGCCGGTCGTCGACGGCAACCCGCATCTCTGGATGGATCCCGAGTACGCGCGCCGCTACGTCGCGGCGATCGCGTCGGCACTCGAGGGTGTCGACGCTGAGCACGCGGCGCAATACCGTGCCGCAGCGCAGCGATACGATGCGCAGCTCGCCGCGCTGACCGCGCGAACGCGTGCGACGATCGCGACGATCCCAGCGCCGCGCCGGGTCATGATCGTTTTTCACAATGCCTTCGCGTATTACGGCGCTCGGTTCGGCCTCAAGCAGGTCGCCGCGATCGAGCCGGTCGCCGGGGCCGAGCCCAACCCGCAGCATATCGCCGAGGTCATCCGGATCGCCAAAGAGTACCGTGTTCCGGCGATCTTCGCGGAGCACGAGTTCAGTCCGAAATTGGCCGACACGATCGCGCACGCCGCGGGTGGGGAGGTGCGCGTGACGTATCTCTATGACGACTCGCTCGGCAATACGCCGGGAGTCGCGACCTACATTGGGATGATCGACACGGATACGGCAACGATCGTTAGCGCACTCAAGTGAACGCCGTCGAGATCCACGCGCTCCAAGTACGCTACGAGCGCGTGGTTGCGCTCGATGGGGTCGACATCGCGCTGCCGCGCGGCACGGCGCTGGGGATCGTCGGGCCGAACGGGTCGGGGAAGTCGACGCTGCTCAAGACCGTCGCGGGACTCGTCGCGCCGAGCGCGGGGACGGTGCGCGTTGAGGGGAAGGCGCCGCGCGATCTCCCACCGGGGACGATCGGTTACGTGCCGCAGATCGAGGACGTCGACTGGAGCTTCCCGGTCAGCGTGCGCGACGTCGTCGGGATGGGACGCTACCCGCGCTTACGCCCATGGCAGCGCTTTTCGGCGCGCGACCGAGCGGCGGTCAGCGATGCGATCGAAGCGCTCGACCTCGGCAAGCTCGCGGATCGCCACATCAGCGAGCTTTCGGGCGGGCAACAGCAGCGCACGTTCGTCGCGCGCGCGATCGCACAGGAACCCGACCTACTGCTGCTCGATGAACCGACAACCGGCGTCGATGCGGCGACCGAGGAGGCGCTCCTGCACCTCATTCGAGGCCTGGTCAGGGACGGGATGCCGGTCATGATGACGACGCACGACCTCGATCGCGCGCCGGAGTGGTTCGACCGCCTCATCGTCGTCGACCGCCGGGTCCTTGCCGACGGCAGACCGGAGGAGGTTCTCGCCGCCGGCACCTACACGGCGATTCGCGAGCATACGCACATCCACGGTCACAAGCGATGATCGACCTGCTCGCGCCGTTCCAGTACGACTTCATGCAGCGCGCGTTCGTCGCCGCGTTGGTCGTCGGTGCGCTCTGCTCGACGATGGGGACGTACGTCGTGCTGCGCAAGCTGTCGTTCATCGGCGACGGGCTGGCGCACGCCTCGTTTGCCGGGATCGCGATCGCGTATCTGCGCGGCGCGAACTACTGGCTCGGTGCCGGCGTGGCGACGCTCATCACGGCGCTGGGAATCGGCTTCGTGCACCGCCGTGCGCGCGTCTCATTCGACACCGCGATCGGCGTGCTGTTCACGGCGGCGTTCGCGCTGGGGATCTTCCTGCTCTCACGCTCGGCGCGCGCGACCGTCGATCTGCAGAGCTATCTCTTCGGGAACATTCTTGGCGTCGGACCGTTCGATCTCGTGATGGTGATCGTGCTCGGACTCGTCGTCGCGGTCGCGATCATGTTCTTGTGGCGCTCGCTGCTGTACACGTCGTTCGATCCCGTCGTTGCGCAGGCGGCGGGGATGCGCGAACGCGTCGTCGAGGACGCGTTGCTCGCGATCCTCGCGCTCACGATCATCGTCTCGCTGCAATTGGTGGGGATCGTGCTCGTCGCCGCGCTGCTCGTCACGCCTGCGGCGGCCGCGGCGCAGCTCACCAAGCGGTTTATCCGCATGATGGTGCTCGCGGCGGTGTTCGGCGTCGTCTCGGCGGTCGGCGGACTCTATGCGTCGTTCTGGCTGCGTGCTGCGAGCGGCGCGACGATCGTGCTCGTCGCGACGCTCATCTTCTTTGCTGCGCTCGGCGTTAGTGCAGTGCGTCGACGGCGGCACGCTCCATGAGATCGCCCAGCCCCGTTACCGCGTTGAAGCCTTGCGTGACGCTGCAGCCGTCGGGCTGTTCGTCGGCGCAGCCTTTCACCGGCGGCGGCGGCGTCGGCAAGATTCCGCGATAGTCTTTCGGCAGCGGCTTCGGCCGCGGGCGCAGCGTGTTGTCCTTCCAACCGCGGTCGTTCTCACGTTGCGGCCCGCGAAACGCAGTGGGCGCCGCGCGCGCGAGTGCGTAGAGATCGCCGGCCGTCAGCAACCGCCGCTCCTGTGCGACCGCGCCGTTGACGGAGGCGAGCTCGCCCGCGACGAGCGCGGCGCTCTCGCTCGTCCCGCCGACGCCGCCGATCCCGTAGCCGTGCCAGTAGACGCGCAGATGCCCTGCCGCGTCGGCGGCAACGTCGGGAACGACGCGCCCGTGCACGTACGCCGGTGAGAACAGGTAATCGCCTGGCGCGTTCTGCCATGCGGGCCGCGGATCGTTTCCGATTCCGCCGCCGGTCGCGTGCTCGCTGTCGTTCCACGGCGCCTCGTCGATTGTTCCGTCACGATCGCCGAGCTGCGTCCCGCCGGCGCAGATAACGAGCGCAGACGCGCACGGCCACGCGATGCGCGGTTTCTCGACCCCGGTTTCCTTGAAGCCGTAGGCACCGTCGTCGCCGGCGGGGACGATGAGCGGGATGCCGCGCACGAGCGCCTCGAGGATCGGGATCGGCGTCGAGCCGTAGCGCGCCGCGATCGTCGTGTCGACCGGGCCGACGG
>CAZABL010000135.1:0-3280 GCA_964483365.1 uncultured bacterium
GAGCAGGCCTTCGCGTGGTTTCGTGAGGCGCTCGACGAGCTGCTGCCGCTCGCGTCGTCGCTCGGCGTGCGCATCGTACTCGAGCCGCAGACGCGCTACGTCGGCGATATGCTCAACACGATCGCCGAGACGATCGCGTTCATTCGCACCTTCGACACGAAGTCGTTGACGTACGAAGCGGACTTCCATCATCAGGCGCTCGAGGAGCGCAGCCTCGTCGCCTCGCTCGTCGAGGGCGCGCGCAGCGGGCTCATGACGTACGTGCAGATCGCCGACTCGAACCGGCTCGCGCCGGGATCCGGCAACTTCAACTGGGTCGACCTGATGGCGACGCTCCGCGCGACGGGCTACGACGGCTGGATCGCGATGGAGTTCTTCCAGAACGGTGACAGCGACGGCGCGGCGCAGCGCGCATTCACGACGGTGAACAACGTGCTGCAGAGCTTGGGGGCGTGACCCGGCCGGAACTCGCGATCGGCGTCATCGCCGACGACTTCACGGGGGCGAGCGATATCGCGAACACGCTCGTCCAAGGCGGCCTACGTACCGTGCTCGCAATCGGCCCGCCGCGCGACGCGCGGGACTTCGGCTCGCCGGAGGCGCTCGTCGTCGCACTCAAGACGCGTTCGATCGCAGCGGACGACGCCGTCGCGCAGTCAATTGAGGCGCTCGACGCGCTGCGCGCACGTGGCGCACGGCACATCGTCTTCAAGTACTGCTCTACGTTCGACTCCACCGACGCGGGTAACATTGGCCCGGTCGCTGACGGGCTGCGCGAACGTCTCGGCGCCAAACTTGCGATTCACTGCCCGGCGTTCCCGGCGAATGGGCGGCGCGTCTTCGGCGGCTATCTCTTCGTCGGTGACGTGCTTCTCTCGGAGTCAGGGATGCGCGACCACCCGCTCACACCGATGCATGACGCGAACCTCGTGCGCGTGCTGAAGCGGCAGACGCGGTATCCGGTCGAGCGGATCGACTTCGGCACGGTACGCAGCGGGCGCGCAGCGATCGCTGAGGCGACTCGTGAACTCGCGTCGCGAGGCGTGCGGCACGCGATCGTCGACGCCGTGTCAGAGGACGATCTCAAGGCGATCGGTACTGCTGCGATCGATACCGGCATCGCCCTGATCTGCGGCGGCTCTGGGATCGCTTTAGGTTTGCCTGCGGCGGTGCAGGTCGAAGCTCCAGAACCGGATCGTCGCTCTGCTGCGCTCCCATCGATCGCAGGGCGTGCGGCGATCTTGGCAGCCTCGTGCTCCATGGCGACGCGGGCGCAGATCGCGTACGTGCGCGACCGCTTGCCGACATACGATTTGAACGACGGTTCGTTGGACGAGCCCGAGCGGCGCGTCGAGGAGAGCCTTGCGTGGGCCGAAGGGATCCCGCTAGGACATCCTGTGCTGATCCTCGCGTCCGCCGACCCCGCTCGCGTAGCCGAAAACCAGCGCAAGTACGGCGTCGCGGAGGCAGGTGCGCGGATCGAGCGCATGATGGCCGAGATCGCGCGCGGACTTCGTGCGCGCGGCTTCGCACGCTTCATCGTCGCCGGCGGCGAGACGTCGGGCGCAGTGGTCGAAGGCTTGTCGGTCGACGCGCTGCGCGTCGGTCCCGAGATCGATCCCGGCGTCCCCTGGACCGCGACGCTCGATGCGTCGCCGATCGCGCTCGCGCTCAAGTCGGGGAACTTCGGCGCGGAGGACTTTTTCATTCGCGCGCTCGAGCACCAGGCGTGACAGGCTCACAAGCTGAGGCGGCACACGAGCTATGCGAGGCGGGACGAGCGCTTGCCGAGCACGGGCTAACACCGGGAACGTCAGGAAATCTTTCGCTGCGGATCGACAGCGGCTACGTCATGACCCCAACGAACGCGTCGCTGCGCGCGCTTGTCCCGGAGCGCATCGCGCTGCTCGACACGAAAGGTGCGCACGTCGGCGGTGACAAGCCGACGAAAGAGCTCCCCCTCCACCTCGCTCTGTACGCGCAGCGTCCCGACGCACGTGCAATCGTGCATGTGCACTCGACGTATGCCGTCGCACTCGCATGCCTGAACGACGTCGATCCCGATGACGTCCTCGAGCCGCTCACGCCGTACGCGCTCATGCGTGTCGGGCGCCTCGTCCTCGCCCCGTACGCGCCGCCCGGGAGCGACGCGCTTGCCGCGACGGTCGCGAACCGCGCCGCCGACTCAAACGCGATCCTGCTCTCGAACCACGGCCCTCTCTTCGCCGGAGCCTCGCTCTCCGAAGCGGTTGCCGCCATCGTCGAGATCGAGGAGGCCGCGAAGGTACAGCTGCTGCTGACCGGTCGCGATGTCCGCCGCCTCAACCCTGCGGAAGTGGCGCGCCTGCGGTGCGCTACGACTGCACGGTGATGTAGGTGTAGCGGTAGCGCTGCTGTAGCACCGCGATCGTCGCGACCATCGAGGGAACGACGATTGTGCCGGGGATCAGGTGCGTGAGAATGTCGGCCGCGACGTCAGAGCTCGACATTCCGGCCGGCGCGTGCCCCGCCTTGACGAGTCCGCGTGAGATCTCCTCGATCGCCGTGTGGCAGGCGAGGAAAAGCACGCCGCGCGCTTGGAGCGCTTCGATCGAGGTGTCCTGGAACGGGCTGGCCGCGTTGTTCGGATCTTGCGGACCGTCGGGCGCGCTGTGGCGTGGGAGAAATACGTTGCGCGTGACCGAGGTCCCCGCGGCGTCACGCAACTGGAAAAACTCGCCGATTCGGTACTTCTCCCAAATCCCGTCGGTCCAGTTGTACACGCTCGACGGACCGTGATTGGCAAGCGCGAGCATGAAGTCGTCCGGGGCATAACCAAAGCCGAACTGCAGGCCATTGAGCGAGTTCTTCACGTTGGCGAAGACGCCAGGCTTGAAGGCGATATTCTCCCAGAGCTGCCGAATCTGCACCGGCCGTCCGAGTTTCGCGTCGAACGCGCGCTCACGAAAGGCCGCCCGCGGTTCGACGAGCGCGCGTCCACCCGGTACCATCCCGGTGGCGGCGGACGCTGTGGCGGCGAGCGAGACTGTGCTGAGTCCGGCGGCGCCGGCACTAAGAAAACTCGTACGTTTCATCGCGGACGCCTTGCGTGGTTCCGGCGTTCGCACCTGCGATGAATTTATCTCGGTGTGCTCTGGCTAGTTGTTGTCGACGAAACGGCGCGTAAGGGCTGAAGATCGTGAGCATCCACGGGTTGCGGTTCAGCGTTATGTAACAGTTGCATACCGCATGTAAGGAATCTCTCGTGCCTCTGATTCGTATCAACGTACTTACTGGCCGC
>CAZABL010000136.1:0-3119 GCA_964483365.1 uncultured bacterium
ACGGGTCGCTGCGCCACTAGTGCAGCCGGTCCAGCGACGTCGGCGTCGCGCGCGGCGCGAGGTGCGAGAGATGCGCCGTGTACAACGCGTCCTCACCGGCGAGCGCGTGGAGCCGTAGCCCGAAGCCGCGCAGCGCCGCGTTCGTCGCGTAGGCGCGCACGACGACCGCGCCGGGAAGATCGCGGTCGATCTCGTCGATCCGCGCGTCGCGTGCCTCGAGCTCGGCGAGGACGGCGTCGACCGCGCGCGGATCGACGTAGGACTCGATCAGCAGCACCTCTTCGTCACCGTCGCCGTGCGGCGCACGCTCGTGCAGCAGCGCCTCGGCACGCTGGAGATCGGTGGGCAGCGTCACCTTGAAGTTATTCGCGGAACCCTCGACGACGACGACGTCGAGCCCCGCGCGCTCGAGCAGCGCGGCGTCGTCGGTCGCAGGCGGCCCGCCGTGACGCGCCGCGTCTGCGTGCGCGCGACGCAGATCGCGCGCGGTAGCGAACTGCGGTGTCTGCGCCGCCCAGAGCGTCGCGCGGTCGAGCGTACGCGTCACCTTCCCGTCAGGATCCGCAACCTTGATCGTGTCGATGACGGCCGTCGCGAGCAGCGAGGCGACCCCGGGGCGCACGGGTCGCATCCCGGCGCGCACGTCTTCCGTCTGCACCAGCGGCCGCGCGCCGTCGTGAACGAAGACGCCGCTCACCTGCTGTGAGAGCGCCTCGAGCCCGCGTCGCACGCTGTCTTGGCGCTCGGGGCCGCCGGGGACGACCCGCACGGTCGTTTGCCGCACGCGCGGATGCACCAGCGCCTCGATCCGCTCGACGAGTTCCGGCTCCGTCACGACGACAAGCTCCGACACCTCGGCCATCCCGGCGAACGTGTCGATCGACCACGCCACCATCGGCTTCCCGGCCAACGGCACGAGCTGCTTAGGCCGTCCGAACCGAGTTCCCCGGCCGGCAGCGACAATCACGGCACCCCAGATCATTTTAAAGGCGCTCCGCCCCGGGCTCGGGTGCGCAGCACCCATGCGCAAAGCGCACCAGAGCTTCGCTCTGTGGCTCCAGCGGAGCTGGAGCCATGCCCCCCACGCCTATGGCGTGGGGCACCCACGGTCGACCTCGCAACGACATTGCCAGGAGGGCGCGATTGTACGGCGCTCGGTCCATCACCAGATTCGCTCCAGCTACGCTCGTGTTTTTGGGCGGGCGAAGATCATGCGGCCGGCGTTCGTCTGGAGGGCGCTCGTTACCGCTACGTCGACGGTTTCGCCGATGAGGCGGCGGCCGTTCTCGATGACGATCATCGTGCCGTCCTCGAGGTAGCCAACGCCCTGGTGTGCTTCGCGTCCTTCACGGATCACGACGACGCGCAGGTCGTCGCCGGGGAGGAGCACCGGTTTGAGTGCGTTGGCCAGTTCGTTGATGTTGAGGACGGCGACGCCCTCGACGTTCGCGACGCGATTGAGATTGTAATCGTTGGTGACGAGCTTCGCGCCGCGTTCCTGCGCGAGACGCACCAGCTTGGCGTCGACTTCACGCACGTCTTCGGGATCGCGCTCGACGATCTCGAGCGTCGTCTGCTTCTGCAACTGCGTGAGCAGGTCGAGCCCACGGCGTCCGCGCGCGCGTTTCATCGGCTCCGCGGAATCGGCGATCAGATGGAGCTCGCGCAGCACGAAGCGCGGCAAGAGCAGCGGACCGTCGAGGAACCCGCTGCGCACGATGTCGAGGATCCGTCCGTCGATGATGACCGACGTGTCGAGCACCTTCGGCTCGCCGCCGCCCGCAACGGCCGGCGTCGAGAACCATCCGAGTGCGACACGTTGCTTGGCGCCGACGCGCGCGCCCAAGAACGCCGTGAACACGCTGAGCACGAGGTAGAGCGCGATCGCGATGTAGCCGCCGGTCCGTCCCGCGAACGCGACGAACTCGAACAGCACGCTCTTCACCAGAAACGCGACGACCAACCCCGTCACCAGGCCGACCGCACCGCCGACGAGCTCGCCGGGAGCAAGCCGGTCGATCGCGCGCTCGACCTGCGACAGCTCGTTCTCGAAGAGCGCTTGTGCGGCCGGGACAACCAGGACGCCGACCACGGCGCCGATGACCGGCGAGACGATCAGGAGCGCAAGCTGACCGGCTTGGCTCGCGATGTGCAGCGCGAACGCGTGCAGATACGCTTCGCGGCCCAGCAGGAAGCCCGTCGTCGCGAAGATCGCGGCGAAGATCAGGCGCAAGACCGCCGTGGAGACGCCGCTCCCGGGGTCAGTCGGCGAGGAACGCTGCGCAGACATCGTTCGCTACGAAACGGCCGCGCTCGGTAAGACGGACGTGCGCCGGCTCGACGACGAGCAAACCCGCCGCCACCAAATCGCCGACCACGCCGCGGTATCGTTCCAGGACATCGACGGCATAGCGTTCGCGGAAGGCGTCGAGGTCGACTCCTTCGGCCGTCCGCAGCGCGAGCATGATCGCCTCGCCGGCGCGCGCGGCGCCCTCGAGCTGCTCGCTCTCCCCAGGGATGGGGCTGCCGGCCAGGACAGCCTCGCAGTACGCTTCCAGGTCACGGGTGTGGGTCGAGCGCACCCCGTCCCGATACGACGCTGCCCCCACCCCCAAGCCGAGATACGGTGCATTGTCCCAGTACAGCCGATTGTGCTGGGAACGCCGACTGGGTCTGGCCCAGTTCGAGATCTCGTAGTGCTCGTAGCCGGCCGCGCGCAGCCGTTCGATTGCAATCTCGTAGAAGCGCGCCTCCTGCGTGTCGTCGGCAAAGACCGACGGATCGCGCGCGAACCACGTCGCGTACGGCGTCCCCTCTTCGATCGTCAGCCCGTAGCACGAAAGGTGCTCGACGTCTAATGCGAGCGCGGCGTCGAGCGAAGCGTTCCAGCTTACTTCGGTCTGGCCCGGAACGCCGAAGATCAGATCGAGCGAGACGTTGTCGAAACCGGCGGCACGCGCAGCCGCGACCGTGTCGTGCACGTCTTGCGCGCTGTGCCTTCGCCCAAGCGTGCGCAGCTCGCGCGCGTCGAACGACTGCACACCGATCGAGAGCCGGTTGACGCCCGCGGCGCGATAGCCCACCAGCCGAGCGGGAAGCGACGGATCCGGATTCGCCTC
>CAZABL010000137.1:0-2901 GCA_964483365.1 uncultured bacterium
GCCGGTCAGGATGACGTCAGGGTGACGAACGGCGCGTTTACGCTGCGCGCGACCGACGGTGGTGCGCGGCGCGGGAGGTTGGAGACGGCGCACGGTGTGGTCGAGACGCCGTGTTTCATGCCGGTTGGGACGCTCGCGGACGTGAAGCTGCTCGAGCCGCAGGACTTGCACGAGATCGGCGCGCGGATCGTGCTCGCCAATACGTACCACCTGTGGCTGCGGCCGGGGCGTGAGACGCTCGTCGCCGCCGGTGGGCTGCATCGCTTTATGGCATGGGACGGGCCGATCCTCACCGACTCCGGCGGCTATCAAGTGTTCAGCCTCGAATCGCAAAGGAGCATCGACGATGAGGGCGTGACGTTCCGCTCGCATCTCGACGGCAGTACGCATCGGTTCACGCCGGAAGATGTGGTCGCGTTTCAGGAAGACCTCGGGGTCGACATCGCGATGGCGTTCGACCAGTGCGTCAAGCTGCCGTCGCCGTACGCCGAACTCGAGCGGGCGGTCGAACGGACGACGCGCTGGGCCGAGCGCTGCGTCAAGGCGTGGCGGCACGGCCCCACGCTGCTGTTCGGGATCGTCCAAGGCGGCCTCGACGAAACGCTGCGCGCGCGCAGCGCGGCGGAGCTCGTCGCGCTCGACCTTCCCGGCTACGCGATCGGCGGACTCTCCGTCGGCGAGACGCGCGAGGAGATGGACCGCGTCGCGCGCTTCACCGCCGCCCTGCTGCCGGTCGACAAGCCGCGCTATCTCATGGGGGTCGGCACGGTGCGCGATCTGATCAGCGGGATCGACCGCGGGATCGATTTGTTCGACTGCGTGTACCCGACGCGCAGCGGGCGTCATGGGCGCGTGCTCACGCGGCGCGGCGTCGAGTACAACGTCCGTCGCGCCGCGCATGTGCGCGACTTCACGCCGCTCGATCCCGATTGCGATTGTCGTGTGTGCGAGACGTACACGAAGGCCTATTTGTGTCACCTGTTCCGTGCCGGCGAGACGCTGGGCGGCCGTCTTCTCTCCTACCACAACGTCGCGGCGCTCGCCGGACTGGTCCGCGAGGCGCGCTGCGCGATCGAGACCGGTCGCTGGGCAGACTACCGTGACGGCATCCTCGCAAAGGAGCCCGGGTGAACCTCCGACACAGCGCCGCCGCGATGGCGGCGCTTTTTCTGTGCGCGACCCTCCCAGCGCTCGCCGATCCAATCGTGACGACCGCCGGCATCACGCTCAACTTTCTCGACGGGTCGCATCAGATCAACGGCGGGACGACCGCGAAGCTGAACTTCGTGCCGCTCCCGCTCGGCGAGATCACCGTGCGGCACCGCGACGATTCGATTCGGCTCGAGGGGCTGCCGCCGGTCGCGTTTTCGTACCAGGGAGGCGGGCTCATCGGGCTGCAAACGACGCGGCTGTCGATCGTGAACGCAACGTATCGGCGCAGCTTCGCGGGCGGTTGGTTCGTGGGCATCGGTCAGACGCTCTACAACCAGCACACCACCTATGCAAGCGTCAACAACGCGATCTACCAGCGCTTCACGATCAACCAGATCTTTCCGATCGTCGGCTCCGAAGAGCAGTACTCGCGGGTCACCGGCGCGCGCTACGAGGTGGGCCGCGAGTGGCATGTCGGCACGTCGGGGACGCGGATCGAGGCGAGCGTCGCCTACAATCCGGCGATGCACGGCGTGCAGTACACGTTCATTCCGACGGGGACGGCGTTCAATCCGACTTTTGCCGATCCTGAGAACGCGTCGCAGCTCGACATCGCGGTGCGTGCCTCCCATCCATTCGGTAGGGGCGAGCTCGTCTACGGCGTGCGCTATTTGCACTATATATCGCGGTACGTCGACGATCCGGGACAGCTCGCCGATCGCAATGTCGGCATCGCGCCCGTGCTCGGCTATCGTGTGCGCTTGTAACACTTGACACACGCATGAGGCCCGTGGTACTCCATACAGACCAAATGTTCGCCCGACTCATCGTCCTTGTCGTTAGCCTTATTCTTGCGGTTCCACTGGACCGGCGAGACGCTTTCGCATAGACGACCGAGAGTCGATCACATGACGAAGAGCCCTCGCCGGTAACGGCGGGGGCTCTTCGCATCTCCGGAGGACCGATGCAAGCCTATTACGACCGCGACGCCGATCGCGGCGCACTCGACGGAAAGACCATCGCCATCATCGGCTATGGCAGCCAAGGGCGCGCCCACGCGCTCAACCTCCACGATTCGCGCCACACCGTTGTCGTTGGTCTCCGCCCTGCCTCGGCGAAGCGCGATGAAGCGCGACGCGACGGCGTTCCGGTCGCGTCGATCTCCGACGCAGTTGCGCAAGCCGACGTCGTGATGATGCTCATCCCCGACGAAGAGCAGCCCGCGGTCTACCTGCGCGACGTCGTCGAGCATCTGCGCGCCGGCGCGACGCTCGCGTTCGCACACGGCTTCGGCATCCACTTCGGCACGATCGTGCCGCCGGCGGACGTCGACGTCATCATGATCGCTCCCAAGGGACCGGGGCGGCTCGTGCGCAGCGAATACGAAGCCGGACGCGGCGTGCCGTGCTTGATCGCGATCCATCAGGACGCGAGCGGGAAGGCGAAAGCGACGGCGCTCGCCTATGCAGCGGCGATCGGCGGCGGCCGCGCGGGAATTCTCGAGACGAGCTTCCGTGAGGAGACCGAGACGGATCTCTTCGGCGAGCAGGCCGTGCTGTGCGGTGGGATGAGCGCGCTGGTCACCGCCGGCTTCGAGACGCTCGTCGACGCCGGGTACGCGCCCGAGATGGCGTACTTCGAGTGCCTCCACGAGATGAAGCTGATCGTCGATCTCATGTACGAGCGCGGGATCGAGGGGATGCGCGACGCGATCAGCAACACCGCGAAGTTCGGCGACTACACGCGCGG